>CAYVMD010000096.1:0-1946 GCA_964452465.1 uncultured bacterium | reverse complement strand
GTCATGGAGGGGGAAATGAGGCTCAGCATCGTGAGGAGTCCCGTCTATGCCCATCATGTCCCTCATTCATTGGATGAGGGCGTGGATTATCTCTATATGGATCAGGGGATCCATAGGTTCGTCCTCCGCCTCCTCCCCCACAATGGAAATTGGCGGGAGGGAATGGTAGTGGAAAGGGCAGAGGAGTTGAACAATCCCCTCTACATCATGAGGGAGCATAACCATGGAGGGGATCACCCTCCCTACTTCTCCTTATTGAAAGTGGAGGGGGAGGGCGTTATCCTCTCCGCTTTGAAGAGGGCGGAACGAAGTAGCGAAGTGATCGCCCGCCTCTGGGAGAGCAGGGGAAGGAAGGTATCAGGCAGGATAGAACTCCTGGAGCCCCACGCGTTGTGGGAAGGATGGCTTCAACCCTGCGAGATAAAGACCCTGAAACTAACCCCTTCCCTGCAGTGGGAGGAGGTCAACCTACTGGAGGAGTAAGGGTTCATTTGGGGAAACTTATTATCACCTTATCCCCCTCATCGGAGGGGAAGAAGGAAAGGGAGAAACGAAGGGTTCGCCCTCTAACCTCTATCTCCTTTATCCCCTTCTCCATATAATCCTCCACTTCCTGGAGGAGGGAAAGGTAATAGGAGGGAGAGAGCCTCATGAACTCCCTGCTTCCCCTCTCGGTGTAGGCTATAACCCTGCCCATCTTGATGGAAGGGGAGATCTCCACCCTGTAGGCTCCGAGGAGAACGGCGCTTTCTAATATCAGAGGAAGGAAAGGTGGTCCCGCTTTCCTCAAAAAGAGATTCCTTCCTTCAAATGGCTCTCCACCCAGCGGAGATCCTTTTCATCATCCACATCGGCGGAGAGATGGGGATAATCCACCGGGATCGCCTTTATCTTGCCCCCGAAAGCTCTGCTCATCGTCTTCTCTATGATGGCAAGGGGAAGAAAGGGAAGCCCGATCTGCTGGAGGAGGAAACGAAATAGGAATCCCAAGCCCAAAAAGGAAGCCAATTTCAACGGGCTCTTGCGCGCTTCGTATGCCTTCCTTATAACATCCCTATTATTCAGGACGAATTCCCTCTCCAGTATCACCACATTCCCACCGGTATAGCGCCCCTCCTTCAAGGAGATATAGGTCTTATCCATTTGGGGCGCCTTCTCGTCGCAAACCTCCTTGGAAACTATGGGATAGGCAAAAACCGCTTTCTCGGGCAAAGCCTTCTCTATGAATTTATCCACCGCGGACCCAGCGAGGAAGGGGAGATCGGCGGAACAGACGAGGACATATTTCCCCTCGCACCTTTCCATCCCCCGCAGGAGATTGTCCACGAAATCCTTTCCTTCAGAAACCGAGATAACCTCCGGAGGTAAAGGAAGGTCGTCCCCCACGACGATGATCCTGTCTATATGCCGAGAGTCGAGGAGGGCGGAAATCACATAGGATAATAGAGGCTTGCCATTCAACTCCATTAGAGCCTTCTTCTCTTTTCCTCCTGCCAAAACGATAGCCTCCATTTTTATCACCTCATATTTCCCATTTTACCACCCAGGAGGTGGGATTTACAATCACCGTCCTCCACCCTTCCCTCTCGAAGCGAGGCACTTCGTCTCTAAAAATAGAAAAAAGGGCGGAACCGCTCCCGGTCATCAGGGTGGGATATCCCTTCGCCATCATCTCCCTCTTAACCTCCGCCAATTCGGGGCATAGGGAAAAGGCAGGTTGTTCAAGATCGTTGCGAAGCACCGTGGCTATGCCCTCCATATCCCCTCTTCGCAGAATCCCAAGGAACTCCTTTAATGTGGAGGGAGGATAGGGAGAGGAAAGACGGGAATAGACGAGGGCAGTGGAGAGGGAAAAGGGAGGAATGAGAAGCAGGAAGGAAAAGGGAGGGAGGAAATTTAGGGGCTCGATGATCTCCCCCTTACCCTTTCCCACCGCACAGCCTCCA
>CAYVMD010000095.1:0-2044 GCA_964452465.1 uncultured bacterium | reverse complement strand
TACTGCTCGGGGCGCATCCACCTAACATGTCGATCGGCGAAAAGGGCATTGGAACCCCCATTGTGGATGCAGCAGACCGCCCAATAGGAGGTGGCTCCCCCATGAAAGAGACCAACGGGACCGCAGGGGGGTCCGGCGTTGCACCTGTCCCATTCCACGGCGAAGATCTTTATTGAGGGGGATACCACCGAAGCCTCGCTTACCCCTGGGGCATTGGGATTGGGAAGAGGCGTGCCAGTGTATTCAATAAAGCCATAGGCGGGGGGATAAACGCCAAAGTAGCCGAGGTTGTAGCCGTGTCCATAGTACCAGGGAAGCTGGGGTCGGCTTGGACATTTGAAGAGGTCCGTGCTCTTCATGTAGGGTTGGAGGCGGGTCTTCCATTGAGAGGCAGGAGGGAAGCGGTCATCCCAGTCTTGCAGGTACATCCGGACCGCCAGACCCACTTGCCTCATATTGCTGACGCAGGTTATCGATCTTGCCTTTTCCCTTGCCTTACTGAACACAGGGAAGAGGATGGAAGCGAGGATAGCGATTATCGCTATCACTACCAGCAGTTCTATGAGCGTGAAACCTTTTCTCAAAGCGATCCCTCCTTGGTGTTACTATTTCTGAAATGATAACACCGAAGGAGGGATAGTCAAGGGGGTCGGCGAAAATTTTTTGGGAAGGTTTAAAAGGACTTGTCCAGGAAGAAAGGGGAGGATATAATAAAGATGGTCGGGGCGTGGCGCAGTGGAAGCGCACTGGCATGGGGGGCCAGGGGTCCCGGGTTCAAGTCCCGGCGCCCCGACCATCTTCCTAATCCAAGGTAGAAAGGAGGTGAGAGGATGTCAGCGAAGAAGATCCTCATGTTAGTGGGCGATTTCGTGGAGGATTACGAGGTGATGGTTCCCTTTCAGATCCTAACCATGGTGGGGCACAAGGTGGATGTGGTCTGCCCCGATAAGAAGGCAGGGGATTTAGTCGCTACCGCAATCCATGATTTCGAAGGGGAGCAGACCTACAGCGAGAAGCGCGGACACAACTTCCGCCTCAACGCAACCTTCGCTGCCATCAATCCGGAGGACTACGATGCCCTCGTCATTCCGGGTGGACGTGCCCCCGAATACATTCGCCTCAACGAGAAGGTCATAACCATAGTTCGCCACTTCGCCAAGGCGAATAAACCAATCGCCGCCATCTGCCACGGTCCCCAAGTTCTCTCCGCAGCCGGCGTTTTGGAGGGCAAACTCTGTTGTGCCTATCCCGCTATAAAGCCGGAGGTGGAGAAGGCAGGTGCCAAATGGGTGGAGCCCAATGAAACCTTCACCAACGCCTGTGTGGATGGCAATCTCGTCACCGCTCCTGCCTGGCCAGCTCACCCGGAATGGATGCGGAAGTTCCTGGAACTTCTGGGGAGTAGGATAGAGCCTTAACCGATCAGCCTTGTAAAAGAAAGTATAAGTTTTGAGAAAAAACATATACTAATAGGGGCAAAGGAGGAAGGGAGTCTCCCTTCTTTAACAAATTAGGAAGAGCGAGCTCTCTTGATCTTACAAGGTAGCCCGGCAGAGGGGAAGCTACATCGTTATTGGGACGAAGGGGGTATTGGGTATGTGGGCTCAGACCCTTGTTTCCGCAGGTGTAGCCTCATACATATGTTGTTTCAAAGGGTGAGCTTCCCTAATCTCCCTTCTATCCCCACCTTGATCTTCGGTTGCTTCTTAAGCCTTGCCGGTATAATCCTGGGCGGTCATGGCGGGACGATAACTATAGATAAATTAATGGGCGCCGTTGTTTTCGCCTCCCACATCTTTGGATATCCCCTTGGTAGGAGGACGCTTTGGTTTCCCGATATCCAAGGGGTGGAATTGAAGGAAACGGAACTCGAAGGCGTCTTCCATATAGGATTTGGGGAATTAAGGGGATATCGCTACTATGAGATCAGCCTGTTGACGCAGGGGGAGGATCTTCTTGGACAGAAGGAGGAAGCGAAGGAGTTCGCCGAGAGGATAGTATATCTTTTGGGCAAAGAGGTTAAAAGGACAGCGGAAAGGAAATA
>CAYVMD010000094.1:0-2137 GCA_964452465.1 uncultured bacterium | reverse complement strand
TTCCCAGTTAAAAAGCGCCTTATCCGTTATTTCACGGCACTCCTGTCTTCTCCACACCATTCTCTTCTCCACTCCTGCACATCCTCACTTCTATTATAGACACTATTCAAAAATCTGTCAATATTTTGTAGGATTCCATAACCCATCGGACTCACACTACGGTGCGGATTACAGCCTCAAATGCCTCCCTTATCCTCTTTTTCTGGAAAAAGCGTTTCAACCCCACCCCAACCCTCCCCGTTGACGGGGAGGGAGATTCCACCCTTTCAATCCTTGTCTTTCTGAAACAAGCACTCCAACTTTGATATATTCAATTGCTTCGGGATGCCGTTCTTTTCTCCTTCTTCCCTGGAAAAAGGGGAAAGTGCGTATCTTGTTTAACTCGGTTTTCCGTGTTAAAATTATTAATAAACAAAAGGAGTGTGATGCTTTGGACGATTCAAGTTTAGGTATCTGGCTTTTAGTGGTAATCATTATTTCTTTTAACGGGGTGCTGGCGGCGAGTGAGATTGGGGTGATCTCGCTACGCTGGAGTAAGCTTTTGGAGTTGGAGGAGAAGGACGAGAGAGCAAGGATCATCAGGGAGATGCTCAACAAACCGGAGGATTTCTTCGCCTGTCTTCAGATTTGGGTCACCCTTCTAAGCGTCGGTGGTGGCGCGGTTGCTACCTTGCTTTCCATCCAGGTCCTAAAACCCATCATGGGGGAAGGCAAAGAAGAGATCTCCGCCCTCCTTGGTTCCCTGATGATGACGCTTCTTCTCGTCCTTTTCGGAGAACTTGTGCCCAAGAACCTCGCCCTTCGCAAAGCAGAGAGCCTATCCCTTCGCTTCGCCAGGATATTGCGGTTCCTCTATCTCCTTACCTATCCTGTAGTGAGGGCATTAGGCATCGTGAGCGGAAGGATTACCACCTTCCTTGGAGGGAAAGGTTCCTCCCTTTCCTCAATAACCGAGGAGGAGATAAAGGTGCTTTTGGAACGGGGCTCCAAGGAGGGAAGCATAGAGGAAGAGGAGAAGGAGATGATCTCTTCCATCTTCGAGTTCACCGACACAACCGCCAAAGAGATCATGGTGCCCCGCATAGATGTGGTGGCGGTAGAGGCAAACCAAAGCGTGAAGGAGGTCTTGGATACAATTTCGAAGACCGGTTTCTCGCGCCTGCCGGTCTATAAGGAGAGCCTGGATAATGTGATCGGCATAGTGCATGCCAAGGATGCCATCCGCAGGTATAAGGAGGGCAAGGGGAATATCCCCGTTCGTAGGATCATGCGCCCCGCCTATTTCGTCCCGGAATCGAAAAAGATAGACGAATTATTACGGGAAATGCAAATGAATAAGACGCAGATGGCGATCGTGGTCGATGAATATGGCGGAACTGCAGGGATCGTTACCTTAGAGGATATCCTGGAAGAGATAGTAGGAGAGATAGAGGACGAATACGACAGAGAAAGAGAGGGCATCCAAAAGATAGACGACACTACCTATATCGTCGATGCGCGAATGAAAATAGAGGATGTGAACGAGGAACTTTCCCTCTCCCTTCCGGAGGAGGAAGAGGTGGATACGATCGGAGGGTTGGTTTACGCTCTCCTTGGGAAGGTGCCTGAAGAGGGAGAATCTGTAGAATACGATTCCCTCATTTTGACGGTGGTAAAGAAAAAAGGCAGGAGGATAACCAGGGTTAAGATAGAAAAGAGAGAAGAGGATCAGGGAACCGCCTCGGGATAGGACCCAAGAACCTTTATGAACAATGTATCCTCCGCTAACCTGGCTAGCGCCTTCTTCACTCGCTCTTCCTCGATATGCCCCTGGAAATCGGCGAAGAAGACATATTCCCAAGAGGTGCGACGGGAAGGACGAGAGGTTAGCATGGTGAGGTTTATGTCGTATTTATCGAAGGCGGAGAGGGCACTGTAAAGGGCACCCGCCTTGTGCTTGACGGCGAAAATTATCGTAGTTTTGTCCTTCCCTGTAGGAGGAGGGGTAGAATGTCCTATTACCAAAAAACGAGTGCTATTATTGGGGTAATCCTCTATGCCCTCGGCAAGTACATTTAAACCATAGATCTCCTTCGCCGCCTCGCTCCCAATCGCCGCCCCCTCTTCTTCGTCCTGACAAATCAGAGCTGCATTAGCG
>CAYVMD010000093.1:0-2402 GCA_964452465.1 uncultured bacterium | reverse complement strand
TTGTCTACGAAAATTGGCGGGGGCACCAACTCGACCGAGCCATGCTGGAACTGCTCCAAGGTTTTTAGTGATTAGGGAAAGCCGTTTACCTCTCCTTCTGGAGAGGGCACTATCTTCTCTATGAAACATCCAGAAATCAACCCTTTTCCCACGCCAATTGTGTCTTAAAGGCACGATTTGTTCCCTCAGGCAAGACCGCTCAGCTCAAAGGCAGGGTAGGTGGATAGGAGAGGACCTGTAAGACGGTTGCCTTCTCTTCGATCAGGGGACCCTTCCTCCCGCCTCCAGAGGGCGGGATGGGAAGAAGAGACTTTTGGTTCTTTCCGTTTGAATAAATTATTTTTGAGGAAACGCACCGCGTTTATGAGAGAATTAGGTTGTGCTACCATTGCGTCAGCATCAGCCTAAAAAAGGCTTATGGTGCAAGGGTTTATTGTAGGAGGTTGACGCTGATGAAGATAACAAAAAGGGAATTCCTGAAGAGATTAGGAGTAGCAGGCATCAGAATGCTTGGTTTGCGGGAAATTTTAAGTGAAGGACTCGCAGCTACCCCTTCCTATCCCCATCTGGTGTAGGTGTGCAGGGAAGGGATGCAGGAAGGGCGTTGGAGAAGGGATTGGCGGAGATAGGAGGGCTGAAGAGGTTTGTGAGGAACGGTTCCACCGTAGTGATAAAACCCAACGCCGCCTTCGACCGCACTCCTGATGTTGGTGCTAACCCTCCTCCCGAGATAATAGAGGCCGTGGTGAAAATTTACGAGCGAGCAGGAGCAAAGAGGATAATAGTTGCTAAGCGCTCTGGACTTCCCGAGGTCACTTTTAAGATGAGCAGTATGGAGGAAGCGACTCGCAAAGCGGGAGGAGAGGTCCTCGCCCTTTCGGATAGAAAAATCTTTAAGCAGGTGAGCATCCCTAAGGGAAAGGTTTTAAGGGAAAACGAGGTAGCCGAAGTCATCCTGAATGCGGATTGCTACATCAATATACCCCTTGCTAAAGTGATGCCCGCTACCGGTGTAACGCTCGGCTGAGGAATCAAATGGAAACAAATTGGGGTAGAGGTTATTGGCACAGGACTAACATCTTCAAATGAATCGCTGATTTCGCCACCCGGGTGCGTCCCCATCTTTGGACTGAAGGGGACGGACATACCACCCATAAGATACGCCCATGAGCTAAAAGTGGGGGAGATGCACCTCGATAAATTGAAGGTGAGGAAGTTAAGCGTTTAAAACGAAGCAGAAATCTTCGCGGATAGATATGTCTTGGGACTCCCTGGAAGGTGTCGGATAATCTCATTTAGCACGGAGGACGGCGGTGTAATCGCCCTTGAGGAAAGCCTCCCTTAATCTCTGCCGTTGGAGGCTATTCGGGGGAAGGGAGGTCCATTTCTCCCTCGCTTTTATTATCTCCCTCATCATCTTAGCGTCGAAGTTGGGAACCGCCTTCTGAAAGTAAGGGGTTAGATCCTCTGGCGCAGAGACCTGGAGATAGGCACATACATAGTTGGTGCGCAGAGGAGAGGGGTTCTCCCCTATGCGGTCCCAATTTATTCCATCCTCCACTGCGATCTTAAACGCCTTGCGGAAAAGGGCCCAACCGTATTGATCCTTGAGTCGGAGGAAAAACTGGCATAAAGGATCGCTCATCTGCTCCGCATGATGTATGGCTACCTGGGGCACGAGGACATACTCTATCTGCACAGCGGTCATGAGAGGGAAGGGACTACGATGGTCTGCCCACCAATCGACCGGCCAACCTCCGCTCACTATTTGCCCAGTGAAGAGGTTTACCATCTCATGGGTTATGAGGACATAGCCCCAATAGCCTTTGATACCGTAAGCCACATTGAAGAAGGCATCGTAGGAAACACCTATGCCGGGGGCAGGCTCTCCGATCACAGAGTGGATCTCACCAATATCGCCCGTGGCGAACCCTCCACCGGTCTTGGGCCACACGAGGAGGTAATATTTCTCCTTGGGAGGTTTTAATCCCCACGCCTCGCAGAGATATTCGAAGGCTTTATCGCCATATTGGTAAAATCCCTTTATGTCCTCCTTATATCTCTCATACTGATCCTCCTGGGCGAACCAAATCCAATGTTTCCCCTCATAGATCTTAATGACCCCCTGCCCCTGCGCGTATAAAGATAGGGCAAAAACGGACAGGAGCAAAATTCTCAGAGATCGCACAGAAACCTCCTCCTTTCTACAAAGATATAACCAAAGCGGGCTCCGGCAAGGGACGCCCTATCTCCCCTATTCTATAGCCAAAGCCTGCCCCTCGCAAAGTAAATAGCCTCACCTTGCCATTCCTCCTCCTATAGATATCCCGATGCACTTCGGCTTCATATCGGGAGGCTTCCGGATAGAACTGCATGCAGTTCGTTTCCACCCCCATGATCGT
>CAYVMD010000092.1:0-2517 GCA_964452465.1 uncultured bacterium | reverse complement strand
TAAAGAAGGCGGTCGCCCTTAACCCTCGCCTTGCTGAGACCTGGAACAACTTAGGAAGCATCTACTTCACCCTGGGTGAGGTGGACAAGGCAATAGAAGCCTATCGCAAAGCGGTAGAAGTGAAGCCTTCCTTAGCCGATGCCTTCTACAACCTCGGCAATGCCTACCTTCAGAGGGGGGATCTGGACGAAGCGATAAGCGCCTTCCAAACCGCCGTGAAGCAGGAAAAGGACAACCCCTTCTATCACAACAATTTAGGAGTGGCATTGAAGAAGAAGGGAAGGATTGAGGAGGCGATAAAAGAATTCCAAACCGCCATTTCCCTACGTCCTCAGCCCTCCTTTTGTCTCAACCTCGCCCTTTGCCTCTGGGAGAAAGGAGACAAGAAAGGAGCTAAGGAAGTGCTTTCCAAAGCTATGCCCTCCGCTACATCCGATTACCAGTTATCCCTTATCCTTGCTGAGTTCCTCCTGGATATGGAGGAATGGGACCAGGCGATAAATCTCCTCAAGGGGATTGCCCCTTCCAACGATTACTATCCCTACTACCTTTTAGGGATGGCTTACTCCAAAAAGGGTGACTTCCCCTCTGCAGAGGGGGCTTACAAGAGGGCTTTAGAGATTTCTCCCTCTAACTACGAGGTCCTTAATAATCTGGCGGTGGTGCTCTACAAGGAGGACAAACTGGACGAGGCTCTCTCCTACCTCCAAAAAGCTCTGAAGGTCAATCCCCACTCTCCTCTTGCCTATTACAATATGGCACTTATTTGGAGGGGGAAGAAGCAGTGGAAGGAGGCGGTGGATAGCTTAAGAAAGGCTTTGGAGTTGGACAAGAATATGGTGGAGGCGCATTTCCTTTTGGGCGATATATTCTTCGCCCAGGGCGATTACTCCTCCGCTGAGGCGGAATACAAAGAGGTGATCGCCCTCCAGCCGGACAATCCTTCCGCTTATAATAACCTTGGGTTATGCCTGGATAGGTTAGGGAAATTCGAGGAAGCCATATCCGCCTATGAAAAGGCGATAAACCTGAAGCCAAATTTCGCTTATGCCTACAACAATCTAGGGGTCCTCTATGAGAAGATGGGGGATCTGCCCAATGCCCTGAAGCATTACCAATTAGCCCATCAAGCGGACCCTTCCTTTAAGGAGGCACTCGCTAACCTGGAACGGTTGCAAAAAAGCCTCCCCTCTTCCCCTCAAGAGAAGAAGACATCCCCTCCAGCGGGGAAAAAGAAATGAGGCGCATATCCATCTGGCTCTCGAGGGATAAAAAGAGAGCCCTCAGAATCGGAAGGGTCCTCGCTCTTTACCTCGCTAAGCAAGGTGAGGAGGTGCAACTTGAGGAGGAAGTATCCCGACTTTTGAAACTCCCCCAGTTGGGAAAGCCAAGGAGTAAAATGGGGGAGGCGGATCTGATGGTCGTTGTTGGCGGGGACGGAACGCTCCTCCAGGCGAGCCATTATTGCGCCCCTAAAGGGTGTCCCATGATGGGGGTGAATATGGGGAAATTCGGCTTCCTCACCGAGTTCTCGCCCAAGGAAGCCCTAAGGGCGATAGAGGATTTCTTGGTGGGCAAATTACCCATAGAGGACAGGATGATGTTGGAGGCGAGGGTGGGGGATAGGACCTTCTATGCCCTCAACGATGTAGTCCTCAGCAAGGGGGGACTTTCCCGCCTCCTACACATAGAGACCTTTGTGGGAGGAAAATTGCTCGCCACCTATCCTGCGGATGGGGTGATCATCGCTACGCCCACTGGTTCCACCGCTTATTCCCTCTCCGCAGGAGGGGCCATCGTGGATCCTGCGGTGGAGCTCCCCATCCTCACCCCCATTTGCCCTCATACCCTAAGTGCTCGTTCCCTCGTGCTAAAACCCGACGAGGAGATCTCCCTTAGGTTGCGCCCTCGCGAGGGGGAATCCGCTTTTCTAACCGTGGATGGGCAGGAGGGAGAACCCATAACGGAGGAAACCGTAGTGGTGAAAAAGGCGCCCTTCTATGCGAGATTCGTCCTTTCGAGCAAGCATTCCTTCTATCAAAAAATACGGACTTTGCTCCGTTGGGGGGAGAGGAAAGGGGGAGTTTAAATTGCTGAGGGAGATTTATATAAAGAATTTCGCCATCCTGAAGGAAGCAAGGGTTCCCTTGGGGAAAGGCTTCAATGTTCTGACGGGAGAAACGGGGGCGGGTAAGTCCATCGTCGTGGATGCGCTCAATGCTCTGGTAGGAGGAAAAGTCGATCTCGTTATGCTTTCGGGGGAGGAGACGATAATAGAGGGGGTCTTGGAGCTATCCCCTTCTTTTCCCGCTTATGCTTTTCTCGAGGAAATGGGGTTCAGTGTGGAGGATATAGTGACGATAACCCGTCATTTCTCTAAGGGGCGAAGTAGTGCCCGCATCATGGGCAGGATGGTCCCCCTCCAACTTTTGAGCGAGTTGGGTAGCCTCCTCGTCGATATCCATGGACAGCACCAGCATCAGATGCTCCTTAACCCGCTCAGCCATTTGGAGATGC
>CAYVMD010000091.1:0-2520 GCA_964452465.1 uncultured bacterium | reverse complement strand
ATTTAAACCATAGATCTCCTTCGCCGCCTCGCTCCCAATCGCCGCCCCCTCTTCATCGTCCTGACAAATGAGAGCTGCCTTAGCGGTCGTCGGAGTCTCTATTATCTCCACCCTTGGAAGGTTCTCCCTTAACCATCTCCTGCATTGCCCCAAAGCCTGAGGCACGGAATATACCCTCTTTATCTTGTCTATCTCTGTAGCCTTCGAAAGGAGAAGATGGGTGATGCGGAGGATCGTCTCCCCGCAGATCTTCAATCCCTCTATCTCCTGAAAGAGATCGAGCGTCCTCGCCACCACCCCGTCGGTGGTGTTCTCCACCGGCACTAACCCCACATCTGCCCTCTTCTTCTCCACTTCGAGGAAAACATCCTCCAAATTATCACGGGGGATATACTCCGCAGAGGAGCCAAACCTCTTCAGAGCAGCGAGGTGGGTGAAGGTCCCTGCTGGTCCCCAATAGGCGACCCTGAGTGGCTTTTCCAACTTCCGGCAAATGGATATAATTTCCCTGAACAAAAATGCTATATCCTCCGAGGAGATTAAACCTTTGTTCAAGGAAAGGAGTCGCCTTATGACGGTCTCCTCCCTCGCAGGGTCTAAGACCTCCCCTTTTTTAAATTTGCTTATTTCCTTAGCCAACTGTGCGCGCTGGTTAAGGAGATCCAATATCTTCTCGTCTATCTCGTCTATCTTTTTTCTTATTTCCTCTATGCTCATATATGCTTTAGAATGATAGGAAGAGGTGGAGATAATGTCAAGATTATTTGAGAGGTTGCCGCCCGATTTGTTCTTGAAGTGCCCCCAATGTAAGAGAATTCTCGCTTCCTCCGAGGTACTCAAGAATTTCAAGGTATGTCCCCGTTGCAATTACCATTTCCTCCTCTCCGCCCGGGAGAGGTTGGAATATATAGCGGATGAGGGGTACCTCCAGGAAAAGGATGCCGATCTCGTAACCTCCGATCCCCTCAATTTCCCCCAATATAAGGAGAAACTGAGGGAAGCGCAGGCGAAAACAGGTCTGAAGGATTCCGCCATTTATGGGGTATCCTATATAGAAGGCATAAAATGCGTTCTCATAATCACCGACTTCTCCTTCTTCGGAGGGAGCATGGGGGAGGTTCTGGGGGAGAAGGTTAAGAGAGCATTCGAGATGGCGAGCGAGGAGAAGTTGCCGGTAGTGATGATATCCGGTTCGGGGGGCGGAGCGAGGATGCAGGAGGGGATAATCTCCCTCATGCAGATGGCGAAAACCGCCTCCGCGGTGGGGAAGCTCCAAGAGGCAAGGTGCCCTTATATAGCGGTCCTCACCAATCCCACCATGGCAGGGGTCCTTGCCTCCTTCGCTTCCCTCGGCGATGTTAATCTTGCCGAACCAGGTGCTCTTATAGGCTTCACCGGCCCCCGGGTGATAGAACAAACCCTTCGCATCAAGCTTCCCCCTGGTTTCCAATCCTCCGAGTTCCAATACCAGCATGGTTTTTTGGACATGGTCGTCCACAGAAGGGAGCTCAAAGCGACGATCGCTAAACTCCTCCGCTTATTTCTCAATCGCTCTCAACCTAAGGAGAAGGTGCCCTTCACCCCTCCTTCCCTTTCCCCCTCCGATCTTCCCCTCCTTCCCGATTTCGAACGCCCCATAGCAGAAGTCCTGCTAAAATTGGAGGAATTGGAGAGATTAGCGAGGAAAAGCAAGCAGGATAGGAGCAAGGAAATAGAGAGTTTGCGGGAAAAGGCGGAGGAATTGACGATGAAGGCATACGAGCATCTTACGCGCTGGCAGAAGGTGCAAATAGCCCGCCACCCCCTCCGCCCCTACACCCTCGATTACGCTCAATTGATATTCGACGAGTTCCTGGAGCTCCATGGCGACCGCTTAATGGGGGATGACCCCGCGATAGTAGGAGGATTGGCAAGCCTCGCGGGTCAAACGGTTGTTTTCATCGGGCATCAGAAGGGGCGCACAACCAAGGAACGCCAGTGGCGCAACTTCGGTTCCGCCCGCCCGGAGGGCTACCATAAAGCGTTAAGGCTGATGAAATTGGCGGAAAGGTTCGGCTTCCCCGTCATCACCTTCCTCGATACCCCCGGCGCTGCCTGCCTCACCGAGGCAGAGGAAAGGGGAATCGCCCAAGCGATCGCCCGGAACCTTCTGGAGATGTCCAGATTGAAGACGCAGATACTTATTTGCGTGATCGGGGAAGGGGGATCTGGAGGAGCGATAGGTATAGGTCTGGGCGACAGGATACTGATGTTGGAGAACGCCTATTACTCCGTTATCGCTCCCGAATCCTGCGCAGCGATCATCTGGCGGGATTCCAAGCGGGCTCCTGAGGCAGGAGAAGCCTTGAAATTAACCGCCCAAGACCTTCAGAAATTGGGGGTGGTGGAGGAGATAGTGCCCGAGCCCAAGGGAGGAGCACATAGGAATTGGGAGGAGAGCGCCAATCTTCTCAAAGAAGCGATCCTGCGCCATCTGGGGGAATTGCAGAAGATTCCCATCGATGAATTGCTTGAGAGAAG
>CAYVMD010000090.1:0-2548 GCA_964452465.1 uncultured bacterium | reverse complement strand
CTTGCTCGGCTGAATACTGGGAAGAGTATCGCGGCAAGAATGGCTATGATAGCTATGACGACGAGAAGCTCTATCAGCGTAAAGCCTTTCTTCCCTCGAGTCATTCCTCTCACCTCCTTTCCTTAGAGATTTGGGATTTCTTTTTTATTATACTCAAACTCCTTTTCCTTGTCAATAAAAATTTATTCTATATCCCGCAATTCATCCCGGTTCTTCCAGATCTTCAGGATAGCTTCCGCGATCTTCTCCATATCGGAAGGAGGCCCAAGAAAGAGGCTATGAGGAAGGGCACAGGCCTCCGTGGCGGATATCCTCTCCACCTCCGGCAGATAAAGATCCTTATAGTTCACTTCCTTACCATAAAGGGGGCATTTGACGGGACAGCCCGTCCTACCGAAGTTCAGTTCCTGGAACAGGTGGCTCTTATATAATGGCTCCACATGCCCCGTCCAGCAGGGAACCCCCTCCGCTGAGAGCGCCCGAAGGAAGACATCCCGAGTTATCCCATCCCAACGCTCGGGCAGGAATTTGAAATGCCAATAATAGAAGGACCACCTCGTCACCCGGGGGTCGCGATAGATCGGCTCCACCCCTTCTATCTCTTCCAAAAGGCTTAGGAGATAATTGGCATTCTTCTCCCGCACCTCCACCTGCTGGGGGAATCGCTTCAACTGCTCCAACCCTATCGCCGCTTGCCACTCCGTCATCCTCAGGTTGGTGCCGGGGAGATAATGCTCGTAGAATCCCCGCCCGGGTAGGCGCCCGATGTGATGATAGGCAAAGGCTTTGACATATATATCCTCGCTATTGGTCAGGATCATCCCCCCCTCCCCACAGGTGAGGGTCTTCCCCATTTGGAAGCTGAAGGTTCCTGCATCCCCCCACGCTCCCGTTCCCTTCCCCTTCCATTGAGAGCCATGGGAATGGGCACAGTCGGAGATGATAAAGATGTTGTGCTTCCTCGCTATCTCACTGAGGGCATCCATATCGCAGGGCATCCCTCCCACATCAACGGGCAGGATAGCCCTGGTGCGGGGGGTGATGGCGGATTCCACCGCTGAGGGATCGATGGTGTAGTTGCGAGGATCTATATCCACGAAGATGGGGATGGCGTTCACATTCAATATCGCCGTGGCAGAGGCAATGAATGTCGCGGCGGGGAGGATCACCTCGTCTCCCGCCTCTACTCCCACCGCCTTTAGGGCGCACTCTATGGCAACGGTTCCATTACACACCGCTACCCCATACCTTGCGTCCTGGAAATCGGCGAAGGCGCGTTCGAATTGCCCTACCTTCGATTGGTGATATCCCTCCTGAGTGAAATCCCAGCCCCAACCGCCGAACCACCATTTACCACTCTCCAAAACCTCGAGGAGTGCCTCCCGTTCTTCTTCCCCGAAGATTGGCCATTTACTGCCGATCTCTTCCTTTATTAGGGGTTCTCCTCCCCGAATGGCTAACTTCGGCATCTCGCTTTCGCCTCCTCGTAAAATTGCTTGTAGGATTTCACTTCCACTCCTTTGCTTCTGGCATATTCTATCAGATAGGAGATCTGTGGCAAGTCTTCATCCTCCACAGCGGACCAATCGTGGGCACCGTAGCCCAAAACCCAATCCCTCTCCGCTATTAAATCCACGCATTCCCTCAAATGCTTCTTGTACCCCTCCATATCCCTTCCGAAGATCTGATACCAATAGACATCCTGATAGCCCTGCACGGGACATTCCAAGATATCGGGGAAGCCGGAGTGGGTATACCAAAAGGGCTGAACATCGAGGGGGGTAGGTTGATAGTCCTTCTCGTTCCTCGCCCAAGTGCGGGTGAACCTTATCCCCAGTTTGTGGAGGATCTCCAGGATATCGGGTCTATCGCAGAGCCCCCTGTAATAGCCCCAAGGACCGGTTAAGCCTATACAATCCACTCCCAGCATCTCCTTGAGGAGGCGGGACGCCTTCCCCACATCCTCTTCGATCTCCTCCAAACTCCCACTCCTTACCAGGATTATCTTCTCACCATCGTCTATATAGACCGTCTTGAGGAGGAGGTGGGAATAGGTATGCTGTTGGATGTCGTAGAGAGGATTATCCCGGAAGGGGAGGAAGGGCTCCGCGCCCACCATTTCCAATGTCCTCCCCACCAGGAAGAAGGTACAGGGAGCTCGAAGGGAATCATGCACCTTTTTGGCAATCTCCAGAAATTTCCTGGTTATCTCCGGTTGGGGAGATTCCACATCGTAACCGATCAATAATGTTGCCATTCCGCTCGCCTCCTTAGGGTAGGAATTCTATATCCGAGAAGATGGCATAACTTCCCTCTCCACCCTCCACCGCCAACTGGAGGTAGCGGAGGGGAATGCCATGGGATAGCGAGTCTTGGATATAGAGGGGCAAAGGAGAGCGAAATTCGCCCCCCTCTCCCAAGGAAAACACCCAATCGTCGAAATCCCCTGGCCAACGCCCATCGCCGTTCCAATCCCCCGATAGTTTCACCAATGCCCTTCCCCTCCCCTCCCCCACCTTCACCCGCACCTCCCTCGCGGGAGGTAGGC
>CAYVMD010000089.1:0-2626 GCA_964452465.1 uncultured bacterium | reverse complement strand
CGCCGTGTAATGCACGAACACATCCTCCCCGTTGTCCATCGTGATGAACCCATACCCCTTCTTCTCGTTGAACCACTTTACTTTACCTCTTGCCATTTACTTCCCGCTCGGCCGTCCTTACAGCCGAGCGAATACCTCCTTTCAAAAAAGTTTCCCGACCTTGCGGTCGTCTTGCAAATAGTTTAACCAACCCCTGATTAAGTGTCAACCCTTTTTTTCTCTCTCTGAGAGAATTTTGGAGAGAAATCTCGCTCTCGGTTATAATTTATGTAATCCTAAAAAAGAAGGTGAAAAAATGGAGAAGGTTATCTACGATGTGATAATAATAGGAGGAGGACCGGCGGGTCTAACCTGCGCCATTTATACTGCGAGGGAGAGACTCTCCACTCTTCTTTTGGAGAAGGCGATGTGTGGAGGGCTTCCCGCCCTTACGGAGAGGATAGAGAACTACCCCGGCTTCCCCCAAGGGATAAGCGGAGCGGATCTTATTCGCAGGTTTCGAGAGCAGGCGGAGAGGTTTGGCACTATTATCAGAGAATACGAGGAAGTGCAAAAGGTGGGAAGGGAAGGAGAGGTTTTCAAAGTCCAAACCACAACTGGAGAATATCTTTCGCGCTCCCTGGTCGTGGCTTCGGGAAGCGTGCCCAAGGAGCTGGGCGTTCCAGGTGAGAAGGAATTTCGAGGGAGGGGGGTTTCCTATTGTGCCCTCTGTGATGCTCCCTTCTTCAAGGACAAGGATATAGCGGTGATAGGATGTGGAAACTCGGGGTTGCAGGAAGGGGAGTTCCTCCTTAAATATGCCAAATCCGTCACCTTCGTGGAATTTCTCCCTTATATCCCGGGGGAAAGGATCCTTCAGGAGAGGTTGCTCCAAGAGAAGGACAGGGTGCGCTTTTTCCTTAATCATGGACTCACCAGTATAAATGGAAAGGATTTCGTCCGTTCCATAACCATCCAGGATAGGGAAACGAGGGAGGAGAAGGAGATCCCCGTTGCCGGGGTCTTCGTTTATGTGGGATTCCTTCCCAACACTGCTTTCCTCAAAGGAATGGTAGATATGGACGAAGATGGCTATATCCTCACCGACGAGGAGATGCGGACCTCTCATCCGGGCATCTTCGCCATTGGAGATGTCCGCTCCAAAAAAGTGAGGCAGATCACGACCGCCTGCGGGGATGGCACGATATCCGCGGTCTCGGTGAAGAAATACCTTCTTTCCACTTCGCCCCTTCCTTGAGCAATCCTCCCCCAAGATTTCATAGTAGGAAAACGAAACGAAGGACGAGGGATGAACGAGCTTTCTTATCTTCTGGGGGATGGGCTATCTGGTGAAATTCCCGAGACAGGTTTTCTCGAGAAAGCATCGAGGCAATCCCAAGGAGGTAAACTTCCCGCCTGAGGAGAAGGAAACCTCGTTTCTCTTTTTGGTTATCCAATCTCCCACGCCCAAACTTTTCTTTGCGAAGGATGCTGGGGTGCGCTATCATTATGGCTGTGTAGGCCTCGAAAGGCAATGAGGAATTCCAAAGAGAGGAGGTTGCGGAAGGTGGATTTGTTCGGCTTCTTACAAAGGATGCCGGAAACGGCGCAATTTCCCACTTTGCTTTTGGGGATAATGGTCTTCCTTTCCTTGGGCGCGGGTTTTTCCCTGGGGGGAGAGAAGTCGAGGGAAGTAAAGGTTAAAACCTTCGAGGATGTGGATCTCTCCCTCTTCTTTCAATTAACACCACCGGCGGATCTGTGGGAGGAGAAGGAGGAATCCCGCTTCGTCTCCAACGGCTACATATTGCAAATCCAAAGGAGCAAGGAAGCGGGGGACCTTTCGCTATCCTTCTCCCTCCAAAGGGAAGATGGCTCCCCCTTTACCATTCATTCCTATGGTTTCCACGCCAGTTTCCCTCTTACCGAGATACATCGCGTTTACCCCCTCGCTCCCTGGGATAACCCCGGGCTTCCTTGGGAGGTACAGCATATAACCGCCTCCAGCCGGGGCATACCTTGCCTCATGCTCCTGCGGCGGGACGGCGTGAACAGATTCACCATAGGCTTTCGCGACCAGCTTTACGAATGCCTCCTCAAGGGGAACCTTTCCTTCAGAGGGGAGGGAAGATATATCGTGGAGGGGAGGAAATTGTTCCTGGAAAAAGCGGAGATAAAGACCACTCGTTACGAGGATGCCCTCTTTCTTTCCAACTCTTCCCTCTATTGGTTCGAGGTAGCAAAGCGCTATGCGGATTTCGTCGATTCTTCCCTCACCTATCGACCCAACCCCATCCCCTCTTGGGCTTACGAGCCCGTTTACTGTTCCTGGTATCCTTACGAGGACAACATCAACGAGAGGATAATCTGGGAGAACGCAAAGATAGCGAAGGAGGTGGGAATCGGAACCTTCCTCATAGATGCGGGGTGGAACACGGAGGAGGAAGGGGAATGGTGGTGGCCCAATGGAAGATACGGCGATTATATCCCCTGCGAGAAGAAGTTTCCCGATTTCAAGGGATTGATAAGGAGGATGCAGGAGGAATTGGGGCTAAAGGTGGAGGTATGGCTCGCCCCCTTTTGGCTCGGTTCGGAGAGCCAAACCTATAAGAAGGGTTTGAAGGAGGCGAGATGCAAAGTCAGAGAG
>CAYVMD010000088.1:0-3161 GCA_964452465.1 uncultured bacterium | reverse complement strand
TTCTTCCCCGCCTTGGAGAACATATCCCCCGCTCGGAGCAAAGCCTCCCGAGCGAACTCGCTCTTAGGATAATCATCCACCACCTTCTTGAAGGCTTTCCCCGCCTCCTCGTAATTCCTCAGCATCACATAACGCCAGCCTATATTCATCCACCCTCCCGCCTTGAACTCCTCCGTGGTGGAATAATCCATCGCCTCCTTCTCGTAATCTATCGCCTTATCTATATCCCCCCACTCCACGCAACGCCGAGCGAACTCCCGCAGAAGGTTCGCCGCCCCATCCTTATCTCCCCCTGCCAACAGCATGTCCACCCTCTGAAGATAACTATTCTCCTCCACCTCGAAACGCTTATAGAGGCTCTGGCAATCGTCCAGGTGCTTCTGCGCCTCTTGAGCAAGCGCCTTATCCTCCTTCGCCCTCTTTATCGCCTGGCGGAAATCGTCCATCGCCCTCCTCAGCCATCCCTTCCCCTCGTAAGCCAGTCCCCTATTGAAGTAGGCGGGAGCTAGGATGGCGTCCTCCTTGGATTGAGAGATAACCCCCGAGAGGACATCTATGGCGGAATCATAGTCCTTCTTCCCTAAATAGCACTGCCCCAGCCGGAGGTTAACCCTTGCCTTATCCTCCTCCTTCACTTTCCCCAAAGCGCTTTGGAAGGCAACTATCGCTTTATCGTAATCCCTCGCCCGGAGATACTTCTCCCCCTCCTCGAGGGGATCCTGCGCCCGGCAAATGGCGAGGGCGATGCCCAAAAGCAGAAGAATCCAGAAGGCTCTCTTCATCTTCCTACCTCCTCAATCTATCCTTACTATCTCTCCTCTTATGTCCTTCTCTATGTGGAGGATGCCCACCGACTTATAGGGCGCGAAGATGGTGTCCGTGGGGCTCCCGGGATTGAAGAGAAGGATCCCTTCCACGATCTCGTTGAAGGGTTGATGGGAGTGTCCGAAGACTATGCATTGCACATTCTCCCCCAGGAAAGCCTCCCTCACCCTGCGGGGCAACCCCTTTGGCTCGCCCCAACCGTGGATCAACCCTATCCTCACCCCTCCCGCCTGCACTATCCTCTTCGCTGGCAGGTGCTCGCTCAAGTCGTAAGGGTCCATATTCCCCACCACTGCCTTGACCGGCGCTATCTCCTCCAATTCATAGATGACCCACATATCCTCCAGGTCCCCCGCATGGAGGATGAGGTCAACCCCTTGAAAGATCTCCTTCACCTTTTGGGGGAGGCTTCCCGCCCTGGTAGGTATATGGGTATCGGAGATGACGCCCACCTTCACATTCCTCACCTGCTCTCGGGATATCTATTGAAATCGACGACATATTTCCACCAATTGTTCAACTTCCCATCCTTCCCCCTTCCCTCCTTGTGAGGGAGGTGCTTCAGCCACCACTTATGATGAAGCCGGATATCGCCATTACCCCATTCCTCGCAGTTCACCAACCTTTTTCTTCCTTTCAGATTGGGATAATCAAGCCAATCGTCGCAGGTGCTCCAGACATATCTCTTATTCCCCCAATCGTAATCCCTCTCGCTATTGGGGGCGAAGTGAACATTACCACAACCTGCCCTACCGGGCGCCACCTTATCGTAGAGGGTGAACCTATTCCAAGCATGGGTTTCCTTCGGCTCCCAACTGCCGTAGACCTTCGTCATTATCGATTCCACCCTATGCCCGAAATCCTCCAACATCTCCCCCACCCCTCTTTCGTAGTTGAAGCCCATGATGACGAAGATCTTGGAACAATCTATGTTTGGCACCGGTGGGGAATTACACCAGTAGGCTCCCCTCCCCGCCATCGTGCTCTCCCACATCCCCGCATAGGGGAAAGCCCAAAGCCAAACCTCGTCTATCTCCCCCTTCCCCACCCTCTCCGCGATGTTGAACTTCCTTATTATATCCTCGTAATCCACCGCATCCGGCTGGTGCCATCCTCCCCGGCTTCGCCAACACCGCAGGTATGTCTCGTCGTCGTAGCGAAAGCCGTCCTTCTTCAGGGGATACTCATCCACATCTATCCACTCCACCACCCTATACCTCACATAGCCCCAACTGCATTCCCTTATGTCCTTTATATATTCCCTGGTTAGCTTGCGGGGATCGTTCCAACCGAGGACCTCATGGAGGCGCTTATTCCCCTCGCTCTCTATGATGGGGTCGTAATTTATGACCAGCACCTTGGGGGAGATGTAATTGGCACCTGCCTTTCCCAGCATCTCTATGCCAAAGAGGAAGATCAAAAGCCCGGAAATTCGCCACATTTTCCTCGATTAAAATTCTTGCGCCATAAGCTTTTTCAGGCTTACATTGCCATAATGATAGCATGCCTACACCTTCTTTGTAAACAGGCTCGTCTTTCTAAATCCTCTGCATTCTACTTCCATTTAGAAACAGGGTAAGCGGGGGTAGAGGGAAAGAGGAATATGCTTGAGAGGGAAAGGAGGGCAGGGTTTCCTTCTTATACGCAGGAAGTTGATCATAACTAAAAGCCTTGACTAAGGGAAGGGAATAGGTAGAATGATTAGAGAATCTCGATGGAAAGGAGTGTAAAAAATGAGAGCAGGGATTCAACCGATAACCTGGGGTGACCTCCCTTTCCCCAAGATAGCGGAGGATATTAGGGAAGCAGGCTTCGAGGGCGTCGAAGGACCGGTGAGCGCCTACCTTGGCAAATTGGACGAGTTGAAGAGGATCCTAAACGAGAACAACCTCGTCCTCACCTCCACTTACTTTGGGCTAAATCTCCTGGACGAGGCGAAGAGGCAAGACGAGATAAATGCGGCGGTGGAGATGGCAAAGATCCTACGGGACGAATTCAACTGCCCGGTGCTGGTAGTGGCAGCGGGGGGCGTTCAAAAGCCAGTGCCTCAGGAGGTATACAAGAGGTTTGCGGAGGGATGCGACGAGATCGGGAAGAGATGCAGGGACCTGGGTGTGGAGGTAGCCTTCCACAACCACGCTTGGACACTAATAGAGACTAAGGAAGAGATCGATTTCCTGGCGGAGAACACCTGTCCTGATTCCTTCTTCTTCGGCTTCGATACTGGGCACCTCGCCCTTATGGGGATGGATCCCGGAGAGGTCATGAGGGAATACAAGGACAGGATCAAGTATCTGCATTTAAAGGATGTCAAGGACAACGACTTCATAGAATTA
>CAYVMD010000087.1:0-3785 GCA_964452465.1 uncultured bacterium | reverse complement strand
CCCCGCAGGAAGTAAAGATCCACTCCACCCTTGGAGGGCGGATTCTCCACGCCGGAGAGGAACCTGCTATCCCCTATACCGATGTAATTGGAATCGTCCTCCGAATCCTTAGAGAAAACCCTTATCTGAGCCATCCAACCTTCGGGAGAAGCACTGCCCCTTGTGGAAACGCCTCGCAGAGGGGAGAACACAACGGAAACGCCATCCGTTAGCGCCTTGATCCAGTAAGCCTTCCAGGGGTATAGCGTCCTACTCTCGGGCGGAAGGTCGGGATGGAGGAGGGTGTAGGCCTTTCCCGCAAAGCCCCAAAGATAACCCCTCACTAATTTCCTCTCCTCCGCCTCCTTAAGCCCCACCAGGCCCCCTTCAGGAGTGCGGATAGCTATGCAGGCTATATCCTTTATGCTTCTATAAGGAAAGCCCACTATGTTCCAACCCTTCTTCAAGGGGACTTCTACATCGCCCGCCACTTCCCCACCTTGGTTGAATATAGCTACGGGGGAGCCCTTTATCCAAAAGCCTACTCCTACATTCAGCGATGGGAAGGAGGGATCGTTGCCGAAGACATACCTGCCAGCGGAGGGATTGTACCAGGCTATGCTCGTTTTATCGAAGGCAGGACCGAATATATCCTCCAAGGTTTGCCCTTGGAGGTAGAGAGGAATGGTCGCCATATCTATTAGGGGGAATTGGTGGGAAAGTTGCACAAAGAAAGTGCTGGGGGTGGTGGTAGAGGTATCTATACCATCATAGGCCTCGAAATAGAAGGTATAATTGCCCCCTTCCTCCATGGAGGGCAGGGTGAAGGTTGCCTTCCAATCGTTCCCGCCCGCGGGGGTCATGGTGACGGGGGAGCCGAGGATATCCAAACCCTCTCGGGTGATATGGACCCTCACCCATTGGGCGGGATCGCCATCGGGGTCGGAATAGGTGACGGTGAAGGTGAAAACGGTATCCTTCTTGCCCCAAGTAGGATCCACCTTCCCATTCGACAAAATGGGAGCAAGGTTAACCGCTTTCGAGGCATCTATCCTCCCCCACCCGTAATCGTTATCCGGTCCTGCCGGACCTAAATCCACCACAGCCCTCCTCAACCTGGACTTGATAGCCTCGACGGACATCGTGGGATAGCGGCTCTTTATCAAGGCAACTACCCCAGCAACATGAGGGCAAGCCTGGGAGGTCCCGGACATCGTAGCATATCCCCCATTGGGAGCAGTGGAATAGATGTTGACGCCAGGAGCGCAGACATCCGGCTTTATATAAGTTACCCCGTCCCAAACGACCGGCCCCCTGCTGGAGAAATCCGCTATCTGGTCATTGCTATCGGTAGCTCCTACGGCGAAGGCATTGGGGTAATCGCCAGGAGAGTTAGTGGTCATGGGGGCGGGGCCATCGTTCCCGAGGGCGCAGGCGGGGAAGATTCCCAGGTTTATCCAGGCTTGTATCGCCTGAGAAAAGACGGGGTTGAGAGCGGGGGAATCGGAGGAATGTCCCCAGGAACAATTCACCACGGCGGGAAAATCGTGCGTAGCAGGTTCCCCATCGGGGTCCATCATCCACTGCATGGAATCGAGTATCCAAGAGGATTGACCACCTGCTGTCGTTAAAGCGCGAGAGGCGATAAATTTAGCATCTGGCGCTACGCCTATCCATCTACCGCTGGCATTCCCCCCCACTATCGTGCCCATACAATGGGTGCCATGCCCTTCAGGATCGGTGGGGGTGGCGCTGGGATTATCGGTGGAATCGTGCCAACCATTTTGGGAACGCCATTTATCCCTCAAATCGGGGTGATTCACATCCACACCTGAATCTATTATCCCCACCAGCACCCCTTGTCCCCTATAGCCCTTTGCCCATACCTCGGGCGCCTTTATCCTCGCCACCCCCCATTCCACATTCTGCATCGGAGCCTGGGCGATTCCCTCCCTAACTGGAGGCAAGGTGATGACCTCATCAAGATATACCTCCTCCACATCATCCCGCTGAGAGATCTCCTGAATCACATCCTTTGTTGCCACGCAGGCTATCCCGTTTATGATCCAGAAGGACCTTACCTTCTCTACCTTGCCCTTGGCGGATTCCGTTTGGAGAAAATGGAGAAGAGGTTGTTGGGTGGTTTGGGCGGTTTGGCGAAGGGTAGCTATGAGGGCAGAAGGTTGCCCTCTATATTGGGCAACTGCTATCCTCTCCTTCATAACGACGATGATGGGGACTTTATCTTCTCCCCTCGCCCGAGAGAGCTCCCTTTGCAGGTTAGGCGCAATGCCTGTCTTTGCCCAAATGGGAAAAAATATTAGGAGAAGCAAGCACCACCTCTTTATATCACCTCTCATATCTCTCCTCCTCGCTTTCTTTTATAATTTAAGCGCTAAAGAATTTTTTCCTTTTTGGAACTTTAGGGGAAATCTTTAGGGAGTGGGTGGGGGATTCTCCTCAGCCCGGGCCTGGACAGGGGAAGAAGCAAACCCTTCTGCGCCCTCTGGTGAAATGGTGGCCACTTTATACCAGAGATCGCCTGTTGGAGGGTTCTGGTCCATAAAGATGAGGTTGGCGGTGGAGCCTACAGCGGTGAAAACGCCCGTTTGGGAATTGCTCCGATATATCCTGTAAGAGGCAGCACCAGGGACCGCGTCCCAGGTAATCTCCACATAGTTGCCGATCTTCCTCGCACTGACATTTTGAGGGGCGGGCATAGCACCAGGGACGAGGAAGTTGCTATAAGCCTTCTCCCCTTTCTCGCCCTTTACGCCCACGCTTATCACCATGTAAGCATAGCCTTCTCCAAAGGTTATGGCATAGTCGGTGTATTTCAAGTCTTGAGGTGATACTTCGTCCAGATATTCATAGGTTAAGGATTTCACATCCACTGTTCCGATGTTCCAGGGAGCCCCCGTGGAACCTGTGAGGGAAGCTCTGTATATTTGGTAAGAGGCAACATCCCCTTTCGCCTTCTTCCAGGACAACACAACCGCTTCTTCGGATGGATCGTAGACAGCCTGCACCGCCCCTACCCCCGTCAAGCCTTCCTTCTCCCTCGACTGCCTAATAGCCAACCAACCCAGAAGGAGAGCACCAAGCACATGATAGGACCGCTCTCCCGCTGCTCTCACCTCTTTTGGTTTTTCGGGGGGTTTCGCTGCTCCCACAAGGGCGGATACGGCCATCTTTCCTGCTTCGTCCAGCGCTTCCCTTATAGCTATCTCCCTACTCACGCCGTTAACCTTGCTCCTGCTTTTGCCCGTCACCACTGCTTCCTTGACCAACGTTTCCTTAGCCACATCCCACATCTCCACCTTCTCCGTGATCTCTATGACTCCTTCCTCTTCCTGTAGGTTTTCCAAGCTACCAAGGAAGACGAAGTTAGCCCCCAGGAGCTTGCCTATCTCCAATGCCCTATCGGAGGATGGAGCGGATGTAACATCCTCCTCCGTAAGCGTTCCTTCCTTCACCAACCTACTCACTATGGGTGAACGCTCATAGTAAGGAATTATATCCCCTCTACCCGTCAAGTGGAGAGCCAAGGTAAAGGCAGTTTTGCCCTCCACCCCTATATTCTCCCCTGTAGCATCGGAAAAGGGGAAGACGAGATAAGCATCCTTCGCCCACAAGGCGAGGGAAGTTAACGCTACGACAAGCAGTAAAGAGCATTTCCTCAACATTTTCATTTCACCTCACCTTAGGATGAATGTGGTAATGCCACGGGCAAGGCTGTTATCATCGCCCCTGGCGACTACTTCTACCATGTAGATACCAGCGGGAAGGAGGTTGCCCTTCTCATC
>CAYVMD010000086.1:0-3803 GCA_964452465.1 uncultured bacterium | reverse complement strand
CGAAGGCATAGGCGAGCACCCCAATACCCTGTTCACCACCGCTACAGTTCAAGAAGAAATGGGTCTGAGGGGAGCACAGACGGTCGCTAATATCGTCCAGCCAGATGTGGCGATAATATTAGAAGTTGGCATAGCAGGAGATGTGCCTGACGCGAGACCCGAGGATGCCATAACCAAATTGGGAGGAGGACCCGTTATCTGTCTCTACGATGCTTCTATGATCCCTAACCTTCGTCTTCGTGACCTCTTCATAGAGACCGCCAAGGAGTTGGGGATGAAATATCAAATCGAGATCATGGAAGGTGGGGCTACAGATGCAGGGCGCATTCACATCCATTCTCGGGGAGTGCCAAGCATCGTTATCGGTGTTGCAGCAAGGCATATCCACTCCCCCATAGGAATGATGGATATAAACGACTTCGAAGAGACTGTTAAGCTCCTGATAGAGGTGTTGAAGAAACTCGATGAGCAAACCGTTGCTTCTTTGGCTCCCTCTTGAGGGGGAAATTTAACCCCAGAAAAGAAAAGCCTCGCGGATGATCTTGCCTGCAGAAACGCTGGTGATTCCTGCGGAATCGAAGGGAGGGGCTACTTCCACGATATCCATCCCTACAACATTGTAGTCCTTCAGGGATTGTAGGAAGAAGAAAAGATCCCTAAACGACCAGCCACCAGGTTCGGGGTTTCCTGTCCCGGGGGCACAAGCGGGATCGAGCACATCTATATCCAAGGAAATGTAGAGGGGAGATTGCTTAAATCGAGGGGGCAAGGGAAGAGGTGAGGGAGAAGAAAGGGCGAGGTTGTTTATAAGGGGTAACTCCTGGGGAGTGGCGGTCCGATATCCCAGCAATATCAAGTTCTTTTCCCCTACTACTTCGAGGATCCTTCTCATAACCGTGGCATGGGAGATTTCCTTCCCCTCATAGGAGTGGCGCAGGTCGGGATGCGCGTCCAGCGAGACAACTACCAAGGAAGGGAATAATTTGGCGAATGCTTTTACGATTCCTAAGGTAACGGTGTGTTCCCCTCCTATGAAGATGTGAAAGCCGGGGACGATGTTATCGATGAGGAAGTTCTCTACTGCTTCTACCATCTTCTCAGGCTCAAGACCTTGGAGCGGAAGGTCACCCCAATCCTCAAATTGGAGGTCTTCTAAATCCCTCCCGGATATAAGGCTGTAGGACTCCAAACTATGGGAGAACTCCCTTATATAACTCGGGGCAGAGGAAGAACCCCTCCGGAAGGTTTCCGTTTCTTCATAAGGAAGTCCTAAAAGGATCCTCTTCCCTTCTCCACTAAACGGTTTAGCGGAGAGGAAGGGGATTTGAGGGGGTCGAGGTTGCAAAGGGATTTTCCCCCTTGAGAAGTTTGGCGATAAAAGGTGACGAGCAAGCGAGGAATTGATGAGAAGGGTCCCAATAGCGAATTTCCAACTTTCTTTGCCTCGCCCTTTCTCGCCATTCCTTTTCCTTCAAAGCATAAGGGTCATACACCTTGGAGCCCATGGTTGCCGTCCAGATGACGCCTGGGTAGGTAGGTATGGTCATGACCACTATGGCGACCTTGGGGAATAAACGGGATAGTTGATCGTAAACCTGCTTGAGGAGGAAGGATTGGTAGAACAAGGAACCGCTCTGGGTTATAAGTATCCCGTCTTCCTCTAAAGAATCGTAGGCTAATTTATAAAAAGCGGAGGAAAAAAGTTTCTCCGCCTCGCCTTGGGGATCGGTGGAATCAACTATAACGACATCAAATTTCAATTCATTATCTTCTAAAAACGAGAAACCGTCCCCTATTATAATTTTCGTTCTTTCATCCCGAAAAGAATTTTGGGAAATGGAAGGAAGGAACTCCTTAGCGATCTCTATTACATCTTTGTCTATCTCTATTAGGAAAACCTCTTCGACAGGATGTTCCAAACACCTTCGCAATACCCCTCCGTCGCCTCCTCCTACTATTGCTACCTTCTTAGGAGAGGGGTGCAAGAGGAGGGGGGGATGGGTGAGCATCTCGTGATAAATAAATTCATCCCTTTCGGTGGTTTGGACCGCTCCATCCAAAAGCAACATCCGACCCCACTCTTGCGTTTCGACCACCTCGATCAACTGCAGAGGCGATCTCTTCCGCAAGAGATTTCTTATCTTCCTATATTTCTGGGCGTAATTTCCTATTCTTTCCTCTAACCAGTCATCGTCCACTATTTAAAACACCCCTATGAATCTCCAGCATTTGAGTATGGCGCGGCTGAAACTGCTGCTGGAGAACCTCCACGGCAGCTAAGGGATCAGCAGTCTCCCCACAGGTGAAGATATCCACGGCAGCATAGTCCAGCTCTGGCCAAGTATGCACCGAAATGTGGGATTCCGCTATTATCGCTATGCCAGTTACGCCGTGGGGATTAAAGTGGTGCACCTTCACATCTATGAGGGTTGCACCTGCCTTAGCTACTGCTTCCCTTAGCGCCTTGTCGCAACCGGCGGGGTCGTCGAGGTTCTGGCAACCCCAGAACTCGACTATAAGATGCCTGCCGACGATCTTCATCTGCATCACCCCCACCAAAGGATTGCTACTGCAACAGCGCAGCCGAGCCTCTGAACGGTATGTTCAGAGGAAACTATATACACCTCCTTTAGGGGAATTCCCCTTTGGAGGAATGCTTCTTCCAACATTCCCCTTACTATTTTCTCCACTTCCCCCTTCGCCAACGGAGCAGAATGCTCCATTATCACCCCATAACTGTCGCCCTTCCCTATGCCCACCGCCGAGGAGATAACCTCACCCGCCTTATCGCTGGTGATCTGAGCAATAACTGCAGGGACGAGGTTCCCCCTTTCTATGAAGGGAAGGGCTTGCGTTACCCTTGCCCCTGGGGGAAGTATGCTGGACACCTTTACAAGGTTCCAATCGCCTACCCCCGCCTTGCGGAGAGCGTTATCGAAGGCGTTGAGAGGCGTGCCCCCTTCTGCACTACCACCTACCAAAATCGCCAGGTTGGGCATCTCCCTCCACATCCTTACCTCTTCTCCTTTCCCCAGACCAGGGATTCTTCGTCCACATAGATTTCCCCTTTACCTTCTTCGTTCAACCTTCGAAAACCCCTTGGTAATTCTATCCTATAGAGGGCGGACTTATACCATGGGGCGGTGGGGCTATGACGAAGAGGGGGAAAATCCTGCCTTATGCTATCCAGAAGATAGCCCCAATTCTCGTAGATGGAAAAATCCCAGAGTATATCCGTTATGGTAACACCGAACTTATCTATCAGCAATTTCTGGATGTCATGCCACTTCTCCAAGGAGGATTCTATGGCGGTAAGTCCGAAGTATCCTGCGCATCCTACATCCTTTAGGGAGGCAATACCCCTGGCCAGAAATACTTCTATCCCTTGCAGGGTCTCCACAGGATCGGTGAAGAAGGTATCGAACTTGCCCACCAATTCCTCCCCCAAGGGAAGACGAAGATCTCGCCTCCATACCTCGATGTTGGTGTTCTTCTCCTTGTTTGTTTTTTCGATGAAATCCACCAACCTCTGGTCCAGTTCTATGACCACGATGCGGGCAGGGAGACCACTTAGGGCGAAAGCGATGCTTAGAAGATCATCGTCGCCCAAAATGATTATATCCTTTTCCCTTACATCCCCCTTTTGATGGGCAAAAACAACCCTGGCGACCGTTGCCTCCGGGGTTAGATAGCCCTGATCATACTCCAAAAGTGGTTCCGGACGCCCCTCCGTTATCCTGAGGAATTCCTCCAGTAATTCCTCCCAATCCTTAAGGGTTATGCCGCGTCCTTCACAAAAGGGG
>CAYVMD010000085.1:0-4053 GCA_964452465.1 uncultured bacterium | reverse complement strand
ATTGGGAGGGATCCTTCTCCTTACCGATCCCGCTTCCCCATTCCATCCATCCCTTGCGCTCCTTACCATCGTTATCATTGATGAGGAGGGAAAGACCGAATGTCTTACCGACCTCGGGCTTGATCCCCAATTTCTCCCAGGGAATGGCTAAGAGGTAGGTAATCCTATTCCCCTCCACCTTTATTCCTCCCTCGCCCTCCGAAGGAGGGCGAGAAGGGCGTCCGACCAAGGAGAGGACGCCCGACTTGTCCTTCAGTACCACTTCGCTCAGGTCCATTCCCCAAGCCCTCCTGTAAACGATATCTTCACCCCTCGCCTTGGCTAAATCTATCTGCACGAAAGGCTCCTCCCTTATATGCTTGCCCAAAGGGGCAATGGCAAATTGCAGGCTATCCCCTTGCCACACCTCCCCCGGAAAGTAATCGTTGTAGAAGACATCGTCCACCACCGTTGCCTTTATATAAAGGTTGGTATCGTCCCAGAGGAACTTAACCTCCGCCCAAAGATCTTGGGGTCCCTTCCAAGGCTCCGTCCTTTGGACATATCTTTCCTCTTCTCCAAGTTCTATCCCGGTTACCTCCTCCCATTGGGGGTGGTTGGGATCGAGGGGATCGCCTTCCCTCACCTTAGGTATCCCCCAAAAGGAAACCACACGCTCGTAGGATACCTTAACCCCCTGCTTATCCTCCAAAAGCACCTTGAAGGGATAACCCTTGGGGACCTGAGAGAGGTCCACCATGAGGGGGATCTTCACCTCTGCCTCTTCTTGGGGCTTCATGAGCGGGAAGTAGCCTACGAGGTATCGAAGGAAACCCTGTTGGCTTTCCAGATGGGCAACCAATCCTTCCCCCCTCCTCTTATCATAAAGGTTCTTCACCCTCACCTTAAGCACCTTCTCCAAAGGGCTGGGCTGGATCTCCACCTGATAGGGAGCCCGCACCCTCACTCGGAATGAGATGGGATATTTCTTCCCTGCCATCTCCACAACTGCCTCTATATTATATTCGTCATAGGGGATGTCCTTCGCCTCGAAGGCGAAGGTCTTGAGGGATTCCCCCTTCTGGACGGTGGCGCTCCATTTCCCCGGCTTCACCGTGATGCCGGAGGGAACCTTGAAGGAAACGAGGAGATTAGATTTTGCGGGGAGCCTTATTTTCAGGGCGTTCGTTTTTTCCTCGTAGGGTTTAACCTCCAAGAGCCCCTTCTCCCAGAGGAAGGCTACCTCGGGAGCGTTTACCTTGGAAGAGGTCAGGAAGATGGGGCTTGGTCCAAGGGTCAATTGGATTATCCCCTTGGCGGAGGGGACCTTCTTTCTATTGCCCATTAAATCCACGATCTCCCCTTTGCCCTCCCACTTGAACGGTATGGTGATCTCCTTCATAGCCCACATCGCCACCACTTCCCCACCTCGCCCTTGGAAGAGATAGGCATAGCAGTCAGGGGGCATCTCCAACTTCCTCACGAACCTCTTCCCCTCCAAAAGATGGGCCGTGGTGGCGAGGGCATGGTAACATGGCTTGGGGATATCACCCATGTAGACGATGCCGAAGTTATGCTCGTTGTAGTAAGGATCGGGACCGTTCTGATAATCATACCAAAATATCTTCTCCACCCCCGCGCCAAGGGCTATTATGTAGGCGCGCACTATATAATTCGCCTGGGTGAATATATCCACGCCACTGGGACCGATATGGTTGGGCCAACCATATTCGGTTATCCAAATAGGTTTGCGGGCGTCCCCATATTTCCTCATCAATTCCCTACAAGCGTTTATATCCCTCTCCAAATAGTTTTCCGGAGGCTGGGGATAGCCATATGGGTGGATGTTAACGATGTCGAAGGGCACTTGCCTCTTGTAGAGTTCCTCTATGAAACGGAGATCGGTCCCGGCGGTTCCTCCCATCACCACTTGGGCGGTCTTGTCCACTTCCTTTATCGCCTTGTAGGTAGCCTTAAGCAATTCCGCATATTCGTCCAATGTTCCCGTCCAGAAACCGATGTTGGGCTCGTTCCAGACCTCCCAATATTTCACGAACTTGCCATACCTCTTCACCGATTCCCTTACATAGGGGAGCCAATTATCTAAATCTGGCACCACTCCCCGTTCGTTGGATGAGCGCCTGCTTCCCCAAGGGGAGTTATAGCAAAGGATGGGAAGTGGGTAGACGGCATGCTTTTTAGCGTTGTCGAAGACCTGGTCGAAGGTCGACCAGGAGAATTTCCCCCTCTCCGGCTCTATTATCTCCCAGAGATAATCCATCCTGCACCACCTTATTCCCGCCCACTCCATCATCCTCAATTCCCTCTCGTTGGGGATGTGTCCATTTATCCCAAAGGGCGAAAGAATATCGAGTTTCCCCTTCCTGAAGGGAGGAAGGACGCTGAGCACCATCTCCTTCCTCCACTTTTTCTCCTTGGATTGTGCCTCGACGATGTAGGCTCCATATCCTTGGAGGGGGAATTCAATTATGCTCTCCTTTACGCTTCTGGCGGGAAGGGTAAGGGAAATTTCCCGAGCATAGATAGGATGGCGGAAGAAATCGGTTGTCTTTAAATCAACTGCAAGTTTTTGCTCTTCGTCACCGCCATTCAGGACGACCACTTTAACCTTTGCCCGCTCTCCTGGCTGGAATATCGCCTGCTCTTTATCGCACCTCAAATCCACCTGAAGGGCATCGGTAGGGGAAACATCCTTCGTCTGGAGGGTCATCTCATCGAGATAAACGGCTCCATATGGGGGCAGGTCGTTGGAGTTCTTATCCAGGATGAGTTGGGTGAGATAGATGGGGTAGTCGATCTTGTGATCGCCATTCCCGCCCCAAGAGAAGGTGGAGGCTTCGGTCAAGGGGAGGGAAACCTCCCTCCATCCCTTCCAATCTATGGCGCCGATGCTCCCCTGGAAGACCTCACCGGTGCTATCCGTGAAGCGATAGGTGAAGGTGTGGCGGGAACCATCGCCGTAGAGGTAAAAGGAGAGGGCGGTGGGCTGACCGGGCAAGGGAATCCAGCAATTTATCGGGGCATAGATATAGCCGACCTGCTCGCCGGTGCCCCTGAAGTCATAGGAAAACTTCCCGCTATATTTGCCTTCGTAGACGGGCTCTTTAACCCTTTCAAACCTACCTATTCCTCCCCTATCCCCCCTTCCCTCGGAGAAGGAGAAGAATTGCACCTCGAAGTTTTCCAAGAGGATACCCCTATCCTCCTGGGCAAAGGCGAAAAGGACGAGGAAGCAAAGCATAGTGAGCCTTAGGAAGTGCATCATCTATCCCTTCCTTTCTTCTAAACTATAAACTTCTTGCGCCATAAGCCTTTTCAGCCTACATTGTCATAATGATAGCATACCCAAAAATCCTTTGTAAAAAGAGAATGTCCTTGAGAGGGAAAGGAAAGCACGGGCTTCCTTCTTATCACGCAGGAAGTTTATTCTAATCGCCCCTGCTCCAGGCGTCGACCAATTCGGGGAGCAAAAGATTAAATTTATAGCGGTGTAAGCCTTTTAAGGTTTACATCGCCATGACGAGAGCATATCCAACCTATTTTGTGAAGGCCTTCTACTGCGCCCGCCTGAACTTCTGGATACGGTGGTTGTCTGTATCCGCTACATATACATAGCCCGCTGAATCTACCGCTATATCAGCAGGATAGTAGAATTCTCCATCGCCACTGCCCTCCTCTCCCCATTGGATTATGAACTCTCCACCGGAAGTGAACTTCTGGGTGCGGTGGTTGTATGTATCCGCTACATATACATAGCCCGCTGAATCCACCGCTATACCGGAAGGTAGCTCAAATTCTCCAGCGCCAATGCCCAATCTTCCCCATTGAGTTAGGAAGTTTCCATTGGAGGTGAACTTCTGGACGCGGCAGTTGCCTGTATCCGCTACATATACATAGCCCTTTGAATCTACCGCTATACCCTCAGGGCTGTCAAATCGTCCCTCGCCACCGTCCTTTTCTCCCCACTTAGTTACGAACGTTCCACCGGAGGCGAACTTCTGGATGCGGTGGTTCTCTGTATCTGCTACATATACATAGCCCTTTGAATCTACC
>CAYVMD010000084.1:0-4435 GCA_964452465.1 uncultured bacterium | reverse complement strand
GCTTCAATCCTCCCTTCAACGAGGCGAAAAAGGCTATAGAGAGAGGAGAGATCGGAGAACCCATAATGGGCTATGCCAGGCTATCCAATCCCCTATCCGTCCCCCTTCAGATGCTTTCCTGGAGCGGGAAGAGCGGACCCCATTGGTTCCTCATGCCCCATATAGCGGACCTTATGCTCTGGCTTTTCGGCAAGAGCCCCAAGCGGGTTTTCGCCAAGGCGCACAAAGGCATCCTCGCTTCCCAGGGGGTTGATACATTCGATTGCGTGCAGGCTATCTTGATGTTCGACGGCGCTTTCGCCACTTTGGAGTCCTCCTGGATACTGCCCAATTCCTACCCCTCCATCGTGGACTTCCAATTCCAAGTGGTAGGGAGCAAGGGGAAGATAGAGATAAACGGGGGCAGGCAGGGAATCGAAATAGCGGGGGAAAGGTTCGCCTTTCCCTTGGTTTTGGATAGGAGGGAACTGGGAGGAGACAAGTGGGGGTTCGCCTTGCAATCCATATGGCATTTTGTCAATTGCGTGAAGGGGAATCGTCCTCCTGCCATACTGCCAGAGGAGGGGGTCATGGTCACGAGGGTGATAGAAGCGATTCAAAAATCAGCAGAGGAGGAGAAGATTTTAGATGTATAAAAAACCCGCGGGCCAAGACTGGGACGTTTTTGTTTTTTTAAACTTCCCCGCGGGCTCTCCCCCTGGGTTCATTAAGGGTTAAATCCCCACAGGGGGAGACATAGAGCTGCTGGTCATCAAAATATTAGACAGTAAAAGAGAAGAAAATGTTTCCAAGGAAGAAACTTCTCATGGATGAAGAGGATATACGAAGATGTATAAGCAGGCTTGTCCACGAGATCGTGGAACGAAACAAGGGCGTTGAGGGAATGGTAATAGTGGGGATTAAAAGGAGGGGGATACCGTTCGCCCAGCGCTTAGCGGAGGAGTTGAAGAAGATAGAGGGAAAGGAGATCCCAGTGGGCAGTTTAGATGTCACGCCTTATAGGGACGATCTCAATCTACGCAATCTTCCTCCCTTGGGCTCGGAAATCCCCTTCTCTTTGGAGGGGCAAAAAGTCCTGCTGGTAGATGAAGTGCTTTATACCGGGAGGACGGTGCGCGCTGCCATGGATGCCCTACTGGACTTTGGGCGTCCCGCCAGCATTCAACTCGTCGTCCTTGTCGATAGGGGACATAGGGAATTACCCATACGGGCGGATTTCGTGGGTAAGAACATCCCCACTTCCAGAAAAGAAGTGGTGAAAGTGATGTGGAAGGAGTTTGGAGAGCCAGAAGGGGTTTACATCTTTGAGGAGGAAGGATGAAGCATCTTCTGGGACTTGAGGATCTAAGAAAAGAGGAAATATTGGAGATTTTGGATTTGGCTCGACATTTGAAAAAATGGTGGGCTACAGATTATAAAGCAAGGAGGCAACCCCTTACGGATCTAAAGGGGAAGAGGATTTGCCTTCTCTTCTACGAGCCCTCCACCCGCACCCGCTATTCCTTCGAGGTAGCGGGACGCTTGTTGGGGGCGGAGACGGTAGCCTTCTCCCCTTCCCTTTCCAGCATTCGGAAAGGGGAATCATTCAAGGATACCCTTCTAACTTTGGAGTCGTTGGGCTTTGACCTTTTCGTGATCCGCCATCCCTACTCCGGCGCCTGTCTCTATGCAAGCCAGGTCCTAAAAAGAGCATCCGTGGTTAACGCAGGCGACGGGTTACATGAACATCCCACACAAACCCTCCTGGACCTCCTCACCATATACCAAGCAAGAGGAACGGTAGAGGGTTTGAAGATCGCTATAATAGGAGATATACTCCATAGCAGGGTGGCAAGATCGCATATCTTCGCTTTGAGCAAATTAAACTGGGAGATCCGCCTCTGTGCCCCTCCCACTTTGCTCCCTAAAGGGTGGGAGAATTGGAAGGTGGAGGTTTATTACGATATGAAGAAAGCGATAGAAGGAGTGGATGTGGTTTATATGCTGAGGATCCAAAGGGAAAGGCAGGAGGAACAATTCTTCCCTTCCTTGGAGGAATATTCGAGGTTCTTCGGGTTGAACGAAGAGCTCCTCTCCTGCCTCAAGGTCGATTGTATGGTCATGCACCCCGGACCGGTAAATAGGGGAGTAGAGATAGGGGGGAAAGTGGTGGACGGAGAGAGGTCGTTCATCCTCTCGCAGGTGGAAAACGGGATAGCGGTAAGGATGGCAGTAATGAAGATGATCTTGGGAGGTGAAGGATGAGGCTCACCATAAAGGGCGGGAGGATAATAGATCCCAAAAAGGGACTGGACATCATAGGGGATATATATATCGAGGACGGTGTGGTGAAGCAGATTGGGGAGGACTTGAAGGGAGGCGAGATATACGACGCAAAGGGGAAGATCGTGCTCCCTGCCTTCGTAGATCTCCATGCTCATCTAAGGGAACCAGGAGGCGAATACAAGGAAGACCTAACAACCGCCTCCCAAGCCGGCGTGGCAGGGGGTTTCTGTGCCCTATTCGCCATGCCCAATACCTCTCCCCCCTTGGATGGGAAAACTCAAATAGGCTACATCAAATATAAGGCATCCTCCCTTCCCCTTTATGTTTTCCCCGTGGGCGCCCTTTCCAAGGGAATGGAGGGAAAGGAAATGCCGCCCATCGGGGAATTAGCGGAAGAGGGGGTAATGGCGCTTTCCGACGATGGGAAGCCCGTTCAGGACTCTGGCTTGTTGCGGAAGGTTATGCTATATGCCAAGATGTTCAACCTCGTGGTCATGCTCCACTGCGAGGACCTCTTCCTTTCCCGAGGCGGGGTAATGAACGAGGGATTCCTGGCTACCCGAATGGGGTTGAGGGGGATTCCCTCCTCGGCGGAGGAGGTGGCAGTGGCAAGGGCGATCATCCTTGCCCTCGAGATAAATTGCAAAACCCACATTCAGCATGTCTCCACGAGGGGTTCCGTGGAATTGATCAGGTGGGGGAAGAAGCGAGGAGCCTCTATCACCTGCGAAGCAACCCCGCATCATCTCGTTTTGACCGAGGAGATGGTAGAGGGCTACAACACGCGGGCAAAATGCAATCCCCCCCTACGAAGTAGGGAGGATAGGGAAGCGTTGATAGAAGGGCTACTCGATGGGACGATAGATTGTATAGCCACTGATCACGCTCCCCATGCCCGGGAGGAATGGGAAGGGGAATTTGAATCCGCTCCCTTCGGAATTTCCGGCTTGGAAACCGCCTTTCCCCTGTTATACACCCACCTGGTTAATAAGGGAACCATCCCCCTCAATTTGCTCGTGGAGAAGATGACCTGGGCGCCGGCAAGGATCATGGGGTTGGATTTGGGAACGATCGAGGTGGGGAAGGAAGCGAACATTACGGTGGTAGATGAAGTTCCCCGCTCGGTTAATGTGGAGGAGTTCTTCTCCAAGGGGAAGAACAATCCTTTAAATGGATGGATACTACAAGGTTTCCCCGTTTTAACGATTTCCAAGGGGAGGATATCCTTTAGGAGGTGTTGATAATATGCGATTTGGGTATATATTAGCGATATGTGCCTCGCTATTGGGGGCAGAGCTTGCCCCCCAATCTCCTTTTGGCATGGGGATCTATTTCGGCAACCGCTACAGTCTGGATGAGATGAAGAGGGCGGGAAAAATGGCACAAGACATAGGTATAAAATGGTCCAGGGAGGAATTCTCCTGGTGGGTCATACAACCAGAGGAGGATAAGTGGGATTTCTCGAAGTACGATTTGGCGGTGGACACAGCACAATCCTATGGCATTTCCCTCTTCGGGCTTTTGGATTATGGAACCCCTTGGGCATCTACCGCCCCCGAGGGAGCGGAAGCACCTTGGTTCTGGCTTCCCCGCCTCGATGCTTGGCAAAAATATGTGGAGACGACGATCAATCGCTATAAGAATAGGATAAAATACTGGGAGATTTGGAACGAGCCGAACATAGAGGTATTTTGGAAGCCCAAGCCCAACCCTGAGGATTACCTTAAACTCCTTCAGGTTTCCTACACTACCGCTAAGAAGGTTGACCCTACCTGCAAGATAATAGGCATCTGTAGCAGTTCCACCGATACCTCCTTCATAGAAGAGGTATTGAAGCGGGGTGGAGGCAAATATATGGACATCCTATCCGTCCATCCCTATAGGACTCCCCGCACCCCTGAGGAGACGAATTTCCTGGAGGAATTGCAGAGGTTGAAAGGTTTGCTTCAGAAATACAATATAAATGTACCTATCTGGATCACAGAGATAGGGTGGCCGACTTGCCCTGGGGGCGTTTCCGAGGAAGAGCAGGCAAAGATGTTAGTGCGCACCTATGTCATCGCCATAGGAAGCAAATTGGTGGAAAAGGTATTTTGGTACGATTTCAGGGACGACGGAACCAATCCCAACGATCCAGAGCACAATTTTGGCATCATAAAGAGGGATTTCA
>CAYVMD010000083.1:0-4520 GCA_964452465.1 uncultured bacterium | reverse complement strand
CATAGGAACGGTATCGAAGCAGACTATCTTAACCTTTCCCACCTTATTTGCTGCCTTCACCGCTCTTCCCGAACCCGTTCCGCCCGTTCCGCTCACCCCGAAGAAACCCGCCAAATCGGGATGTGCCTGCAAGACATTCTCCGCTTGGGAGAAGCACAGCTCCTCATCATCGTTATTAGCTTGGATCGTCACTTCCTTTATGCCGGGCGCCTTCTTTATCGCATCCCTGAACCCCTGAATGCGCTGGTTGAGGTTGAGAGCCCCTAAGCTCCCCGTCATGATAGCTATCTTTCCCTTTCCACCCAAAACCTTTATCATCGCCTTTCCTGCTTCGTATCCCGCCTTATAATTATCCGTCCCTATGTAGCAGAGGCGGTTGCTCTCCTTGGCATCGGAGTCGAAGGTGATGACGGGAATGCCCATCTTCAATGCCTTATCTATGACGGGAGCTATGGCGGTGGGGTCATTGGGAGAGATGGCTATTCCATCCACCTTTTGGGAAATGAAGTCCTCCACTATCTTTATCTGCTTCTCTATGTCCGTTGTCTCCGGTCCGACGAAATAGCCGGTCACGCCCAATTCCTTGCAGGCTTCCTTCATCCCCTCCTCACAGGCTGACCAATAGGGGCTTCCCACCGATTTCGGCACGAGGGCGAAGCGGTAGGTCTTCGTTGCCTTTCCTACCTCTCCCTTTGGGGTCGTTTCCTTTTTCTTGCCACAACCCGTAAAGGAGAAGAGGAGGAAGACTATCAATGATAAAGAGGCAAACTTCCAAAGATGTTTCATAATTTCACCTCACCAAAATACCTGGTCTTAGATATTTCTTGCCATTTACCTCCACCTCTATCATCGGCCAATCGGGGGTGGCGGTCAGGATCTCCGGTCCGTGTTCGGTTATCAGGATGGTGTCCTCGCATTTCACTCCTCTGATGGTTGGATTCCAGGCGCAGGCACTGCCTACTATCAACTTAACCTGGGAGCCGGGGAAGCCAAATTGGTCCCTGCCATCATAGCCGATGGTTCCTCCCTGATGGTGGAACTTCCACTCATCTGGGAATCCCATTTTAGCATAGGCTTCCTGTCCGCGAGCGAAGATCTCCCCCAATGTGGCGCCCGCCCTGCTGGCATCGATGTAGGTGGCATCGACATAAGCGCAAGCCTTGATCTTCCTTTCCAACTCCTCGGTCAAAGGACCGAAGTGGACAAGGCGAGAGACCGCTATTATCAATCCCCATCTCTCAGCACAGATGTTGACCAGAGCGTAGTTCTGGAGCTTTCTGCCCACAGGTGGGAGGTGGCGATAGGTGAAGAGGCGGTCATCCGTGCCGATCAAGAGCACGGTGAGCTTGATACCCTCCCGGCGGAAGAGGTAATCGGTGAGGGCACCTATTTGGATGTCCGTCATCCCCGGTCTTATCCGCCTGCAGATCTCTCCTATAAGCCGTCCACATCTCTCACCCAACCAGCGATACTTCTTTATCTCTGCAGGGGTGAGGGGTACCCTGATGAAGCGGAGGTCATCGGTTACGGTGACTGTTCCTCCCAAGGGCATGTCCGAGCCTACTTTACCGCTGGGGACCAAGCGAGCAACGATCTGCTGGAGGGTAGTGGGATCTATTCTTTCCTCCGGCCATTCATACCTCACCCATTCATAATTCAGTTCCTGGAGATCTTCCTCGTTGAGGAGCCTTTCTCCTTCGATGTTGTTGGCGATGAGGTATTTCTTGCCATCCCTGGTTAAGAGGAGCACCGCGCATCCACCCGCATCGGTGATGACTATCTCGCTGTTGCTACCGCCGGTGATCCAGGCGAAATTGTTCTTCGCTTGTATGAGGAGAGCGTCCAAGTTGTGCTGGGCGAGGAAGTTCCTTACCCTTGCCTCTTTTTCTGCTACTTCTGCCTTCCATTCGTCCTTCGAGATTATCCCTTCTTGCACAGCTGTGTTCGCCCACAGGAAAGCGCAAAGACCGATCGCCAAAAACCCTAACTTCACACCAAGTCCCTCCTTCTTCGTGGTTTTTAAGAGTTTAGGATGATTACTATGCCTTGTCAATATTAGAATAATAGCCCACCCCCAAAATCCCTTATAGAGACGCCCCAAAGAATAAAGGGGATATTGCCTTTCCTAATTCAATTTCCTCCGTTAAACGATAGGGAGAACATCCCCCTCCTTATAATGTGCCGGATAAGCACCATCGATACAGAAGTTACAGCCTTACCAGATCTCAGCGAATTGCTCACATCATAATCCTCGCCTTGCAGTATCCTTCGAGCGTCTCGTCACCTCCCAAAGGAAAGGGGGAGATATTGCCTGGGTTCAGCGCTTATTGCTTAACCCATAGGTTAACAGGGGTTAAAGTTTGTTCTGCCCTCAGCCATTTCACATGCCCATCGGCGAATATGTAGTTAGCGCCATCGGAGTGGCGGTTATAGGCGCACATCCCGGTAATGTCTTCGAGCGTATCCACTATATTAGGGTCACCACCGTTCCATGGCTGGTCGATCCGGTGCCATGCTCGCGTTTCGCCCCCTAATATCGTGGTGGCGGGATGTGCGAAGGAAACAAGGGAAGCAGGGTCGCATCTGGGTCCAACCGCTGTCTCGTTTAATCCATAACTGGTATCTTGCTGAAATCCTCCCGTTATTCCCCTGCTATTGCAGCAGGGAGTAGGATTCCACGGGTCGCTGGGGCAGATAAATATCCGCTGGTTGCGTATGTAAGGTTGTATCTTCCGATCCCAGCCCCACCGGCAACGTCCCTTGCTTGGGCTCGTATCGTCGGGGTCGTAGCAAGGCCCGCCACCAGTGAAGCAACCACATGTCCACTCGTCTATAAGGTGCTCATCCCAGTCTTGCGCATACATCATCAGCGCCAGCCCTATTTGCTTCATGTTAGACATACAGGTTGCCTTCCTTGCATTTTCCCTTGCTCGGCTGAATACTGGGAAGAGTATCGCCGCGAGAATGGCGATGATAGCTATGACCACCAACAATTCTATCAATGTAAATCCTTTTTTCCTCACTCCACTTCCTCCTTTCGCTTAGTTTCGCCCCTGAAAGCCCGCCCTTTTGAAGGGTCAGGGACCAACCCTTCTTTTGCTTTTTGGCAGGTGGGGTGGACACCCGCCTCGCTCGCCTCCAGCGAGTGAGAAGGGCACCCGACCCCAGGGAGGGCGCCCACCTTAAGTCAATCCTCTCAAATCACATCACCACCTGAAAGGGAGGATGCGAAGCCCAACCCTCTGTGTAAGAATTGGTCTTCATAAAAAATTATAACAAAGTTTTTTTTTTTTCGGCAAGGGCGCAAGCCCCACCTCCCCCCTTCCGCACCGACGACTGGCACCGAGCTCCTTAAGAAAGAACGAAGTGAAGAGAGGTTATATCAATGCTGGAACTCCACTTTGATTATCTTGAAATGCTTTAGATCCGGCGCGGATATGTAAACGTTGCCGTTAAGGCTGACTATCTCTTGCCAACCGAAGGGCTCGCTTGGATATATGGGGAAACCAGCCTTTTCCAAGCAAACGCTTCCGAAAACCCTCCCCGTTTTGGGATCGTGAATGGAAATAGTGGTGGTGCGCAACTTCCAGGGACCTTTTAGCGGCTCCTGAGTGAAGTCGGTGATGAGACAGCCGTGTTTATCTACCCCACTTACACTGAGAGTAGGTTTAAATCCTTTCTTGGTGGGGGTAGGAGGCGATAATGTAAACCGGGATAGAAGATTCCCTTTCAAATCAAGTTTTGTAACTAATATGCCATTAGTACCCTGGGGAGAAGGGAGATCACAAGGCTTACCATTGAAGAGATATGTGTATTCATATCTCCAACCTAATCGGGGGGAGATCAATAGATCAAAGGGATCAAGGACAGGCGGGGTACCTCCTACTTTATGCCCTTCTGCATCGAATACGAATTCGTTGAGGAAGACTTTCTCGCCTGGTATCCAAAAGAAAAGGAGGCCGCTCGCAAATACATCCTCAAACTGAGGTGCCAACTCAGGGATGGGGAATTCCTTTTGGAACTTGCCGGATTTGTCAAATCTCATTAAGTAGGGAATATGACGGTGATGGATATCTTTCTCCTCTTTCTTTTCTCGCACATCCACAGCGAAGACATATTTTTCGCCTACTGCCACGGCCCACGGCCCGCTTTCGAATTTGCCGATGCCGCAATTAAAGAGAAACTTCCCATCGGTGGTATAGCAGCAGAGCCTGTGATTAACGGTATCGGCTATCCACAGGGTCTTCTCCTGAAGGTCGATACCGAAGCCCATAGGAGAGAGGATGTCGTCGAATTCGGTCTTCACTCTCTTCGCACCGAATTGGCGTTCGCCCTTCCCCCATGTGGTGAAGATTATGTATTTGACCTTAACCTTTGCCCTTGGTGAAGCCTTAAGTGCGCTATTAACGCCTATGAAACCCCCTAATAGGATAAGGGATAAAATCAACATCCTATAAGAAGCCCTCGTCACTAAATACTTACCTCCTTTTCTTTTCCCTGTGGACCTTCCTCAGCGACCC
>CAYVMD010000082.1:0-4563 GCA_964452465.1 uncultured bacterium | reverse complement strand
CCCATCACCTTTCTTTCCTTTCCCGCCAAAAGCTCATGGAGGATATGCTGGAGAAGATGTGCTGGATGAAGCAACTTTCGGAAAAATTGGGTCTTCCCTCAGGTATAACCACCCAATTCGTCGTAGGCGCTGCGGGGGAAACGGACAGGGAAATCCTCTCTTGCGTGGATCTTCTCTATAAGGACTTCTCCCTGAGGAGGGCTTATTTCTCCGCTTTTCGCCCCGAGGTAGGCACACCCCTCCAAAATCATCCTCCCACGCCGAAATTGAGGGAAGTCCGCCTCTACCAAGCGGATTTCCTCCTAAGGCAGTATCGTTTCTCCTTCGAGGAGCTGCCCTTCGACAACAGGGGTTTTCTCCCCCGCTCCCAGGATCCCAAATTGGTCTCCGCCCTGAGGAGAAACGACCTTTTCCCCCTGGAGATAAACAAAGCGAGCCTGGAGGAGCTCCTGCGCGTTCCCGGAATAGGACCGATATCGGCGAGGAGGATATTGGAGGCAAGGAGGGAAGGAAGGATAACCTCCCTGGAAACGCTCAGGAAATTAGGCGCGGTAACGAAGAGGGCAAAGCATTTCATAACGGTGAATGGTGCCTATTTTGGAAACATAGACAATGTAAAGCAAGGACAATTGAGCCTCTTCGATTTCATCGGGACAAGTGGATAGATTAACCCTATCTAAGCAGAGGATGATAGAGAGGGACCTAAAAGGGAGGGGAATTTACGATGAGCAAGTGATCTCCGCCTTCGCCAAAGTGCCAAGGGAGGAGTTCGTCCCTCCTAACTATCGGGAATTGGCTTACGAGGATTACCCTCTCCCAATTGGAGAAGGGCAAACTATCTCTCAACCTTACATGGTAGCTATTATGCTTCAGGAGATGAGGCTTAAGAAAAGCGACAAGGTGTTGGAGGTGGGAGCAGGTTCTGGCTATGTAGTTGCGCTCCTCGCCCAGATATGTCGAGAGGTTTGGGGGATAGAAAGGATAGAGAAATTGGCGAAGGAGGCTCAGAAGCGCTTAGAGAGTTTAAACATCAAAAATGCTCGTATAGTAGTGGGGGATGGAACGAAGGGGCTACCGGAGGAAGCCCCCTTCGACGCCATCTTGGTCTCGGCAGCAGGAAAAAGCATCCCCCCTGCCTTACTGGAGCAGTTGGCGGAGGGGGGGCGATTGGTAATCCCTGTTGGGGAGGGTTTGTCGCAAATGCTCACCATAGTGGAGAAAAAACAGGGAAAGATACACAAAAGGGAAGCGGGTTATTGCGTTTTCGTCCCCCTTATAGAAGGGGTAGAAAGGGAAGAAGATCAGGGGACAACGCTTGACGAGAAGGAATAAACTGCTATACTTATAATGGGATTGAGCCGTTAGCTCAGCTGTGGTAGAGCACCGGCCTTTTAAGCCGGGGGCCGCGGGTTCGACTCCTGCACGGCTCACCAGTGTGCCCTCGTCATCTAGCCAGGTTAGGATACAGGCCTTTCAAGCCTGCGGCGGGGGTTCAAATCCCCCCGAGGGCACCAAAGGGGGCGAATAGCTCAGGCGGGAGAGCGTCTCCCTTACAAGGAGAAGGTCGTAGGTTCAAGTCCTACTTCGCCCACCAAAGGCACGGGGTCGTGGCGCAGTCCGGTTAGCGCGCTTGCCTGTCAAGCAAGAGGACGCGGGTTCAAGTCCCGTCGACCCCGCCAAGAAAAGTGCTGGGGTAGCTCAGGCGGTAGAGCGCAGGACTGAAAATCCTGGCGTCCCCAGTTCGACTCTGGGCCCCAGCACCAAATTTTTAAATCCTCCCCTATCCTCCCTATATTAATATCCCCCTGTGCAGCAAGCCTCCAAAAGCAAATAGCCCCTTCGACAAAGGCAAGAAAAGCCAGGGGGCAACCTGGGTGTGTCTACCCACCAAATGTGGAGAGAAAGTAAAACACCCCAAAGGAGCCCCTTGTTCCACATTAACCTGCCCAACTTGCAAAGTGCCCCTACAAAGAGGATGCCAAAACTTTCGCTTTTTATAATCTTAAAAGAAGGCTGTAAACATGACCTATCTCATCTATCTCCTCACTGGCTTTATCGCCGGGGTCATCCGTGGGCTCTTGGTATGAGTGGCTGTTCCATGATGATACCGGTCATCCGCTCCGGCTTCCGCTTTGATCCGCTATCGCCGTAGTGATCATCGACTCCATCATCTTTGGGTATATCAAAAATTATGGCGAGTTAGTAGAATTGATCATCGGCATCGCCTTTATTGTCGTTTCCATCCGCATGCTCTACGAAGCTTCCCCCTAAAGGTCAACCATCTCGCGGAAGAGGAATACCGAGCCCGCCACTATCCGACACGCTCGTAGGTTCACTGAATCTCCTAAAGTCCCTGTTCGGCTCGATATTCCTTTATGTTTCGCTCAAATGCATCTTGTTTACTTCGGCATCCACATTTAATCTGGGAATAAAAAACACAATCTTCTTTCCCTCTCCTTGGCCAAAGAAGGAGGAACATCCAACAAAATTAGGGGGAGAAAACGTTCGTTTTCTCCCCCTTCTTATTAGCGCGTGCCGAAGATGTCAGGTGGGCAGACGCGTATCTTGCCCCCCGCCCAAGGAACCTTGATTTGATCCGCCTTGAACCACTTGGCGTGTCCATCCGCGAAGACGATGGTGCTCCCGCCCGTATGCCTGCTATAGCGCTCAATGCATTTGTTAAGATCGATGATGCGAGGGGGGCAGCAGTTTATGATGGACCAATCCCAGTTTCCCCCATTGGCGAAAGCCCAAAACATATAAATTCCTGTCGCTGTACCTGGATAGCCATCCCACACCGCGCCCATTACAGCATGCCTCCCATCACCTATAACTGCTGTTTCCGCAGGGGCAGTGATATTGGCAAGTTTGGCTGTAGAAGCTACCCCTTTATCACACCAATTCATCGGATTCATTATTCTCTCGTTGTAGCCGTAGTCGATGGGGTTGGAGTTCTGGGGTCTTCCCCACTTCTGAGGATAACAGACAGGAATCCAAGCTCTCTCCGGACTGTTGGAGCTGGGGCATTCGAAAACCTTCCAGTTCTTCGTATAGGGAGCCAACTGCTCCCACCACGCCAGCCCACCCTCAGGAGCATATGCCCAACAAGGCCACGCCCAGGTTGGAAGCGTCTCATCCCAATCTTGGGCATACATCATCAACGCTGTCCCTATCTGCTTCATATTGGAGAGGCACTGGGTCTTCCTTGCCTGTTCCCTTGCCCGGCTGAAGACGGGGAACAGGATAGCTGCCAAGATGGCGATAATCGCTATCACCACCAGCAGCTCTATCAGCGTAAATCCCCTTTTACCCTTTAACATCTTTATCTTCTCCTCCTTTCATTTAGTTTCGCCCCTGAAAACCCACCCTTTTGAAGGGTCAGGGACCAACCCTTCTTTTGCTTTCGGCAGGCAGGGTGAGCACCCGCCTTACTTCGATACCCTCATGTCGCATCACCTGCCCCTCTAGACCATTTTCTTTTAAACCATTTTATATATAACCCAAAACCCGTTTTTGTGTCAATAATTTTTATATCTTGGACGACATCCTGAGGGAGTTACCTTTCCACTGGTTTCGTTTCTCTTGCCTAATTGGGCATCGGTTCCTTAACATATTCACGCTATGCCTAAGGAGACAATGACATCCCGGGAGAGATGGCTTGCGGTTTTACAGAGGAGGAAGCCCGATAGAATACCCATGGATTACTGGGCTACAGGAGAGGTTACCCAGGCTTTGATGAAGCACATGGGTTGTGGGAATTGGGAGGAATTCGTAAAACGCCTCCATTTGGATCCCGTGATTGGGGTGAGCCCCGCCTATGTGGGTCCACCCCTCCCTCCCGGTTCCGATATCTACGGCTGCAAGTTCGAGGAAGTGAACTATGGCAGGGGAGTGTATTCGGAATGCGTCTACCATCCCCTCGCCCAATATACCTCGGTGGAGGAAATAGAGAAAAATTATCAGTGGCCCAACATCGATTGGTTCGATTTCTCCGTCATCCCCGAACAAATAGAGGGAAAGGAGGAATATCCCATACGGGGGGGAGGCTCGGAGCCCTTCCTCATCTATAAAAACTTAAGAGGGCAGGAACAAGCATTCATGGATTTGGTGCTCCACCCCGATATCGTTCACTACTGCTTGGATAAGCTGTTCGATTTTGCCTATCAGTATACCCTCCGCATATACGAACAGATACCGGGGAAGGTGATGCTCACCTATGTAGCGGAGGATATGGGAGGGCAGAATGATTTGATGCTATCCCCCCAGCACATCCACACCTTCCTCCTTCCTCGCATGAAGAAAATGATAGACCTCGCCCATCAAGCTGGTGCCTATGTGTTCCACCACAACGACGGAGCGATAAGGAGGATCATCCCTGATATGATATCTCTGGGGATAGATATCCTAAACCCCATCCAGTGGCGATGTAAGGGGATGGAGAGGGCAGAGTTGAAGAGGGAGTTCGGCGACAAAGTGGTCTTCCACGGAGCAATGGATAACCAATATACCTTGCCGTTTGGAACGGAAGAGGAGGTGAGACAGGAAGTGAGGGATAATATAAGG
>CAYVMD010000081.1:0-4741 GCA_964452465.1 uncultured bacterium | reverse complement strand
GGATGGTACTCTCATCTTCAGTCCCGACAGCAAGCGTGTGGCGTATAGGGCAGGGCGGGGTGAAAAGAGGATGGTTGTTGTGGACGGAGAGGAAGGGAGGGAATATGATGGTTTCTTGTGTGGGAGCGAGTTGATCTTTGATAGTCCGAAGTTGCTCCACACTTTGGCACTTCGAGGCGCCGAGTTTCTCTATGTGGAGGTAGAAATAAGGGAGGAATAGCCGAATAACCTTAGCCAATCGCCATACCTTCTTTAAACTTCTTGCGTGACAAGGAGGAATCGCCGCTCTCCTTTTCCTACCAAGCCTGCCCTTCTTTCCCTTAACTTCTGCTTATCTCGCTAATATCGTATGCTCTACCTTCACCCTCTTCCTAATGAAACATCCATAATTAAGCCCTCTTCTTTCTCCCCGACAACCTGTGTCTTTAAAGTGTGCTTCTTTCCCCCCTGAATAAAATGCCCTCCTCTTGTTTTTAGCTCTTTCCCAGCGCATCATTATATTTTATTTACCCCTTTACGAAGGATTTTGGGCCACGCTATCATTGTAAAGATGAACCTGGTTCCAAAAGAGGCGGGGGTATGCTATCATTATGGCAATGTAAGCCAGAAAAGGCTTATGACGCAAGAAGTTCATGAAACTCCTTCTTGTCTGGGGGTGTCTCTTATTGCTACTCTTACTTCCCCCAACGAGGGGTCTCGGTCAGCAAAATCCTCAGGAGGTGACGAGCGTGAAGGAGACCAAATGGTACTCCCCGAATCTGCGCGAGAGATTGGAATTGGCGACCGAATATCTATCGGGGATGTTGGATAAGGATAGGGACGAAGAGCCCTATTTCCACATATCTCGGCGGGACGATGGCACCGCCTTTGCGGGGCATGCGTTGGAGATCGGCATCCCCCATGTCACGGGACGTGCGATAGACGCCCTTTTCTACACGGAGGAAGTGCTAAATCGTTCTATCCCCAGGCATGTCGAAGAGGTTTATACCCGTTATCTCCTCTCCTGCTTCGATAACGAGGACCATCTTCCCTCCTTTTACTATCCCGATACCAAAAAGCGAGGGGTGGAGTTCCACAATATGAGGGAAGGGTTGGAAGGGCTTTATTGGTTGATTAAGCGCCGAAACAACCCTACCGCTAAGGATTACGCTTACAAGATGCTTCGCACTTTATCTCGTCTAACCGATGAGGAGGGAGCTCTTTCCCCTCAATTGGCGAAGGGAATAGGAAGAGAGGTAGTGTTCCTGGGGCTCGGTGAAGTCCAAACGACGACTGCGGGGCGCCTTGTTGGTCCATTGGTTAAATACTACCGATTGACCGGCGATGTCTTAGCCCTCCAATTAGCGGAGAAATACGCCAAATGTGTTATGGAACGTTCCTTCACCAAGGAAGGACTCCTAACCGACTTGGCAGGCAACCATATCCACTCCATAACCTCCTCCCTGAGCGGGATATTGGAATATGCGGTGATGGTTAACGATGAACAACTTATAGAGAAGGTGAGGAAGGTCTATGAAGTGGGACTGCGGGAGTTCTACAGCAGTTACGGCTGGTGTAAGGAGTTGGCATGGTTGGAAACCGATCAGGGAGAAGTGAACCAGATTGGTGACCTGATTCAAATTCAACTGCTCTTGGCGAGGGCACGCGATCCTCGCTATTACTCCCAGGCGGAGATCTTCATGCGCTCCGCCCTCTTACCCAGCCAGGTCTTAAGGAACGACTTCATAGAGGAGAATCCCGAGCCCAAAGGCGATTTTGAGCGAGACATGAAGAAGCGGATAATAGGTGGGTTCGGTTTCCCCACTCCCACTGCTCACCTGCAAACGCCGCATTCCCCCATAAACACGATAGACATCACCCAGGGGGCTGTCCAAGCCGTTTGCGAATTCATCCGCCATATCATCACCGAGACCGATTTGGGCATCCAGGTCAACCTTCTTTTCTCCTGGGAGAACGACATCGCCAAGGTGGAGAGTGCCTTACCCCCAGAGGGTAAATTGAGCATAACCCCTAAGAAGCCGCGTAACCTGCTCGTTCGCATCCCTAAGCGCATAGAGCCTGATTCCCTCCGAGTGAGCCGCGGAGGGGACAAAGTGGAGGGCCTGCGATTCGGCGAATACATCATCCTGCCCAATAGCAAATCTAATGTCACATTCCAGGTTTCCTTCCTGCCCCAGCGCTATGATACCTTTGAGTTCGTCTACCACAAGCCTTATCGTATAAGTTGGTTCGGTGAGCAGGTCATAGGGATATCGCCCGTGAGCGGGATATATCCCCTCTTCGGAGAATGGCCATAAATGATTAACCTTCTCCCTGATAGTAAAGGGTCCCGGCTTACCTCTTAACAAAGGATTTCGGGTGCGCTATCATATAGCAATGTAAGCCTCCAAAGGCTTACGAGACAAGAGGTGAAATGTTGAGGCACATTGTATTGTTTCTCATTGGGGTTTTCGGATTGGCATGTTTCGGGAAGGAAGTGGCGATTACTTTTGACGATGGTCCTAACACGGCTTTTCTCGAAAAGGTCCTCCCGGTCCTGGAAAGGTATGGGGCGAAGGCGACCTTCTTCGTTGAGGGAAAGTACATCCAAAAGGATCCCTCTATGGTTAAACTTATCGTGGAGAGGGGACACGAGGTGGGGAACCATACTTTCAGCCATCGCCTCCTTACTCGTTTGAGCGATTCTCAGATAAGGGAGGAGATCGAGAGAACGGATCGTTTGATCAGGGAAGGAGGGGGAAATCCGCATTACTTAAGACCACCCTATGGAGGGGTCGATGCTCGGGTTTATAAGATCGCTAAGGAACTCGGTTACACCGTGGTTCTTTGGTCGGTCGATCCTCAAGATTGGAGGGATACTCCTCCCCAATTCATAGTCAATCACGTTCTGAAACATGCAAGGGAGAAAAGCATCATTTTGCTCCACGAGAAAAGGAATACCTGGAAGGCATTGCCGGGCATCCTGGAGGGGCTTTCTAAGAAGGGCTTTAGATGTGTCTCGCTTCAGGAGCTCTACGCTCTGGCCAGCATCAATTATGCAGGGCAGATCCGAAAGGAAGAAAAGCCTCCTATCTCAAGCCATTTCCGAGGAAGGCTGGTATTTTATGTCCTAAACACCATCAGGGAAACGCTGAGATCCTATAACCCTTTGGGGATAAGATAGACTTTTCTTTATGCGGAAAGGAGCGTGAATAAGATAGCGGAACGAAAGAGCAAGTTGCCTCGCCTGAAGGTTTTTCAGGAGCGGGGACATCCCTGTAGCAACCGTTATCTCGTCACCCAGGATGGCAAGCCCTTCTTCTACCTGGGCGACACTGCTTGGGAGCTCTTCCATCGCCTTAATCGAGAGGAAGCCCAACTCTACCTCCGGGATCGAGCCCAAAAGGGCTTCACCGTCATCCAGGCGGTCGTCCTGGCTGAGTTGAATGGGTTGCATGTGCCCAACGCCTATGGCGATATCCCTCTTCTCAACGACGATCCCACCCAACCTAACGAAGCATACTTTAAGCATGTGGATTTCATCGTCAATGAAGCGGAGGAGTTGGGGCTTTACATTGGGATGCTCCCTACATGGGGTGATAAGGTGGTCAAAAAATGGGGAATAGGACCGGAGATATTCACCCCGGAAAACGCCCACGCTTATGGCAGGTTTTTGGGGCAACGGTATAAGGGAAGGGCGATCATCTGGATTTTGGGTGGGGATCGTCCCATAGAAAACGAGGCTCACCTTTCGATTTGGAGGGCGATGGCACAGGGATTGCGGGAGGGGGACAATGGAGAGCACCTCATCACCTATCATCCCTGGGGAGGAGCATCATCTTCGCAGTGGCTACATGAAGAACCTTGGTTGGATTTCAACATGCTACAGTCCGGACACGGCGCTCGTCACATACCCAACTACGAGATGGTCGAGCGAGATTACAATCGAACCCCCACAAAGCCCTGCATGGATGGCGAACCTCGCTATGAGGATCATCCCATCAACTGGGATCCCAACTTGGGTTGGTTCAATGACTACGATGTTCGACAAGCCGCCTATTGGGCGCTCTTAGCGGGAGCACATGGGCACACCTATGGATGTCATAATATATGGCAGTTCTTCGACCCTGGGAAAGGTCGTAGCCCCATAAGTCATGCTCGACGTAGTTGGAAGGAGTCCCTACGTTTGCCTGGTGCCTCTCAAATGCGTTATGTTAAGGCGTTGATGCTGTCTCGCCCCGTGTTATTGCGAGTGCCTGATCAAACTCTCCTGGTTTCCGATCCAGGGAAGGGTGCGGAGCATGTCCGCTCGGCACGAGCGGTCGATGGTAGTTATGCCTTCGTCTATTTGCCCGTTCCCAAGCCGGTGACTGTGCGCTTGGATAAGTTGTCGGGTAAGCAGGTTAGAGCCTGGTGGTATGATCCCAGGACGGGAAAAGCGACCCTGATCGGGGAGTTCGCCAGCAGTGGGGAGCGGACATTCACCCCCAAGGGTTTGGGGGAGACGGATTGGGTGTTGGTACTCGACGATGCGAGCAAAAATTTCCCTTTGCCGGGCACCTTTTAAGGCTGTGGGGTAAGACATTAGCTATATGACATGATAGAAAGGAAGTGACGAGAATGGTATCAGGCAGAGAGGAGATGGCAGAGAGGGAACGTGTGCTTCCCACTCCCTCCCCGGAGAAGCTCCCCCGCTGGCGGGGATTTAATCTGCTGGAGAAGTTCAATGTGGGACGCAACCAGCCATTTGGGGAGCGCGACT
>CAYVMD010000080.1:0-4774 GCA_964452465.1 uncultured bacterium | reverse complement strand
ATGCCTTCTGACGCCAAGTCCAGTGATCGTCGGACTGTAGAACCCTGCTGGGGTAGATCTCGATGGTCGCCGCATCCCCCTCCCGCTATCTTCGCTACCTCCCTTACCAACATATCCGCTCCCAAACCCTTCTCGGCTACATCGGGGGAAACCTTGCAGACAAAGAAGACCCTCTCGTTAGTCCTGCTTCCGAGCAGGACTATCCCGCTTCCCAATTTCTCCAGGAGGGAATCAGCGAGGTTCTTCATCCCCTCCGCGCCTACCCCTTTCGTCTCCAGGGATAACATCTTCACTCCCTTTATCTCCTTCTTATTCTCGAGGAGGGAATCCAATTGGGAGAGGGCGAGCCTTTTCTCCAATTCCTCCTTTTCCTCCTGAAGGTTCTTGGCCCTTTCCAATAGGATCTTCAACCTCTCCGGAACCTCCCAAATGCTTCCTTGGAGAAGGTGAGAGGCTTCTCTCAGCGTATTCTCCAACCTCTGCACATATTCCAGAGCGGAAAGGTTGCAAACCGCTTCTATCCTCCTCAAGCCTGCCCCTATCGATGATTCCTCCAAGATCTTGAAGAAGCCTATCTCCCCTGTGGAGGAGGTATGACAACCAGCGCAAAGCTCTATGCTAAAGTCCCCAATTTTAACCACCCTCACTATCTCCCCGTACTTCTCCCCGAACAAGGCGATGGCGCCCATTTCCAATGCTTCCTTGAAGGGTGCCCAGAACTTCTCCACCTTTAGGTCCTCTACTATCTTTTCGTTGACCATTTCCTCCACGCGCCTCAATTCCTCCGGGGAGAGAGCCCGCGTCCAGGAGAAGTCGAAGCGCAACCTATCTGGTCCCACAAAGGAGCCTGCCTGGTTCACGAAGGGACCGAGGACCCTCTTGAGAGAAGCATGAAGAAGATGGGTTGCGGTGTGGTGCCTTTGAGTGGCGAGCCTTCTTGCTTCCTTTACCTGTGCCTCCACTTTCATTCCTTCCCTCAGGGTTCCTTTTACCCTTCCCCTATGGAAGATGAGGGAGCCGAACTTCTGGACATCCTCTACCTCGAACTCTCCCCCCTCAAACCAGAGATACCCCTTATCCGCTACCTGCCCACCCGCCTCCGCATAGAAGGGGGTGATATCAAGGAGCACCTCTCCTATCTCATCCTCCAGTTTGTCTTTTCTCTCCCCATCTTTCACTAAAGCGAGGACGGTGCCTTGGCTACGCAATGTATCGTAGCCAACGAATTCGGAAGGAGGGAAAGCGCTGGTGAGTTGGGAGTAGATGGGGGGTAATTTTTCCTCCTCGATTGCTCGACGCGCTCGCTCCCTTTGTTCCTCCAGGGCTCTATAAAATCCCTCCATATCCACCTCCGCTCCCCTCTCCTTCGCTATCTCCAATGTGAGTTCGATGGGGAAGCCATAGGTGTCGTAGAGGCGGAAAGCGGATTCACCCTCGAGGGTTTCCTTCCCCCTCAAGAGGTTATCCAGGAGGGTAAGCCCTGCATCCAGGGTGCGCTGGAACCTCTCCTCCTCCCTTTTGATCTCCTGAAGTATGAAATCCTGATATTCTTCCAGGAAGGGATAGAAGTCCTTCATCGTTCTAACCACCAAGGGCACGAGGCGATGAAGGAAGATGGGAGGGAGCCCGGCGAGGATTCCCTGCACCTCCGCCCTGCGGAGGATGCGCCTTAGCACATAGCCCCTTCCCTCGTTGGAAGGGAGGACGCCATCCGCTATAAGGAAGGTGCCCGCCCTTATGTGATCCGCGATGATCCGCTTCCGGGCTACCGGCATATGCTTTCCCTCCAGCATCTGATCTATGTAGGAGAGAAGAGGCTGGAAGACATCTGCATCGAAGCAGGTCTTCCCACCCTGCACGGCAGAAGCCAATCTCTCCAATCCCATTCCTGTATCTATGTTCTTCTGGGGGAGGGGATGGAGGTTCCCTTCCTCATCCTGGTAGTATTCCGTGAAGACATGGTTCCAAAGTTCGATGAAGCGGTCGCAATCACAACCTGGCTTGCAGTTGGGAGATCCACACCCCACATCCTCCCCGAAGTCGTAATATACCTCCGAGCAGGGACCACATGCCCCGGTGGCGGATACCGGACCCCAGAAATTGTCCTCTTTTCCCAATTTGACCAATCTCTCGGGAGGTATCCCTATCTCCTCCAACCAAATCCTTTCCGCTTCCTCGTCCTCTTCATATATGGAAGCCCAGAGCCTTTCCTTCGGGAGTTTAACTACCTCCGTGAGGAACTCCCACCCCCAAAGGAGGCTTTCCCTCTTGTAATAGTCGCCGAAGGAGAAATTGCCGAGCATCTCGAAGAAGGTGAGGTGGCGGGATGTAGTGCCTACTTTATCTATGTCGTTGGTGCGCACGCACCTCTGGCAGGTAGCTACCCGCCGATAGGAGGGCTTCTCCCGCCCCTCTATTATCGCCCGAAAAGGGACCACCCCTGCTCCCGTGAGGAGGAGGGAGGGATCAGTGGGGACGAGGGGAATGCCCGGCAGAATTTTATGTCCCCTTTTCTCGAAGAACTCGAGGAACAAACGGCGCAGTTCGCTGCTTGTCATCGCTTTAAAAGTATAGCAGAGATGTCAGCCTAAATCCACCGCCTCCTTGGCAAAGGGGGTTCGTTCCATGAACTCAAGGGTTTCCTTCAAACTGCGCACGCCAGTAGTTGCCCCCACCGCAGTGACGCAGAGCGCTCCCACCGCATTGGCGAATTTAGCGGTCTTCTCCAGATCCCAACCCTTTAAAAGCCCCGTTAGGAAGCCAGCAACGAAGGCATCTCCTGCTCCCACTGCGTCCACCGCTTCCACCTCGTAGCGGGGCACATATATCTCCTCCTCCTTTGTCCTCACATAACAACCCTTCTCTCCCATCTTAAGGGCAACCATTCCCACTCCCTGGTCGAGGAAGAAGTTTGCTATCTCCCTCGGCTTTTCCTTTCCGCTGATCATCTTAGCCTCCTCAATGGAGGGAATGAAGAGGTCGATGTAGGGGAAAACGGGCTTAAGGAGGGATAGCCATCTTCCCTGAGAGTCCCAAACCGTGTCAAGCGAGGTGAGGGCACCGAACTCCTTAGCCTTCTTCATGATTCTTCCCGCAGGTTCTCCATCGAGGGAGGAAAGGACGAAGAACCCCCCATAATGCACGATCCGGCTCCCCTCAAACAGGCTGATGTCCACATCCTCCTCCCGGAAGTTAGCGTTGGCGCCGATGTAATGGATGAACGACCTCTCTCCGTCGGAGTGGACAAGGACCTGGGTGGCGGAAGTCAAAGCTGTGTCGTCTCGCTTTATCCCTCTAATGTCTATACCATGCTTCTTTAGACTTTCGACTACGAAATCGCCGAAAGCATCCTTCCCTACCTTGCCCAAAACCGCCGTATCCACGCCTATCTTCGCTAAGGAAACGCCGGTGTTGGAGGCACAACCACCGGTATGAAGCTCAATAGTATCCACGAGAACCAACTTTCCCCTTTCGGGATATCTATCCACAGGCTTGGCTACTATATCTGCTACCAATATCCCTACGCAAACGACCTCCGGCATTTCTTTCACCTCCTGAAAGGTTTCATTTTTCAAATTATACCCAAGAAGAAGGGAGCATTAAACCGAATTGCAAAGATTATCGGGGAAAATTTGCAATTAAAAATGATAGGGAAAAAGGAAGTGAGAAGCCTGACGAATGAATTTGGGTAAAGGAAATGCACGGTGACGGTGGAGCTTGGGGGAATCCATTCAGGGGGCGATAAACAAGGTTCTGAAATGGCGGTCATCTGCTGGGAGAAGGTAAGCCGGTGGTGCTCATCCGTTCACCGCGGAGGAGAGGAGTCGTGATCGAAAGCATAGGTGTGGAGGGTCTCTCCGCAGGGAGGTTCCAAGAAAAGGCGAAAGCGGGATTAAGGGGGAAGGGTTAATCAATGTTCGCATCAAGGGTTGCGTTATTTCCCACAATACAGGTTCCGACGCGAGATCCAGGATTCTCCCCGGGCTGAGATCAATGGCTGTAGCATCTGTAATAACAAGGGCTCTGGCATACAGTTAGGGATTCCTCTCGGTCGAGATCGGAGGTTCCAACACCCTCAAGAACGACGAGGGAATAAGTCTCCTCGATCCCTCCCAACTCAGAATTGAGGGTAGTTCCTTCCTCAAGACCGAAGGAGGAGAAGAACTTGATCGTAGGGGTAGGGAGAAAATAGATGGTGGCCCTCCCTTTAATTTAAATCACTTTACATTTTAGGCAGCATAGAGGATAGGAACTCGTATGCATTTCCTTTTTTCTTCCTCTTTAGTATAATATTCCTGGAACGGAGGCTCAAAGATGAAGAGATATTTCCTCTTCTGTCTTTTCCTGATGGGTTTTCTCCCCTTGCTAAAGGGGGATGAAGCGACGAATCTCTTCAACGAGGGGGTTTCCCTCTTCCGACAGGGCAAGATGGAGGAGGCGGAGGAGAAGTTCCTCCAATCCCTTTCCCATGATCCCTCTGATCCGGTTACCCTCTCCTGGCTCGGCTTCGTTCAGATAAGATTGAAGAAATACAGGGATGCCGAGGAGAACTTAAAGAAGGCGGTTACCCTTAACCCTCGTCTTGCCGAGACCTGGAACAACTTGGGGAGCATTTACTTCACCCTGGGCGAGGTGGGGAAGGCGATAGAAGCTTATCGCAAAGCGGTGGAAGTGAGGACTTCTTTCGCCGATGCCTTCTACAACCTCGGTAATGCCTACCTTCAGAGGGGCGATCTGGACGAAGCGATAAGCGCCTTCCAGACCGCTGTGAAGC
>CAYVMD010000079.1:0-4947 GCA_964452465.1 uncultured bacterium | reverse complement strand
GACAGCGGAAAGGAAATAAGGGAAGGAGGAGCATTTGTCCCTAAAATGGGGAGAAGATCTTGACCGAATCAAAAACCTCGTCCAAAATATATTCACAAAACTAAAAGGGTAAAATTGAATCGAATGAGACCTCGCAGCAATTCCCTAAAAGGAGGTGATATAAGAGGATCGAAATGGTGCAGGGAGGCGCCCACCCTCGTCTTCTTTTGGGTATGAGAAGGACACGCGACCAAAGGGAGCGTGTCCAACTTCCTGCGAAGCAAAGGAAGGGTTAGTCCCTGGCTCTTCCTATAAAGTGGGCGCTTCAGGGGCAAAAAAGAAAGGAGGTAGTACCATGAAGAAGGGATTCACATTGATAGAACTACTGGTAGTGATAGCGATCATCGCTATCTTGGCCGCCATTTTGTTCCCCGTCTTTAGCCGGGCAAGGGAACAGGCGAGAAAGGCAGCTTGCCTTTCCAATGCGAAGCAGATAGGAATGGCTATACAGATGTACGCCCAGGACTGGGATGAGAGATTGCCCAGTTGGCTTACCCCTTGCCACGGCGGTCCTCCCCAAGCCTTGGCCTGGTGGGAACAGATAGGAGCCTATGTTAAGAATTGGGATATATATAAGTGCCCCAGCGCGGGACAAAGCCAATGGAATTCCAGTTGTTGGCCCCGGAAGCCCTCTCCCGATTGGGTTAACAACTACGGCTACAATGTCTCCGTTATGTACCCACCCGGTTCGGTGGCAAGTCCTGGATGCCCTATTAGAGAAAGACCGATCGGCAGTTTGGCAGCTATGCAAGCCCCAGCGGAAACCCTGGTAGTGGCGGACTGCCGGCAGAACTTCATACAACCCCATCAATGGCTTCCCGATATATGGGGGCTTCTCACCAATGTCATATTGGCCAACATGTTCCAGGATTCCACCCCTGAGTTCACCTGTGGTTGCCCGCCTACCGTCAACGATATGGAGTCCGCTGCGAGAAAATATACCAGGCATTCGGAGGGAGCGGTTCTCATTTTCGCCGATGGGCATGCCAAATGGTATCATTGGAAGCAGATTAGGGAATATAGCCGAGGCGGCACGATAAGGGCTTGTGCTGCCTCCATTTATTGAGCGTTCTTTGATCGAGGATTAATAGCAAAACAAAAATAAGGGGGAACCCTTAAGGGTTCCCCCTTATTTTTGTTGAAGGACATCCTTCGCTGTCTTTCCACCTTAAAATAAGCCAGGTTCTTCCCCCACTCAATCCTGCCTTAAATTCCAAAACTTTTCGAAGGAATTACTTTGAGAAAGCGTGTCCGCTTGACCTATTTTTGCCTAATTTTTAACATTTCTTAAATGAGGGAGAAGGTAGATTTTCCCCTATCTTATAGGATATCCCTGGATAGAGGGGGTTACATCGTTTTGGAAGCGAAACAGAGCTTGGGGTGGCGTCTGCTTGGCGCCCTCATCTTCTTATTTTGCGGCGCGCCCTTTCTCCTTTTCTTCGCTCTTTATTCCCTCAACCAGATGAAGTTCCACCCCTTGCTTCTCCTCTCCTTATTCCTTGGCTTAGCCTTTCTCCTCGCCGGCATTGCTATACTCAGTTATCAGAAGACGATAGCCATCGACAGATTGATGGGCACCATCGTCTTTTCCTCCCATATCTTTTGGTATCCCCTTCGAAGGACATTCTCCTTTTCCGACATCCAAGGGGTGGAATTGAAGGAAACCGAGAGGGGGCTGTTCGCGACGGAATGGGAGGAGGGGGGGACGAAATACCGCTACTACGAGATAAACCTCCTGACATACAAGGGAAAGATATACATAGACGGGACGAGCCGGGAGGAGGAAGCAAAGGAATTGGCGGAGAGGATAGGGTATCTTCTGGGTAGAGAGGTAAGGAGGACAGTGGAAGGGAGGCAAGAAGATTGAAGATAGGCTGTTGTGTGGGATGGGATAAGGCAAACCTCGTGAAGGAAGCTGGAGGAGATTTTCTGGAGCTTCCCCTATCCCAGGTTGCCTCTCTTAGCGAGGAGGAATTCCGAAGGTTGAAAAGCCTATCCCTCCCCGGGGAAGCCTTCAATATCCTCCTGCCCTCGGGAATGAAGATAGTGGGACCGGAGGTGGAATGGAATAGTGTGAGGGGATATCTGAATAAAGCCTTTGCCCGGGCGAGGGAGCTCGGGGGTGAGGTGATAGTGTTCGGTTCGGGAGGCGCGAGAAGAAGACCCGAGGGCTTCCCCCTTCAAAAAGCGGAGGAGCAAATCTTGGAGTTCCTCAGTTTAGCCAGCGACATCGCCTCCTCCTATGGCTTGAGGATAGCGGTGGAACACCTCAACTCCCTGGAGACCAACATGATAACCACCCTGAGGGAAGCGGTCTCCTTCGTTAAAAGGGTAGAGAGGGAGAACATAGGGGTTATGGTGGACCTCTATCATCTATTGAAGGAGGGGGAAGATATGGAGGAGGTAAGGCGGACGAGGGAACATCTCCTCCATATTCATATAGCGGATGAGGATAGGAATCCACCCTCCCGGAAGGAGTCTATAAAGTCTTTTTTAGCGTTATTGAAGGAAATAGGATACAATAATAGAATATCCATAGAAAGCAAATGGGAGGATATAGAGCAACAACTCCCATACGCTTTTAACATTTTAAGAATACTTTGGGAGGGATGATCATGGATCCCCAAAAGATTTGGGAAGAGACGGTGAAATATGTAAAGGAAAAGAAATTCTTTTTGCCTTTATGGCAAGCGATGGAGGCAGTTGTCCCCATCACCATAGAGGAGGACTATATCGTCCTCGGCTTCCACACGGGAACATATCATCTCCGAAAGCACCTGGAGGAAGGAACGAATCGGCTTCTCATAGAGGAGGCGTTGAGGAAAGCAGCGGGCAAGCCCCTCACTATAAAGATTATAGAGGCGACCACCTATGAGGAGTGGTTGGCTATCAAGGAAAGGGAAAGAGGGATGGAGATAGTGGAGGAGGTGGAGTTGGCGAGAAGGAAGGGCACGACAGGCATTCTGAGGCAATGGGATGAATTCTCCAGCGAGATCTACAGGCGCTACCTCGCCCTCGACCAAAAGAGTTTGCCCCAAACCAAGGCTGCCTTCCTTCTCGATGTCTTGCCCGATATCGTAGCCAAGAGAAGGGAACTATATAGTCAGGAGGCGCCTCCTTACGAGACCAATGAGAAAGCCTTCGCCCGTCTCCTGGACAAATTAGCCTACTGGACAGGTATTCCCTCTGCCTTGCTTGCTTGGGAGATCCTGAAGCGGGAAAGGAGAGAGGGGTAAAGAGGGTTTAGGGAACTTTTAAGGGAAGGAAATTGTCCAAAAATTGGAGGCAAAGAGGAGAATGAAAAGAAGTAGAGGATTTACCTTGGTGGAGATGTTAGTAGTGATTGCCATAATCGCCTTGATGGCGGCGATCCTCCTCCCCATTTTCAAGGGAATCCGAGGTTCTGTATATAGACATTCTTGTATGTCTAACCTTCAGAAGATTTACCATGCGTTGAAGATGTACTATGCGGATTGGGGATATTATCCCAATTCCCTCTATGAACTTCACAGTGGGGAGCTTTTCGGGGTGGTGGAGAGGACGAGAGCAAACCCTCTCCAACTTCTTACGCCCCAGGAGGCGGATCTCCTCAAGCAAAAGGGCAACTATCCTATTTTCGTCTCTGACTTCCACTGCTCTGCCAATGTTTCAGCGGATTCACCCCTAAAGGAGGCAAACGGTGGTTATCTCCTTAACCTTTCCTACTTCAACTACGATGCCTTCGATCCTCTTCTCAACATGTTCACCTATAGTAGGGTTCGAACCTTCGATCCCAATGATCCCGACTATCGCAAACAACTCTATGTCAAGGAGCCTCTCACGAGCACGGTGGTAACCTGGTGCACTGCCCATCGTGATTTGGATCCCAATGGGCAACCTCGCTCGGGGAGCAAGGATATAGTGTTATTCATAGATGGGCATTCGGAGGTGAGGGAGACGAGCGAGCTCCTTGCCATCTCACCCGTGGATGGTCTGCCCGTAAGTTGGCGACTGGAACCGAGGAGGAGATAAGGATGGGCAAGAAGGGCATGACCCTTTTAGAGATGTTGGTGGCTATAGCGGTTTTCGTCACGGGGATAGCCTTCGTCCTCCGCGTCTTCCCTGGTGGGCTGAAGGGGATAAGATACGGGGAGCAGGTCACCCTGGCTACTAGCCTCGCCAAGGCGGAATTGGAGAACTTGAGGGCTTTCCCGGAGAAATTGCCTATAGCGATATCCGCCGTTAACCCCGATCTTCCGGGAATGATAGACACAGGGGCGGATCCCTTCAACGCGGATCCCCGCATCTTCCGCCTCATATATGGAGAGACCTTCGACATCCCCGCTCCTGCAAACGGAGAGGTGGGCTATGCTTCCTACTACCTATTGAGGTTCGCTCCTGCGGATCCCAATTGGGGCATCGTCATTTACTCCACCCCCCTCTCTCGTGCTTGGGGCGATCCTAACTCCCCCGAGGATATAGAGAACCTTGCTCCCAACCAATACCTCATAGATTACGATTCGGGGAAGATCGCTTTCGCTCCCGTTCCCTACGAGAGATGGTTTAAAGTGGATTACTCCTACATCGATGCCCAGGGAGAGTCGCACGATATAGTGGATGAGGTCCTCCATGTGCCCTCCAACTCTCCCTATGCGGATGATCACCCTCAGGGGTGTCTTTTGGGGAGACCGGTTGACTGGTTCAGCGAAACCGTCGCGCTTACTTTCCTCCCCATTGCCCCCCAACAGCCCTTTTCCGACAATCCCTATGAGTACAAGATAGTGGACCTATATAGGGGACTGATCGCCTTCAATCCTTGGGCGCATAGAGCGATAAGGAGCGCGAGGGTGGATTATCAAGTGGTGGATTGGCGTATCCTCAGGGAGGGGAGACAACTCCCCTTCACCCTCCCGGCTACAACCCGCTTAA
>CAYVMD010000078.1:1845-5318 GCA_964452465.1 uncultured bacterium | reverse complement strand
GGATACCAAGGAAGGGGGAATCATAGAGGTTAGGGTGGCGGGCCAGTTAGAGGAGATGCAAGGGGGGAAGAGAGAGAGCTCCTATGGAGCGCTCGGGGAGGAGGAAGCGTGGGGAAGAAGGGCGCATTGGTGTGATTATTCCGGTCGTATCGAGGGAGAAAATGTCGGCATCGCCATATTCGATAACCCTGGTAATTTGAGATATCCTACCTATTGGCATGTAAGAGGATACGGACTTTTCACCGCCAATCCCTTCGGAGTATCCCATTTCACCGGAAACCCCAAAAACAGGGGGGATTACAAGCTTCCGGAAGGAAGCACATTGACCTTCCGCTATCGCCTAATACTTCACAAAGGCGACGCCCAGGAAGCAGGTATAAAGGACCATTTCCTCAATTACATATGCCCGCCCCAGGTGGAGGTGTGCGAATGAAGAATGTAAATATAAAGGGAATAAAGAAGATCTTCGCCCTAAGGGAGGCTACCATCCTTTTTGCCTTTATCGCCCTTTTCCTCGCCATCGCCTTTATGAGACCCCATACCTTTCTCACTCCCTTTAACATAAGCACGATCCTTTGCCAGGTTGCCTTTTTCGGGCTCATAGCCATCGGGGAAACCTTGGTGATAATCACCGGGGGGATAGACCTCTCGGTGGGCTCCGTTATCGCCTTCATAGGAGTAGTGGTAGCGTTGCTCTTGAAAATCCCCCTCCCCGTCCCGGTCGCTATCCTTTGTGCCCTTTTGCTCTCCTGCGCCATCGGGTTGTGGCACGGTGTGTTCGTCACCAAATTGAGGGTTCCTCCTTTTATCATCACCTTGGGGACATTGAGCATAGCGCGAGGAGCAGCTGCTGCTGTCACGAAGGGATGGCCGATCGTGGACCTACCTCCTTCCTTCAATGCCTTAGGGCAGAAGGCTTTCTTCTTCATCCCCGTGCCCTTCGTCATATTGATGGGAGCCTTCATATTTTTCTTCGTCCTGATGAACTACACCACTTTCGGCAGGCAAGTCTACGCCATCGGAGGGAATATCGAAGCGGCAAGGCTTTCCGGCATAAATGTGGACAGGGGACGCATAATTTGCTATATCTGTAGCGCCTTCCTGGCGGGGGTCTCGGGTATCCTGATCGCAGCTAAGTTGGGGCAAGGGAACCCCGGTGTAGGTACCGCTTACGAGTTACAAGCTATCGCGGGAGCAGTTATAGGAGGGACGAGCCTCATGGGAGGGGAAGGCACGATACTGGGTACCCTCATCGGTACCTTCATTATGGCCGTCCTTTATAACGGACTTATCCTTCTGCGCGTATCCCCCTATTGGCAGGATATAGTGATAGGTAGCGTCGTCGTAATCGCTGTCACGGTAGATGTGCTTCGGCGCCGGAGATAAGGGCTAAATTTCCAAGCTCATCCTCACCCAAATGCCAGATTTGTAAAGATAAACGAACCCCCTCTTCTTATAAAAGGCGATCGCCGGTGCGTTTCCCTCGCCCACCCAAAGGGTTATTTTCTGCCTCCCTTTGGAACGAGCGTATTCTATTACCTTCTCTAAGAGCGCCTTTCCAATCCCCTTTCCTTGAAATTCCTTCCTAACCACGAACTCGTGGAGCTCGCACACCTTTCCTTCCCTATAATCCATCCAATTGGAATGGCAGGATAAAAACCCTACTATCTCATCCCCAATTTTGGCAACGAAAAACCCGCTTGGATCGCCCCTATATAGCCAGTTTAGGTAGCTCTTGACCTCTTTCCTCGTATCATAGGCGTATTCCGGAAGATCCTGATACGCGGAAAGATAAGCATCGACGAGATTTGAACGCTTTTGCCTGAGCTCCTCTTCGCTCAGGTTCTCTATACGGACCTCTCTCATGATTTTTTCTAAAAATCATATACCAAAATAGGGAGTAGGCAAAGCCACGCGCTTCCTAAAAATAATCCCTTTGAGAAGATTTTGTTCACTCGCCCTCAGAGGACGAGGAAGGCGTCCGTCTCACATTTGAAAAAAGTAACATTTAACTCTAAGAGTATGGGTAGATCCATTTTCAAGCCTTCCCCAGGGAAGGGAGTCTTTCTTATTTTGTAAGAAGGCGAAGTCCAACATTTTGAGGAACAAAAAGGGCTTTTAAGTTAAAATGAAAAGGATGAAAGGACATAGGTATTTCTTCCCGATCATTTTTTCCCTGTTCGCTTCCTTCTGCTTGGGGAGCGACCTTGAGCAGTGGTTAGGAAGGGTTATGAGGGATGCCTTGGAAACGGAATATGGTTTTGTAACCGATCCTCTCCTTTGCCAGTGGGTCGAAAGGGTAGGGAAGCGGTTGGGGCAATCGGCGGGTATTAAATTCCAAATCTACATATTGGACACGGAGGAGATCAATGCCTATGCCACGATAGGCAATTTCCTCTATGTCACCAAGGGTCTTTTGAGATTCGTGGAGAGCGAGGACGAACTCGTGGGCGTTATGGCCCATGAAGTCACTCATCTTGTGAAGAAACATGCGAGAAAACAGATGTATGCGATAGGTTTGTCGAGTTTGTTATCCGGTATAAAGATGGGAGAAAGGGAAAAGAAGGCGTTCATGGCCGCTTTGCTCCTCGCCAACCTCTCCTATAGCAGAGAACAGGAGGAGGAAGCGGACAAGGGGGCTGTAGAACTGACCTTTGCGAGTGGCTTCGCCCCCGAAGCCTTCCCTAACTTCCTTAAAAGATTGGGTCAAGGAGCCTCCCGAATAGGGGAATTCTTTTCAACCCATCCATCGATGCAGAAGCGGCTAGAAAAATGCGAAGGGTATTTAAAGGGAATGAAGGGCAAAGAGGGTATTTATAGGTCTTTGTGGGAAAGAGGGGAAGCGAAGGAGGCAAGGGATTACCTTCGTTCTTTTCCCAATATCCCTATAGATCTTTCGCCCCCACCTTCCTTTTCTCCTAAGGTTTCTCCCCTTCCTTCCCACCTTCAAGATAAATTGGGAGCCCTACGGGAAGGCCTCCAAGCATCCTATTCCAATTTGAAGAGGGTCTATAAATGGCAAAGCCTCTTCCTGCTCGCTCAACATTACCCCCTCCTTCCCCTCATCCTTCAAGCCTACCTTCAAAGGACGAGATTGGGGGAAATATACGAAGGGGTAGGGAGGTTGTATAATTGTGTAAACGATTTAGGCTTAAAACTTATACAAAATGGCAAAGGAGTGGATCTCGCCCTGGAAAAGGCTTTGTCCGCTGTGGAAGAAGTGAAAAAGGGAGCCGGCAAGTTAGAGGTAGCATCCGCGGGGATATCCACGCTTTTGCTATCTCGCCACTTCGAGGAATACTCCCTTTTCGTCCTTCAAAGCCTCCTCTTGTCCTCTGCGAAAAATATCGATACCGCTTGGAGGAAATGGCGATTGGCGCTCATTTCTTTGCTTCCTATCCAATTGGAGGTATTGATCGCCCGCCTGAACGATATGGATAACGATTGGCTGCGCCGGAAATGCTCTCATCGTT
>CAYVMD010000078.1:0-1835 GCA_964452465.1 uncultured bacterium | reverse complement strand
TTGGGCACCGTGATAGAGGAAGAAAGATTAGGCGATGCTTGTGCCCTCCTTGCCATCTCCCTTTCCTCCGGGCAACCTTTGGAGGAAGTGAGGAGGTTGAGGCAAAGGATAACCTCCTGGCAGGACCTCGCCTACCTCGTCCAAGCGGATATGGATAACATTTGTATCATGTTGGAGAGTCTAAATAAGGGAAATTGAGGAAATGCGTAGCGAGAATATGAAGGTGCTGATCGCAGGATATTTCGGCATGGGAAACCTCGGGGATGAGGCGATCCTGGAGGGCGAGATTCGGGCGTTAAGGGAGCGTTTCGAAGGGGAAATAGCGGTTTTATCGGGCAACCCTCCTCAAACTGCCCAGGCTTACCACTGCTCCGCTTGGAGAAGGAGTCACCCCAAAGATATTCTCTCCGCTATCTCCTCCTGCTCCCTCTTCCTCTTTGGGGGTGGGGGGCTCTTCCAAGATATCACCAGTTTCCGTTCCCTTATTTATTATCTTTTCCTCCTTCGTTTAGCCCTCCTTTTAGGCAAAAAGGTAGCGATTTTCTCGGTGGGCATCGGTCCCTTGAGGAGGAGGATAAGCCGGGTTTTGGTGGGACGGATGCTAAGAAAGGTGCACAGTTTATCCCTTCGGGAGGGAGTTTCTTGGGAATGGGCACGAGGATGGAACAAGGAGGCCTTCCTCACCGCCGATTCTGCTTTCCTCCTCCCTCCTCCTCCAAAAGTGGAGAGAAAAAAGGAAATAGGTTTCTGCCTGCGAGCAGGGGAGTGGTTGAAATTGGAGAATATAAAGGAATGGGCATGGGAGGCGAAAAGTAGGGGTTTTTCCCTTTCCTTCCTGGTATTCAATCCCGCCGATCGAGGGATATCTCAGAGGTTAGCCTCGGAATTAGGAGGGGAGGTGAGGGAACCCTCTTCGCCTGGCGAGGCATTGCGTCTCCTATCCCAATTGAGAGGTTTGATAGCGGTTAGGCTCCATAGCGCCATTCTCTCCGCCCTTGCCACTACCCCTTTCGTTGCTCTCTCCTATGATCCCAAAGTATCCCGAATAGTGGGAGAGCTGGGACAACCCTGCTTTTCCTTGCAGGATCTCGACCTACCAGAAGCAAAAGAAGCCCTCGAGGATCTGTTGGAGGCGGCGGAGGAAGCGAACTTGATTTTAGCAAAGAAATGCTCTATTATGAAAAAGAGAGCGGAAGAAGGCATAGAGAGGGTAGTAAAACTGGCTCAAGATGATTAGAAAAGCGATTCTGCTTTGCATAATTTCCCTTATCCCCTTGGTTAAGGGGTGGGCAGGTAGTGATGAATTGACCATCTCCGGCTATCATACCATGTACTTCAATGCTTATAGCATTAGTGGCGACGAAAGCCTTTATAAATATGATAATTATGGCAGTGAATCCAAGTTTCAGGATTATACGAATCTCTATGTAAGGGGGCGCCTCTTTGGCAACGCTTTCATAGATGCCCAACTTTCTCGTGATCGCTTCTCGCCCGAATCCAATAAATTGACATTGGAGTATAAAGGCGAAGGCTTCAATCTAAAGGCAGGGGCGATTTTGGCAAGCCTTATGGGAAATGAGTTCGCCTCCCTCAACAAAAGCCTTAACGGACTTCTGCTCACCACGACCTTGGGTAAGGATATCGGGCTTTCCCTCGTTGCTTCTCAGTCCAGGGGTTCCACCAAGATAGAATCCTTCCGAGGTAATAATTCCGCTGGACCCTATTACCTCCGATTCAGTCCGATAGTAGAAGGTTCCGAGGTGGTCAAGGTCGACGATGTGATGATGCGGAGGGGGATAGACTATCAGTTGGATTATTATACCGGCGAGTTGAAC
>CAYVMD010000077.1:0-5475 GCA_964452465.1 uncultured bacterium | reverse complement strand
AAAGCTATTCCATGTCCTGCGGGGAAAAGGGGATCGGCTTTCTCCACTCGGAGGTCTTCTCGGTTGAGGGGGGAAAGGATTACCAGTTCTCCGTCTGGGTTAAGGGAAATGGAAAAGCAAGGATAGAGGTGCTTTGGTGGAAGGAATACAACGAATCGGTTGCCCAAACCGAAGAAGAACGTCCTCCTCGCTCGCCTTCGGCGACCGAGGTAGCCATCCCCTCGGAACACCTAAGGGATGCCACACCCTCTACCCAATGCAAGGAGGAATGGCAACTCTTAACCCTCAAGGTCAAAGCGCCCTCGGACGCTACCAAGGCTTACCTCCGCCTCGTGGGGGAGGGGGGAGATGTCCTATTCGACGATGTGGAAGGAAAGGAGGAAAAGTGAGATGACGCTCTTCCTCCTGTTATCCTTCCTCTCCCTGCCACCAGCCCATCCGCTCTCCTATGGAGACTACGAGGTGGATATAGGCGAAAGAGGGTTAAGGATATCTTGGCAAGGAGAGGAGATCATCGATGGTTCCTATTTGAGGTTGGCGAGACCAAACTACCAAGGAGAGGATTACCTTTACTTCCGGGGCGGGAAGGTAAAGCGAGAAGACAAAAAGTTGGCAGTAGAGGTCTCCTCACCAGATGGAGCCATAACAGGGGTTTACGAGGTCGAGGAGAGGGAGGAAGGTGTGCTCGTCAGCCTCAAGTTGAAATTGGAGAGGAGGGATCTTCCTCCAGGACCCAAGGAGTATTCGGCGGGGATGTTCCCCACCGATTTGGTAGCGGGCTGTGAATACGAGGCGGAGACCCTTTTGGGGAAAACTAAGGGGAAAATCCCCCTGGAGGTGGTAGGAAGAGGACATGACTATCCCCCTGCCTTCGTGAAAGCGAGGATTCATACCAATAGGGATTTCGACATAGTTGTGCAATCCCTCTCCGGGGGGCAGATAGTCCTCCACGACGCCCGGGGAAGCGACTGGTTTCCTCCCGAGGATAGGAAGGTCTGGCTATTCCCCTCCCCCACGGTGGGAGTGGATGATCTGGGAGAAACCACCCTCCTCATCCGTTGCGAGAAAAGGATGGAGAAGCCCAAGGAGGAGGGCAGGATCGTGATAAAAGAAAAGGGGAAGGAACACGAAGTAAAAGGGGTGGTTTTGAGCGCGGAGGCTCATCCTGTGGAGAAGGGATGTGCAGAGGAGCTGATAAGGTACCTCAAGGAGATGACCGGCAAGGAACTGAAGATCTTCTCGGAGAATGACTTAGAGGGAAAAGGGGAAGGATGGATCTTGGTAGGAAGGAGCGACCTTGCCAAGGAGTGGGGGCTCTTTACTTCCAGCGATTTCGGGCGCATGTATGACGACGGCTTCGTCCTACGCGCCCGAGGAGGTAATCTCTTCCTGGGAGGCAAGACATTCCGGGGAACGGTCTACGCGGTCTACAAACTGTTGGAGATACTTGGCTGTGGGTTCTACAGCCGAGAATACGAGGTAGTACCCCAAAGGAAGAGGGTGGAGATAAGCTCTCCCCTGGAGGTAAGGGAAAACCCCGCCTTCGAATGGCGTTTCTTCGACGCCACCATCGACACCCTCAAATGCTACCTCGATGCGGGGATAAACGACGAGGTGATCGGCAAGGAAAAGGTCCCCGCTGTCCTCGCTTCCCCCTTCTTCTGGCATCATCCCATGAACGGCTACATCCCCATCGCCAAGTATGGGGAAGCTCACCCCGAATACTACGCCTTTATGAACGGGAGGAGGCATTCCCTCCCTTCCGATTACAGCGGTTGGGCGGAGGCGCTCTTCCATCCCTGCCTCTCAAACCCCGAGGTGAGGAAGGTTATCCTGGGCGTGCTTCTCCCCCTCATGGATTCCAAGAAGGATGCCAAATACTTCACCGTGCATGTGGGCGACAGCGATTTCTGGTGCGAATGCCCTCGCTGTAAGGATATGGATGTTGGCCCCAACATAAAATCCGACAGGGTCGTCCAGTTCACAAACGAGATAGCGGATGTCGTGGCAAGGGAACATCCCGACAAATTCGTCACCTTCCTCGCCTATGTGAAGGCCTATAATCCCCCGCTTAAAGCGAAGCCCAGGGAAAATGCCCTCGCCTGGTTCTGCCCCATCTCAGCCTGCCAGATCCACTCCTGGCGTGCCAAATGCAATCAGGAAAATTTGAATGTCCTGCAAGGTTGGGCTAATGTCCACCCCTTGGGGGGAAGGGGGATCCTCACCTTCGATTATCCCATGAATTACATCCATCACATCGTGCCCTTCCCTGCCATGTTCGCCTACATAGAAAACCTCAAACTATATCAACGGCTCCACATCAGGGGAGTTTACATCTGCGGTATGGATGCCCGAGGGCACTTGGTCGATCTCTTCTCCTATGTCGTCCCCCGGATGATGTGGAATCCTAATGCGGATAGAGAGAAGATCATCGACGAATTCCTCAAGGCATGGTTCGGGGCAGGCGCCCCCTACATGAAGAAATATCTCTCCCTATTAGAGCGGGCTACAAAGAACGAGGTAGGGCATTTCAATCCCTGGACCCTGCCTCCCAAGGAGCTCTTCCCTCCCTCCTTTTTCCAGGAGGCTTATCGCTATTTCTCCCAGGCGGAGAAGGCTTGTAAGGGGGACGACCTTATCTTAAGACGCCTATGGAAGGAGAAGGCAGGGCTCCTCTATGCCGACCTCATGCTCTATGGAACGCCCCCCAAGGCAACGGTGGAGGGAGAAGGCTCAGCCGAAGCCCCCTCCAAGGAACAACTGGAGAAGATCACCCAACTTTTAAAGATCGCCTCGCTTTTCAAATGGTCCGAATTGAGCGAGGGAACACCAATGGAGGATTTCATAGGTAGCCTCCTTGGCTATAGACCCCAAACCTATGGCTGGGCGCCATGGTGGGAGGATCGCATAATAAAAAGGTTCTTAGCGGAACCCCAAAGGACCTTTCAAGAGGAGATAGAACCCCGTCTCCTCATCCAACCCGTCATATTGGAGAATGAGGAGATGAGGGTCGCCATTCTCCCGAGTTACGGAGGAAGGATCTGGAGCATATATAACAAACGATATAAGGTGGAGCTCCTTTGGCAAACTCCTTTCCCCTTATTCTTGGGGAACACTTGGAGGGATTTGGGAGGTTACGAGGAATATGTGGGGGAGGAATTCGGAGGACCGGGCTGGCAGGAGCCCTATGAACATGAGATATCCCCCGATAGAACAAGCATTCGACTACGCCATGCCTTCCCCGACGGGTTGACCCTCATCCGGAGGATCTCCTTCAGCCGGGAAGGAAACAGGCTCGGGATAGAATCCATCCTCCGCAACGAATCCCCGGATGTGCGAGGGGGAGCCTGTATAAGGGTTCATCCCGAGTTCGTCTTCGGGATAGAGGGGAGGGAATTCTGGTTGAGGCAAAGGGATGGAAGTTGGCGAATGGTGGATATGCATCCCGAGGATAACCATATCTCCAAGGAAGACCTGGAGGGAGGGGCATGGGCGATAGTGGATACTAAGAAGAAGTTGGCATTGGTGAACGAGTTCGATCCCTCAGAGGTCTCCTCCGGGATGGTTTACTGGGGGAGGAATTTCTCCAATTTGGAGCTTTTCTCCCTCAAAAAGGACCTGAAGCCGGGCGAGGAGATCTCGCTCGAGCATTATTATCACCTTATACCTTCAAGGGAACTACAGAAAGGAGGTTAGCAAGGATGGAGAGATTGGAAGTAGGTGTATTCCTCCCCTGCCTGGGGGAAAGCGACATAAGGAAAGCCCTCTTCTTGGCCAAAGGTATGGGATTTCGAGTATGCCAGTTGGGGGCGGATGCTTTCTTCAATTATGGAGGGGATAAGGAGAAGGAGGATTTCCTACGGGAGGCGATTAAGAAGGCGGGGATGGAAGTAACCGCCGTCTTCGCGGGCTTTCCCGGGGAGCGCTACGATGATATCCCAACGGTGAGGGCAACAGTGGGCTTCGCCAACAAGGAGAAGATCCCAGAAAGGGTGGAGATCGCCAAGAGGACGGCGGAATTCACCGCTCGCATAGGGGTGGGGATAATGGCTGCTCATGTGGGATTCATCCCCCCCGACACAACCGATCCCCTCTACGACGAAATGCTCAAGGCGGTAGGGGAAGTGGTAGCCCATTGCCAGAAATTAGGGCTTCTCTTCGCCTTCGAGACGGGGCAGGAGACCCCCGAGGAATTAAGACAGTTCATCCAGAGGTTGGGCTACCCCAACTGCCGGGTGAACTTCGATACCGCTAACCTTATCCTTTATGGCAAGGCACCCTCCCTGGAAGGGATAGAAGTGCTGAAGGATTACATCGTTAACACCCATATGAAGGACGGCATCTGGCCGAAGGAGGAGGGAAAGTTAGGCGAGGAGGTGATCCTGGGACAGGGACAAGCGAACATCGAGGGATGCCTTAAGAAGTTTATAGAGATAAATTACCAAGGGCCGCTGATAATAGAAAGGGAGGCAGGAGCGGACAGGATAGGCGATATCCTCTACGAGAAGGAATATCTCGAGGAGTTAAAGGCGAAGCTCCTGCCCAAATAAATCGACTTCAAAGACAAACTACTTCTTCAGCACCTCGGGGTTGACGAGGTGGGGAGGAACTTCCCCACGCAAACCGGCGAGGAGGTTCTCCACCGCCATTATCGCCATCTTTCCTCTCGTCGCCACCGATGCGGAGCCTATGTGAGGAAGGAGGACCACATTGTCCAATTCCAAAAGGGGATCGTCCTTATCTATGGGTTCCTTCTCATAGACATCCAGCCCCGCTCCGAAAATCCTCCTTTCCTTCAGGACCTTATATAACGCTTTTTGATCCACGATGGGTCCTCTCGCCGTGTTCACCAGTATGGCGGTGGGCTTCATCAACGAGAGTTCCTTCTCCCCTATCATATGATAAGTCTCCTTAGTTAAGGGGGTATGAATGGTGACGATATCCGCTTCCTGGAGGAGGGTATGGAGATCCCTATACTCGACCCCCAATTCCTTCTCTGCCTTCTCGTTTCTTTGGGCGTCATAATATATCACCTTCATATCAAACCCCTTCGCCCTCCTCGCCACCGCAGAACCTATCCGCCCCAATCCGATTATACCCAAGGTCGCTCCATAAACATCCTGCCCTAAAAGGAGCATAGGTCCCCAGGTCTTCCATTGCCCCGACCGCGTGTATTTGTCCGCCTCCACTATCCTCCTTGCTGTAGCCAGTATCAAGGCGAAAGCGAGATCGGCGGTCGTTTCCGTGAGCACCCCTGGCGTGTTCGTCACCATTATCCCCCTTCGCGTCGCCTCCTCTACATCTATGTTATCGTATCCCACCGCGTAATTGGAGATAACCCTCAACTTGGGGGCGCAATCCATCATTTCCCCATCCATCTTATCCGTAAGAAGGGTTAATACCCCATCGCAATCCTTTATCTTTTCCTTTAAGACCTCCCGGGGAGGAGGCGTCTCTTCCTCCCAAACCTCCATA
>CAYVMD010000076.1:0-5706 GCA_964452465.1 uncultured bacterium | reverse complement strand
GGGGCCCGTAGCTCAACGGCAGAGCAGCCGGCTCATAACCGGTTGGTTGCTGGTTCGAATCCGGCCGGGCCCACCAATAAGATTAGAAGGGAAGGTGTAATTAATGAAGAAGTTTGGAGCGGTAGTAGCAAGTTGTGCCATCGTCGTTATCATAAGCCTCCTAATTCTCCTCACAGGAGTCCCCTATAAATATGGCTACGCCTACTTTTTCCCTTTGGCCATCCTCCTCGCTTCCCTTTGGAACCTATATTTCGCGCTTTTGATAGCTATTGTTTCCTCTCTCGTATTCGCCTTCTCTCTCGCAGGTGAACAAGGGAACCTATGGGTGGGGATAACCGGGGCGCTCGCCTGGCTTCTCCTCGCGTTCCTCTCCTCTGTCCTTATATCTGCATTCCAAAAGAGGATCCGCTACTTCTCCCTCCTCTCCGATATGGAGAGGACGATGTGCTCCGTTTTGGATATGTCTCGCGTCCTTTCCCTTATAGCGGAGAAAACCGCTAAAGCGCTCAATGCCAAGGGATGTTCTATCCGCCTCCTGGACCAAAGCGGGCAAACCCTAGAGATCAAAGCCACCTATGGGCTAAGCGACAAGTATATGACGAAGGGTCCTGTCCAAGTAGAGCATAGCAAGGTGGACCAGGAAGTATTAGAGGGAAAAGTGGTTTACATAGAGGATGCTTCCAAAGATCCTCGTTTCCAATATCCTGAAGAAGCGCAACGCGAGGGCATTGTGTCGGTCCTCTCCGTGCCCCTGCGCCTTGCGGATAGAAAAATAGGGGTATTGAGGGTATATACCTCTGAATTACGCAAATTTTCCTCTGAGGAAATAGAATTCCTCAGCGCGGTCGCTGCCCAGGCTGCAGTGGCTATCCAAAACGCTGCTCTTTACGAAACCCTTAAACAGCAATACAAGGATGTAGAGGATATACTCTGGAAAAGCATCTGGTAGGGAAGGTCTCTTATTCCGTATTAACCGCTTTCGTTATTTCCTCGCAAAGGTTAGGGTAGCGTTCTAAATATTCCTTGCGTTCCCTCTTCAAAGTATTTACATATCGTTCTATTTCTTCCGTAGAGTAATAAGAGCGGGGATCGAATTCCCTCATATTCAATCCTTCCACTTCCACTGGCACTAGAAGTCCAAAGTAGGGCTCTCGTTCCCACTTGATCGTTTCCCTGAAAATACCCCTTGTTATCGTTGCGGTATCGGTGATCGTGATGTCCCTTCCTTCTTGGACGATTATCTTCCTTCCTTCTTCATCCTCCGCCAATATTTGTCCTATTCGTCCCGTGTTGACCAAATAGCATTCTACCTTGTCCTCGTGTTCCTTAATGAATTGATAGAAGAGGTTTCCTTCCTCCCCTTCATCTCCCACTATGAAGGGATTAGTGCCCACTACCCTTATGGATTCTCCCGCCCGTCTTGGGTCACCAGCGGTGGTTTCTATGCTTTCTCCCAATACAAAGGCAGCTGCTCCTTGCTCCGGCGTCAGTTTTGCCGCTATGGGAACAACCGTGTTCCTCCTCGTGATTATGAAGATTATGAGTTTGTCCAACTCCTCCAAGGGGGGAAGGTTTATATCATCGCTTACCCTTGGCTTCAAATCATCCCGAGGGAGAACCACCCTCCCGTTGCTCGTTAAAATGTGGTTGCTGAAATCCACCTTTCCATCCCAGGCAACGAATACATTCTCCATCGCTGAATTTCGCTTCCTCATCGCGGACTTCAGGAAAACCTGTTCTTTTTCATCCAGATTCTCCGTCTTGAGGAAAAAGGCGTTCTCCGTGCCAAAAATTCCTCCTTGTTTCCTCAAAGGCAACATTACGAAGTCGTCTTGGACTATTCTGGTATCTTCCCCCTCCTCATGTAAACCATGGTCATGACAGGTGTGGATGGTTTTCCCCGTTCCACTCAAACCAAAGGGTAGCATGCCGTAGAGCTTCAACTTGTCGTCCTTGCGGGAACGTGCCCAAACCAATTTTGAACCCGCATGAACCCCCAAAAGTCCTTCTCCTTTAGCGAACCACATCGCCATCCTTAAGAATCCTTTCTTTACCTCACCAAAATAATCCGAGCCGAGGACTAAGGTAAGCCCTTCCTCAGGATACACCAAGATCTGTCTATCCTTTTCCTGCCACTCGGGGATGTTTATCATCGTGAGAGAAACATTCGTTTCCTCTCCCGGTTTTAAATCAAAGAGAAGGAGGTCCAACATATAGGCAAGCCTTATATTGCTTCTCCTCGGCGTGGATACATAGAGATTACAGGTAGCAGTGAAGTGGGGATTATCCGCTAAGCGTTTCGTGATCTTCACCATGGGAGTGCCGGCTGTGATATAGCGATGGACGAGTTCCAGAGTTTTGGGAGCCTCCCTCATTATCCTCTTCTGATCAGGGTTAGGGTTCTTCGTAGCTACCTTCTCGCTCCCCAGGCAAACCGTGAGGCGGGCGCTGCGGTTCCTCACCTCGGTGAGGAAGCGCACCCCATATTCGGTCTCGTGTCCGAAGGAGCGTGCGGTGGAATGGAGCTCCTCACGGGGGAGGACACGAACATTGGGAAGAAGATCCAGATTCTTCAGGAATTCCTTAAACTCTTGAATATCCAACTATGATCAACTCCTTTCTTTTCTTTGCTATGTTTAAATAATTAATTATACTTTTCCCTTCCATTCAAGACAAACGCTCGGCGCATTTTTTAAATAGTCCTCCCAGGCGGGGAAGCCTTTGGCAGGGAGAGGAAAAGGGAATTGGCGTTTTCCCTTCCATTTTAGTTCCGATAATATATCTTATGTTAACTTTAATAAGAGAAGAAAAACGCCTTCTATTTAAGTATCAAATTCAAAGGACGCAGCGCTATCTCCTTTTCTCTCTTTTTCGCTTTCCCTAAAACAAAGCTCTTTATCCCTTGCCTCTGAGAGATCTCTTGTGCCCTTGAGACATCGTCTCTCCCGAGAATCACACAGAAACCTACCCCCATGTTGAAGACCCTGTACATCTCCTCGTCCGTTATATTTCCTTCCTTTTGAATCAGGGAGAATATCGGCGGAGGTGGGGGCAGATACTCTATCTCGAATCCCACGTGTGACTTCACTCTCAGAAGATTCAAAAATCCCCCTCCCGTTATGTTTATCAACCCCTTTATCGCCAGGTTCTCCCTCAACATTTCCTTGATCGGCTTGACATAGATGCGCGTAGGCTCCAAAAGCTCCTCTCCTATCGTCCTCCCCAAATCTGCCGAATAGGTAAAGACCGAAAGGCCATCCTTCAAAAGCACCCGCCTTGCTAAGGTTAACCCGTTCGAATGTATACCGCTCGACTCCAGCCCCAATATTAAGTCTTCTTCTTCTATATTTTGTCCATAAATTATATTCTCCAAACCCACAACTCCCAATGCACACCCCGCCAAATCGAAGGCGTACCCTTTCCTCTGCCCCCTTAGCATTTCCCCGATTTGCGCCGTTTCTCCACCCACTATCGCTATTTCCGCTTGCATTGCCCCTTGATATAATCCCTTTCCTATCTCCTCAAGAAGATCTTCCCTTGCCTCTTCTAAGGCGATATAATCCACCATGCAAACGGGCTCGGCCCCCACGCAAATTATGTCGTTAACATTCATGGCTACACAATCAATGCCTACTGTATCGTATTTACCCATCATTTGAGCCACTAAAAGCTTCGTCCCCACCCCATCCGTGGATATGGCAATTCCTATCCTACCCAATTTCACCACATTGGCGAAATATCCTATCTCCAATGATACATCCCTTCCCTCTAAAGTCCGACCCACCCAATACAAAAATCCCTTTATGGCCCTTTCCTTTTGTTCGATATCGACTCCTGCTTTCCTATAATCCATTCTCATTCCCTTAACCTCAATCGGAAGAACTTGCGCGAGCCAACCTGAATGACCATCCCATCCTTTATCTCAACATCCATATCGGGATCGTTTATTGGCTCTCTGTTTATTTTTACCGCCTTCTGGCTGACCAACCTTTTCGCGGCTCTCGTGCCTTGGGCTATACCCGTTTGCACCAAGAGCCTTAATATCCAAATCCTCCCATCTTTAAGGAGGCTTCTATCCAGAAAAACTTCCTCCATTTCACTTGGAAGCTCTCTCTCCTGAAAGACCCTCCGGAATCTTTCAAATGCCATTTGAGCCTTTTCCTCCCCGTGATATGCGCTAACGATCCGCCTCCCCAGCTCCATCTTTACCTCCATGGGATTCAAATGCCCCTCCCCTACCCTCCTCTTCCATTCCTCGATTTCCTCCTTGGGAGTATCCGTAGTCAGCTCCAGATACTTCCACATCAACTCATCGGAGATTGACATTATCTTGCCGAACATCTCGTCGGGAGGATCCGTAAGTCCAATATAATTCCCCAAACTCTTGCTCATCTTCTGCACTCCGTCCAACCCTTCAAGGAGCGGCAAGGTGATCACCACTTGGGGAACCTGTCCGTAGTTCCTCTGGAGATCCCTACCCACCAACATGTTGAACTTTTGGTCGCTTCCTCCTATCTCTACATCAGCGGAGATCATTACGGAATCATAGCCTTGCATTAAAGGATAGAGCAGCTCGTGAATATATATGGCTTTCTCCGCCTTGAATCTATTCTGGAAATCGTCCCTTTCCAACATCCTCTTGAGGGTATATTGGTTCGCCAATTTGGTTATGACATCCTCCAAGGTCATCTTGGAAAACCACTGAGAATTAAATACTATTTCCGTTTTCCCCAAGTCTAGAATAAGTCCAACTTGTTCTAAGTAAGTCTTAGCGTTTTCCTCTACCTCTTCCCTGGAGAGCTGCTTCCTCGTCTGGGAAACTCCAGAGGGATCACCAAGCATCGCTGTGAAGTCCCCTATTACGAAGATGACTTTATGCCCCAATTCCTGAAATTGGCGGAGCTTACTAAGAGGAACACTATGCCCCAGATGAAGATCGGGAGCGGTAGGGTCAGCGCCATATTTCACGATAAGAGGTCTACCTTCCCTGAGGCGCTGGAGAAGCTCTTCCTCTTGAATAATTTCTAAACACCCCTGTTTTAGGATTTCCAGTTGTTTTTCAGGCTCCATAACGGTTTATCTAAACGATCTTCACATTGATTATTACATCTCTAACGCCGGGCTTCCTCTTGATTATATCCCTTGCCCTTTGTAGCTCTAAATTCAGATCCCGATTATCGCCTCTGATCCTTCTAATCCGTCCCTGTATGTTCACTATCCCGCTCGATACGGTGATGATGACCTGGGAAATATTAAGCCTCCTACGGGTAAGTTCGCTCGCTATACTCTTAGCGAGTTGAACATCCTCGGGCTTCATATAATTCACCTCCTAAAAGGTTATACGAGATTAAAAAGCATTCGTCAAGCTTTCCTTTAATTACTGTTCACATTTTTAGGGAAAATTGCTAAACTATTATGGATAATGGAGATAAAGATGGATTTCTTTAAAAGCGGAGAAAGCCTCAAAGAACTACATCTCTCGGTTTGTCTCTCGCAGGAGGTTCGCCCCTCCGCGAGCATTCCCACCTTCTCCTCCCCTCCTCGCTTTTGTACCCTCATCCAACAAAACTACAAGGGCTTAAGCAAATGCCTAAGAAGCGATAAGCAAGGTTTGAGGATTGCGAGCAATAAACGTGTTCCCTATATCTACGAGTGTCACGCTGGGTTGATCGATGGCGTAATCCCCATAGTCTTCATGGATAAATG
>CAYVMD010000075.1:0-5729 GCA_964452465.1 uncultured bacterium | reverse complement strand
GCACTGGAGATGTAGAATGTATCACTCCTCACGGTATAGCAGTAGATTCAAAGGGATATGTATATGTTGTGGATTCGGCAAACAACCGTATCCAGAAGTTCACCTCCGATGGTAAGTTCGTAATTAAATGGGGTAGAGAAGGTGATAGCGACGGAGAATTTCGAGCACCCTGGGATATAGCGGTTGATCCAGATGGCTATGTATATGTTGTGGATTCAGCCCGCTTCGTTCAGAAGTTCACCTCCGATGGCAAGTTTGTAGACAAATGGGGGGAATACGGTTCTGACGATGGGGAATTTATCTACCCTATTGATATAGCGGTAGACTCAAAGGGGTATATGTATGTTACGGATACAGATAACCACCGTATTCAGAAGTTTACCTCAGATGGTCAGTTCGAAACTAAATGGGGAAGGAAGGGTAGTGGAGATGGAGAATTTGACGGTCCTCATGGTATAGCGGTAGATTCAGCGGGCTATATATATGTTGCAGATACAAACAACTGCCGTATCCAGAAGTTCGTCTACGATGGCAAATTCGTAACCAAATGGGGGAAGGAAGGCTCTGGAGATGGTGACTTTCGCGACCCTTGGGGTGTAGCGGTAGATTCAGCGGGCTATGTATATGTTGCAGATACATCTAACAACCGCATACAGAAATTCAAGCGGGCGCAGTGAAAAAAACTTGACCATTTCTTTTGGGGGTTCATAATAACAACGACAATTGAATATCAAGGGAGCGGATGAACGGGAAGTGCGGTGAAACTCCGCCGCTGCCCCGCAGCCGTGACCGGAACGAAACCTGCATCTATGCCACTGGGCGCTCGCCTGGGAAGGCGCAGGGAGTAGGCTAAAGCCGGAAGCCGGAAGACCGGTCCGCTCTCCTGAAAAGCCTTTCGCATCGCGGGCGTGCGGAAAGGCAACTTTATTTGCGCGCCCATTGTCGAAAGGCAATGGGCATATTTTATGAAAAGGAGGTGACATATGAAAAGAAAGGGCTTTACGCTTATAGAACTGTTGGTGGTGATAGCCATCATCGCCATCCTCGCTGCTATCCTCTTCCCGGTCTTCTCCCGGGCGAGGGAGATGGCGAGGAAGGCATCCTGTCAGAGCAACCTGAAGCAGATCATCACCGCCACCTTGATGTATGTGCAGGATTGGGATGGGAAATTTCCTCCCTTCTGGGCGGGAGCTGATGCGGGAGGTTCCTACTATTGGTATGGCTATCGCCAAAACGATGGAAATGTGGACCTCACAAAAGGGCTCATCTTCCCCTATCTCAAGAATAAGGAGATAAGGAAGTGCCCCAGTTGGGAAGCTTCGTCTCCCAATCCTGCCGCAGGTGCTTGGGGCTACGGCTACAACTGGTTCTTCATCGGAGGAAGCCCCGACCCTACCTACTATTGGCTTCCCATCCCCGCCTCCGAAACCCAGATAGCAAAGCCGTCGGAGACGATCATCTTCGCTGATTCCGCCATAAAGAACTGGCAAACGGGAAGCGGGCTGATGGAGAGCGTCTCCATAACCCCGCCCTCCCAAACCTGGGGATGGTATGATATGCACTTCCGCCATAACGGGACCGCCAATGTTGCCTTCTGCGATGGACATGTGAAGGCGCTCAAGCCAGTCCTCAAAGATCCCGATTACCCCGAGTTGGGGGAGCCCTGCGCTGACGATAGCCTCTTCGATAGGGAATGAAATCGCTCCGCACGCCCGCGATCCTGTATATTTTCCTTCTTTGCATTCCTCTTCTTGTCTCTTCCATCTCCCTCAGGGATGATAGAGGGAGGAGCGTTACCCTTTCCCATCCACCAAGGAGGATCGTTTCCCTCTCTCCGGCGACCACGGAGATGCTCTTTGCCTTGGGAGCGGGTCGGAAAGTGGTGGGGGTGACCTCCTATTGTAATTATCCTCCTACAGCGAGAAGGCTACCCAAGGTTGGCGGGTACATAAATCCAAACCTGGAAGCGGTGGTTGCTTTGAAGCCCGACCTCGTGGTAGGGATGAGGGGGAACCCCATCAGTTTCCTGAACAGATTGGAAGGGATGGGGATTCCCGTCTTCGCCCTGGACCCAAGGAGCGTTTCCCAAGTGTTGGAAGGGATGAGGCGCTTGGGAAGATTGGTGGGCGAGGAGAGAAAGGCGGAAGAGGTGGTGAAGGGATTGAAGGCGAGGTTGGAGAAGGTGGAGAGGGCAGTAAAGAGGATCCCTTACTCAAAAAGACCACGGGTGTTCGTGGAGATCTGGGATAATCCCCTAATAACCTTCGGTCCATCCAGCGTGGGTGGAGAAGTGATAAAACTGGCAGGAGGGAGAAATATAGCGGAGGATAGCAAGGTGAGTTATCCCCAAATCAGTTTGGAGACCCTGATAAGGAGAAACCCCGATGTCATCATCCTGGCGCACATGGTCGATAAGAAGCCCCTGGAGGAGATAAAGAAGAGAGAGAATTGGAACAGGATAAGGGCGGTGCAGGAGGGAAGGGTTTACCTGATAGATGCAGACATAATGAACCGCCCCGGACCCCGACTCGTCCAGGCGGTGGAGGAAATCCACAAGATGCTCTACGGGAAATGAAGGCCGTTGTGGGAGAGAGATTGGAACTAAAAGTGGAAGGGGTGTGCTTTTCCTATCGGGAGGGTAGGGAGATCCTCAAGGATGTGTATTTTGAGGCTAAGGATAGAGAATTGGTGGGGATATTGGGGCCGAATGGAGCGGGCAAGACCACCCTTATAAGGGTGATAGCAGGAGGGCTTTCCCCCACTAAGGGTGCTGTCTGGTTGAATGGGAGGAAGGTCCATGAGATCCCTCCCCAGGAGCTAGCTAGGGAGGTAGCTGTTTTGCCCCAGACGGAACCGATCGTGAACCATATAACGGTTAAGGACATGGTTCTCTTGGGGAGGACGCCTTACCTATCTCCCTGGAGGGGGAGAACTAAGAAAGATGTGGAAAAAGCGAGGGAGGCTTTAAGGATGGTGGGCATGGAGGATTTCTGGGATAGGAGCATGGCATCGCTCAGCGGAGGGGAGAGGCAAAGGGTATTGATAGCGAGGGCTCTGGCGCAGGAACCGCGCCTTCTCCTCTTGGATGAGCCCACCGTTCATCTGGACCTCGCCCAGCAACTGGAGGTGCTTTCCCTCCTTAAGGAATTGAGGGAAAAGGGCCTATGTATTATCTGCGTTCTCCACGACATAAATCTCGCTTCCCTCTACTGCGATAGACTGCTTTTGATGAAGGACGGAAGGATATATAAGAAGGGGACACCGGAGGAGGTTATAACCAGGGAGAGCCTAGGGGAGGTGTTCAACATTTATGTAAGGGTGCACAGGCACCCCTTGACCTCCCGTCCCTATATTACCCTGCTCCATATGAGACCGAGAAAGAAGGGAAGGAGGGTGCATGTTGTGAGTGGAGGTGGGATGGGGGAGGAGTTGATGCGGAGGTTGACGGAAGAGGGATTTGCCGTGAGTGCGGGTGTCTTGAATGTAGAGGATAGCGATTACGAGACCGCAGAGAGGTTGGGGATAGATTGCGCTGAGGAAGCCCCTTTTGCCCCCATCTCGGAAAGGGCTCACAGGAGGAATCTGGAACTGATGAGCGAAGCGGAGGCGATAATCGTTGCTCCCGTCGCCTTCGGCTGGGGCAACCTGAAGAATTTGGAAGCGGTGGTGGAAATGCAGAAGAAAGGGAAGCGGATCTTCATAGCCTCCAACGATTGGGAGGCGAGCGATTTCACGGGAGGAGAAGCAAAAGGGAGGATAGAAGAGCTGCTCTCCAACGGTGCCCAAACATACTCCTCCCCCGAGGAACTCTTAAAGTTGCTCTAATCTTTGCTTTATCTCTTTGTTTCTGTTAGGATTTTTTAAATGAACGCTCCTCTAATTTCCGTCGTTATAGTCAATTGGAACGGTGGAGATTATCTCCCGCGTTGTCTCTCCTCCCTCTTCGAGCAAGGGGTCGATATGGAGGTGATCCTCGTCGATAACGCCTCCAGCGATGGTAGCCAGATCGAGGCGAAGAGGAATTTTCCCCAGATTAAACTCCTCCAAATGCAAAGGAACCTCGGCTACGCGAAAGGATGCAACGAGGGAGTGAAGGAGGCGAAGGGCAAGTATATCCTACTGCTTAACCCCGATGTCATCCTGCTTCCCCATTCCCTTTCCCGGCTCCTTTCCTTTGCGGAAAGCCATCCCCAGGTAGGAGCGGTGGCGCCCAAATTCCTCAATCCCGACGGTAGCCTCCAGCCCTTCGTTCGCGGTTTCCCTTACCCCTTGTCCCTTATTCTCTACGCCCTTTTCCTCTCCCATCTCTTCCCTTCCTCTCCCATCTTCGCCCGATACAGAATGACCTATCTATCCTATGATGAAACACAAGAAGTTGAGCAACCCATGAGCTCCTGCCTTTTGGTGAGGAGGTCCGCTTGGGATGATGTGGGAGGGATGGACGAGGCTTTTCCCCTTTATTTCAACGATGTGGATTTCCTCTATAGACTGAGGAAGAAGGGCTGGAAGATATACCTCTTCCCCCAGGCGAGGATCGTGCATTTCTACGGAGGGAGCACTTCCCTCCTCCCCAACCTGAAGCGCCTCCTCATCTCCTATAGAGGGCTTCTCAGTTTCTACAGGAAACATTTCCCCCTTTGGCTTCCCTTAGCCTATTTATCCCTCCTCGGCTTCCTTCTTCACTCTTTGGGGGGACGAAGGGAGAGATTTCTCGTCTTTCAACCCTTACCTTCCTGCGAGGGAGGACCCCTTCTCTCTGTGGTGATCGTCAATTGGAACGGTGGGGAATACCTCATGAATTGCCTCTCCTCCCTTTTCGAACAGGATGTGGATATGGAGGTAATCCTTGTGGATAACGCCTCAACGGATAGGAGCCAAATCGAGGCAAAAAGGAGGTTTCCCAAGATCAAACTGCTCCAAATGGAGGAGAACCTCGGCTATGCTAAGGGATGTAATGAGGGGATTAAAGCCTCGAGGGGCAAATATATACTCATCCTCAACCCCGATGTGGTGCTTTTGCCCGGTGCTCTCTCGAACCTCCTCTCCTTCGCTGAAAAACATCCCGAGGCGGGCATAATTGGTCCCCAATTGTTGGATTTCGACGGGAAGTTGCAGATGTCCTGTCGCTCCTTTCCCTCCTATGAGACGGGGATCTTCCGAGGGACTTTTTTAGAGAAACTGCTTCCAAGGAGCAGGTCCTTATCTCGCTATCTACTTTCTAACTGGGATCATTCCACTCCTCGCTATGTAGATTGGGTCTCGGGAGCGGCGATGTTATTGAGGAGGGAGTTCCTCCAGGAGGCAGGGATATTCGATGAGACATTTTATATGTATTGCGAAGATGTGGATATGGGGATGAGGGCGAAGGAGTTTGGCTGGAAGGTCCTTTATTGTCCCTACGCTCGCATAATGCACCGAATAGGGGGAAGCAGTGATAAGAGGGTGGTGCCTATGTTGGTGAAATTCCACCTCAGCCACTACCTCTTCTTTCAAAAACACTGGGGGTGGCGCACCAGTTTGTTCAGCAGGGTCCTGCTCATCTCTGGCTTTGCCCTCCGCACCTTTTTGTTGATCCTGAAGAATAGAATGGATATAATGATAACCTGCCTGCGAAATCTCTTGAGGAAAGGAGGTTAGGTTACCTTGGGCAAATGGAAGGTATTCGTGACCAGGAGGATACCGGAGGTAGGATTGAAGAAGCTGGAGAGGGAGACGGAATCGCCATCGGC
>CAYVMD010000074.1:0-5836 GCA_964452465.1 uncultured bacterium | reverse complement strand
CGACCATTTGAGCATGTCTTGCGGCACGGCGACGGTGTTGCTGAGCCGGGCGTAAACGTAGGCCGGCCGGCCAAGGTCGCCGCGCGCCACGGCGTCGCGCGCCGCCACCATGGGCGGGTTGGCGCGATTGTGGAAGTCGACCATCAAAAAGAGACCCCTTTCCCTCGCTTCCCTCGCCATATCCTCTGCCTCTCGGGTGGATGTCGCCATGGGTTTCTCCACCAATACATGTTTCCCTTTCCTCAAAAGATGCATAACTGCCTCATAATGGGCGAAATCGGGAGTGGCAACGCTCACCGCCTTTACCCGCTCATCGTCAGCTACCTCCTCCAGAAAGGTCGTCCATCTGCTCCCAAATTTCTCTCCCGCTTCTTTCGCCCTCTTCTCGTCTATGTCGCAAACCCAAAGGAGCTCCGCGAAGGGATGAAGGCTATAGGCTTCTGCATGGATGGAGCCGAAAAGCCCACATCCTATGACCGCTACGCCGATCCTCTCACTCAATATTCGTCCCTCCTCTCAGCGTTCTCTTTAACTCTTCTATCTTCTCCTTCTCCGTAGGTGGAACGGGGGTGAAAGTATATTCCTTCTCCAATTCCCAGTAATAACGCTCCACGCACTCCAATCCCCTCATGCTAATATAGGAACGCTCCACGAACTCGAACCCCTTGCCTTTCGACCAATACCAAATCGTTAAGGTGTGTATACCATCGGGGGTGTAGGTGGCATCCGTGTCCTCGGGGGGACCATAAGTTGCCAATATTCGGCTCAGATCGTTGCGGTGGTCTCCACCACACCCCAAAGGTAAACTTGCCAGAATCAATAGGAATATCCCCCCTGCTAAGGCTCTCCGCCATTTCATGCTTTCACCTCCTCAAACGACAGCCCCTCTTCCCAAGGAAACCCGTTCATTAAATTGAAACATTCAACCGATTGCCCTGCTGCTCCCTTTAACAGGTTGTCGATGGCGGAGAAAACTATCGCCCATTGCCCCTCCGTCTTAACGAAGATATCGCAGAAATTCGTTCCCCTTACGAGTTTCGTCGAGGGCGGGGTGCTCAAAATGCGCACAAAAGGAGCGGAGGCATAAAACTCCCGATAAAGTTCTAATGCCCGATCCTCCTTTACCCTTTCCCTCAACCTGAGATAAAGGGTGGCAAGGATCCCCCTTTCTATCGGCGCCAGGTGAGGGATGAAGAGGACCCTTACTCCTTCCCCGCTTAAGAGAGAGAGCTCTTGCTCCATCTCCGGGGTATGCCGATGGGCGAGCACATTGTAGGGCTTCAAATTCTCATAGCAGTCGATGAAAAGGTTGCCCACCCTGGGATTGTAGGTTCTCCCCGCTCCGGAAACCCCGGAATAGCAGTTTGCTATTACCTCGCCGGCCAAGAGCCCCGCCTTTGCCAAGGGGGCACATCCCAGGATAACCGCGGTAGGATAACATCCGGGCACCGCCACCAGGTTCGTTTTTTCGATCTCTTCCCTGTGAAGTTCGGGAAGACCATAAACGCTCTTTGAAAGTAGGTCCGGGGCGGAATGCTCTATCCCATACCATTTCCGGAACTCCTCCGCCTTTTTGAGGCGAAAATCCGCTCCCGAATCGATCACCTTTATTCCCGCGGGGAGAAGTTCCTTCGCCATGTCCATGGATTCGCCATGGGGCTTGGTTATGAATACGACATCACATCGCCTCTTTATCTCTTCTATATCGGTGGGTTGGAGGAGGAGATCCACATCCCCGAAGCGAGGCATAACCTCTCCTACCTTGCGTCCCCCTGCGTGTTCGGATGTCAGGAGGGTCAATTCTACCTCCTTGTGATGGAGCAGGAGGGAAAGCAAAGTCTCGCCGACCAAGCCTGTTGTGCCGATTATCCCCACTTTAAGCATCTTGCTTTAAATTATAGACTACGCTTCCTTCCCCTGTCAAAGTAAAATTGCGTCCTGCTCCCAGAGATGTAGAATTAATAAGATCATGGAAGAAAGGGAATACTATTCCCTCCCAGGGGTTAGGGAAAGGATAAGGGAATATTGTGGGGGAAAGAGGATGACGAGCGTCTTCATAGCGGGTTCCCATGAAAGCCTGCGTCCTCGTTCTCCCGAGGCGGTCGCCTTCTTCCCTCCCCAGACCATGGACCAGGTCCTTTCTCAAGGTTGGGATATCCTTCGCTCCCTCTGGGATAAGGAACTGCTCCTCTTTTTAATGGATATAGATTATGTTAACTTCGACTTCCGGGGAGAGGTATACATTAATCCAGAGGAAGCATTGGGGAAGGCTTTGCCAATTCTGGAGAAAATGCAGGACATCCTCCGAATGAGAGGGATCGAAGCCCTTACGGTTATGACCGGCAGGGGCTTCCATATAATCTGGGGCATTTCCATCCGTTCTCGTCTTTTCGGCGAGTTGGAGAGAATAGGGATTATGCCCCCAACTGTGGAGGGGAAATACAAAGCATATAGAGGGAAAGGAGGGGAATTGCTCCCTTTATCCTACGCCAAATCCTTTCACGCATTGAGCTTTTTAGGGGAATATTTAGCCTATTTGCTATTGCAGGAGGGTAGGTATCCCATTCCTGTGGTGATAGATGAAACGATCGTGGGAAGAAATAAGAAGGGGAGGGAGGCGATCTGCCTGGATCTTTCCGCCTTCGGCGATCCCCTCTATCTTCGCTATTTTCGTTGTGCTTTCAGCACCTACCGAAAGCATAAGATATACCCAGAGATATATGGAAGGGAGGCCTCTGCACTTCCCCCCTTTGCCTGCCTTCCCTTCGTTCTCCCCTTTGAGGATATGTTGAGGGTGAGGAAGGATTTGAGGGAAGCAGGCGAGTTAGCCCAAAGCACAACCGTTTCCATCCCTCGCTCCCAGGAAGGAACGAGGAGCCTCCTCGAAGATTACCTTGCTTCTTCCTTGAGGAAGGCGCATCTACATTTTTATGAAGAGGAAGAAGAACCGCCGGAAAGGTGGGGGGATTCCTACGATAGATTGCCCTCGGATAAATACCCCGCCTGTGTCTCCCTTCCTTTGAGGAATCCTAATCCTTTACTTCTGGAGCCTGCAGTGGTCCAACACATCACGCGGTTTTTGATGAGCGAGGGATGGCATCCTCGCCATATAGCGGGCTTGATCCGCTCCAAATACGAGAGGAATTTCCATTGGGGATACTATTGGTTCAAATATGATGCTTGCCTCCGGGCGGAGCAAAGGGTTAGAATCTTTGCAAGTTTGATAGAGACAAGGCTGGACCAAGGATTAGATTTCAACTGCGTTTCGCATAAAGAGAAAGGGCTCTGCTTCGCTGAACGGTGTCCCTTTAATTTGGTTGACTATAGGGAGCAATTATTGGAAAGAGAGGACCTTCTATGATCTGCGATGCCCTTCACCAAATTCGTCAGCAGAGATGGGAGATCGGCATATCGACAGGGGCTTTCTTCGAGGAGGCGCTGATGGATAATTTGCCCCTCTTTGCCCAAGCAGGTTTTACCCTTGTGGAGATCTGTTCCCGATTTGTAAATCTCGATTCGGAGGAGGAAGTCGTTATCCTCAAGGAAACCCTCCAAAAGTTGCACCTCACTCCCTACTCTTTCCATCTTCCCTATGGGGATGACTGGAATCTATCCTCCCCCATCCCGGAGGTGAGGGAAAGGACTTTATGGCAAATGAAGAAGGGGGCGCAGTTCCTTCATCGCTTGGGGGGGAAGATCCTCGTGGTTCACGCGGGGGAAAGGGTGGAAGGGGAGGAAAGGGAAAAACTGTTGGACTTCTCCCGGGAGGGGCTCAAGGAGCTTTTCGAATACTCCCGTGGTCTTCCCCTCTCCTTGGCAGTGGAGAATTCCCTCCCGCATCTTTTGGGAGGGCAAGCCGAGGATCTCGCCTATCTCCTGGAGGGGTTGCCCTCCGGGGTGGGATTGTGTTTGGATACCTCCCATGCTTTGTTGGGAGGGAATCTCTTCGAGATTTTCGAATTGTTCGGGGAGCGCATCATCCATACCCACATAAGCGATAATAGAGGGTTTATGGACGATCATTTGATCCCGGAAGAAGGGCTCATAGATTGGCGGGAGGTCATCGAGGAATTGGGGAAAGCGAATTACCAAGGCGTATTTATGTTGGAGGTGGTGCCCCAAACGGGAGAGGACAAAACGGAATTTTTGAGGAGGGCAAGGGAGAAAGCGGAGGATCTCTTGAGGAGGTGAAGGTCCCTTGCGTTTTTCCATATGTAATGAGATATTCCTGAACTGGCGGTGGGAAAAGATTTGCAAATTCGTCTCGGAAGTGGGATATCAGGGGATAGAGGTGGCTCCCTTCACCCTTGCATCTGATGTAAGGAAGATGGAAGCAAAGGAAATCGAGGAAATCAAAAAAACGGCGGGGAGGTATAATCTAAGGATAGTAGGGCTACATTGGCTCTTGGTCTCGCCCCCGGGTTTGCATGTATTTCACCCCGATGAGGAGATACGCCATGAGACAACGCTTTATATGCGAAGCCTTGTGGACCTTTGCCACGGATTGGGAGGAAGGATCATGGTCTTTGGTTCCCCCAAACAAAGGGATATACCCCCCTCCCTTACCTATGAGGAGGCTTGGAGACTAATGAAGGAGTTCCTCCTCTTCGTCCTTCAGGAGGCGGAGAAAAAGGATGTATTCATCTGCCTTGAACCCTTATCTCCCGAGGAGACCAATTTCCTCAACACTGCCGAGGAAGCGGTGAGGATGATCGAGGAGATAGGACATCCCCTTCTGGGGCTCAACCTGGATGTGAAGGCTATGTCCACGGAAAAGGAGCCAATAGAAAAGATAATAAGGGACAATGGCAAATACCTGCGCCATTTCCACGCCAACGACGCCAACAGGAGGGGACCCGGCTTCGGCGATACATCCTTCCAGCCCATAGCGAAAGCCCTTAAGGAGATCGACTATCAGGGGTATGTCTCGGTGGAGGTATTCGATGTCTTCCCAGATCCTGCTACTTGTGCTATAAAAAGTCTACAATATCTCCGGGAGGTGTTCGCCTATGAAGATTAAGATACGCGCCGGAAGACACCAGCGTATACTCTGTCCTCTTTGCATTGATTGCCCTCCTACTTTACCTTCCTCTTTAATATTAAGGGATACAGAGACCGGATTTTCCTTTCCCGCCCAGGTGGGGCAGCAGGGGAACGGAACCAAGCTCTTCTTCATCCTTCCTTTTCTTTCCAAGGGGGAGGAAAGGATCTACGAGGTGGTGGAAGGGGAAACCAAAGAGGGGATTAAAGTAATAGAGAACGGGGAAAAAGTAGATGTGAAAATAGGGGAGGAATTGTTCACCACTTATAACATCGGCCCCGAGCTTCCTCGCCCTTTCTTCTACCCCCTAAACGGTCCCTCTAACATCCCAATGACCCGCAACTTCCCCATGAGGGATGTGCCCGGCGAGCGCAAGGACCATCCCCATCATCGCTCCTTGTGGGTGGCTTATGGCGATGTGAATGGAGTGGATAACTGGAGCGAGGAGGGAAAATATGGAAGGCAAGTCCATAGGAGACTGCGCAATGTGGTAAGTGGTCCCGTCTACGGTTTCCTCGAGAGTTTAGTAGATTGGGTGAATGGAGAGGGAGAAAAGGTCTTGACGGAGGTAAGGAGGGTGATCTTTTACAACATCTCCTCTCCTCTAAGGATGATGGATTTCCAGATCTCCTTCTTCGCTACCGAGGGAGATGTCCTCTTTGGGGATACCAAGGAAGGGGGAATCATATCGGTTAGGGTGGCGAGCCAGTTAGAGGAGATGCAAGGGGGGAAGATAGAGAACTCCTATGGAGCGCTCGGGGAGGAGGAAGCGTGGGGAAGAAGGGCGCATTGGTG
>CAYVMD010000073.1:5545-6048 GCA_964452465.1 uncultured bacterium | reverse complement strand
AATACTGGGAAGAGAATCGCGGCGAGAATGGCTATGATAGCTATAACCACAAGAAGCTCGATCAAGGTAAAGCCTTTCTTCCATCGCACCATCCTTTTCACCTCCTTTCCTTTTAGATTAGATTTTTACTGCTTCAAAAATCGCGCCTCCCTATTATAAATCTTCACCGATCTCTACAATGCTGTCAAGTATTTTTTCAATAGCCTATGGCAAAATTTGCTTCACCCCTCTCTGAGGCGGGCTACTTCCTTCCTTTTCTCCTCAAGATACCTGAGCAGGTTGTCGTATTTCTGGATGTTGTTGGAGAGGAAGAAGGGGATGTTCTCCGAGAGCCAAAGCGCCTTGTATTCCTCCCTTAAATTGTAAAGTCTGTTGTAAAGATCCTTCAAAATATCCTCTGCCCTTTGGAGGTTCTCCTTATCCGGCTTCTCCAGCAAACCCTCTACTTCCTTCATGCCCAAGATATTATCCGCGAGGAAGGCGAGCCTATGCCCAGCGAAAAG
>CAYVMD010000073.1:3676-5535 GCA_964452465.1 uncultured bacterium | reverse complement strand
GATAGGGTATTGCCCCCTTGTTCTTCTCTACCTTTCCCCCTTCATTCTCTAAAATGGATATCGCCCTCTCCGCCAATTCCTTTATCCGCTTCGCCTGCTCCACCGCTCCTTCCTTCTTCACAACCTCCAATGGATCCATCCAAAAGAGGCTGTCCGGCTGGCTCGCTTGGCTGAGGGCATTTATCGCCTCCACTATCCTGGTAGGGGAACGGAAGAATGCCCAATCGAACCTCTTATCGAAATCCGCCCTATCGATGTTCCCGCCCCACCAGGATGCTTCGGCGGAGAACACTATCGCATACCAGTTATAACCGAAGAGGTTCTCCCCAGTATCGTCCCAAGTGGTGTTGAGCATCCCCTTCACTCCGTATTTAACCCCATCCCTCACGAAATTGTTTATGTTCACCGTGGCGTTCTCAAAATCGGGGAAGATCCGCCCCCAGCAGGAAACGCCTGGGCAGACGAACTGCTCCAAACCAGCGGAATGGAAGGGCTCCAACCGCCAATCAAAGGAAGGGGCACCACCGTAATCCCAATTCAGCACGACGATATCCCTGGGCAGTTTGGGGATCATTTCCTTATAATGCAAGGCTATATCCCCCCAAAACATCACCCTCTTCCCCTTCGCCTTGAGCATCTCGTAAAGCCTCGTTATATGCCTCAGATAAAGGTTGCCGGGTCCGATCTCGTCCGCGATGGGCTTGCTCTTCCCCTGTCCGAGATCATAAGTCTCATCGCTGTTTATGTTGAAGAAGGGGGAGGGAAAGATCTGAGCGAGTTCGTTGTAGAGATCGTTCAAGAGGGTGTAGGTTTCCTCAACGGCGGGGGAAAGGCTCCAGGGGTTATCCTCTATTTCCGCGAGGTGCCTATATTGGGGCTTGCGGAGGAGTTTGTCCGAGTGGCCGAAGGATTGCAGGGAAGGGAAGACATCCACATTGAACCTCTTCGCATAGGCGACGAGCTCCTTCATCTCCTCCGGATCCAATCCTTCTCCGGGAGGACACATATCGGGATGGGATTTAAAGCAGAAGGCATGGAGCTCAATATAGGGGGTATACATGTTCATCTTGAAGGCGCTGAGCGTGCGGACGATCCCCTTCATATATTCCAGAGTAGGGATGGGACCCCTGCTCACATCATCGGTTATCCCCCGCCACCGCATCTCTGGATAATCCATTATCCTTGCCCCCGCCACCTCCACCGTTCCCTTGCCCTTCTTCAGCATCTGGCGCAAGGTCTGCATCCCCCAGAAGACGCCGTCCTTATCGTTACCCACCACGACGATGAAGTCCTTCCCCACCTCCAGGAGATAGCCCTCCTCGGGAAGGGAGGGCACTTCTATCTTCCTTGTCTTAAGGAAATCGGCGATGTTCTTATCCTTAGCAGGGATCCCCATAACGATGGGATTTTGGATGTTCTTTAGGAAGGAGGAGGCAACCTCTTCCGCCTTAACCCCCATGTCCTTCAGGTCTTCGGCGAGGATCTCACCGGTGCTCTCTATACATTCTTTCCCCACGACGATGTTCACCTTATCCTTGATGACGAACTTCACTGGCTTAGGGGTAATCTGGCGAGGCTTGGGGATAATGTTGAATGTCTCCGCACCGCTAACGAGGCAAAGGGCAAAAACCAAGATGATAGCAACCCCGCATTGCATCTCAAACGCCTCCTTCTTAATTTTTGAAGATGGTAAGAAGGCGAAGGGATCCTGTCAAATGTTTTTGCCAAGAAATTTTCCTCAAAGAAGATCGCCCTACCCCCATTTACCGCTATCGAATTCCCCCGCATCCCAACGGGCGATCTCTTGCTCTTCCTTGGGCGGGGGAGGAAAGTAAACCCTCTCCTCCACCGCCTTCCTC
>CAYVMD010000073.1:0-3666 GCA_964452465.1 uncultured bacterium | reverse complement strand
GATCCTGAGGAGCTCCTCTCCCCTCTCTTTTTGCCACTTCGTCGTTTTGACCACCCGCAAGGTTACATTCCCTCCCGTCTCTATAAGGGATTTCAACAACCTGCTTAGCCTTTCCTGCACCATCCTTTCACCTCCTTATTTCAAATCGTAAATCTCTGGCGTCCAGTCGTTCCTTTGAAAGACGAAGAGGCGGAATTTTCCCCCTCCATCGTCCCCCATATCCATCATCAGGGGAAGATACACCACCCCCGTTCGCTTCTCTATGGCTGGGAAAAGGTATTGAATGGGAAAGCGCCCCAAATCCTTCTCCGCCCTTAATTTCCCCTTCCTCCAAACGAGCATCCTCAACCTTCCCCGCAGGATGGGGCGAGGATCAAGGGGAGAGAGCCAGAACTCCCAAGGGATGTAGGGAGAGGAATATTTAAAACAGAGGGAGGAGAGGTGCCTGGCATAGGCGAAAAGGATAAGGGAGAAGCGAGGCTCCTCCGGTTGCCACCAGAATAGAAGCACTTCCGCCATCTCCGGACGATGGAGGAAGACTGGCAGGGCGGAATCGACGCCAAACCTCCCCATTTTCTCCTTGAGGATATCCGGCGGAGGCAGGGAGAAACCCTTGGAATCTTTGGGGATGCGCTCCCCTGTGTAATCGTAAGAGCACCAATCGGTTCCGTCCCAACGCAGGTAGAGGAAATTCCCCGTGGGATGCCAATTGTAAACATCGAAGGGGGAAGGCTGTCCCACGGGCGCTGAAGGGAAGGGCGGGATGAGGGAGAAGCATTGGGTGAACCGCTTGTGCCTCCAGGGGTGCCTGCGCGGAGCGAAGAACCATTCCATCCTGGGATGGAGCCACTCCGGGGGCTCTCCCGCCTGGTAGACCTCCTTCCGTCCACCGAGATGGAAAATGCCGGAGGTTATCTGGGGATTTTCTCCCGGCGCGCTCTTGCCTATTAGTTTCTCGTAATCCGCCTCATATGTATAGATGGCTACCTCGCCTTTCCCCTGATAGGGGGCGGAGAAGAGAAGAAAGGAGGTATCGCTTTGCTTGGGGAAGGGAGTCTCCCTAATCGGCGCATCTATATAATACCACTTCACCTTATATTCCCAAACGGGAAGGGATACCAGGGAGTAGAGCCATTTCCGCTGCGTGGGAACATAGTATGGGAAGTGCTTGGCGGATTTTAGGCTTTTGGAGATGGTTGCGGTCCAGACTCCTTCCCCCTTGGGAATGGCGATGGCATAGGGACCGAAGAAGTCGAGGGCGCGGTAGAAGAAGTTGAAGAGAACGGTCTCGGCGAAATTATGTCCCAAAAGTTGCCTTCCCTTTCCTCCCTCGTTGTATATGGAGCCAAACCTATCCACCCACTCAGTGGCGGAGGAGGTCAGCACCACATCGGAGAAAAGAAGAGCGGAAAGCGGAGAGGGTTTTATCTTCAGATCGGGATATTGAAAGAGAACCTCCTTTCCGCCTTCCCTCTCCAGATAGGCAAGGAGGGAAGGTGGTTCAGCGAGGTTGCCCTCCGCGAAGAAGGAATATACCTGGCGATAAAGAAGTTGGGGAAAGCCCATATCCGGCAATCCCAACTCCTCCACTACATCCCAGAGATTCCTTATCTCCCGCTCCCCCTGATAGGATGTTCTCTCTTTTGTGAAGCGTCCCCTCCCCTCCCCGGACAGTTTCCAAGTTTCCATTCCGCCCTTGGCTAAGAAATCGACCGTGACCGTATACTCTGCGATATTGCCGAAGCAGAAATCCCCCCTCAGAGAGCCACTGGGGACAACGCCGGGCGTTCGAAGGGGGAAACGGCTATCCCAAAGAGTGTTGTTGAAGGCGACGCCTATGGGCAGAAGCTGGTATTGCCCTTGCATTCCTTCCATGTGGACCCCTCCAAGGGCGACGAGCCCGGCGAGGTGAGGATAAAAGGGATGGAGGGAGGATGAGGTGGTGGGTGGGCGATTGAAGAAGGTGGAATAGATGGTAACGGGCGTATCTGGGGAGAGGTTCCAGCGAGCCCGGAACTGATAGAGGGCGGAATAGGGGTGAAAGATCAAGGGGGGAACTCCTCTCCCAGGAGGGATTTTATCTCTCGGGCGTAGGCGCGAAGTTCGGAGAGGAGGGTTTTGAGTAGCACGACCTCCCTCCCCTCCACCCCTCCCTTCTCATCGATCATCTCTCCCACTTTGCGAAGCAGTTTCTCCACCAGCGCATCCGCCAAGAGGAACTTCCTCCCCAACCTCTGGGCATAATCCATCCTCTCCTTCACCGCTTGCTCGAACAATTCTTCTGACCTTTCCTCCACAGGTTTACGGGGATTGAAATGCCTCCTAAAATGCCTCTTGAAGCTGTCGTAGGAGATATCCTCCCCCAAGTCCTGGGCATAAGCCCAAACTTCCTTTAGATTTTGCACTGCGAGGTAATGCTCCTCGTATTCCAGGCGATGGGGGGACTTGCAAACCCTGCATCTGCTATCCGTCCCGAAGCCTTCCTGCCCAGGCACCTTTTCCCCAAAGGTTACCACCTCCTTCCCCAGGCGGGAAAGGACGGCGAAGCGCAGACCTACCATCTTCATCAGACCCCTACCCCCTGGTATCTTCCCACCAACATATCCCCTCCATCCCGCTCTATCTCTATCCTCTCTATCATCACCGTCCCATCCACCCCCTCCATTTCCACGAGGTCCTCGGGCTGAAGATTTGCCTCCCAAGGCGCTACCCACTCATGTCGCCTCTTCCCATGTCCTTTCTCCCCTATCAGGACCGTCAACCTCTGCTGGACTGCTTCCTGGGTATTAAGGGAAGCATTGACCTCGATGAAAACCTTCCGATAGCCGAGGAAATCTCCGTCGGAGGGCTCGGTAAGAGAAGGGGTATTGAGCCAATATTGGACGATTGGATAGCCGAGGTGATCCATTCCGCAGACCCAGATTTCATTCGCCTCCGGGGGCTCCCATTCCTCCTCCAGTTCCAGGAGGGGAAGATAGACCATGCCTTCCGGAGGCTCTTCCTTTGTTTTCTCGGTGGTCCGCCAAAATTTGGCTTTGCTTGGGGTCGATGAGGGATCGGGAGGAGCCCGATAGAGGAGGTAGCCGGTGGGGTAGCCATTGTCGTCCACCGAGAAGGAGGTGAGGAGTTGCCAACCGGTGAATTCCAGGATGCGTTGGAGCATATCAAGGCAGGAGGTCCCCTTCTCCACCTGCCAGAGGAAGCCCTGCTCGGGCGTGCCTTGGGGGAGGCGGAGGTTGGAGGTCCCTTGCACTTGGATGGAGATGCCCGCGAGGGAGCATATCTCCTGCACCACCTCGATGTGAAGGGCACCATCGTAGGCATCGCCTTGGGGGAGGAAGGTGTTGCGAAGGCGAAAGGATAGACCCTCCACCGAGAATTCCCATTCCCTGCCGGAGAGGACCTCCCTGGCGCGGGGCTCTTGGAGGTAGCCGAGGAATATGGCTTCCTCCTTCCATTTGGCGCCCAAGGGGAGGCTCCGGGAGGGGGAGAGCTCCAGGCTGGGATCCTTGAGACGGATATTGGCGCCCTCGTCCTGGATGTGGAGGCTTCGGGTTATCCGAAGACGAAGGGTCTTGTGGGAGATATCGGTGGGGGTGGCGGGAGAATCGCCTGTTCAGGAGGGGAATTTCACCACGAAACGCCTCGCCCAGGCGAGAGGGGAGA
>CAYVMD010000072.1:0-6483 GCA_964452465.1 uncultured bacterium | reverse complement strand
AAGTTCGTAACCAAATGGGGAAAGGAGGGCAAGGGCGCTGGAGAATTTTATTATCCTGTGGGTATAGCAGTAGATTCAAAGGGCTATGTATATGTAGCGGATTCAGGGAACTGCCGCATCCAGAAATTCAGGCGGGCGCAGTAGAAGGTCTTCACAAAATAGAAGGTGGGATAATGGCGAAAGAAGGGTCTTTTGGGCTTTCCCAGCACATCATCGTGTTTTATTTACCCTTTGCAAAGGATTTTTTGGCTATGCTAACATTACGAAAATGTAAGCCCGAAAAGGCTTATGGCGCAAGAAGCTTATTATAGAAAAGTGGGAAGGAATATCCCCATAATAAAATTAGGGATATTGCTGGGCTTTCTCTTTGTTGATCTTCGCCCAGCGGATGAGATAGCAGGTGCTTCTCCTCCAAAGATTAGGATGGTCATTCCCACTTTTCTGGGCAATGCTCACAGGTCTTATTATGGTCCCGGCCCCGCCCCCTTTAAACTTTCCCTCCTTTGGAAGACTCCCCTGGGTAGCGGGAAGACATGGACCCAAAAAGGTTTAGCCACCTGGTCAGGATGCGGCTGGACTGGTCAACCGTTGATAGTTGAGGAGAATGGGCGACCTTACATCATCCAGGGTACCTATAGCCATCGATTATTAAAAATCGATGGGGAAACCGGCAGGATAATCTGGCAATATAAGTTCGACGATGTCATAAAGGGGACGGGAACGATTTTCACCAAGGGTGATCAAGTCATAATCCTCCAGGGCTCTCGTAAGGGGGTCAATCGTCGCGTTCGGTCAAGCAACCCCTGCCCAAGCTTTAGAGCGATCGACTACAAGACGGGCAGGGAGCTGTGGCGTCTTGATATCCCTCCGACGGAGAGCTACAGCCGGGATGTCGATGGAAGCGGTTTGATCTTGGGAGATTTCCTTTGGTTGGGAGCTGAAAATGGTCTCCTGTACCTGATAAATCCCGATCCATCTGCGCCCATGAGGGTTCTCAAGACATTAAAACTCTATGATCGAAGGGATGTCCGAAGGCACGGTGGGAATCTGGTCATCGAGTCCTCGCCCGCCCTTTGTAAGGATAAAGTGATCGTCACCGCTGGCTCAGGACATGTTTATGGGGTCGATGTGCATACCTTCACGATAAACTTCGATTTCTACATCGGCTCAGATTTGGATGGTTCACCCGTTGTCACCGAGGATGGGCATGTTCTGGTTCCCGTTGAGAAGCAGTATATCACTGGCAAGGGGGGAGTTTTCAAACTCGATCCTTCCAAACCACCTTCTCAGGCTGTCTGTTGGTATTTCCCCACGGGAGATAGGAAATTAGCGGAGTGGCAGGGAGGGGTGATCGGTTCGGTGGGGATAAATGATAGTTACAATAAAAGAGGGAAAAAGCCAGCGTTAGCCGCCTTTTCCGCTATCGATGGGAACCTCTATATCGTTTCCCAAAATCTTCTTTCTCCCAGTAAGGTCTTGGGTCCTGATGGGAAGACCTTATATCCTACCCCAAGGAAGATCTTTTCCCAAAATATCGGGGGCTCTATTTCAACCCCGATCTTCTTCGGCGATGAGGAATACGATTGGCTGATCGCCGCCGGCTACAACGGTCTCTATCTTTTTAGGATCGATTATCTGAAAACCAATGCCAATGATCCCGAGCTTTTGCCAACCAAATCGGGAGAATATAAAAGGGCGAAGGTTACCCTCCTCGATCATTTCAAAAAGGGCACATCGTTTGAGGCAACACCGGTGGTTTATCGGGGGAGGATCTACATCGGGAGCCGTGACGGCTATCTTTATTGCCTGGGAGAGAGATAGTTTAACCTCTTCTAAAGGATTCTCCTTGGCATTGAGCGCGAATTCCATCTTTTCTAAGAGGGGTAGGGATTAAAAGCTTCTATATCTATGCGGCTGGATATAGTAAAATCGATAACGAGGAATCCGAATATAAAAGGAGGTGTTCGAGGATGTTATGGGCGATGTTGCTTTTGGGGACGGTGTGCACTGTAGGCGTATCGGATGTGGGGCTCACAGTCTGGACGGAACCTGCACCAGTTAAGGTCTTCAAGGATAGCCCTCCCAAAACGCAGAAGAAGGTCTCCCTTCAATCCGCTCGCAACGAATATGAATCCGCTCAGGTCGTCATCAGGGCGGGCAAGGAGCCTTTAAGGAATGTCCGTGTTCAGGTCTCCAAGCTGCAGGGTTCGAAGGGAAGGAGTATTAGCGAGAAGAATGTAGAGATACGCCTCGTCGGATATGTTCAGATAAGGCATCTTAATAAATACTACCCCGATCCCCTGCTCCCCTATGCTCCCTTCGATGTGCCAGCAGGGGAGAGCCAGCCAGTCTTCATCACCGTATATGTCCCCAAGAATACGCCCGCGGGGCATTATAAAGGCAGTGTTGTTATAATCAGCGATAACGCTGGGAAAGCCGTCATCCCACTCGAACTCGAGGTTTGGGACTTCACCCTTTCTGATAAGCCTTCCTCCGAAACCGCCTTCGGTCTGTGGGAGCAATTCATCTGGAAATTCGAGGAGATTGAGCCAGGCACGCCGGAGGCAAAGGAAATGTGGGATAGATATTATTGGTTCCTCGTGGAGCATCGCCTCAGCCCCTACTTCATCCCCGTGGATATACTATCGCCCGAGGCGGATAGATACCTCAACGATCCCCGTGTCTCCACCTTCCAAATCCCTTACAGCGAAAATGTAGAAGAGATGCGCCTGCGGGTGGAGCGCTGCCGTCAAAAGGGTTGGTTGAAGAAAGCCTACTTCTATCCACTGGACGAGCCGGTGACCAGGGAGCAATACGAGGAATTGAAGAGACGGGTGGAGAAGATAAAGAGCATCGATCCCCGCCTTCGCATAGTTTCCCCCTTCTTCCGAGGTCCTGACTTCAGCGACCAGAGCGCCTATGAGGCTTTGGAGGGCGTCATAAACATTTGGTGCGCGGTCTCCAGTTATTTCGATCCCCAGAAGCAACTCCAAAAGAAGATGAGAGGGGATACCTCCTGGTGGTATGTCTGCTGTGGACCCGGTTCCCCCTACGCTAATTTCCATATCACCATGGATGCCATAGATCATCGTATACTCATGTGGCAGCAGAAGAAGTATCAAGTTGATGGGCTCCTCTATTGGGCTACCAACTGGTGGGGCGGAACCCCGGATCCCTACGAGGATATGGCTACCGTTAAGGAGATAAACCCCGATCTCTACGGCGATGGTTCCCTCCTCTACCCCGGGAAGAAGGTAGGGCATAAAGGTCCCATCTCCTCCCTTCGTCTGGAGATGATCAGGGATGGCTTCGAGGATTACGAGTACCTCACCTTCTTAGAGAGGGCGATGGGGCGCCCAATGGTGGAAAAGTTCATAGGCGAGGTGGTGGAGGATATGACCCACTTCGCCAAGGATCCTCAAAAGCTCCTCGCCACCCGAGCGAGGATAGCGGAAGCACTTTTAAGAAGAAAGGTGAGATAAGATGAACTGGCAATTCATCGTTTTCACCAAGCATTTCCTTGGGCTTTCCCTCGAGGAGCTGGCGCAAAATATATTAGAAATGGGAGGGCAAGGTGCAGACCTCTGCGTTCGCCCGGGCTACCCCGTGGACCCAGAGAATTCTCCCCAAGAGCTCCCTCGGGCGTCAAAGATATTCCGCGAGCAGGGGCTCTTTATCCCCCTCGTTACCACTCCTACCGATTTCGTCGATCCCCAGGCTCCTGTGGTTGAGAAGTTATTCTCCGCGTGTCAGGAGGCGGGAGTGGGGCTGGTAAAGCTTGGCTATTGGTACCCGGGAGAGAAGGGATACTGGGAGACGGTAGATAGCGTGAGGAGGGATATCGAGGGCTTCGCAAAGGTTGCCGAGAAGTATTCCCTAAAGGTCCTCATCCACAACCATTCCGGCAACACCATGGGGTTGAACTCCTGCAGCGCTATGAACCTGGTAAAGGGTTTCGATCCAAGACATGTGGGAATCTTCGCCGATGTGGGACATCTCTCCCTTGTAGGGGAGCCCTTGCCCATGGCCTTGGATATAGTTAAGGAGTATCTCAGCGCGGTGGCCTTGAAGGATGTGGTGAGGGAGAGGGTAATTGTGGAGGGGAAGAGGCGGTGGCAGTTGAGGGTGGTACCATTGGGAGAGGGCTATGTAGATTGGTGGAGCCTTCCCAAGGTTCTCAAGGATGTAGGCTTTTCCGGTCCTTTATCCGTGCACAGCGAGTATAGCGAACTCGAAGTGCCCGATGTCATAGATCAGACCAGGATGGACATTCGCTTTTTGAAGAGGCTGTTTTCGGAGGGATGAGAAGATGGAGAAAGTGAGGATAGGCTTCATAGGCGCTGGAAGCATGGCGAACATGGTCCACTACCCCTCCCTCGCCGAGATGGAGGATGTGGAGATATCCGCCATCTGCGATTTGAACGAGGAAAGGCTCCATAGCACCGCTGATAAATACAGGGTGGAGAAGAGGTTCACCAACTATAAGGAGATGATAGAGAAGGTACCCCTGGACGCGGTATACATCATCATGGGGGCGCATCTCCTCTATGACCTCGTCATCCATGCCCTACAAGCGGGTCTCAATGTCTTCATAGAGAAACCGCCCGGCGTCACCGTCCATCAAATTCGTACCATGGCGAAGTTAGCGGAGAGGCAGGGTTGCATCACCATGGTCGCCTTCAACCGCAGGTTCATCCCCCTTCTGAGGAAGGTGAGGGAAATGGTGGAGGAGAGGGGAAGGATAATCCAGGCGGTTGCCACCTTCTATAAGGATACGAAGACAGGGCTATCCTATTACACGAGCCCCGTGGATATCCTTACCTCCGATGCCATCCATTGTGTAGATACCCTCCGTTGGTTGGGAGGGAGTGTGAAGCAGGTTAAGAGCCTCGTTAGAAGTTATCATCTGGATATTCCCAATGCGTTCAATGCCCTGATGGAATTCGAGAACGGCGCCACCGGGGTCCTCTTGGCAAATTGGGCGTTAGCGAGGAGGATCCACACCTTTGAGATACACGCCAGGGGGGTATCCGCCTTCATAAACGCCCCTTTGGAAGGAAAGGATCTGAAGGCGGTGGTCTACCAAGAAGATGCTGAGCCGATAGTCCTCTCCGGCACGGAAATAGGGGGAGAGGAGTTCCACAAGTTCTATGGCTACTTTCAGGAGAATCGCCACTTCATAGACTGCCTCAAGGAGAGAAGGGAACCGGAGACCTCCTTTGCCGATGCGGTGGAGACGATGGAGTTGGTGGAGAGGATCTATCAAAATAGCATGTGAAGCATGAGCAAGCCAACGGATATAAGGGTAAGGCAAATAGAGGTTTACTTCTTACCCGTCACCACCCGCCTACCTTTGAAGTTCGGGGCGGAGACGCTCACCTCCGTCACCTGCGCCCGTGTCGCGGTAACGGTGGAGGATAGGCAGGGGAGACAGGGCAAGGGATGGGGAGAGACCCCACTGAGCGTGCAATGGGGTTGGCCAAGCTCCCTTCCCTATGAGGTAAGGCATAAGGCGATGAAGGATTTCTGCCTGGAGATCTCCCGATCCCTCATAGAGATGAAGGAATTCGGGCACCCCATGGAGTTAGGTCATCTGTTCCTTCAGCAAGTCCTACCCTCGCTCCTTTACCAATTCAACCGAAGGCTGAGCCTTCCCGAAGATATGCCTTACCTTGCGGGTTTGATCTGCCTCTCCCCTTTCGATATCGCCATCCATGATGCCTTCGGCGTCCTGCACAACCTCCCCACCTATGAGACCTATAACGAGGAGTTCATGAACTACGATCTATCCCATTATCTTACCCAGGAAAGCGAGGATTTTAAAGGGATGTATCCCGCCCAATACCTCAAATTCCCCCGGGAGGAGGAGATGATAGCCTGGCATCTGGTGGGAGGGATGGATCCCATAGATCCCAGCGAATTGGTAGGAGATGAGCCCCAGGATGGCTATCCCGTCCTGTTGGAGGATTGGATAAAGGAGGATGGCTTAAAGTGCCTGAAGGTGAAGTTGAGGGGAAACGATAGCGAGTGGGATTACGAGAGGTTGGTGAAGGTGGGAGAGACAGCGCTAAAACACGATGTTTGGTATCTTTCGGCGGATTTCAACTGCACCGTCAATGACCCTGCTTATGTGACGGATATCCTGGATAGATTGATGCGGGAGCATCCCAGGATCTATGGAATGCTTCTCTATGTGGAACAGCCCTTTCCCTACGATTTGGAACGCTACATGATAGATGTTCACAGCGTCTCCGCGAGGAAGCCCCTCTTCATGGATGAGAGCGCCCACAACTGGAAGTTGGTCAAATTGGGCTATGGTCTGGGTTGGACGGGGGTGGCGCTGAAAACCTGTAAGACGCAGACGGGGGCCCTCTTGACCCTCTGCTGGGCGAAAAGACGCTCCCTGCCCGTTATGGTTCAGGACCTCACCAATCCTATGCTCGCCCAAATCCCCCATCTTCTCTTAGCCTCCCATGCGGGAAC
>CAYVMD010000071.1:0-7210 GCA_964452465.1 uncultured bacterium | reverse complement strand
TAACAAGGTAGCCGTAGCGGAAGCTGCGGCTGGATCACCTCCTTTCTAAGGAGATAATCGCGGGAACCGCGCTATTCAGCTTCCAAGAAGCAAATCCCCTTAACCCTAAGAATTCCCCCCTCTCTTCCCTTCTTCCTTTCTCCCCTTTTCCTTTACTCCTTGACGATGACACTTTTTCCCTTCAAAATTTACAGTTGAAATCTCGAGGAGGTGAATTCGTTTGATAACGCTTCTTAATATCTTGCAGGTGCTGTCCGCTATCGTCCTGATATTCCTCGTCGCCATCCAAACAACGAAGCGCGAATCTGGGCTCTCGGGTGTGATAGGCGGTAGGACCGTTACCCCCTTCAAGTTGAAGCCGGGCTTTGAGGAATGGTTGGACAAGATAACTATGTGGGCGGCGATAATATTCTTTGTGATTTCCTCTCTAACCGCTACCATAATCATGAGAAGAGTGTAGGGGGAGAAAATATGCAATTAAGGACTAAGCCCCGCTTTGCCTGTGGCATTTGGTATTTCGGTGCCTGTGGCGATAGATTTAAAAAGGATGGCTATAGGGAGGATATCCCCCTAGAGACACGCTTGGAGTTGATAGGCGAAATTGAGGGGTTGGAGGGAGTGGAATTCCATTACCCCAGTGAATTGAACGAGAACAATGTTGAACATCTACTCTCCGTTATGAAGGACCTTAACTTGAGGGTTGCCAATGTAGGTCCCCACCTCCACGGCTATATCGATTTCCGCTTCGGCTCCCTAACCAATCCCGACGAGAGGGTAAGGAGAAAGGCGATAGAATTGGTGAAGAGAACGGTGGACACGGCAAAGATGGCGAACTGCGATATGACCATACTCTGGCTCGGTCCAGATGGTTTCGATTATCCTTTCCAGACGAACTACGCCGAGGTATGGAGCTGGTTGATAGACGCCCTACAGGAGATAACCTCCTACGCTCTCGACCATAGGTTCTGCCTCGAATACAAGCCATACGAGCCACGTTGCAAATCCTTCCTGGACGGAATGGGGATCACCCTGAGCATCATAGATGCGGTGGGGGCGAATAACCTGGGGGTAAACATCGATCTCGGGCATGCCCTTATGGGAGGGGAAAACCTCGCCATGGTCGCCTCCCTGGCGCTTAAGAAGGGCAAGCTCTTCCATCTTCATCTCAACGATGCCTGGAAGAAGTTCGATGACGATCTCATCTATGCCTCCGTGCACCTCGTGGAGCACCTTGAACTCCTCTTCTGGTTAGATCGCCTCGGCTTCTCCGGCTGGTATAGCTTCGATCTCTTCCCCTATCGGGAGGATCCCAAACTGGCCACGGAGGAATCCCTCAAGAACTTCCTTAAATTGAGGAGTATGTTGGAGAAATTGGATGAGGAGACGCTTCTCAAGGCTATAGGGGAGAGCGATGCTACAAGGATAAGCAAGATTTTGCGGGAAGTTCTCTGAGATGGCTCTGGAGATCTACAATACCCTGACTGGGGAGAAGGAGAAATTCATCCCTCAAAGGGAAGGGAAGGTCCGTATCTATTGTTGTGGACTCACCACCCAAAACTTCGCCCACATCGGGCATCTGAGGGGAGCGGTGCTTTTCGATGTCATCAGGCGCTTTCTGGAAAAACAAGGATACGATGTGCATTATATACAGAATTTCACCGATATAGACGACAAGATAATAGCCCGCTCCAGGGAGGAAGGGGTAAGTCCTCAGGAATTAGCAGAGCGTTTCATCGTTGCCTACCTCATGGATGAGGAAGCGATGGGGATAAGACCCGCCTCTCTCTATCCCCGCGCCACGCATCATATCAAGGAGATAATAGATGTAGTGCAGGCGCTGGAGAGGAAGGGATATGCCTATTCCGTGAACGGGGATGTCTACTTTGCGGTGGAGAAGTTCAAGGATTATGGGAGGTTATCCAAGCGTTCGCCGGAGGAGATGCTGGCGGGAGCCAGGATAGAGGTGGACGAGAGGAAACGTTCCCCTTACGATTTTGCCCTATGGAAGTCCGCCAAAGAGGGGGAGCCTTATTGGGAGAGCCCTTGGGGAAAAGGGCGTCCCGGTTGGCACATAGAATGCTCTGTGATGGCGATAAAATACCTGGGAGTGCCCCTCGATATCCACGCGGGAGGACAGGACCTCATCTTTCCCCATCATGAGAACGAGATTGCTCAATCGGAAGCCTTTACCGGGCTTCCCTTCGCGCGTTACTGGATCCATTGGGCGCCGGTCAATTTGAAGGGGGAGAAGATGGCAAAATCCACGGGCAATGTGTTCATCGTGAGGGAAGCTCTTAAGGAATTCTCCCCTGCAGGCTTACGATTCTATCTCCTCTCCTCCCATTACAGGAGCCCTATAGAATTCGAAGAGGAAAGGGTCAGGGAAATGGAGAAAGCGCTGGAGCATGTATGGGAGGCGGAGGAGAAATTGGAAAGGTTGCTTGCCGTCCCACCTTCCTATGGAAAGGAGGAAGGGGAGCAACTAGCTTGGGAAAGGTATAAGGAGGAGTTCTACCAATCTTTGGAGGACGATTTCAACACTCCCCGCGCGATAGGAATCCTCTTTGCGTTCGCTCGGGAGGTCACCAAACTCGCCAATCAACTCCTGCCCACTCCCCCTGCATCTTTGCTCCTTAACCTCTGGCAATTGAGGGCGCTCTTGAAGGAATTCAAATGGGTTTTGGGGTTGGAGGATAGAAGAAAGGGGGAGGGAAAGGAGGAGGCACTCGTAGATTTGCTCGTGAGGGTCAGGGATAGGTTGAGGAGGGAGAAGATTTACGATGTAGCGGATGAAATAAGGAAAGGATTGGGGGAGATGGGGATCGTTCTGGAGGACCATCCCAAAGGGACGATCTGGAGGTGGTCGGGCAAAAGGAAGTAAGCCTTGAGGAAAGCAGTCATCCTCTGCATTGTAATCCCGATTTTAGGTTTTCTTTGTTGGGCGGAGGGGTTTCTTCTTTACTTCCGTAAGGAAGAACGCTTTCTGCCGAATATATGGGTTGGGGATATGCGAGTTGGGGGGAGGCGCCGTGTGGATTGCGAGGAGATGTTAAAACAACGCTTTAGGGAGCGGAAATACGAGATAAGGGTGATGGGAAAGAGTTTCTTCTACACCCTTCCCGAGACGGGAGTAATCTATGACACCCAAAGCATCCTGAATGAAGCCTATAGGGTGGGGAGAAGGGGATTCTTCAATAGTATTAGAGATATCTTCCTTTGTTTAGGGAGGGGAGTTAGGATTGAGCTCAAGGCGGAGGTGGACAAAGATAAGTGGAAGAGGTTCTTGAAGAAGGTGGAGAAAAGGGTTGCAAGGGAGCCTGTCAACGCTAAGATAGTTTGGGAAGGAGGAAGTTGGAGCATTTCACCTTCTCGGGAGGGTTATAAGGTGGATGAGAAAAAGGCATTGGAGGAGATAGAAAAGGGGTGGGATATGGCGGAACCCTTGAATATCCCAGTAGAGATCATTCCTCCCAGGATAAAAGAAGAGGATCTAAGGGGAATGGAGGTTTTGGCTACTTTTGCCACTCGCTTCAATCTGGGCGATGTTAGTCGAACTTCCAATATAAAAAGGGCTGTAAGAGCTATAGATGGCACTTTACTCCGTCCTGGCGAGGTCTTCAGCTTCAATGCGGTGGTAGGGCCACGAGTCTCCGAACGAGGCTATAAAGTCGCCCCCGTCATGGTGGAGGGACAACTCATTCCCGGCGTAGGGGGTGGTGTTTGCCAGGTTTCCACCACTTTGTACAACGCGGTGCTTTTGGCGGGGCTGGAGGTCGTCAGGCGCTCCCATCATGCGAGACCTGTGAAATACATCTCTCCAGGGCGGGATGCCACCGTGGTTTGGAGGTATGTGGACCTAAAGTTCCGCAATAACAAGGAAAGCCCCATATATATTCAAGGAGAGGTCACGGGTAATCGAGTGCGGTTCAGGGTGTTTGGCAGGAAGGATTTCGAGGATATAAGGATAGAGACCAAGGTGAATTACGGAGTAGATGGAACGGTGGTAGCGGAGGTGTATAGGGTGATCTACAAAAATGATGACGAGGTTATAAGGGAAAAGATATCCCGGGACATTTACAAACCACTTTCAAAAATAATAAAAACTACGCCGCCTCGGTAGGAAGTGCCTGATGAAGAACATGCCGAATATGAAGCCTCCGATGTGAGCCCAGAAGGCAACCCCTCCTACATCCCCTGCAAAGGGAAGGAAAAGCATCCCCTCCATAATTTGCCAGAGGAACCAGAAGCCTAAATATACAAAAGCGGGGATCTCCACGATCGTGAGGAAGAAAAAATAAAACAAGAGAGAAGATATTCTGGCGTAGGGAAAGAGGAGGAAATATGCCCCCATGACCGCGGAAATGGCTCCGCTAGCTCCCACAACGGGGACTTTGGAGAGAGGGTGGATTAAAAACTGGAATAGAGAGGCAATGCATCCTCCCAAAAGATAAAAAATTAAATAGCGAAGGTGTCCTAACCGGTCCTCCACATTATCTCCGAAGATCCAAAGGAAGAGCATGTTGCCAATTAGATGGAACCAACCTCCGTGGATGAAGAGGGAGGTAAGTAGGCTGAGAAGGAAGGGGACGCCGGGGTGGGGGACCGCTTCGGGATGAAATGCCCGGAGGGGGACCATCCCAAAGGCGTAGAAGAAGAGCATCTGTTGTTCCTTGGTGAGGGAGACCTCGAAGAGAAAGACGAGGGAATTGAGGATTATTAGGGAAACATTGACCACCGGGAACCTTCGGGAGGGGATGTTGTCCCTCAGGGGAATCATTAGGGATTATTCCTTTCTCGCCGGCTCCAGGTAGAGGCTCAGTTGGATCTCTTCTCCCTTTGCATCGGCAAGGATGGTATCGCCGGGCTTGAACTCTCCTCTTAGGATGGCGCTTGATAAGGGGTTCTCCAGCATCCTTTGAATGGTCCTCTTGAGGGGACGAGCGCCGAAGGAAGGATCATAACCCTTTTCAGCAAGGAGCTTCTTAGCCTCATCGGTTACGATTAGTTTGATGTCCTGCTCGGCGAGTTGTGTCTGAATCCTCGCGAGGAGAAGATCCACTATCTGGCGGAGATGCTCACTGCTCAGAGGGCGGAAGACGATGACCTCGTCTATGCGGTTGAGAAGCTCAGGGCGAAGCGTCCTATGGAGCTCCTCCAAGACCCTTTCCTTTGCCTGGTCGAAGAAATCGCCTATTAACGGTATGGAGGACAGATAAGAGCTCCCAATGTTCGAGGTCATGATGATGACCGTGTTGCGGAAATCCACCGTGCGTCCGGAAGCGTCGGTGAGGCGCCCATCATCCAAAACTTGGAGCAGGACATTTAACACATCAGGATGTGCTTTTTCGATCTCGTCAAGCAATATAACTCTATAGGGACGCCTACGCACTGGTTCCGTGAGTTGTCCGCCTTCCTCATAACCTACATATCCAGGAGGCGCACCCACTAAGCGGGAGACTGTATGCTTTTCCTGATATTCACTCATATCTATTCGGACGAGGGCGGATTCGTCACCGAAAAGGAATTCTGCCAGCGCCTTCGCTAGTTCGGTCTTCCCTACCCCGGTGGGTCCAAGGAAGAGGAAGGAACCGATGGGTCTATTGGGGTCCTTCAAGCCTGCTCGGGCACGCCTTATCGCCTCCGCCACCGCCTTCACTGCTTCTTCTTGATCCACGATCCTTTGGTGGAGTATCTCCTCCATCCTTGCTAACTTCTCCCTTTCATCTTGGAGCAGATTTGCCACGGGGATGCCCGTCCAGCGGGCGATCACTTCCGCTACATCCTTTGCCTCCACAATGTTATTTATCCCCGTTTCCTGCTCCCACTTCTCCTTTTCCTGGTTGAACTGCTGAAGGAGGGCATCGTAGGCATCCCTGATCTTCGCTGCCCTTTCGTACTCCCGAGCAGCCACCGCCTCTTGTCCCTCGCGAGTGAGTTCGTCTAACTTAGCCTTCATTTCCTTGAGATGGGGAGGCATGGAGTAGACCTCCATCCTTACTTTGGAGGCTGCTTCGTCTATTACATCTATCGCTTTATCGGGGAGGAAGCGATCGGATATGTATTGTTTGGATAGACGCGCAGATGCTTCTATAGCCTCGTCGCTTATCTTCACATTATGATGAGCCTCGTACTTATCCCTTAGCCCCTTCAGGATCTCTATCGTCTCCTCAACTGTGGGCTCGGCAACGAAGACAGGTTGGAACCTTCGCTCCAGTGCAGGGTCCTTCTCTATATATTTCCGGTATTCGTCAAGAGTAGTTGCCCCTATGCAGCGTAATTCCCCCCTTGCCAATGCTGGCTTCATCATATTGCTCGCATCTATTGCTCCTTCCGCTGCCCCTGCTCCCACCACCGTATGCAATTCGTCTATGAAGAGGATTATATTCCCTTGGGAATTCTTCACCTCATCCAGCACCGCTTTAAGCCTTTCCTCGAATTCGCCTCGGAATTTCGACCCCGCAAGCAGGGCACCCATATCTAACTGAATGATCCTCTTCCCCTTTAAAGGCTCAGGCACATCCTCCTTGGCTATCCTTTGCGCCAAGCCCTCTACTATCGCCGTCTTCCCCACTCCTGGATCCCCTATTAAGGCGGGATTGTTCTTCGTGCGTCTGCAGAGGATCTGGATTACCCTCTCTATTTCCTCGTTCCTTCCTATCACGGGGTCTAATTTCCCCTCCTTGGCGAGTTGGGTTATATCCCTCCCGAACCTCTCCAGAGCAGCATATCTGCTCTCCGCATGTTCATCCGTTATCCGTTGGCTTCCCCTTATCTCTCGCAAAGCCTCGTAAATCTTTTGCTCGTCCAGCCCCGCCTTCCTGAGGATCCTTCCTGCTCCCCCTTCTGCTTCCCTCACCAACCCTATCAATATATGTTCCACCCCTATATACTCGTCCTTGAGGCGCTGAGCTTCCTCCCAGGCGAGATCCAAAACATGCTTTGCTTGAGGGGTTAAGTAGATTTGGGTGGTAGGGGCGCCATATACCTTGGCGAACCTATAAAGAGCCTCCTCCACTTCCCTCCTTATGTATTGAGGGTTTACTCCTGCCCTACTGATTATTTTCGTTGCCAAGCCATCCGGTTGCTCTAAAAGGGCGAGGAGGATGTGTTCTGTATCTATCTGATTATGATTGTATCTCTCCATCACTCTCTGTGCGTAGAAAAGCGCTTCTTTTGCTCTCTCGGTGAACTTATCTATCATTCTCTCCTT
>CAYVMD010000070.1:0-7430 GCA_964452465.1 uncultured bacterium | reverse complement strand
GTTTGAGGAGGAGACGAGGGTTCTGCTTGACTAAAAGCCAGATTATATCTATTACTCGGGCGCTCCCTCCCACTTTTACCTTCCCTAAACCGATCAATAAGTCCTCCATTTCCTGACTTGAAAGGGAGGTGAGGAAGTTCCTAATCCCTACTCCATACTTATGGGCTTTGCCGAACTTTTCCTCCCACCTCTTTTGATATAAGGACAAACTCCTTTTGGATAAATCCCTCTTCTCAAACGCTTCCCTAATCACCTCTACAGCGAGTTTAGCAGACCGAATCGCTTGGGCTATCCCCGCCCCGGTAACCGGATCCGCCTGACGGGCGGAATCCCCTACCACTACTATCCCATCTCCGTAGATCCTTTTGGGCAAGGGGCTTACCGGCGTTCCCCCTACCACCTGTTCTAAAATAGAAGCAGAGGGGAATCTCTCCTCCACGAATTTCCTCAACCTCACCAAAGGCTGTCCTTCCCATCCCGCCACTCCCAAGCCGACAACCGCCGTCCCATCCTCCCGAGGCACCACCCAGGCATATCCTCCCGGCGCCAACTCCCTGCCCAAATGGATCTCGCATACCCCTTTTTCTATCGAGGGGTGATAGAGGAGAAATTGAGCACAAGAAAGCACCTTCCCCACACTCAATTTGGTATCTATTCCTCCCCACCTTGCTACCCTTGACTCCACCCCATCCGCAGCAACAACCAAATCCCCTTTCACCTCCTTCCTTTCCCCTCCCCTCTTTATAACCTCTCCCTTCACTTTCCCATCCTCCTTTATCAATCCCTCCACCTTAGCCCCCACTAATATCCTCGCCCCCGCCTTAGCCGCCAACAACGCCAATTCCTGATCGAAGATCTTGCGCTCCAGGACGAAGCCCCACTCCCCACCCTCCGCTGGTATGTCCACCCTTTTCTCTCCCACCACTATTCTGAAGGCCCGGAAGCTCCCCACGATCGCCTTAGTAGCAGGGAATAGTTCCTCCTTATCCTTAGCCAAAACCCCCCCTGCGCATCTTATTAACTCTCCTATCTCCTGCCTCTTCTCCACCAACAAAACCTCCAACCCCTCCCGAGCTAAGTGAAGGGCACAGGTAGAACCTGCTGGTCCTCCTCCCACCACGATGGCATCGTATTTACCCTTCATCACCACGCAACGCTCCCGTGGGGCAAACCACCATACACTCACCGCATCCTTTACATACTTCCTGCCTCCAAGTCAACCTATTCCCCTCCAAATCCAATGCTTCGGGACAAACAGCTACGCAGGCGCCGCACACCATGCAGAGATCGAAGTTTATCTTCGCCAGCTTTTTCCTCCTTGACCGAAGGAATCTCATAGGCAATATTATTATAAAACTAAACCGCAAAGGAGGCACAAAATATGCCAAAGAAGGCAATAATCTTAATTGGAGACGGAATGGGAGATAGACCAGTTAAGGAATTGGCTGGTTTTACCCCAATAGAGGTGGCTCATGCTCCAAACATGTCAAGATTAGCGAGAGAAGGCGAATGCGGGCTTATGGACCCCATCGCTCCCGGCATAAGGGCGGGCTCCGATACCTCCCACCTGGCGATATTGGGCTACGATCCATACGAATACTACACGGGGAGGGGCGCCTTTGAGGCAGCGGGCATAGGCTTGGATGTGAAAAGGGGAGATATCTGCTTCCGATGCAACTTCGCTACGGTAGATGAGGAGACGATGGTGGTCGTCGATAGAAGGGCGGGGAGAATAAGGGAGGGTACCAACCTTTTAGCCCAAGCCTTGGATGGGATGGAAATAGAGGATGCGAAGATACTCTTCAAGGAATCAGTGGAGCATAGGGCGGGGTTGGTGTTAAGGGGCGAGGGGTTAAGCCATAAGGTAACCGATGCAGATCCCCACGCAGAAGGGGTTAAGGTCCACACAGTAGAGCCGTTGGATCCCTCCGATGAGAAAGCCCGAAAGACCGCTCGCATCATAAACGAATTCGTCAGGCGCTCCTTCGAGATATTGAAGGACCACCCTGTCAATCGAGAGAGAAAGGCGCAAGGGTTATCTCCCGCTAATATCATCCTGCCCCGAGGGGCAGGGATCGCTCCCCACATACCTTCTTTTAAGGAGACCTACGGCTTGAAGGGGGCATGCATCGTAGAGGTGGGTTTGTTAAAGGGAGTGGGGAGGTATTTGGGCATGGATTTGATAGAACCGGAGGGAGCAACCGGTTCTGTGGACACGAACGAAGAATCCATCGGAAAAGCCGTAGTTGATGCCCTACAGGATTACGATTTCGTCCTTTGCAATGTCAAAGCCCCCGATATAGCAGGACACGATGGCAATCCCCACCTTAAGGTGGAGACGGTGGAGAAGATAGATAGAATGCTGGGGCTTATCCTATCCCATATCGATCCCTCGGAGGTTTTGGTGATCCTGACCGCCGACCACTCAACGCCGGTGAGCGTGAAGGATCATTCCGGAGATCCCGTGCCCATCGTTTTCTGGGGGGAGGGAGTGAGGGTAGACGATGTCTTCTGCTATGGAGAGCGCCCCTGCGCCAAGGGAGGTTTGGGCAGGATAAGAGGAAGGGACATAATGAACATCGTGACCAATCTCCTCTCTATCCAGGAGAAATTCGGAGCTTAAATGCCCTTCAAAGAAGGAGAGACGGTTATACTTTACGATAGCAAAAATAGGCGTTATCTCCTCACCCTGCAGAAGGGAGGGGTATTCCATTATCACCGGGGGATGGTCAAGCACGACGATATAATCGGGAAGGAAGAGGGGACGGAGGTTTCCTCCACCCTGGGGGGGAAACTGCTCACTTTTCGTCCTACGCTGGAGGAATATATCTTGGAGATGCCAAGGGGGGCACAGGTGATGTATATAAAGGACTGTGCCCTCCTTTCCGCCTTGATAGATGTTAAACCCACGGATAGGATCGTCGAGGCGGGCACGGGCTCGGGAGCGCTTACGCTTTTTCTTTGCAGGAGTGCCAACCAAGGGATGGTTTATACCTATGAGAAAAGGGAGGATTTCGCCAGGGTAGCGCTGGAAAATCTGAAGAGGTGGGGGGTGGAGAACTTCGTGCTCAAGATAAAGGATGTGAAAGAGGGAATCGAGGAAAGGGATGTGGATAAAGTGGTCTTCGACCTGCCCGAGCCCTGGGAGCTCTTGGAGGAAGCGAAAAAAGCGCTTAGGCCAGGGGGTTTCTTGGCGACCTTCTTGCCCACGATCATCCAAGTGCATCAGTTGGTAAAGTCCCTCAAGAGTATAGGAGGGTTTGCCCAAATAAGGACCTGCGAAGGACTTGTGCGCCCCTGGGTGGTGGAAGAGCAGGTCCTCCGCCCGGAATTGAGGATGGTAGCCCATACTGGTTTCATAACTACCGCCCGGCGTTTGGCAGGGGTTTGAAACAGGGAGCATGCAAAGAGAAGGGAAGTATGTTTTAACTGTAACCCTCAACGCAGCGGTGGATAAAACCTATGTGGTGAACGATTTCCGTTTGGATAGGGTGCACAGGCCGGAGGGCATGAAGTCCGTGGCAGGGGGGAAAGGGATAAATGTGGCTCGAGTTTGCAAGACATTGGGGAAGCCGAGTTTAGCGAGCGGATTCGTTGGAGGGCATAACGGACGATTCATAGAAGCCCACTTAAAGAGGGAAGGGATAATGTATGATTTCGTGCGAGTAAAGGGGGAATCTCGCCTCTGCATCGCTATAGTGGATCTAATTAATAAAACCCAAACGGAGGTAAACGAATGGGGACCGGAGGTAACGGAAAGGGATGCCAGGAGATTGGAGAAGAAGATACGGAAATTACTGCCAGGGGCGAGCTTCCTCGTCTTCTGCGGGAGCACGCCACCCGGCACCCCTCCCGATATCTTCGCCCGTCTAACCCGTATAGCTGAGGAGTTGGGCGTGCCCGCCGTTTTGGATACCAGTGGAGAGCCTCTGCGCCTTGGTTTAGAAGCCAAGCCCTTCCTGGTGAAGCCAAATGTAAGGGAGTTGGAATACCTTGTGAATGGACAACTCCAAACCCTTCGGGATATCATAGAGGCAGGAAAGGAGATAAAAGAGAAGGCAGAGATAGTGGTGATAACCATGGGCAAGGAAGGAGCAGTTATGCTGTCGAGAGAAGGCATCTTCTATACGCCTGGCATAGAGGTGCCCTTCGTCTCCGCGGTGGGCTCGGGGGATGCCTTCCTAGCCGGTTTCCTTTGCGGGCTTCTCGATGGGAAATCCCTGAGCGATTGCCTTCGGCTTGGCAACGCCTGTGGGGCTGCTAATGTGACGATCGTAGGAGCAGGGATGATAACGAGGGAAAAGGCGGAGGAACTTTACGGCAGGGCGAAGTGCCAAATTATATAGAAAGGTGAGAAGATGGAATTAGGCTTCGGCGAAATCCTTTTCATCTTGCTTTTGGCATTGCTTTTCTTCGGGCCGAAAAAATTGCCGGAGATAGGCAGGGCCATCGGGAAAGCGGTGAGGGAATTCAGAAGGGCTTATGAGAAATTCATGAGCGAAGAGGTGGAAGTCGGTCCATCGGAGGAAATTGACACCTCCCCAACTTCGCATTATCCTATAAATGAACCCTCTCCCCGAGAGGAAGCAGGGGAGGGTTCGAAGGAGGAAATAAAAGATGGGTAGAATTGGTCTGCCGGAAATTTTATTGATCTTATTCATCGTGCTTTTGCTCTTCGGCTCTAAGCGCTTGCCCGAGATAGGCAAGGCTATTGGCGAGGGACTGAAGGAATTCAAAAAGGCAATCAGTGGTAAGGGAGAAGAGGAGAGCAAAAAAGAATAAATTCTACTTCGTGGGCGAGACTAACTTTATCCGGTAGTAATAAGCGGTGGGGGCAGTATGGAAGGAGAGAATTCCTTTCCGGATTTTTGCTTCTAACTCCTCTACCTCTTCCTTCTCCTTGTTTAGAGCGATAATCGAAACCCTTTTCTCCTGCCAATCCTTGAAGAATTGATCAAATTTTAGGGCAACGAAGCATTCCCTACCATGGGGAATAGGGATTATAAGTAACCCGTTTTTCTCCTTCTTAATATAAAGGCACCCATCGGTCGCCACCTTCCCGAAGTCCACCACTTTGCCTTCCTTATTGAGCCTACTTTGGTACTTCTCCCTTATATCCTCGCAGAATTGGGGGAGCATTTCTATTTTAACCTCTCCGTCCCTCTTCACGATCAGCTTCCCTATGTTGACGCTATCCCTACCATTGCCCACTACGACTCTTTCCCCTTTGGTATTGTAAAGACCTATATAGATGGGGAATTCACCTTCCTTTCCTTCGGGCACCTTTATCGTGTGGGGACCGTCCTCCAGAACCATCCCCTTGTGCCATTGGGAGGTAGGAAGGGGAAGAGGATGGTCCTGCTGAAAAGCGATGTTACGAGTTTGAGGATCGATGAAATGGACGAAGGAAACGAAATCGCCATCCAGGGAATCCTCTATCTTCCATTGATAGGTCAAGGAGAAGTTTCCTCCCCCTAAATCCTTGAATTGAGATATAGCGGGGTAGATACGCTTGAAGAGAGGGAGATAGGTTTGCGTTCTGGCGTCGCAAAAGATCCCTGCCTCGTCCTCGGCGTAATCACAGATCACCCCTTCCCTTTTGGCGGTATAGGCTAAGACCCCCGCTCCTTTCGCCAGAAAGCCGTATTGGGGAAGGAACACCCCCTCCATCTTCCAATCCTCCTTACCTCTATTGAGGAAGAGCTTCAAACCATTGTCGTATTCCAGGAAAAGCCTATCCATCTTGCCGAGGAGCACCGCGCCAGAGGAGGAAACCCATTTGCCGTCGACCTCGTAGAGGATCTTGGAGGGAAGGGATAAGGCGTATCTCTCCTGCACCGGCTTAGTAAGGAAATATTCCTTGAGGAGCCCAGGGAGGTAGGTCATAAGTTGATGCCCGATAAAGCCTATTCTCCCAAAAGCAAAGGTCATTATCCTATACTCGTCCAATTCCTCCTCGGTCATAACCCGATAATACCAAGTGGGATCGCTATAACCATCTATCAGCCATCTTTCGTAATAGCCCACCCCATGGTTCAACATAAGGGGATGGACCTTCAACAATTCGAAATCCCCAAGCAGGGGGATTTGGCGCCTATTAAGGGCGTAATTCGAGCCTCCATCATAATATCCAGCACAGGTGAAATCGGAACCCTCGCAGACAACGGGACCCCCATAGGTATCCCTGAGGAATTGGAAGGCTTGGGCGTTGACCCTAAGGGTATAACTGATCTTCCCCGCTCCTTCCGCCTTTGCATCGTAATCCACCGTCCAATTGGGCATTATGTCGAAATAGCCAGCATTCACGCCATATCTTTTCTTTATCTCAGGGGAGAAGATCTTCTCGTAATGGAGGAATTTGGAAGGCTTAAGGACGAAGGCTTGGATGGGCACCCCTGGATTGAACCAACCCTTGAGGGCATTGCCTTGGGGATCGAGTGCGACATCCTCTTTCCGGAAGGCCTCCGAGTTAGGATAGTAGTCGAAATAGTTCTCGTGAATGCAGAAGCGATGCCCCAGGTTTTTGGCGGTCTCGCAGAGGGATCTCAGCCCTTCATCCCCACCGAGTTCTTTATTGGCGGGCATAGTGGTAGGATAGGCATTATCATAGCCTTCCCTTTGCCAATCGTGCTTGAGCACGAGCAGGCTATCAACGCCATAGGTCGCCAATTCCTTTAGGAAATTCTCGTCGTCCTGGAACTTTCCCGCCCATACATCCAATACTATGCGTTTGGAAAGCTCGGCCAGGAAGGGGGAAGGAGGATTGGGGATGTTAGGTAGCACCTCTGGGAAGAAAGGGGAAACGGTGAGATAGAAAATCTCTCTTGGCGGGTTTCTCCTTCCATCCGTCTTAGGTATATAGGTTGGGGAGGCGCCATCGGCTCCGATGGTGGAGCTCTCCGTTCTCCACCAATCGCAAAAGGCGGAGAGGAAGACCGGCTGGATGTACCCTACCTGGGCTTGCCCTTCGTAAAGGAAGGGGACGAATATCTTAGAGAAGGGAGGGACTGCTATATTTATGCTGTAGAGGACGGGACGGGGAGAGGCATATTCCAAGCGGAGGCTCTTTCCCTTTAGGGAGATTTTGAGAAGGATTTGCTCCCTTTGCCCGCGATAACGCCATGTCTCTTCCACTTCGAGGTGATCCCCTGCCAACTTGCTTTTCGTCTCTATCCTCAAATCAGGAGTTGAAGCATCACAGAGGACATCCTTCATGAATAGGCTTACCCCACCCAGAAAGGTCGGGGAGGGAAGAGGTTTACCGTTGAACTTTACCTGGATATTTTTAGGAGAAGAGAAGGGAGGGCGAAGGATGTAACTCAAGGAGCAGTCCCTACCTACATATTGGAACTCATAGGAGCCATCGGAGCGCTTGAGGATGTGATTTTTATAGCCTTTCATCGAAGAGGGGGATGGTTCCTTAGCCCCTA
>CAYVMD010000069.1:0-7503 GCA_964452465.1 uncultured bacterium | reverse complement strand
GGTTTGGGAGCGGATATGTTGGTAAGGGAGGTAGCGAAGATAGCGGGAGGGGGAGGCGGTGGCAGTAAAATCTTCGACCAGGCGGGAGGGAAAAATCCCGAGAAATTAGAGGAGGCACTCAAGTTTGCCCTCCAGATGGTGGAGAGCATTCTTCCTTAGCTTCCTTTTCCTTCCCCCCCTTCACTCCAAGGTAATCCTCTTTATAACCCAAGATATCTATCTGGAGAACCTTCTTTCCTCCCCCCTTCCTGCCTTCTCCTATCTTGCCCAAAAGGCGAGTTGGGGGTTGGTCTCGATGGGAAGAAGGAGAGTAGAGCAAGCAATCCCCGCCTTGGGGGCGGGGACTTATCCCGCCATTCGCTTGGCGGACCTCTCCCTCGGTTTCGACGCCCAGGAGTTATACCAGGGGATAGAAGCAAGATATGTTTTCTATACCCGAACGGGGATATTGCCCTCGCCCAGGGGAGTAGTGCACCTGGGCATTTATTCCCTCCAACAACAAAACGAAAAGCAATGGACGGGAGCCAAATTGGGGGCTTTGGGCACGGAGATAAGGGGAAAAGGGCTAAAAACCGCTATAATCGGCAATTCCGATGGGGAGCAACCCCAAAGGATGGCGGTTTTGATAGCATGCGATGAAAACGGGGTTGTCCTCATGGGGAAGGTGGGCGCCGACCTCCTCCAAATAGACCCCCACCCCCCCGCCAATAAATCGATAGACATGGGAAAATTCAAAGAGGCGTTGGCCGCAATGCAGGACAGCGACTTCATCGTCATCGATAGCGGGGAGATGCAGAGGTTAGCTCAATATGCGCCCTACCTTTCCCCTCAAGGTTTGGAGAAAGGGCGGAAGTATGCCCTTCAAAAAGTGGATGCCCTCCTCGGTGAGGTGCTGAAGGCGCTGGGGGAAAAGGATTTCCTCCTTTTTCTCTCCTTATGCGACGTCAAGCAGGGAAAGTCCCTCCATCTATCCCCACTCGCCCTCTGGGGTAAGGGATGGGAAGGAGGCATATTGACCTCCCCCACTACTCGCCATAGAGGGCTCCTCAGCCTCCTGGACATACCTCCCACTATCCTCTCCCTGCTAAATCTCCCCCTCCCCGGGTATATGAGCGGAAGACCAATGAGGTTGTGCCAGGGGGATAAAAACCTCCTCCTTCAACTTGACAACATCTCCTCCCTCAACGGGGACTCTCAGATTCCCCTCGTTGCCCTTTTCCTATTCTTCTTTTTCCTTTCCGCCCTGCTCCTCATCTTCTTCGATCTGGAACCCCTCCTCGCCTTCTCCCTCCTTTTCCCCCTCTCCTACCTTTTCCTTCCCCTTTTCAATCCCCAAAACCCTCTCTCCTACATCCTCCTATCCTTATTCCTCAACATTTGTCTCTTCCTCATCCTGTTGAACTTCTCTCGCCTCCTTCGCCTCGCCCTTTTCCCCTCCTCGCTTCTTTTCTCCTCCTTAGCGATAATCGGCGACGCCTTGACGGGAGGAAGCCTTTCGTTTAATTCCGTCCTCCCCCTCTATCCCTTGGGAGGGTTGCGCTTTTATGGCATAGGAAACGAATACAGCGGGATCCTGCTCATCTCTTTACCCTTTGCCATAGGATATCTAACCCAAAGGGATTGGGGGATCTTGGCATCTCTCCTACTCGGCGCCTCCTTGCTCCTGTGTCCCCTATGTGGCGCCAATCTGGGTGCCTCCGTTGCTTTCCTCTCCTTTCTCCTCCTTTTTTCCTACTATAAAGGTAAAGGAACTTTCTATAAGATGCTCGCCCTATCCCTCCTGCTTATCATCGCCTTCTTTCTCCTCGAGACCTCGCTATCGAGCAAAATGTCCCACATAGGGACCTTCTTTGCCTCCCTCGGTAGCGGACAGCCCGATAGCCTCTATCTAATATTGAGAAAGTTAAGGATGAATCTCGCCTTGATCTCCTCCCCCCTTTGGAAGGTGGCGATGGCTTTCCTCGCCGGGCTCTTCGTCCTTTCCCTATTGAGGGGAATCAAGCCTAAAGCAGAGAGAAGGAATTTGTTTTTGGCAGGGCTTTTGAGCACACTGGTAGCCTTTGCCGTCAACGATTCCGGAGGGGTCTTCGCTCTTTTCTCCCTTCAATATCTTCTTTCCGCTTTCCTTTGGGAGGGAAGAGGATGAGGATAATGGGGATAGATGTAGGGCAGAAAAGGATAGGGTTAGCGATAAGCGACGAAGGGAGGAGGATAGCCTTCCCCTTCATGACGATCTTGGGGGAGGGAGATTTGGATAAGGACGCGGAAAAGATAAGGGAGATAGCAAAGAGGGAGGGGATTGGCATCCTGGTAGTGGGAATCCCCTACTCTTTGCGGGGGAGGATAACCCCTTCTACCCAATATGCCCTCTCCTTGGCGGAGAAGTTGCGAAAAATGGGCTTCGAGGTGAGGGAATTGGACGAGAGGCTGACCACGAAGCAGGCGGAGAAGATGCTAAGGGAGACGGGGAGGAAGAGGGAAGTTGATAGCATCGCTGCCTCCCTTCTCCTACAGAGTTACCTCGATCGCGCCGAATAATTCACAGCCGAGGTTTTTCAAAGATCTTTATGGCAAATCTTTAGGCATGCTATCATTATGGGGACACGAGGAATGATCGCGATGATTTGGAGGTGGCTTATTGTGACAGCCTGGAGCTTAGCTAGCTTGACGGGCAGTTGGACGGCGGAGATTCCCCGTCCTGAACACCCCCGCCCCGACTTGGAGCGTTCGGCATGGCTGAACCTCAATGGCGTTTGGGAATTCGCTTTCGACCCGGACGATGTCGGAAGGAAAGAACGATGGTTCTCTCCCGATGCCTCCCCCTTCCCCCTTCGCATCGTCGTTCCCTTCCCCTGGGAGAGCAAGTTAAGCGGTGTAGCCCGCCCAGATTATAAGGGCGTAGCGTGGTATCGGCGTTCCTTCTCCCTGCCAAAGGCTTGGCAAGGGAAGCGAATATTGCTTTGCTTCGGCGCAGTGGATTGGCACGCCACCGTCTGGCTCAATGGAGAACTGGTGGGCGAGCACGAAGGCGGGTACAGCGAGTTCCGCTTCGAGATCTCCGACAAGGTGCGATTCGATCGTCCTAACCTGTTAGTCGTCCGCGTCGTGGACTGGACGGACCCCGAAACCCCCATAGGCAAGCAAGTGCGATGGTGGTACACAAGCACCAGCGGAATATGGCAAACCGTCTGGCTGGAAGCAACGGGAGAGGTTTGCGTTAAACACCTTCGCATCATCCCCTTAGCGAATAACCAGCATGCCCCAACGGGCGAAATGCGCTTCGAGATTGCCTTGGACTGGGGCACAGGAGAGGGGGCAAAGGACACCGTCTTCGTAGAAGTGCGATCGCCCCAACGAAAGTTCCGGGCAGTGCGAGCGAAAGCCGAAAGAGGAGAGGAAACCGTCAGCCTCTCCTTCAAAGTCACCAATCCTCGCTTCTGGACGCCGGAGACGCCCGTGCTTTACGATGCGGAGATTCTCCTTCGCGCCACGGAGGAAACCACCCTCGATACGGTGCGCACCTATTTCGGCATCCGCACCGTAGCATGGGGAGGTTATCAGGGCAGTCAGCACAGTTTCGTCCTCCTCAATGGCAAGCCCCTTTACCTGCGCGGGGCGCTGGACCAATCCTTCAACCCCTACGGCATCTATACTGCTCCAAGCGAGGAGTTCATGAGACGCGACATCGAATTGGCGAAGTCCGCAGGCTTCAATATGCTACGCATCCACATCAAGGCGGAGGAACCGCTTCGCCTTTACTGGGCGGATAAATTGGGCATTCTTATCCAGCAGGACATTCCTTGCTTCTATCACATTACCGAGCGCGCCCGCCATACCTTCGAGAGGACTCTGAGGGACATGATCGCCCGTGATTTCAACCACCCAAGCATCTATTGCTGGACGGTGTTCAATGAAGAATGGGGGATAGGCAACCTGCAAACCGCTCCTCAGGAGCATCGCGTTGACTGGGTGCTGAAGATGGTGGAATTGACGCGTAGGTTAGATCCCACTCGCCTCGTGCAGGATAATACGGGCTGGTCGCACTTGCACACCGACCTGAACTCCTTTCATTGGTATGGACGGGATGTGGACGGATTCCGCACCTTCTATCGACATATAAACGCTGAACGCATCAAGCGCGGCGACGACTGGAACTATATTGCCGGCTACAAGCAGAGAGGTGAACCCTTCGTCAACAACGAATTCGGTTATGTAGGCGCAGGCGATGGAGATGGGGACTGGTCTTGGGGCAACCTGTTCGTCGTCAACGCCATGCGCTCCTGCGATACATTAGTGGGCTATACCTATACAGAACTGACGGACATCGAATGGGAGCATAACGGCGTTTACAACTACGACCGTTCCCCCAAGGAGTTCGGCTACGACTTCTGGGCGCCGGGGATGAGCGTGCGGGATGTTTTTGCGGAGGACTTCCTCGTGCTGGATGTGCCAGCCATCAAAGAGGCAAAGCCGGGAGAACGGGTGGAAGTGCCCCTCCTCTTCAGCCACATGAGTGGAAAACACAAGGAAGGCTTAACACTGAAATGGCAAATCCGCTGGTTGGACCGCTTCGGCAATTGGCACGAGGGCGAAATCCAAACCCGCAAATGTCCTCGGACACCTGCCTTCAAACTGACCGCTTTGGGCACCATAGGGTTTACCCTGCCCAAGGAACCCGCATTAGTTACCTTGGTAGCCTGGTTGGAAGACACCAAAGGGAAGCGGGTGCACATTAACTACACGCAATGGTGGGTGCGGGAGGAACGGGGAACGCCCAGGGTGGAAGTGGTGGACAAAAACACCTTAGCCTTGCGGTTCTCGCCCAACGATTGGGCAGAGAGCCAATTTGGGGAACTTTCCATGCCGGAATTGCCCCTCGAGGGCAAGCATTACGGGCAGGGGCATGGATTCGTGGAGTATCGCCTAAAATTGCCCGAGGGGGTGGATTTGGGCAAGGCGCAATCCCTTTCCCTGCTCTGCGAAATCTCCGCTAAAGCAGGGCGCGAAAAGGTAGACTGGCCGGAGCGGGTTAATCCCCAAGACTACCCCCAAACGGATGGCAAAAAGTTCCCTACAACAGTGGAAGTAAGCGTCAATGGCGTTCCCATTGCTACTTGGCATTTGCCCGACGACCCTGCGGATGCGCGAGGCGTCCTTTCCCATTGGCGAGGGGTCGAGCGTGGCTCTTACGGTTATCTGATGCGAGCAGAGGTAGCGCTGGACTCATCCACCGGCGTCGCCATAGTAAATCGGTGGCGAGAAACGGGGCAAATCGTCGTCCGCTTCACCGTTCCTTGGAACGCGCCTCAGCGGGGTGGATTGGCGATTTACGGCGAAACCATGGGATGCTACCCCCTGGACCCAACGATGCTCCTTGGTTTCGCCCAATCACTACCATCCGTCCCTCCCTCTTGGGAACGGGTTGCGGTTGAGGGTTTTCGGGAGCGCCTGCAGTGTGTTTTACCCTCCTCCCCTCGCGGTGGACATCCCTGGCGCTACACGATGGAGCAACCACCAACGAATTGGATGAATCCCGATTTCGACGATAGCAGTTGGCAAGTAGGTCCCTCGGGCTTCGGCGCGGAAGGAACGCCGGGCTCCCTGGTCCGCACCCATTGGGGAACAAACGACATTTGGCTACGCACGAAAGTAACCCTGCCCAGGTTATCGCCCAAGGATAAGATATGGCTGGAAGTGCATCACGATGAGGACTGCGAGATTTACATCAATGGTAAACTGCTATGGCGCGAAGGGGGCTTCCTGACGAAGTATAAGTTGGTAGCACTCTCTCCTGAACAATTGGAACTCTTCGTAGAAGGTGAGAACACCATCGCGGTTCACTGCCGCCAAACGGTTGGCGGTCAGTTCATCGATGTAGGCATCCTGCTTTTCAAAGCCAAGGGGTAGTATATGACCAGGACAATTTCCCCCAAAAATTTTTAATTTTTTGCCCCGATCCCCTTGCCGGGGGAAAAACTTTGTTATAATTTTATTAAAGACCAATTCTCCTAGAGAGGATTGGGCTTCAAATCCTTAATTACAAGAGGTGCTGTGTGGTATGAGGTGTGTGTGGTTTTGGTGTGTGGTGTTGCTCATTGTGTTGTTGCCGGTCACCACGGTTCACGCTACTTTGAAGCTCCACCCTTGGCGGTGGCGTGGAGAGGCTAATGGCGCAGACACCGTCAACTTAAACGCCACGGTGACCGACGCGAATGGTGCTCCCTTGGAAGGGGTGACGGTTTACTTCCAAGCCAGCGCGGGAAGCATAACCCCTTCCGAAGCGATGACCCCCTGGTATGGCATAGTGCAGGTAACTTTAACCGCGCCTACTACACCCCAAAGGGTAACGGTCACAGCAACTTGCTCGGCGGGTAGCGACACTTGCACCGTGGAGTTCGTTGAACCAGGCTCCTTAGAGGAATGGGATGCCCCATGCGGGCCTGGTGTTGTTTCCGTAGATGCTGAGCCGGATGCGATACCAGCCGATGGCGCATCCTCCACCGAGCTCGTTGCCCTTGTTTTGGACGCCAACGAGAACCCAGTACCTGGTGTCCCTGTAATATTTCGCGTATCCAGTGGAACACTTGTATCCGACCAAGCTATAACCGATGCTAATGGCGAAGCGAGGACTACGCTCATTGCCTCTACAACTCCTGGGGAAGTAGATGTTTACGCTTATGCCATGGGTGATAGCTATGAGGGGGGCATTGTCTTTGAGGAAGTGAGGTCTTCTGAGGAAGCAGGATCTTACTCCTCCGCATCCACTACTCAACCCGGACAACTGTCTCACAAACTATCAGTATTATTCTTACAGCAGAGGATGGCAGTCGTCCGCCCTGGGAGGGTTATCTTGAAGGCACAAGGAAAAAAACCGAAGTTCTATGTAAACTGTAGCGCGACGGTTGACCCTCCCACGCCGGGGCTAAGCTGCACACTTAAAATTACAAACACAAACTCGGGCTCTTCTACAATCGTTGGCATGGAAGATACATCCGGCAACGGCAGCACCTATTATTACAAATGGGACATAACAGAGGCGCGTGGGACCTACACCCTACAAGCATTTGGTGGAGGTACTCAATCCAGCCCTCTTACCTGTGCGATAGGCAAAGGGCTGCAGATCTGTTTAGTATCCGTTTTGTGTGAAGGCGCACCATATAAGTGGGGAGGCGTCGGTCCCAATTCGTTTGACTGCTCTGGGCTCGTTCAGTTCTGCCACTCGAAAGTCGGGATAAAGACACCACGGGTAGCATCGGCGCAGCAAGCGGCAGCTACCCCTGCTACCGATCCCGTACCTGGCGATCTGGTATTCTTTAAGGGCACTTATGGTCCGAATCCAGATAAGGTTACCCATGTCGCTATATTCTTAGGTATGATGAACGTCAAGCCGAACGCCAATGGGGCTGGAATAAATTCACCGTGCCTCCGGATGCATAATTAATTAAGTAGATCTTGACAGATCCCCTGGGGATCTTCCTTGGGTCGCTGAGGAAGGTCCCCAGG
>CAYVMD010000068.1:0-7580 GCA_964452465.1 uncultured bacterium | reverse complement strand
GCCGCATATGTGCTGTGGGGATGTGGCTCTCGGGCTTCGTGGGGATGGCACTCCTCGACGGACCCGTCGAGGAGCCCACATCCCTCTGGGAGTTCATCACCGCCATTCTCCTCCTCGCCCTGATGTGGTTCCTGTATTGGTGGGGGGAGAAAAAAGGCGAGACGGGAGGAAAGGGGAGAAGATGGTTCTGGTTCGAATGGAAGGGAGGCGAAGAAGATGAAGAGAGTAGAAATAGAAAAAATTCGTGAGGAATGCCGGGGGCACTGGTGGGAGTATTGGTGGCGAGATGGGATATTCTGCTATTGGGATGGCTTCACCGTGAGATGCGTGAGCGAAGCGGGGGCGCCGCCGCGAGGGGATCGCCCTCCCCAGGCAGTGGAGGCAGGGGCGAAAGCCCCTGCCTCCGAATAGAAAGGAGCGAACTGAAAGGAGGAAGATACCCAATGATAGAAAGGATACTGGGAAGTTTCCGCTTCCGTGGGAGAATATACCTCCCCACGAACCGCATACGAATGAAGGGATGCCGGGAGGAGATATATGTGCGAACAATGGTGGAGGAAGAGGGAGACATATCCCATGCAGGGTGGGAGGGGTGGCTCGACGCGAGATGGGTATGGAAAATGATGGGAGGTGAGGGGAATGGAGAGGCTTGAACTGCTTCAGAGAATTGCGGAAAAGTGGGGATTGCACGCCGAGATGGAAGGGGATGAAATCTTCCTCTCGGACGGAGAAATCCGTCTGAAGGCTCCCCTTTCCATCCTCTCCCTCCCTGCTGTGGAAATGGAGGAGGTGGTGAGGTTCACCGCCGACCGCCTCTTCCTCGCAAAGGCGGAAATGTTGGGCGGCGATGAATGAGAGGGTGGATATATACGACATCCTCCGTCGTCTGGAGGGGGTGCGACGGATTGGGCCGGGGCGATGGATGGCTCTCTGCCCTCTCCACAACGACCATCGCCCCTCCCTTTCCATCCGAGAGGAGGGAGGGAAGATACTTTTCCACTGCTTCGCTGGGTGCCCGCAGGAAAGCCTCCTCCGCTTCTTTTTCGGCGAGAGGGAAAATGAATATGTGTCATTTTCAGAAAGGAGGGCGAAGATGGAAAAAGAAAAGGTGATACCACTCCCCCCGTCATGGAAGCGCGAGGTAGTGCGTGCTCACCTCGCCTCTCTCCTCTCACGCGACGGGACGACCGTGGAGGAGGGAGATCCCCTCCACGATAGTGAAGGAGAAGAAGATCTTGTTTGGGAGGGGGATGTGGCGGTATACATCCCCCGTCCTCCTCTCTATGTGAAGGTTCGCTTTCGTCCGAAGGACTTCCGCATCCTTCGGGTGGGGGAGGATGGCTTCCACTTCGGCTTGGGTGGGCTCGAGCAGGTGCCCTACCGCTGGCACGAGGCTGTGTTGCGTGCAGGGATGGGAGATGTGGTGCTGGGGGTGGAGAGTGAAAAAGATGCAGATACTCTCCATAGGTTGGGTTTCCCCTGCTTCTCGTGGTGCGGAGCCCAGAATGCAAAGATGCTGGGGAGGGAGGAGGTGGGGAAGAGTTTTTGGAACGCGAAGATCGTCCTCCTCCCCCACAATGACAGCGAGGGGCTGGCATCCGCCGATGAGGCTGTCATTGCCCTTCGCCCACATACCCGTCGCGTCGCCATCCTCCGCCCTGAAAGGCTGGGATGTAAACCCAGCGATGAGGGGAAGGACATAACGGACTGGGTAGAGGCGAGACGGAAAGCAGGCTGGACATATGTTGCGATCGTCTCCGAACTTCATTCTCTCATCCTCCCCCTCGCCACAGCCCTCAACAAGATCCCCGAATACCCAGAGGAGGTAGAGGCATATGAATGACCCCTTGCAGGATATCCCCCTTTTCGCAACCTGGGATGAGTATGTCGCCACGGTTGAGCCTCGCATGGCTCTCTCCTTCTCCCGAGCCACTGCACTGGTATGGCTCTCCACCGTCGTGGGGAACCGCCTCATTCTCCGAGGCATCCCGGGGGCGATGCTTCGCTACCCTCAGATCTGGGTTCTCCTCGTGGCTCCCCCGTGGAGGGGGAAGACCACCGCGATGAACCTCCTCATCCAGGCTCTCCCCCCTGCAAGGGAGTGGTGGGATCGAGAGAGGAAAGAGGAGGTGAAACTCCCATATTCATATACACTCTCGGGCTCCCCTGAGGGCTTCTATTCCCTCTTCGCCGTAGCGAAGGGGGAGGGAATACTCATCACAAAGGACGAGTTCGTTCATATTCTTTCCGCCTCTCGGCGGAATACATACCTCGCCGAATGGCGACAGTTCCTCCTCGAACTCATGCCCCACTCTCGCTTTTCTCGTGTTCTTCGCCGGGAAACAATATACATAGACGATGTTTTCTGCCCCTTCATCTCCACCATTACTCCGGGAAATCTCCTCCGCTACGCGGGGATGGAGGAAGTGCGAACCGGGTTTCTCACTCGCTTCCTCCCCATCGTGCCTTCCCCCGAAAGCATATCCGCCTCCCCCACCATGGAAACGGAGGAATACATAACACACTTCGCTTCCTTCGCAGAGGAACTCCGAGATGCCTTTCCACCTCGCACTTCCCTATATGCCACCGAGGGGGCACAGAGGATATACACAGCCGAAGAAAAGAAATTCCTCGCGTGGGTGGAAGCACAAGAGGAGGAAATCCGCCCCTGGTATGGAAGGGCATGGGAATTCGTGCCTCGCGCCGCGACGCTCATCGCCGCAGCACGGAGGAAATACTTCGTGGAGGAAGACGAGATGGAAAGGGCACTCGCCCTCCTCCCGATGGTGAAGGAGGGGATAGAGGCGGTATACACCCATCTGGGCGAAGGAGATATCGCCGCAGACGCCGAGAGGGTGCTCTTTTATCTTCGTCAGCAGGGTGGGGAGGCAAGGAGAAGTGAGGTCATCCGAAAGTTCAGATGGGCGCCCAAGAAGGTCGAGGAAGTGAAGAGGCACCTTCTCGACGCAGGGTATATATTGTGTGAGAATGGAAAGCCCGAAGAAAAAGGACGCCCATATGAGATCTGGCTCCTCTCCCCTGACGCCTTCCTACAGGAAAATTAGATTTGCTTTCCTCCCCCAAAAAGCAAAAAAGCAATTATTTCCATATCGCGATGGAAAAAATGGAAAAAAATACCCCCAAAAACCCCAAAAACCTCTTAAATCATCATTTTCGTCAAGTTTTACCGCCTCCCTTCCCCTCAAGATGACACAATCTCCCCAAGAATGTCAAGATAACTTAATGTTTATTCTCCAATAGTGTCAAAAAACAGGGTATTTTTTTCCATTATTTCCATTTTTTCCACATATATATCTATCATGTTGTTGTCTCCTTCAAGGTGTGTATATATGTATGGAAATAATGGAAAAAATGGAAAAAAATCCCTCCCCCTCAAGTTAACATAACATAATATATCGGAACTTCCCTGCTCTTCCTCGCCCTCGTGGAATTTTCCCCTGCTCCTTTTGTGCCTGCTTCTTTGTGTTGTTTTTGGGGGGGATATCAAAAAATAAATTTTCAATATCATAAAATTGCACAAAGTTGAAACAAGAAGGAAAATAGCGAGATGGAGGCACATAATTGCGAATATTTGCAGATAAAGGGATTTGACAAAAATATCCACTCTGGACAGAATATTTTATGGAGGTGATTGAAAAATGAAAATAAAGGGAGATCCCACTGAGCAGGTCGGGGTGGTATTCCCTCCCCGAGAAGGTGGCTGAATGGGTGGAGAAGAAATTGAGGGAGGGGGAGATGGAGGTGCAAAGATGAAGACATTGGAAGTTTTGAAGGAAATATTGGAGAGAGCCCTTGCTTTGAGGGCTTCCGGGGAGGGAGAGGAGCACACGGTTATCTCCTCCTTTGGAGGGGAGGAGATGGTGGAGACATTTTGGGAGGATAGGAGACGGGGGATGTGGATATATGAGGTGCGGGATCAACATGGGCTGTGCCTCTTGGAGGTGAGGCGCGGCTCAGTGCAAATTGGCGTGACGCTTAGGCGTCCGCCTTTTTCCCCATCCTTATGGGGGAAACTCCCGAGTTAGCCCCACTTATTCACATCAAATTTCCCTACATCCCAACGGGCGATGACGGCTTCCTCTTTGGGAGGTGGTGGGAAGTAGACTTTCTCCTCTATCGTCTTTTTGCCTGTGATTAGTTGGAGGAGTTCATCGCCTTTTTCTCTCTGCCATCTCGTCGTTTTGATGGGGCGTAGGGTTATGTTTCCCCCTGTTTCTATGAGGCTTTTGAGGAGTTTGGCTAAATCGCTTTGCTTGGGCATTTTCTCACCTCCTTATGTGAGGGGATACTCTTCTGGAGACCAATCGTTCTTCTTGAAGACGAAGAGTTTGAATTGACCGGAGCCGTCGTCGTTCATATTCACCATTAGGGGGAGGTAGATGTAGCCTGTTGATTTCTCTATGGCGGGAAAGATGAATTGGATGGGGAAACAGCCGAGGTCTCTTTCCGCTACTATGCCTTGATAGCGCCTCCAGACGAGCATTTTGAGGTATCCCCAAGTGAAGGGACGAGGGTCTTGAGGGGAGAGCCAAAATTCCCAAGGGATGTAGGGGTCGCCAATTTCCCAGCCGATGGCTTGGAAGTGTTTATAGAAGGCTTGGAGGATGAGGAAGAAGCGGAGGTCTCTTGGTTTCCACCAGAAGATTATGGTTTCTTCCATTTCGGGGCGGGAAAGAAGGGTGAGGAGGATGGCGTCTATGAAGGGGCGTCCGAGTTTTTGATTGAGGATGTCGGAGGGAGGAAGGGGGAAGAGATAGGAGCCGTCGGGGATGGGGAAGCCTCTTTCGCTGTAGGAGAAGAAGCCTTGGTCATCCCAGCCGATATAGATGAAGTTTCCTGTTGGGTGCCAGTTATAGACGCCATAGAGGGAGGGAAGACCTATAGGAGCGGAGGGAAAGGGAGGGATGGTGGAGTAGCATTGAGGGAAGCGTCTGTGGCGTTGGGGACGCCCAGCGGGGTCGAAATCCCTGCGAGGGGCGAAGAACCACCAGAGTTCAGGGTAGAGCCAAGAGGGTTCTTTTCCGGCGGTATACATTAGTTTTCTCCCGCTGGGGAAGAAGAAGTAGGATTTGAGGTCGGGTATCGTCGTCACTTCCCATCTATGGAAGTAGGGGTGTCCGTAGTCGTATTCCCAGACATAGATAGCGAGGTTGGAGGGGTCAAGGCAGGGAGCGAGGAAGTATATGAAGGAGGTCTCGGTTTCCTTGGGGAATTTTGTCTCCCTGACGAGGGTATTCCTTATATACCAGCGGATGGAGTAGTCCCAGATGGGGAGGGAGACGATGTTGTATGTCCATTTGAGTTTGGCGGTGGGATGTTGATATCTGATGTGCCTTGCGTCCTTTATTGTTTTTTTGAGGGTAATAGTCCAGACGCCTTCGCCCTTGGGGATAGCGAGGGCGTAGGGACCGAAGAAGTCAAGACAGCGATAGGCGAAGTTGAAGAGGACGGTCTCCCCTGAGCCATGTCCAAGTAGTTGCGGTTCCATTTTCGGTCCACTGTAGCCAAAGTAGTCGGTTCTCTCACCGGATAGAACTACTTCGCAGGAGATAAGTTGGGAGAGGGGCTTTTCTTGAGGGATGTGGATATCGGGGTATTGATAGAGGGTGAGTTTTGAGAGTTCCTCATCATATTCAAGGTAGGCGGTGAGGGTGGGAAAGTCGGCGAGCCTTTGGTCGGAATGATGGGAGTAGATGGAGCGATTGAGGAGTTGGGGGTAGCCTATATCGGGGATTTCGAGTTCATCTGCTTCCAGCCAGAGGTTTGTGAGTTTTCTTTCGCCTTGATAGGGAGGGACAATGCATTTGGGTTCTTTGGGATATTTGGCTTCTCCGCCTTGGCTGGCTATCTGCCAGAATTCGCTTCCTCCATCGGCAAGGAAGTCAACGGTGACGGAGTAGTAGGCGGCATTGCCGAACCAGAAGTCGCCATCGCCACTGGGATAGGGGGCAGGGCGAGGGACGGGGGAGCGGTTATACCAGCGGGTATTTTGGAAGGTATATTCAATGGGAAGGCAAGGCCAGACGCCAGCAACGGCAACGAGACCAGCGAGGTCGGGGTAGAGGACGATGAAGATGTATTTTCCATCTTGAGGGGGGCGGTTGAAAAAGGTGGAGTAGATGGTGATAGGATGTTCGGGGTCGGTGCCCCAAGAGGCTTCAAATTTATATTTGGCGGCGTAGGGGTGGTAAATCATTTGAGCGTGATTTCGCCCTCCTCCTGTAGGGAGCGAATTTCCCGGGCGTATTGACGCAGTTCGGAGAGTAGAGTTTGAAGGAGGGCGAGTTCTTTCCCCTTTATTTCACTTTCATTCTCTATCGCCTTGCCTACCTTCTTGAGGAGTTTATCTGCGAGGGCGTCGGCGAGGAGGAATTTCTGTGCCAGTTTTTGGGCGTAGTCTATTTTTTCTTTCACCGCTCGCTCAAACAGTTCCCTGCTTTTCTCCTCCACGGCTTTCTGGGGGTTGAAATGCTTTTGGAAGTGGCGGGCGAAGGAGCGATAGGGGATGTCTTCTCCGAGGTCCTGCGAATATGCCCAGACTTCTTTCGCGTCCTGACAGGCGAGATAGTATTCCTCATATTCAACGCGGTTGGGGGAGGTGCAAACCTTGCAACGAGGGGAAGAAGTGGCAACAGTGGCAACAGGTGGTTTTTTTCTACGCTCCGTTGCCACTTCCTCCCCGAAGGCAATGACTTCACCGAGGTAGGCGAGGACAGCGAGGCGGGAGGCGATGTCCTTCACGGTTTCACTCATACCTTCACTCCTTCATATTTCGCTGTTGCAGTTGTTTCGTGCGAGGAGACAGTGAGGGTGATGGAGAGCACTTTGATTTTGCCATCCACTCCCTCTATCTCCACGAAGTCTCCCGGTTGGAGCGTTGGTTGCCATTTGCCTACCCATTCGTATCTTCTTTTGGTGTGCCCCTTTTGGCTTTTGAGCACCTCCAGCCTTTGCTGAACTGCTTCAACAGTGTTGAGGGAAGCATTGACTTCCACGAAAGCCTTGCGAAAGCCGAGGTAATCTTCGTTGGTGGGATCGGTGAGGCTGGCGGTGTTGAGCCAATACTGGATGATGGGATAGCCGTAGTAATCCATCCCACAGACCCAGATTTCATTTGCCTCCGGTGGAGTTGTTTCCTCTCTGAACTCTATGAGGGGGGAGTAGAAGACGCCTGCAGGTGGAGTTTGGCTGGCACCCGCTGTTGTCTTCCAGAATTTGGCTTTGATGGAGGTTGTTAAGGGATCTTGAGGAGGGCGATAGATGAGGGAGCCTGTGGGATAGCCGTTGGCGTCTACAGAGAAGGCACTGATGAGTTCCCAGCCTGTGTATTCCACTATCCGTTGGAGCATATCAAGGCAACTTGTCCCTTTGTCTACCTGCCAGAGGAAGCCTTGCTCGGGGGTTCCTTTGGGGAGTTGGAGGGTGGAGGTGCCTTGGCCTTGAACGGGTATGCCTGCGAGGGCACAGATTTCCTGAACTACATCGGTGTGAACTGCTCCATCGTAGGCATCCCCTGTTTGGAGGAAGGTATTGCGAAGGCGAAAGGCAAGCCCTTCCGC
>CAYVMD010000067.1:0-7581 GCA_964452465.1 uncultured bacterium | reverse complement strand
TTCTGGCGGGGTGCAGAAAGGAGCGTTTCTCCTCCGGGTCCTATGCGTGACCCTGCGGGAGGAGACGGAGTGGATTGAAACGGTAGAGGCAGGATGGAACACGCTTGTAGGTTGTGACCCCGAGCGTATCTGCCGGGCAACCTTTAGATCCCTGCCAGGAAGTGAAGCACCTTTTCCTTACGGTGATGGTAAAACGGCGGAGAGGATCGTTGTGATTTTGGATAAGATTTTGTAAGATATAGAGGTGAAAAATGCCGAACCGTGCTCGTGATTGGTTCAAGCAGGCAGTTAGAGACTTGGAACAAGCGGAGGATTCCCGCCGGGCAGGGCGTCATGAGTGGGCATGTTTTATAGCTCAGCAAGCGTCAGAGAAGGCAGTGAAAGCCTTGCATCTGCACTTAGGCCAAGAGGCGTGGGGACATGTGGTAGCTAGGCTCCTCCGAGATCTGCCCGATACTATATCCGTACCGGAGGATCTGGTGGAAAAAGCGCATGTCCTTGACGGTTTTTACATACCCACACGTTATCCCAACAGCCATCCCGAAGGGGCGCCATTTGAGCACTATGGTTCGCTTCAAAGTGAGGAGGCAATCCGGTATGCCCGTGAGATCATTGAGTTCGTCCGTTCTCAAATGGCCTGATGCTCATATAGTGGATCAGGCGGTGCGTCGTTGGGCGGAGAAGGTGGTGCAACTACGGAAGGACATTTTACGAATCGGCTACTTCGGTTCCTATGCTCGTGGTGACTGGGGAGTGGGAAGCGATTTGGATTTAGTCATTGTTGTTAAGAAGGCGGATCAACCATTTGAGAAACGCGCTATAGGGTGGAATTTAGAAGAACTTCCGGTGCCCGCCGATGTATTGATTTACACGGAAGAGGAGTGGCAATCCCTTGACCAGAGGGGGCGATTTTATAAAAAGTTGATGGAGGAAGCTGTCTGGGTTTACATCCAAGCCCAGGCATAACCAGAGGATACATTAAACTTCTTGCGTGATAAGTCGCTTGCCTTCCCTTTGGTCAGGCAACCTTCTCATTCGCCTCCGGCTCACGAAAAGGAAGCCCTGCTTTCCTTTTCCTGTCAGGGACATTCTCCTTTCTCTTACTCCTGCTTACCCTCCTATCTCTACATTCCGATAAGCATTGCTCTCATGAAGACCAAACAAAAAGCCCAATAGGACAAGGGTTGTTTTTGGCTCTTTCCCAGCGCATTATCATGTTTTATTTACCCCTTTACAAAACAAGTAAAGAGAGTATTGGCAAGATTCTGAGGGAGCTCTATAATGAAAAAAAGAATGTGTAGGATTTAGAAAGATAAACCTGTTTACAAAGGAGTTCAGGTATGTTATTATGATGGTAATGTAATTCTGGAAACCTTATGGCGCAAGAAGTTTATTGTATCAACACAAAAATTTCCCAACATGTTTGGAGAATCACTCCTATGCTCTTGTTGGATTCACGCTTTAACCAATCCCAAACACCTTGACAGCAGGGGAAGTAGACTTATCATTTAAGAGAGAGAATTCGTTAGGAGGAGGTTGTATGCGTTTAGCCGATTCCATTAGTTGGGGACCTGCCAGAAGGGCGAACATAATTGTTATCCTTGTCCTTCTGGCGGGAAGTATTATATCGCTGGGACTCATCTATCAATCCCCAAACTTCCTTGTCATCTTTCTCTACATCGCTATATTCTACCTTTCTACTTTTAAATTCCCCGAAGTATCCTTTGCTGCGCATTTTTATTCTTGGGGATATATAAAAGTGATCCTAGCATAGTACCTTTGCCCCCCTTCGTGCAACTGCCATGGGTACTATTCGCCGTATGGGTAAGTAGTTGTGCTGCCAGTGTGATCGTAAAGGCGATCCCCACTCCCAGGGATAGAAAAACCCTTCTAATATTTTATTTCGTGCCCGTTATAGGTGGTGTTTATTACATCGCCTATTTGCTCGTTCCCTTTTGTGATACAAAAAATCTACTGCAATTCTTAACGGATATGATGATTATATCTTGCCTCCCTTTGTTCGTATCTCGAAGCAGAAACAAATTGCCTAGGCAATTGATCATCCCTTATCTTCTACTCGCTTCCTTAATGGTGTGGAGCCTTACCTATACTTCTGCACCCCTTTATGGTTTGGACAAGACCCTCAGGTTTCTGAGTATCACTCTCTTCGCGCTTTTGGGACCTATTTTCATCTTCCAGGAGACAAAAACCGTGATTCGCTTTTTGTCTACCTTTGTTTTGTTTACCTTGTTAGCCTTAATGGATCTCCTCCGAAGTGGGATATCTCCTGGGGAAATCAAAAAATACATCGTCTTCGGGGCGAATATGTTAACGGTTCAGTTGAGGGCGGGTTTGGGTAGTCTTTTCCTATTATTCTATGTCATTCCCTCCGCGAAGAAAAATTGGGTTAAATTTTCCTCTCTGATATTATTATTACTGTTGCTATTCCAAATATTCCTCTTGGCCGAGAGAGGAGGGGTGGTTGCTTTCTTTGCTACTATCTTAGGGATTTTCGTTTTCTCCTTGTTTAATCTTTTCAAAAGCGTTATTATGTCTCCACGAGAAATAAGAATGTATTTTATTACTATATTCTTAATAATCCTGGTCGTCAGTGCGGCATCTTTCCTTGTCAGGAATTTTGCCAATTACTTCCCCATGTTCTTTCTCAAAATGCAACAACTGACGAAACTAGAAGGGACAGCGATAGAAGAAAGGATGAACAGATACGTTGAATCCGTTCGGCTCCTACTTAACCCTTCCATTGGTATAACAGGTTTGGGTATAGGAGGATTCAGTAAATACTATAGAGGCTACGATGCCCCAAGGGGAGAATATCCCCATAATATACTTTTGGAAGTTGGTGTTGAATTGGGAATAATAGGTTTGTTCTTTTTCTTGGTTTTGCTTTTCATGGCTTTCCACACAGCGATTTTAAATATGAGCAAATCACCTTCAACGGAGAAGTTCTTACATTTAATGTTGCTCGCTTTGCTTTTTTATTTTTTGTTGTGCTCTTTATTCTCAGGGGATATAAATGATAATCTTTTCCTTTATGCAGCTATGGGGATGGTTTATGCCTATAGAGGGCAATCTACATTTCCTAACAAAAATTAATATCCGGGCGTTTTCCTGTGGAGGTTAAATGCGCCCTCTGAGGCGCCTCAACGCTTTCTTCAAAAGACCCGCCTCGGGAAATTTCACAAGATACCCCATTCCCAAGAAAACGAGAAAACTAATCCCTCCCACGATTAGAAGTAATATCATCTCCCTCACTAACCCCCAATTGGCATCCCTCCAGATTAACGCCCGTGCGAAATATAGGAATATCGCCTGAGATACACACATGAGCAAAACCTTGCTAACGCTCTCCAATCCCCCTACCTCCTCATCCTCTACCTCCGGAAGTTTACCCTTCAAGACCTCCCAGAGGAGAAGACATCCCGTGGTTATGGCTATGGAGGTGGCTATGGGGATGCCGGCGTAACCGAAGAAGCGAGGAAGGGTAAGTAGGAGGGAGATATCCAAGGCGATTTGAAGGATTCCTACCTTGAGGGGAGTGAGGGTGTCCTGAAGGGAATAAAATGCCCTGTTCAATATGCCCCAAGCGGTCATGGCTAAAAGACCGAAGGAGAAGAGGGAGAGGATGGTGGATGTGGTCTGGGTTGCGGAGGGGGTGAAGGCTCCTCTCTCGAACATTATCCTTATTATGGGTTGGGGGAGGATTATGAAGATGACCGCTATGGGAAGGGAAATGAGCCAGGTGGCGCGTAGGGCACGCATCGTCTCCCTCGCCAAGGCTTTCCTGTCCAGGCTCGCTGCCTGGGAGGACATGAAGGGAAAGACCGCCATGCTTATCGAACCCGCCATTAAGGTAAGGGGGATGCCGAGAACCCTGTAGGCATAGTTTAAAGAAGATATTATCCCCTCCCCTTGGGAGGAGGCAATGGCACGGGCAATGAGCATGTCTATGTAAGTGAGCCCGCTTCCCACAACAACGGGGAGGATGAGGATGATGAGGCGGTGAACGACGGGTTGGAAGAAGTCGCAGGCGAGGAAGGGACGAAAGCCGAAGTAGAGGGCGGAGAGGAATAGTATCAAAAAGTAGGAAAAATAACCAAGGTTAAAGCCCAGGATAAGGCTTTGGAAAGGGTGCTGGCGGGCGAAGAGAAAAAGGGTTAGGAGTAGGGGAATATTGCAGAAGGCGAGCCCCAAGGCGGGGAAGAAGAAGTTCTTCTTGGCTTGGAGGTAGCCAGTGAAGAAGCCCTGCAGGCTCTGGAAGAGGATGAGGGGAAGGAGAGCAACGAGGAAGCGCCTCGTGAGCGCCAACTGCTCTCCTGTGAAGCCGGGCGCTATCAGTTTGGTGATGGGAGCGGAGAGGATGAAGAGGAGTAGGGAGACAAAGGCAATGTAGATCACCACACCCCAGAAGATGGTGGAGGCGAACCTCTCCGCGGATTCCTCGTTCTCCTCCCTTTCCTTGAGATAAAGAGGGATGAAAACGAGAGGAAGGGCGGAGGTGATGAGACTACCGCCGAGGAGGGGAAGCACCTGGGCGAGGAAGAAGGCATCGGTGAACGCCTTGGCGCCAAATAGCCCCGCTATCGCCATCTCCCTCACATAGCCCAGCACCTTGCTGAGGGCACTGAAGAAGATTATGAGAACCGAGGCTTGGAAGAAGGTCTGGCGAAGAAGAAGGGAGGAGAGGGAGGCTCTCCTATTTACCGTTTTCATCTGTTCTCCACCGTTCATTAGTTAACACTGGCATAATGATAGTGCATTCCAGATCCTTAGTAAAGGCTTTCGCACATCCTCTGCTGAGGCAGGACTGCCTCCCTTACCTATTCTGATTCGTCCGGGCGTTGGAAGACGATCTCCCACCCCGACACACCACCCATGAAGAAGCGAGCTACTTTCCCCGCCAACTTGTCCGTTCCGTCCTGCTCCAGCCCCATCACTTGGGGATACCAGCGTCCGCCATCGTAGATTTTCTGCGGGGGTGTCCATCCCCTGGGATCGGCAGGGTTGGCATTGAAACTCACATATATGCCTTCCTGCACCCACCCTTTCCCCTTTGCCCGATTGAGCAACATCACATAACAACCCAAATGGGTGTTGAAATGCACGGACGGACCCCAAAAGGATTCGCAATCCTCCCTCTGCCATGCCACAGTGGCGGGGAAGATCGGCGTAGCTTTGCCATCAATTCCCGGCTCGCTCCACTTGCCCTGGTGCCACTTCCACACTTTGCCCACGGGATTGTCGCGGTCGCGCCAGTGCATTTTAGCGACGCAAACTCCCTGCTCCTTCAAATCCCCGCCGTAGTTGCCGAAGAAGAAATAAAGCCACTCCTTTTGGGGGTCCAGAAATACGCAAAAATCGCCATGCCCACCTACGAAATAGCCGTTCTGCGCGGAGCAGTCGAGCGTTTCATCGGGGGCTTTCAGGACGATGCCCAGATCCTCCCAAGTTGAGCCGTTGTCGCGGGAGCGTAGAGCCCCGATTTGCGGCGCGGTCAGGGGTGTGCCCGGGCATACATCCCTCGGCTCCAAGTGATACCAACCGTAGAGCGTACCGTCTTCTGCCTTCCAGGTGGATTCTATCCAGCGCCCACCGTTGACCTCGTTGTTGAATCTAACGGGCTGGGGCTCGCCCAGGGAGAACAAATTTTTGCCGTAACTGCGGAAGGGATGCCCGGCGGAAGTGAAGAGGAAAAGCGTGTCGCCATCCCAGTGGGCGGGGCTGTTGCTGTCCACCTGCCCGGGTAACTTTAAAGATTTCGCCGGGCGTAGAAGAACCCTAAAAGATGCATTTGTCATTGTGGATCCCTCCTTCGAAATGATATAGGTTGTGGCTTCTAGGGGATCGAGGGTTTCCCTGAGTAGGTTAGCCTGGAGGTTCACCTTCGCACCATCCAGCCTAACCGCAGACCTTGCCCTTTTCACCGGCAGGGGTATGGAGATCTCCACCCTTTCCCTCGAGGTATTGGCTACCAGGAGATAGAGTTTGCCTCGATGCTCCAAGCACCTCAGGAAAACCCTGCCATCCCCAATGATAGAGGGGAGCCCCTTTACTTCCTCTCCTTCCAGAAGGACGGGGATGAGGCGGTTTATCTCGCCCGCTATCCTGCTTACCTCCTCCCAGCGCTTCTCGAAAACATCCCGGGGAGCGGGCTTGCCCCCGGTTGTGCGTAGAAGGTCAAAATAGGAGTAGGCGATCAATCCCTTTGCCCCCCTTATTAGGGCGAGGTAGAACATGCATTTCTTCTCCTCATAAGTAGGCTCCCGTGGCGTTCCACCTGAAGAGTATACGGACCAATCGAAGATTTGGGGCACCACCCAAACGGGCTTAATGCCCCTCATGGCGCTGACCGCTTTGTCCGTCCAATCCACCACCATTAAGACGGGTTGGGAGGGAATAGGGTAGGGGTCAACGCCCAATATATCGGTGCAATCATAATAGAGGGGGAACTCGCCGGGTATACAGAGGACTTGAAATTGGGGATGGTTGGGATCCAGTCTCCCCACCAACTCGTACATCCTCCCCAATTTAGGTAGCCAGCTCGCGGAGAGCTCGTCGTTGATATACCAGGCGAGGAGGGCAGGGTGAGCACGCAGTTTCTTCACATATTCCCTTGCCAATTCCAGTCCGCTCTTTCCCCTCTGGGGGAAATAGGCGGTGCCCTCGTAAAAGTCCTTGATGGAATAGATTACCTTCAGGTTATGCTTCTTCGCCCTCTCCAGGAAGGCCTCCGGTTCGGGTCCCACCCCATAGCCATAGCACAGGATGGTATTGAAGCCCGCCTTCGCCATCCTCTCCAAATGTTCATCCTCGGTCGGACCAAGATATAAGCCCAAGGGGAAGAAGGGCTTCCCATCCACGATCAGCCGCCCCCTCGAATCTATGTAGACCTTCCAGGGTATCTTCTTGCCCACCTTTATTTCCTTTGTAACCTCGCCCACTTCCCGGTTCTCCAAAAGGAGGGTACCCTGAAGGAGGTAATCGCCCTCCGCTAAGGGGGGAAGGGAAAGCGTGATAGTCGTCTCCATCTCCTCTGCCCTCAAAGTCTTCTGAGAGGAGGCAAGCACTTTCCCCTTCTTATCCTTCAAGAGCAATTTTATTGATAGTGGTTTGCCCTTCAAATCGTAATCCTCCCTGTTCACCTCTGCTCGGGCGCTTATCCTCTTGCCCTGAGTGGGCATCTCCACGAATCCCCTGTAAGACGGATAAATCAAGAAGAGGTTTAGGGGAGGGGAGGAGACCTCTGGGATCACTTCCACATTGTCGAACCAAGCGGTCCCTATATTATGGGAGCGCAGGTAGAGGGTGAGGGTAATTTGGTGAGCATCCTCCGGTATGCGAACGAGGTCCTCTATCTTTCGCCATCCGAAGGTGCCCGAGATACAAGGAGGGTACTTACCGCCCAACCATTTGCCGTCTTTATCCGCCCATTCTATACATATGCCTGCCCCGTTGTCGTGGGGGTCTCCATTTTGGATGCCTTCTCCCTTCACCCAAATGGAAAACCGATACGACTTGCCCGGCTCGCAGGGAATCCTTTGGGTTATCAAGCGATAGTCGTCC
>CAYVMD010000066.1:0-8329 GCA_964452465.1 uncultured bacterium | reverse complement strand
AAGGTGGTGGATACATATCGTTCCAACTTGGTCTACCTTTTTCTAGCGAGGAGCCAGGAAGGAGAAGATTACATACAGAAGGTCAACAAGTTCCAGTATGATGCTTTTTGGCTGAGGGATGGAGCATTTATGGTGCGAGCGATGGATGTTTGGGGATACCCCTGGGAGGCGGAGAAATCGCTCTATCATTTCCTCAAATACCAAAGGGAGAATGGGCTTTTCCTATCCCAAGAGGGGCAATTGGATGGATGGGGGCAAGCGGTTTGGACATTAGGACAACACTACTTGCTCACTAAGGACCTTATCTACGCTAAGAAGGTCTATCCTGCTATTAAGAAGGCAATGGAATGGTTGATAAAGACCAGGGAAGAAACAAAGAAGTCAGAAGGGATAGGGAAAGGGCTTTTGCCTGCTACCCATCCCTACGATAACGAGAACGTTTATGGGCATATAATCGGCAACGATTTCTGGGCCTATCGAGGAGGTAAGGTAGCGGTGGAAATGGCAAGGGCTTTGGGTTTCAAAGAGGATGCGGAAAGGTTCACCCAGGAGTTAGAGGACTACAGGAATAGCATTATCCAAAATTTGGAGATCGCAACCAAATCCACAGGAGGATACATCCCTCCTGCTTTGGAGGGAGGAGGCTTTGATTGGGGCAATTTGAAAGCGGTTTACTGCGAGGTGCTCGATCCCTGGGATGAGAAGGTAACGGCTACTCTGAAGAAGGTTAGACAAGAGAACTTCAATGAGGGTCTTATGACATATGCCAGTTTGGATAATCTGCACGGCTACATAGGGATAGACGTTCCCCAAACTGAACTTGTTAGGGGTGAGAAAAAGCAAGTATTGGACGCCTTCTACTCCCTTCTCCTTCACACCACTTCCACCAATGCGGGCTTTGAAATGTGCAGCGCCTCCTCGCGGGATTTTGGGTTAAATCTAACCCCTCACGGTTGTTTCGCTGGAAAGTTCCTGGAACTCCTGCGTAACATGATCATTAGGGAAGAGGGCGATGAACTACATATCTTCTCCTGTCTCCCTCCTGCCTGGCTTATCCCTGGCAAGAGGCTTTCCTTTCTCCGTTTTCCCACTTACTTCGGCAATGTCTCCTTGTCCCTCTATGTTATGCCCAAGGGAGGAAAGCTCCACATTCGCGCCTCGTGGCTCAATCCCCCCAGCAAGATCATAATCCATGCCCCTCCTGGCTATACCTTTCCTCAAGGTGAAAGAATAGAGGTGCCAGCGGATACCCAATTCATAGATTTCCTCTGGAATAAAGAAGAGGAGATAGGGATAAACTACGAAAGCAAGGTGAGGGAATATTTAGCCCAAAGGAAGAAAGAAGAGGAAAAGAAGGCAATGGAATACAAGAGGAAAATAGAGGAAGCGAAGGCTAAGGATAAAGGAAATCTGGCTTTGGGGAAACAGGTATCCGCTTCCTCCTTCGAACCGGGTTCCTTCCCTCAGAACGCGGTTGATGGGGATGATTCCACCTATTGGGGAGCCTCCCCTTACCCCCAATGGTTGATGGTGGATCTGGGCAAACCGGAGAGAGTTTCCCGCATCATGGTAAAGACCTTTTGGGATGGAAGCAGGTATTATCACTACGAGGTGGAAGTTTCCAGGGACGGAACCCAGTGGATAAAGGTTGGGGAGAAGAAGGACGACAGAGTTGCCCGATCGGAGGGGGAGGTTTATAGGATCCCTCCAGAGAGCGAATCGGGGCTCGTGAGGTTTATAAGGGTAAGGATGCTTTATAACTCCGCGAATATCGGCGTGCATATCGTGGAGTTGAAGTGCTATAGGGATTAGAAGTCGAAACCCTTCGATAGGAGCAGTTTTGCTTTCTCCGCTTCTATATGGGCGGATTTAAAGAGTCCTGCCTTCTGATAAGCAACGCTCAAATGATAACGAATCTCCGCGCTTTGGGGCATATACCTTACCGCTTGTTCTAACAAACTTAACCCCTCGTTTATCCTCCCTATTTTAAGGTATGCCCAGCCCAAACTATCGATTATATGGGCAGGTGGAGCGGAGAAAAATGTTACCCTCTTATAGAGCCCCAGAGCCTTTTTAAGCATTTCCACAGCTTGTTGTAGGTTCTTATTCTCCTCCACCCAGAAATATGCCAAAGCGTTTAAAGCTTCGGGGTTGTTGGGAGCGATTTCTACTGCCTTTTGATAGGCCTTCTCCGCGGCATTTTTATTACCCAGCTTTTGATAACAATAGCCCAAATAAAGATAGAAGCGAACGAGTAACGGATCCTTGCTGGCTGGAAACGAAGCCCCTTCGCTCAATAAGCGGAACGCCTTTTCTCCCTGTTCCAAATAGAGGACTGCTTTTCCCCATTCCCTCCTCTCCATAAAAAATGTGCCTATAAGTAAGAAGAGTCTCGCTCCTTCCTTCGAATGAATTACCTCCTTAGAGTGCTTAGCGATAGCGCGTTGAAACATCTCTTCTCCCTCTTTTTCTTTACCCTCCAGGTATAAATATCTCCCGATTATAAACTCGCGTGCCCCCGGAAAGAGGAACGTCTGGGCATAGAGATAACGGAGAAAGAGGAAAATGGCTAATAGAAGCGAAAGCGAAATATAGAACCTCTTCATGCCTTCCTCCCCATTACCACCCTTTTGATCCTGTTATAGTCATAAACTTCTGTTACCTCTTCGAAACCATGGCGCTTCATCAACCGTTTCACCTTATGACCTTGTCCCTTTCCCACTTCCAGCAGGAGGAATCCTCCCGAAGGCAAAAGGGTGGCCGATTGGAACACGATCTTCCTTATTACCTCCAAGCCATCCTCTCCTCCATCCAAGGATATGAGCGGTTCGTATTGACGTACTTCTTCGGGTAGGAAAGGGATTTGGGAAGTGGGTATGTAGGGAGGGTTGGAGACTATGGCGATGGGTTGGGGAAGAGGAAGGTTTAACAGGTCCCCCTTAACGATTGTGACCCTGTCATCTACTCCATTCAATTTGGCGTTTTCCCTTGATAGATCGACCGCCTTGGCGTCTATATCTATTCCGATGACAGTGATGTGGGGGCAAAAACGTGCCAAGGCTATTGCTATAGCCCCGCTTCCTACTCCAACATCTATAACGATTCCCACTTTATCCTTTAGAAGTTCTATAGCCTTTTCCACCAATATCTCCGTTTCTGGGCGAGGAATGAACACCCCCGGTTTGATCCGCAGGTAAAAGTCCATGAAGGGATATATGCCCGTTAGGTAGGAGAGAGGATAGTGCTCGCCCCTTTTTTTCACAAGGCGCTTATAAGTTGACAAAACGGATGGGGGCAAGGAGGCATTCAGGTAACCAAGGACCAACCCCTCCAGGGAAGGGGCAAAGTGCTCGATATCTTGCTGGTTAGGCGATCTTTTCCCTTTCCTTCGGAGGGCTACACTAAGGAGGGCAAGGGCGGAGGTGTGAGGGGAAGGAACCCCTCTTTGTGCTAAGAATTGAGTGCCCCAGAGAAGCGCGGACTTATACGAGGTTTCTCTCACTGCTTTCCCTTTCCTTCAGGGCGAGAGCATCGATGAACTCGTCGAGATCTCCGTCCAAAACATCAGCCAGGCGATGGATCGTGAGGGGTATACGATGATCGGTCACTCGATTCTGCATGAAATTGTAAGTTCTTATCTTTTCGCTCCTCGTTCCCCAACCTATTTGGCTTCTCCTCTGGCGAGCCAGTTCCTCCTCTTGCTTTCTTCTTTGTAATTCCCAGAGATGGGCTCGGAGAGTGCGGAGGGCTCTCTCCTTGTTCTGATATTGGGAGCGTTGATCCTGGCAAACAACCGTGATACCAGTGGGGATATGCCTTATCCTGACAGCGGTTTCGTTCTTTTGCATATGCTGTCCACCTGGACCGGAGGAACGGAAGGTCTCTATCTCTAGATCCTCCTCCCTTATCTCCACCTCCACCTCTTCCGCTTCAGGCAGAACCGCTACAGTAGCGGTGGAGGTATGGATTCTCCCTCCGCTCTCGGTCTCAGGCACTCTTTGCACCCTATGAACCCCGCTTTCATATTTAAGCCTGCTATAAGCGCCCTTTCCCTCCACCGTTAAAATGACTTCTTTATACCCTCCTAAGCCCGTGGGATTGGCGTGGATTATTTCCGCCTTATAGCCGTGTCTTTCCGCGTAGCGAAGGTACATTCGAAGAAGATCGGCAGCGAATAGAGCTGCTTCCTCTCCTCCTGTTGCTGCTCTTATCTCCACTATAGCGGTCCTGTCGGCGTAGGGATCGGGGGGATAGAGTATCTCCAAGAGATGCTGTTCCTTCTGTTTCACCTTCTCTCTGATTTTCTCCAATTCCTCCTCTGCTAGGAATCTCAACTCTGGATCGTTGAGGAGGATTTTCGTCTCCTCCTCTTCCTTTAATAATTTTCGATATTCATCGTATTCCTTTACTACTTCTTCTAATTTAGCAACCTGTGTAGCGAGCGATTTTACTTTCTCTGCATCCGCCACTACCTCGGGCTTGCCCATCTCCTGGAGCAATTCCTCGTATTGCTTTTTTTTATTTTCTAAGATCTCTATCGCTTTCTCCTCAAGCGCCATAACTTACCTCCTTTATTGCTGCTATTGCTACCTCCAATTGGTCCGGAGTTGGCTCCCTGGTGGTTAGCCTTTGGAACCATAGCCCAGGGGCGAGGAGGAAAGCGAAGCGAGGCTTTGAGTATGTAAGGAGGATTATTTCGAAGGCAAGGGATAGGCTAAGGGGGAGGAGGAACAACTTGGCGAGAAGGCGAGGCAAAAGCGCAAGATTCTGCGAGGGCATGAAAAGGAGGAAAGAGAAGAGCAGCAGAAACGCAACAAGGGTTGAACCGCAACGAGGATGGAGGCGGGAATATCCAGCAACTCCCTCCGGCAGAAGTTCGGCACCGTGCTCATAGGCGTTCACCACTTTGTGTTCTGCTCCATGATACTGGAGAAGATGTTTGCCTTCCTTTGTTAGTGATACGAAGAGGATGTACAAAAGGAGGGAAAGGGTGCGTAAGATCAATTCCATGAAATTCCCCCATAGGAAGGAGGAGAAGAAACCCCTGCTCAAAAGGTCCGGTAAAACAAGGAAAAAGAGGAATCCCAACAGGAAGTTCGACAAAATCTTAGCGGTGGGAAGCTTCCAGTCCTTTTCCTTGTATATCTGCCCCTCACTAAATAAATTATAAGATATCATCAACGCCTTGATGCTTAAATAAAGGGAGGAAAAGAGGGAAAGAATTCCCCTCACTAAGGGGAAGCGTAGAAGCCTCCACTTAGGCAAGTGCCCTGGAGAGAAAAGCTCCTTATAGAGGATTATATCTTCGCCCTTCCTGCAGGCGATTACATAGCCCAAGGGGGAGATCATCATCACTCCTTCTATTACGGCGGAACCGCCGATCACGAATTTGTTGCTTGCCATTTTTATAAGTATACATTAAAATGGGTTGATCGAAAAGTTAGATTCTTATCTTATTGGGGGGAAGGTTAAATCTGCGAAAAGTCGGTTGCCCTGCCGAAAGGAGCGTGTCTTTTTTGCTCGCCAAAGGCGAGGGAGGTTCAATACGCTTCCCTGTATAGTTCCCTTAGGACATCGTATACTGGTCTTTTTCTCTTCCTGTCCAAGGTAATCGTCCCGAAAGTTTCCAATTTCTCCTCTCCTTTAAGCGCCATGCTCCAGTAATCGAACATGCAGAACCAAATACAGCCTGCCACATAGGGCTTGGAGCGAAGCGCCTTAAAGGTTTTTTGAGCGATGCTCACTTGTTTTTCCACGGTCCTCCAATCGGGAAACGCCCAATAGCCGAATTCCGTGACGATTATCGGCTTATACGGGAGGGCTTCGTGCATCTTCTCCAATCCTTCCATGGTATCTTTCTCCGCGTCCTCTCCATAAAATACCTCCCAATAGCAATTGAAACCCGCCACATCCAAATCCTTTTGGGTGGGATCGTTGAACCAAGTACCAAATGTAGCCTGCCCCAGGAGACGAGTTCCATCTACCTCTTTTGCTAAGTCCCTCAATTCCTTTATCAATGCTCCTCTTTCACTTGACCCTCCACATTCGTTGCAGATTCCCCAAAAGCCTACCGAGGGGCGGTTGAAATCCCTATAGAGCATCTCCAGGAAGACCTGCCTTGCTATTCCCCTCTCCCTGATCGCCCTTATCTCTTCATCCCCCATCCAGTAAATCCCTATCTCTTGCCAGTAGAGGAGCCCCAGCCTATCCGCAGCGATCAAGGTATAGGGATGGTGGGGGTAGTGCGCCCTCACAAAATTCGCGTTCATTTCCTTTATGGAGGTTAAATCCTGCCAAATCGCCTCCCTGCTCATCGTCCTTCCCGTGGGCGAGTCCTCGTGGCGGAAAACCCCCGGTAGGAAAACCGGTTTACCATTCAACAATAACTTATCCCTCTCCGTTGAAAGGGTACGTATGCCGAATTGCGTCCAAAATTCGTCCCCTTTTTCTATCTTGCTCTTCGGTGAAGCAACCACTTTTGCTCTTAAGAGATAGAGATTAGGGCTCCTTAAATCCCAAAGTTTGGGATTCGGGATCCGCACCAAGAAGGAAAGGGGCTTCACTTCTTCTGGCTTCAACCTGAACTCCTTACGTGTTTGTCCCTCCAATTTTATCCCCCTTGTCACATCGGCGATCTTTTGGGGTTCGGGATCCTTCAAAAGAATGCCTTGCCTTTGGGAGAAACAGGTGATCTCTAATCGCGAGGAAACCATTTGGGAGGAAGCATTGCGCAGGACGACGACGACCTTTAGATTTCCCTTAAGATCCAAATGCTTGATATCCACACGGGCAATATATAACGAAGGCACGTTCTCTATGTAGACATCCCCGATTATCCCCCCATAATTCCACCAATCGCTTACATTGCAGGGGAATATGTCCTTCCTGGTGCCCCAGGGGATATTGTCTACCCTCACCTCCAACTTGTTCCTTTCCTTTAGATAGGGAGTTATATCGAAGCAGAAGGGAGTGTAGCCTCCTTCGTGATAACCGAGGTAACTTCCATTGAGCCAGACATCCGCCACATAATTTGCGGAAAGGAAATATAAGAGGGCTCTCCCCGATTCTTTCTTGAAGGAAAATTCCTTAGTATACCAAACGACTCCTTGGAAATCATCGGGATAGGGGTTCTCCACTCCGGGGATCTTGCACGCTTTCCAGGCAGAGGGGGGAATTCTGTTAACCTCCGCCCTCAATTGGGAGAGGATCCTCTTATCCCTCAGGGAAAGTGTTAAGGAATGGTCTGCGTCCTTGAGCCTTACTTTTTTCCACTCCCCGTGAAGAAAGACCCGTTCCCTTCCCAATTGCCATTCGAAGGAAGGGTAGGGGATCTTATTTTGAAAGGGGACCCATTCTCCCTCTATTTTCCTTAAGAGAAAAGTGGGTAACAAAGTGGCGGAAAAGCCCATACAAGGCAGGACCAAGAGCAGGAAGCATTTTCGCATCTTCTATCTCCCTTTCTATCTTATGGGATTTTGTCTTAAAGACAAAATCCCTCTCCTTGGGAAGAGGTTTTGCCTCTTCCCAACGAGAGCTCTTCACACTCTTCACTACTATTTCTTATCTACTCAATATCCGCCGTCGCTCGTCAACGAGGGATCGCAGAAGCGCAGGGGTCCTCCAAACCTCTTATCCCTTATCATATCTGCCTTATACCATTTCGCGTGCCCATCAGCGAATATTAGGACATTTCCTCCATTGTGGCGGGCATAGTTGTTGATCGCGTAGTTCCAGTCCACTACCGTGGGTGGGCAACCGCAGTTGATACCATATTGTCCTCCGCTCCAATTGGGGAAGGCTATACGGATGCCGACGCCTTTCGTCCTCTCTGTGGCATAGGGGTAAAAGCAACTATCGTTGGAATCCCCGAGCACCACCGTTTCAGCGGGGGCTATCAGGCGAGCAAGCCGATGGCAACCATAGGAGCACCCACCGTACATATAACCACCGTTGAGCATCGTCTCGTTATAGCCGTAACTACTGCGTTGTAGTCCAGGTCTTCCGTGGTTAGAAGGCCAGCAATTTTCCCTCCAACCCCAGGTTCCGGGATCGCTGGGGCATTTGAAAATCGCTGTGTTCTTAATGTAGGGCATCACTTGTTCCGTCCAGAAAAGGGAGTACCAGGAAGCATATCCTGCACCTCCTTGGTCGCCCGAACACCAAGCCATCCAGAAGGGAAGCGTCTCATCCCAATCTTGTGCATACATCATCAAAGCTGTGCCGATCTGCTTCGCGTTGGAAAGACAAGTAGTTTGCCTTGCCTGTTCCCTTGCTCGGCTGAATACTGGGAAGAGTATCGCGGCGAGAATGGCTATGATAGCTATGACCA
>CAYVMD010000065.1:0-8572 GCA_964452465.1 uncultured bacterium | reverse complement strand
GCTTGAAGGGGGAAAGCGAACGCCACAATGGTTTAGCGAGCGCTATCCAAAATGGCTTGAGTTGAGGAAGCAGGGCAAAACCACAGAAGCCGAGGAGATGTATCGTAAGATTTTGCATATAGGGATATCTGCTATCCCCCTTTGGCTGGAGAAGTTGAAGGTTGAAACTGATGTCGAGGTAAAAAGGGCGATCTTAGAGGCGCTGGCTTATCTAACAAATGGGGAAGTCCAGCCAACATGGACGGTCGATGAGTGCTTAAAGTGGTGGCAAACGAATAAGGATAGATGGACTATACCTTTCCCGAAAACGAGGGAGGAGTTCATCCAATGGATCTGGGCGGAGATGCGCAAGGAAAACCCAAAGTGGTTCTCGGACGGGCTTTTAACAACGCTAAATCTTTTACAATAAATTCAATAGGTGTAAAGTTTTAACATGCTATACTTGTCAGGGAAGCCCGCCAGGGAAGGGTGAATGAGTGCTTGTGAAGAGTTGATACCTTATCCAAGATATTGAGGCAAGGGGAGCTTCTCCCTGCTGAAAATGGCGGGGGGAGCTTCCCCCCGCCAGAGCGAATTTGTAGAAATGCTTCTTTGCCTTTACAAAGGATTTTTGCATATGTTATTATTATGGCAAGATAAGCCTTAAAGGGCTTAGGGTGCAAGAAGCTTAATATACTTTACTTCGTTGGTGAGGCTAACTTTATGCGGTAGTAATAAGCGGTGGGGGCAGTGTGGAAGGGGAGAATTCCCCCGTGGATTTGTACCTCTAACTCTTCCACTTCTTCCCTCTCCCTAATTTAGAGCGGTAAGCGAAACTCTTTTCCCTTGCCAATCTTTAAACTGCTTGCGTGATAAGTAGGTTGCCCTACCCCCCTTCGGTCTCCTGTCCTTTTCTTGTCAAGGGGTGGAGTGGTGGTTCCAGAAAGACAAGGATTGAAAGGGTGGGGTCTCCCTCCCCGTCAACGGGGAGGCTATGATCCACCTCTCAAATATTTTATAGAGAATTGGGTTGAAGACGAGTATGAGTCTAATATGTCAGACTGTGTGAAAACGATTAGGAATTTGAATATAGTGGGTTTAGAAGAATCAAAAGAGGTGGTTTATAAGGGAAAAGTTCTAAAACAAAACAATTAAAACAACAAAAAATCCGCTTTTTTTAGAGTATTAATTGTTTCGAAGTTTTTAAGGGAGAATTTAAATAAAAAATTTTATTGACAAGCATGAAACTTCTTTTATTTCGGTTTTCACACAATCTGATGTTATGAAATTCTGCACCTGCTTGACATTTTCGGGGAAATGGGGTAGGTTGAAAAAAAAAGATGGACAAGCATTCTCCTACCCTCTTCGAGTTTCCTAACTTCGAGAAATTCGTCATCCTGGATATTGAAACGACGGGGTTGGGGGAGGAAGCCCAGCCTTTCCAAATCTCCGCCCTCAAGGTGGAAAGTTGGGAGATAGTGGAGGTGGGGAATTGGTTCGCCAAAGCCTCCTTAGAGGGAATCCCTTACACCCTCTCGCTTTCCCTTCGGCTCGACGAGATCAAAGAGAAGATCGAGAATGCTCCTCCCCTCGAGAAGGTGCTCTCCGAGTTCTCCAATTTCGTGGGCGATTTGCCCCTGGTCGCCCATAACGCTTGGTTTGACCTCCTCTCACTGCGAAGATACCTCCCCTCGTTCACCAATCCCTTTCTGGATAGCGTTGAACTCTTCCTCCTCGCCTTCCCCCTCGCCAATTCCTTCGCCCTCGAGGAGTTGGCGAAAATGCAGGGCATCTGGAAGGGGGAGGAACCGGGAGAGGAGTTGAGGAGATTGGGAAACGAATTGGGCATTGGAGGACATCTCCACCTCCATGATGCCCTCACCGATTGCCTTGTCCTATTTCTCCTCTTAAAAAAGGCGGTTCAAGAACTGGGCGCTTCTAAAGCGGGATCTCTCCTTCGGCATGTGGTCGCCGATGCGGATGGATTGGGGGTTTCCCTCCCGCCCAAGGATTTGAGGGAGATCTTTCCCTCCAGAACCATTGCTGAGCCCACTCCTTCGGAGTCCTATGAGTTAACCAAGGAGGATGCATTCAGGATTTACGATAGTTTGAAGGAAGTGGAGGGATGGGAAAGGAGGGAATCCCAAGAGAGGATGTTGAGGGAGGTCTGTAGGATTATGGATGAGGGGGGAATTGGGATGATCGAGGCACCAACGGGGACGGGGAAGACGGTTGCCTACGCCCTTCCCGCTATGGTCTTCTCCAAAAGCGGAAGGGGAAAAGCGATCATCGCCACCTACAGCAAGCACCTTCAAAACCAGGTGGTGGAGGAGATAGAGAAGAAACTTCTACCCTTCTTCCCCTATCCCTTGCGTTGCGTGGTCGTGAAGGGAAGGGGGAATTATATCTGCCTTTGGCGTCTCTACACCGCCCTTGAGGATGCCCTCCATAACTTCCCTGCAGAGGTAGGGAAGGAAGAGAAGTTCCTCCTCATCTACCTCGCCCGCTTCGTGGAAGCCTTAGGGGATAAGAGGGAGGATTTCGAAGCGCTTCCCTATATCTTGTCTCGTTCTTTCCCCCTCCTTTCCTCCCTCAAGGAAAGGGTATCCTCCGATCATCGCCTCTGCAGGAGAAACGATTGCCCATTTTATGACGCCTGCTTCTATCAGGGCGTTAGGAGGGATATGGAGGAGGCGGACATAATCGTTACCAACCACTGGCTTCTCCTCCTCAGGAAATGGGATAACCCGGAGGATTTCAATGTCGTTATCGACGAGGCACACAATCTGGAGGATGTGGCTACCCAAGTTTTCTCCCTGAAGGTGAGCAAGGAGGGGTTCCTCGATCTCTTCAACCTCCTCCTTACGGAGGATGGGAAGCGAGGGTTGCTCCTCCAAGCTATGAGGGTTCTGGGAGAACGAAGAGAGATAAGGGAATCCTTGGCGCTCGTCAGGGATCTGCGGGAGATGCTCGATCGGCTGGGAGAGGCACTCTATTCCTTCCTCAAACAGCAAGGGCATAGGCTAACTGCCCGTTACAATGTATCCTACCTCCTGCATAAAAAGCCCTGGAAATTGCCCGGCTGGAGGGAGATATCGGAGCTCCTCTCCTCCCTGCGAGGTGGTGCGGAAAGGCTGAGGAATATTCTGCTTTCCCTCCAAACCCTGCTTCAGGAAAGCCCCCATCCCCACCTGGGGGTGGAACTGGGGAATGTGGGGGAGGATTTGCTGGAGGAAACGCGAAGCTTGTTAAAACTTCTCCGGGAAAGATACGCCCCCGAGGAGAGGGCGCGATGGATAAATATGGAATTGGAGGGGGAAGGGCTTAGTATGCTTGATTTGGATAACCCCCCAGGGGAAAACCTCCTCTGGGCGCTTACGGAAGCGCCCATCCGAGTGGGTAGGGATTTGGAGGCAAAGTTATACAAACCTTTCCATTCCCTCGTCCTCACCTCCGCCACCCTCACCCTTGCGGGCAAGGGCTTCCGCTTCTTCCTCGACAGGCTGGGATTGGATAAATATGTTCCCGATGAAAACCTCATATCCCTCTCGCCGGTCTTCAACTACAAGGAGAATGTGCTCCTTGGGCTTTTAGGCTATCTCCCCAGCAATGCCTCGCAAGAGAACATCGAGCGATTTAGGGAGGATGTCTGTGACGAACTTTCCCTGCTTATCCCCTACACCGGGGGGAGGGCACTTGTGCTTTTTGCTGCTCGGGATAGGCTGGAATGGGTGGCGGAAAGGCTGGAAGAAAGGTTGGGGAAGGAGTTCATCCCCCTTTATTGGCAAAGGAGGGGAGCTTCCCGAAGGCACATATTAGAGGAATTCAGGAGGAGGGAGGGCTCGACCCTCATGGGAGTGCGTTCCTTCTGGGAGGGGGTGGATGTTCCCGGCACTTCCCTATGTTACCTCATCATAGAGAAGATGCCCTTCCCTCATATAAGGGAGCCATTGGTGCAGGCAAGACGAGAGGATCTGAGGAGGGAAGGACGGGATGAATACACCGAATACCTCCTTCCCCTCGCCCTCATAACCTTCAAGCAGGGCTTCGGTAGGCTTATGAGGAAGAAGGAAGATAAAGGGGTGGTCGTGGTTTTGGATAATCGCCTCCGGTACGACCCTCTTACCCTGGACATAGTCCTTCAATCCCTCCCTGGCTTTAAGCGGACGGAGGAGGAAGAGAGGGACAGGGTGAGGTTTTATCGGGCGATAAGCGAGCATATGAGGGATGTCTTCCCCCATTTTCCCTGGGAGGAAAAACTACAAAAGGTGGAGGAACGGGGGAGGCTTTTAGAGGTGGAGACGCATTCCAAGATCAAACCTTGGGAGAGGATATGGAACGAGACGGAGGGGAAGGTTTCTCTCCTCCGCCTTCCCGATTTCACGCCCTTGCTCGACTATGCGCTCCACCGCTCGATACCCACCCTCTTCATCTCCCCTTACAACCCTCTGCCTTGCTTGGAAGGGGCTCAAAGGGATAAGGCATTTTATCTTTCCCCCTACCAATCCATCCAGAGCGTGAGCGAGACCTTGGAGAAATGGAAGGAGGGGAAAGTCACTCTCTTGGCGGTCCATCCTATCTGTCTGGAGGAGGACGAGGTTAGGAGGGCGATGGGGAAGGCGGAGCGGATAATCCTGGGTGATGCCCTTCTCCTTTCCTTCCAGAGCCCCTCTTTCGATCCCTTCCTTCCCTTCCACCTTCCCTCCTCAAAGACGATCACCCTCCTGACGGTTCCTTGTGAGGAACCCTTGAACCTTCCCTTCCCCGTTGAGGAGAAAAGTTGGGAGGAAGAGGAATTGGGAGTGAAACTCGTGCGGGGGAGGGAGATCCTGTCCTTGCTCCTTTCTTGTCAAGAGAGGGACGAAGAGGCTTTGGTTTATCTCCTGGAGAAGGGAGAGGAATATGAAAAAAAGTGGACCCAGGAGGGGCTCTTGGTGAGGTGGCTAGGGGAGGGCTTGGAGTTCACCTCCGAGGATGTCGCTCCCATTCTCCTACTTCCCCCCGGGCGAAAGGTGGGCAAGAGGGTGAAGTATACCATTCACTTCCCTCCTTGGGGCGATCTCAATTCCTTCCTCTCTGAGGCCCACCAGGGAGGGAGGAAGGAGGGCTTTGCGATCTCCATCTACGACCCGGAGGAGAGGGAGAGATTGAGAAGAGCCCTATTGGACATGTTCCCGGAGAGGGGGGAGATCGAGGATTTCTATAGTAACTTCCTTCGAAGGCAAAAGCAGATTCTTCCCTCGGAAGTGCTGGTGCCCAAGAGGAGGCGTATCCTTTACCTCTTGCGAAGGGAGGGGTTGATAAGTTGGCGAATCATAGATTCGAAGGCGGAGGTTATGTTGTTGCAGGGAGAAGTGCCTTCGGTCCTCGTGCCTCTGGGGCTCTCCCAAAAGCGAAGCACTATCTTGAACTTGCAGGAAGCCTCCTCCCGCCTCGAGATGGACCTCCAGGATCTGCACAAGGCTCTATACGAACTATCTTGGGCGGGAAAGATCTTCTATCGACCCTGTAGGAAGACCCTTTTGGTGGAAGCGGTGAGGGGCAGGGGAGGCAAGGGATTTAAAGATTACGAATTGGACAAGCAGGAGATAGTCAAGAGTTGGGAGAGGCTGCTGGATTTCGTGGAATCCCTGCCCTTTTGGGAGGAGGGTTGAATGCCTTCCGTTCTTCATATCACCTACTCCTTCCTCCCTCTGAAAGGAGGAGCGGATGTTTACCTCTTTTTGCTTTATAGGACTCTGGAGGAGAAAGGCTTCCAGCAGAGGGTTTTGCAAAAAAGAAGCGGGGTGGCGCATCCCTGCCTCCATAATTTCCCTCCTTTACCCTCCCTCAAAGGACACGATTTTTGGCTCTATCCCCTTTTCCTTATCCCCTACGCCCCCCTCCTCGCTAAGCACGACCTTCTCATCATCCACTACTCCCCTTACTTCCTGCCTGTCCTTTGGCACAGAAGGACCATAACCATCTCCCATGGGGTAATCTGGGACGATGCCCCCCACAAACCCTCGGCTAAATTAAAGAAAGCGATCGCCCGCCTATCCTTTCGCAGGTCCACCGCCTTCGTCGCCAACGATACCTTCTTTCTTAGGGAGATGGGGGTTCCCCTCCCCCCCGGGGAGAGAAAGTTCCAAGAGATAGAGCCTCTTCGCTGGTTTATACCCAATTGCGTGGACGAGGAGGCTTTCTCCCCCCGAAGGGAAATCCCAAAGGAAGTAATCCTCGTTCCCCGCAACCTCTACTTCTCTCGGGGGGTGCATATAGCCATTCAAGCATTCGATCTTATCAAGAAGGAGATCCCTTCCTTCTCCCTCTGGATAGCGGGTGGCTTAGGGCAAGTCGGCTACGCCAACTACCTTAAGAAACTCGTGAGGGAGCGAGAATTAGAGGGTAGGGTAAAATTCTGGGGGAACGTTCCCTGGGAAAGTATGCGTTCCCTCTATAATCAAGCATTGATCTGCCTCATCCCTTCCCTCTATGGGGAGGGAACCTCCCTCTCCGCTCTGGAGGCAATGGCGAGCGGGGTGGCTACCATCTCCACAAGCGTGGGAGGGCTTGCTGACCTTCCCACCGAGAAGTGTGAACCCAATCCCCAATCCTTGGCTGAGAGGATCCTGGAGGTCTTGTCCAGAGCGCGGGAGATCGGGGAGAGGCAAAGGGAGATCGTTAGGGAGGAGTTCTCCCTTAAAAAATGGAGGAAGAGTTGGTTGGAAGTCATGGAAAGGACTATAATGAGAAAGGAGGAACGGTAGATGAAGGTCTTGGTCATCCACGGTCCGAATTTGGATATACTGGGGCTCAGGGAGCCCGAGATCTATGGCAGGCGTGACCTCGCTACCATAAACAACCTCATCGAGGAGGAGGCAAAGAAGTTGGATATCCAGGTCAAGATCGTGCAATACAACAGCGAGAAAGAGATAATAGAAGAGATACATAACGCCCTCGAGGAGAAGGTGGACGCAATAGTAATAAATCCCGCCGCCTTTACTCACTACAGCATCGCCATAAGGGATGCCATAGCGGGAGTGCGTCTCCCTGCCATAGAGGTGCACCTCTCTAACATCCACGCTAGGGAGGAATTCAGGAGGCATTCCGTCATCGCCCCGGTTTGCCTGGGTGGGATCTATGGGTTGGGCCCCTACGGCTATCTCCTTGCCTTGCGGGCGCTCAAATACATCTTGGAGGAGAAAGGATGAAGCAAATCACTCAAAAACTAAAAAAAGCGGATGCCCTACTCGTGACCAATTTGGAGAACATAGCCTATCTCACCGGATTCGGCGGTTCGGCTGGTGTGTTTCTCCTCAAGGAGAATCCCGTGCTGTTCGTGGATGGGAGGTATGTGCTCCAGGCGAAGGAGGAGGCCAGGGATTGCGAGATCGTATGGCCCAAGGACTCTTTCTGGGAGGGAATAGCCAATCGAATAAAGGAGGAAGGGATAAAGAGGTTAGGTTTCGAGGAGAGGAATCTCAACTATCAACTCTACCGCACCCTTCGGCGGATGTTGAAGGGGATCTCGCTCGTGCCTATGAGGGACATCGTGGAAAGGGAGAGGATGATAAAGGCGGATTGGGAGATAGAGCGGATGAAGAAGAGCCTTGCTTTGACGGAGGAGGCTTTGTCTCACTGCCTTTCCATATTGAAGGAAGGGATAAGAGAGGAAGAGGTAGCCTTGGAGTTGGAGTGGTTCGTTAGAAAAAGAGGGGGTTCGCTTGCCTTCCCCAGCATAATCGCCTTTGGGGAAAGGAGCGCTCTCCCCCATGCAAAGCCCACTTCTCGGAAGTTGAAAAAGGGGGATATAGTGCTCATAGATGCGGGAGCGAGGGTCGATTCTTATTGTGCCGACATAACTCGCACCCTCTTTTGGGGGAAACCGAGCGAGGATTTGGTAAGGATCTACAGCGCGGTGCTATCCGCCCAGGAAAAGGCATTGGAAGCGATCAGGGAGGGGAAAAAGGCGGGGGAGATTGATGAAGAGGCGCGGGAAGCTTTGAGGGAGCAGGGGTTGGCGGATTATTTCACCCACCCATTGGGACACGGCGTGGGAAGGGAGGTGCATGAGATACCCCCCCTCGCCCCCAACTCCAAGGAGAAGTTAGTCGCTTCCATGGTGGTGACGATCGAACCGGGGGTATACAGGGAGGGGTTGGGGGGAGTGAGGATAGAGGACATGGTGGTCGTGGGAAAGAGCTCCTCCCAGATCCTCACCAAGTTCCCTAAAGAGATGTTGATCCTGTAGGATTTTCTCAGGAGGTTCTGCCTTCTGTAGTAGGATGGATTTTATTTTGAGAAAGCGCGAAACATTGACGACTTGACAGGGGGTGTTATAATTATTAGTGGGTACACAGAAAAACGAGAGTTGACGGGTTGCTGAGGGTTGGCTATAATAAATAATGGAAGCCTTGCTTCTTGAAAACTGAATAGCGACGGTTCCCAAAACGACTCAAGGTGTGAGATAAAATCAATTCCCAATGGTGAGTTTGATCCTGGCTCAGGATGAACGTTGGCGGCGCGCCTGACCCATGCAAGTCGTGCGACGGACTTCCCTTCCCTTCGGGGAAGGGAGGTTACGGAGCGGCGAACGGCCGAGTAACGCGTA
>CAYVMD010000064.1:0-9682 GCA_964452465.1 uncultured bacterium | reverse complement strand
CCCGAAAGGGGACGGCGCCTACCTCTTAAAAAGAAGGTTCGCATATGCAGATCCTCGTCCAGGGGAGGAATATAGAGGTTACTACTGCCATAAGAAATTACATAGAGAAAAAACTCGGTAAACTAAGAAGGTTCTCCGACGATCTGATAAAGGCAGAGGTAGTGGTGAGCATAGAGAAGAATTGGCATAAGGTTGAGGTCACCCTGAGGGGAGACGGACTCGTGGCAAGGGGAGAGGAAAGGTCGAACGACATGTACGCCTCCATAGATACGGTGGTGGATAAGTTGGAAAGGCAATTGAAGAGGTTCAAGGAAAAACTGCAGAGAAAAGCAAGAGGGGAGAAACTCGTCCTCGTGGAGGAACCCCCCATCGTCCGCAGAAAATCCATAACCTTGGAGGTAATGGACGAAGGAGAAGCGATAGATCAAATGGAATTACTGGGGCACGATTTCTTCCTGTTCAAAAATACCCGTACCGGGAAAATCGCCCTCGTCTACAGAAGAAGGGGAGAAGGCTACGGCTTAATAGAGGTAGAATAAACCTATTGTATTTGGAAGCAAGGGAGGGGTATAATTAGGGAAAAAGTATAGGAGGTGAAATGTTATGCGTATCGGAGTTTTGACAGGCGGAGGCGATTGCCCTGGATTGAACCCCGCTATAAGGGCGGTCGTTTATAGAGCGCTTGACTACGGAGACGAGGTGATAGGGATTAAAGCGGGATGGGCAGGTCTCCTAAACAAGGACACGGTTCCCCTTAAACTGGAGGATGTGGAGGAGATAATATCCAAGGGAGGGACGATCCTCTTCACATCCCGCACCAACCCCCTGAAGAAAGAGGAGGACATGGAGAAGTGCATACAGAACTTCAAGGAGTTGGGGCTGGATGCTCTAATAGCAATAGGCGGGGATGATACCCTCACCGTGGCGAAGGAACTGTACAAGCGAGGAGTGCCCGTCGTTGGCGTGCCCAAGACGATGGACAATGACCTCTCCGCCACCGATGCCACCTTCGGCTTTGACTCCGCTGTAAGCGTAGCCATGGATGCCATGGAACGCTTGAAGGATACCGCCCGTTCCCACTTCAGGGTGATGGTTTTCGAGGTTATGGGAAGGCACGCTGGCTGGGTTGCCCTCTATACCGCGGTCGCTGGAGGAGCGGATTATGTCCTCATCCCCGAAGAACCCCTAAATATGGATAAATTGGTGGAACACATAAAGAAAGTAAGGGAGAGGGGGAAGCCCTACGCTATAGTGGTAGCATCGGAAGGAGTGGAATTGCCTCCGGAAGAGGAGGAAGAGGTAAGGGTAGACGCTTTCGGACACAAGATCCTGAGGGAAAGGCAAGTAGCAAGTTGGTTGGGGAGGGAAATCGAGAAGAGAACAGGCTATGAAACGCGTTGGGCACAGATAGGACATATTCAGAGGGGAGGTGCCCCCACCCTATTCGACCGCATATTAGCGACGCGGGTGGGGCTGAAAGCGGTCGATATGGTGCACAATGGGGAATTCGGCAAGATGGCCGCCTTGAGGGGGCAGGAAATAGTGAGTGTTGACCTGGAGGAAGCGGTGGGCAAGACCAAGACCGTTCCTCCCCAACTATTGGAGGAATTCAAAACCCTGTTCAAGTGAGAATGGTGGATTTCGTCGTATTAGGGGAGGCGCTTATAGATTTCGTTTCCCTGAGGCGGGGGCTTGCCTTGTGGCAAGCCCCCGGCTTTTTTAAAGCGGCAGGAGGTGCCCCCGCCAATGTCGCCAGCGGATTGGGGAAATTAGGGGCAAAGGTCGGCTTCATCGGGAAAGTGGGGAACGACCCCTTCGGATTCTTCATCAAAGAGACCTTGAAAAGATGCGGGGTTGATACCTCCTACCTTCGGATGAGCGAAGAATATAGAACTACCCTCGCCTTCGTTTCCCTCACCCAGGAAGGAGAGAGGGATTTCGTCTTCTTCAGAAACCCGGGAGCAGATATGATGCTTGCGCCGGAGGAGATAGAGGAGGATTACATCAAACAGGGGAAGATCTTTCATTTTGGTTCCATCTCCTTGATAAACGAACCCTCCCGTTCCGCCACCCTGAAAGCACTGGAGGTTGCTTCCTCCTCTGGGCTTCTAATCTCTTATGATCCCAATCTGAGGCTCTCCCTTTGGAGAAGCGAGGGGGAGGCTAAAGAAGGCATCAGGTTAGGGTTGAGATACGCAGATGTGGTGAAATTGAGCGGGGAGGAGGTGGAATTCTTAACAGGGAAGGACATAGAGGAGGGGAGCGAGGAGATACTAAGAGAAGGGAAACGCCTAGTCATGGTAACATTGGGTGAGAAGGGTTGCTATTACAAGCACGGGAAAGGCGAAGGGTGTGTGGAGGGTTTCCGGGTGAGGGTGGTGGATACGACGGGGGCTGGGGATGGGTTCGTCGCGGGAATGCTCTTTCGCCTTCTGGAGGACAGGGATAACTTCGAGGATAGGGCAGAGGAGATAGCGAGATTCGCCAATGCGGTGGGAGCCCTTACCTGCACCAAGAGAGGAGCGATAAGAGGATTGCCCACTTTGAGGAGCGTGAGGATGTTTCTGAGGGAGCGAGGGTGATATGCGGATAGGGGTATTGACCAGTGGAGGGGATGCCCCCGGAATGAACGCCACAATAAGGGCGGTTGTCCGGACTGCGATATCCCAGGGAGCAGAGGTGGTAGGTATAAAAAAGGGATATTTGGGCTTGATGGAGGGATATATGGAGGAGATGCAATTGGGGTCAGTGGGCGGGATAATAAATTTGGGAGGAACGATATTGGGAACCACAAGGGCGGAGGAGTTCAAGGAAAAAGAGAACCAAGAAAGAGCGGTGGAAAACCTAAAAAGGGCAGGGATAGACGCTTTGGTGATAATCGGAGGCAATGGAACGCTAAAGGGGGCTATAGCCTTGCATAAGGCCTGGGGAGTCCCCGTTGTTCAGATCGCCTCCACAATAGACAACGATGTGCCTGGAGTGGATCCGACCATCGGATTTGATACCGCGGTGAACACCGCTTTGGGGATAATAGATAAGATAAGGGATACTGCCTCCTCCTATGAACGAATATTCGTAGTGGAGGTGATGGGAAGGGACAGAGGCTTCATCGCTCTGGAGGTGGGTTTAGCAGGAGGGGCGGAATTCATAATCATCCCGGAGATGGAGTTCAAGGCAGAGGAATTGATAGAGAGGATAAAGGAAGGGAAGAGAAGGGGCAAGAGGTCATGCTTGGTAGTGGTGGCAGAGGGAGCAGGCAAGGCGGAGGAGATAGCAAGGCTGATATGGGAGAGAACGGGGTTGGAAACGAGGAGCAGCGTGGTGGGTTATGCCCAGAGGGGTGGAAGTCCCTCCGCGAGGGACAGGGTCTTAGGGAGTCTTTTGGGTTTCCAGGCGGCGAAAATGGTACTGGAGGGGAAGTTCGGATATCTGCTGGGAATGAAAAGGGAAGAAGTGGTAGTCCACCGCTTGGAGGAACTGGAGGGCTTGGAGAAAGAAATAGACTTGACAAGATTTCAGATAGCGAGGATACTCTCCCTATGAGAATAGAGGAGTTCAAGGAGATAGTAAGGAGGGAGTTTGGAAGAAGGTTGGAACACGCAACGCCCGCGAATGTGCGGAAATTCCTCGATGAGTTTTACGAAGGCTTTATACCGGAGAAGAGAGAGGGAAGGTTCGATATTTACGAAGCCTCTTCCTCCTATGAGGAGATAGTGAAGGATTTCCTAATGAGGGTTCTGGAAAGCCCCTCGGATGAAATGATAATAATGCTTTGGCTTCTGGCTTTGGAATTGTTATTCGCGGTGATAGAGCCCTTGGAGATGGAGAAGATCAGCAGATTTTTAGGAAATCTGCCGGAGGAAAATTGACAGGAATTTACGCCTCTCTTTATAATTTACCAAAAATTACAAAAAGAAAGGGGGTGAAATAGGTGGCTACTGGAAAGCAGGTTAGCCCGGCGGTAGCGGTGATAGTCATCATTATCGTGTTGGCTATCATCGTTGCTGTCTACTTCTGGGCGACGGGTGCCAAGAAGCCGGCCGGAGGTCCCCCGCCGATGATGAAGGGTCCCATGATGAATGTGCCCGGCAAAGGACCGATGATGCCTGGCAAGGGACCAGTAACGCCCACACCGGGGGCTCCCGTTACGCCTGGAGGCGGACCGGCAGCGCCAGCGCCGTCTGGCGAGTAAGAAAACCCACGGGTGGGGAAAGGTTTATCTTTCCCCACCCGCGCTATACTGCTTGCCTTTACTTATCCCAAAAGGAGAAAAAAGATGCGGTATAAGGATGATCTAAAAGAAAAAGTAAGAAAGGGAGAAATGCCCGTGGAAATAGTCCTTTTCCAGGGAGCGGATGGAGCTAACCTTGCTTATAAACATGGCTTCATCCTTTCCTGGGAAGAGCAGGGTTTTTGGTTCCATGAATTTGAGGTTGCTTTCTCCACCCGAAGAAAGGGAGAGGTAAAGTTCAAAGATCATATCCATTACATCCCCATGCACAGTGTGAGGGATATCCGGGTCTTGGAGGGAGAGGAAGCGAAAAGCCTTTATGAGGCAATGCAGATAATCAAAGCAGCGGAGGAGTGAAGATGCTCCTTCCTTTGAGCTGGCTGAGGGAGATAATAGAATGTAATCTATCTCCCCAGGAAGTGGGACAAATCTTGACGATGTTGGGCTTGGAGGTGGAGGGGATAATAGAAGGAGGGGAAGATGCTATCTTGGATGTGAAGGTCACCTCTAACAGGGGGGATTGCCTCTCCTTGATAGGCATAGGAAGGGAATTGTCTGCTAAATTAGGTCTCCCCCTGAACCTGCCCTCCTTCACAACTGAGGAGGGAGAAAGCAGGGCGGAAGACCTTGCCAGCGTTGAGATATGGGAGGAGGATCTATGCCCCCGTTACTGCGCCCGCATCGTTCTGGGGGTGGAAGTGAAGGAAAGCCCCCCTTGGCTAAAGGAACGCTTGGAAAAAGCGGGGACGAGGGCGATAAACAATATAGTCGATGCCACCAACTATACCATGCTCCTTACAGGACAACCCCTCCATGCCTTCGATTTAGACCTCATCCGAGGAAGAAGGGTAATAGTGCGGAAGGCAAGGCAAGGGGAGAAGCTGATAACCCTGGATGGAGTAGAGAGGACCCTGGAGGAGGGAATGCTTGTGATAGCGGATGAGGAAAGGGCGATAGCCTTAGCGGGGATCATGGGTGGGATGGAAACGGAGGTGAATTGGGAAACAAAGAATGTGCTGATAGAAGGAGCGCACTTCAATCCCTCCTCGGTGAGGAGGACCTCCAGGAGATTGGGGCTCTCCACGGAGGCATCCTATCGCTTCGAACGCTATGTGGACCCCTACCTACCTCCCCTCGCCGTCTCCTATTGCGCCCGATTGATGAAGGAATTATCAGGAGGAGAGGTGGCGAAGGGATTGATAGATGTGCACCCTAAGAAGGTCTTCCCCAGGCAGATAATGTTTCGTTGGGAGATGGTGAACCGATTGTTGGGGACGAATCTGGATAAGGAACGAATAAAAGCCATCCTCTTAAGCCTTCATCTGGATGTGAGGGAGGAAAAGGATGGCTGGAGGGTGATTTGCCCAACATATCGAGCGGATCTTAAGGAACCCGCGGATCTGGTGGAGGAAGTGGCGAGGATATACGGATATGACAAGATACCCACAACTCTGCCCCTGGCAAGGAGCACCTTGGGAGGCAAGACCGTCTCCGTTGCCTGGGAGGACAAGGTGAGGGAAATCTTCCTCAGAATGGGATTGTGGGAGGTCATCTCCCACAGCCTTTTGAGCAGGGAAGAGGTGGAGAGGTTCTTCCCCCGGGAAGAAACATTAGCGGTGCGTAACCCCCTCAGCGATGAATATTGCTATCTCCGCCCCTCCCTCATCCCCTCCCTGGCGAGGGTGGCGGAACACAACTTCTCCCGCGAGGTGGAAGATTTAGCGATCTTCGAGATAGGGAAGATCTATAGGAAGGAGGGAGAGGAAAAAAGGATAGGGGTCGCAGTAGCAGGGAGAAGGGATAGAAACTGGCAAATGGGAAAGGAGGGAAGGGAGAACGATTTCTTCTACCTCAAGGGGATAATAGAAGGAGTCCTGGAGGAGCTGGGGCTGGAAGGCGAATTCCGAGAGAAAGAGCACCCCCTGCTCGAGCCAGGGTATACGGCGGAGATCCTGGTGGATGGGAAGGCGATCGGCTCCATCGGGAAACTTAGGGAGGAAGTAGGAAGGTTTTACGACATTCGCAAGGACCTCTATCTGGGGGAATTGAAGTTGGAGGAATTGGCAAGGAGGGAGAGGAAATATAAGGAACTACCAAGGGTGCCAGCGGTGGAGAGGGACCTCTCCCTCATAGTGAGCAAGGATATCAAAGCGAAGGACATTATAGATCTGATAAAAGCGAGCGGAGGCAAACACTTGGAGGATGTTTTTTTGTTCGATGTCTACGAAGGGAAGCCAGTGCCGGAGGGAAAGAGAAGCCTTGCCTTCTCCCTATCCTTCCGAGGTGAAGGGCGAACTTTATCCTCCGAGGAAGTGGATTCCCTGATGGAGAGGATAAAGCGCGCCCTTATAGAGGAGTTATCCGCAAGCATAAGGGAATGAAATGGCAGAGGAACCGCTAAGGGCTTATTCGGTAAAGGAATTGGAGGAAGCCCTGCGCAGTTTGAAAGGGGTGCAGGGGGCAAGGGTGGTGATCAACGAGGCGGGGGAAGTGGAGGAGATCCATGTCGTCGTTGAATCCCAGCGCTCTCCCAAGCAAATGGTGAGGGATGTGGAATCCCTCCTCCTGGCGAGGTTCAACCTGAGCGTCGATCATAGGAAGATAAGCGTGGCTCAATTGGGAGAAGAGAGGAAGTTAGTGGAGAAAAGGTTGAAGTTCCACGACCTCTCCCTCTCGGTGGCGGGAACGAGGGCGAAGACGGTAGTCCGATTGAAGAAGGGAGAGGAGATATTGGAAGGAGAGGCAACGGGAGCAGCGAGTTCTCGCAACATCTTAACCCTCTTCTCCCAGGCGACCTTAAACGCGGTTGCCAAATGCCTCCCCGATGAGGTAGCCTTTTCCTTGAACGATATCCTGCTGATGGATTCCAAGGGGAGGGAAACGGTGGTGGTTTTAGTGGACCTCCTCTCCCCCGAGGGGGAGGAGCCCCTGGCGGGGGCAGCGTTGGTGAAGCAGGATGTGGGGAAGGCGGCTGTCCTTGCTACATTGAGCGCGATAAATAGGCGCCTCGCCATTTACATCAGCGAAGCGGGAGGCGAAAGCGCCGAGAGATAAGAAGGCTCCAAGCCCTTGAAGTTTAGTTGAAAACTTAGAGCAGAGCGGGAGGACGCCCGGAAGGGACTAAATCAAGGGGAGGTGAGAAATATGACGAGGTGGTATAAGATCATCATGGCAGCGCTGGCTTTCCTCCTGCTCGGCGGCGCGGGCCAAACTTTTTGGCCCCACTGAGCGCAAGGGCTTGGGCTTGAGAGCGGAAACCAGTGGAAGAGCGAAGAAGGAAGATCTCTATATTGGGAATAGCAATAGGAGGAAGCGCTCTCCTCTTCCTCCTATTTTTATCCCATTTTTTCCCCTTTCATCCCTGGGACCTTCCCTTCCTCATCCTCTTCGTAGCCTGCCTCCTACTCCACACCTTCCGGGTGGAGTTGCCCATCGGGCAGTTGGGGGAATCGGCGGAGTTTCCCCTCGTAGTATCGGCGATAATATTCTATGGACCCTCCGCAGGCGCCTGGCTGGATTCCCTCGCCTTCTTTTTCTCCTGCCTTCTGGATGGGGAAAGGCGGAAGGACATCCTCACGAGGGACCTTTCCAAGGCGCTTTTCTATTTATCCATCCTCTTCCTTAACATAGGGATCCTTGCCTGGCCGGCGGGCATAGCTGGGCTGACCTGGGCTTACGCCAGCCATTTTGCCTCTCCCCAGGAGTGCTATAAGCACATCCTTGCCCTCTTCCTCCTCACCCTCATCTACTTCTTCCCAAATACCTTCCTCTCCTCCCTCATGGGGAGCATCTGGGAGGGGAAGAGCCTCAGGGAGATTTGGTGGAGCAACTCTTCCTGGGGGGCTTTATTCGTCTTCCTCCAGACCGCCTTGGGAGTTGCCTTTGTTTTGGTCTACCAGGTGGGAGGGGTATTTCTCTTGCTCCTGGCATTGTTAACCTTCCTCTACATAATGAGGCGGTTCTATGTGGAGCACCTGAGGAGGAGGGAATTGTTGCTGACCTTCATCGGACTGTTGCACGGGCAGTTGGAGAAGGTCGATGTCTCCACGCGGAGGCATTGCGAGATGGTGGGGAGATTGGCGGAGGAGGTGGGTAGGAAACTGGGGGTGCCCGGTTGGAGGTTGGAGGTTCTGAGGCAGGCGGCGATGCTCCACGATGTGGGCAAGATCGCCCTGGATGAGGAGACGCTTTTCAGCTCGAAGCAACTCTCCCCCGAGGAGCGAGAATTCCTTAAAAGCCATACATCCGTGCCCTATGAGGCAATGCAAGAGGTGGATTTCTTGAAACCGCTGGGGGAATTGATATTATTCCATCATGAGCGTCTCAATGGCTCCGGCTATTGGGGGAAGAAGGGAGAAGAGATAGGGATAGAGGCGAGGATAATAGGGGTGGTGGATGCCTTCCACGCCCTCGTCTCTCCCCGCCCTTACCGCCAGCCTTCCCATTATACCTTGGAGGAAGCCTTGGAGATACTGGATGAGGAGGCGAGGCAAGGGAAACGGGACAGAAGGACGATAGATGCCTTGAAGGAGGTCCTGAAGGAAAGACCCGAGATAGTGAGGGAGTTATATGAAGCGTGAGAGGCTTTTGCTTGGTGTATATGAGTTGATATTAACCGGATTAGGCTTTTGGATATTGGGGAAAAGCGCCCTCTTTTGGATGGAGAGCATGCTGGGATGGGGAGCGAACGAGTGGTGGGCGTATATACTCCTTGCTCTAATGACGCTGGGAGCGGAGTTCCTCCTCATCCCCTTTGTAGAGGGAGGATTCTTAACGGGAGGGTGGGCATTTGCCTTGGTATCCCTGATGGGATTGGGGTTTCCCGCTACGGTATGGATGTTGTGGGTCATCATTTTTTTGACGGATGTCTTGGCAAGGCCAAAGGACCTGTTGCGCTCTGTGGGAAATGCCTCAGCGGGAGCGGTTAATTTGTATGTGGTGAATTTAGCAAGGATATGGATGGGAGGGGAATCCGCTGTAGGGAACCTATTGATACCTCTCACCCTGGGATGCGCGGTGGTATATTATTTGATGGAGGTAATAACCGTTACGCTCGCCGTGGGGATAAGGGATGGGAGATTGTTCAAGCGCCGATTTTGGTGGACGAGATGGAAGGAGAGCGCAGTTAAGTATACCCCATTGGCTTTGGGAGCGGTAATAATGGCAAGGGTATATTTCTCCCCCTATTGGATGGTGCTTTTCCCCATTATAGGTGGTGTTATATTGGGGGCATTGTATATCCTGAGGGCAGCAGAGAGGAATAGGGAAGCGTTAAGGGGAGTGTTGGAGGCATTCTCGGGGATAGTTGAGGGGAGATGGACGGGAATGCAGGGGCATGGGAAACGGGTTGGGGAGCTGGTGGAAGCGATGGCAAACGAATTGGATTTGCCCTATGAGGAAAAGGAACTGCTCGTTTTCGCCGGAGTGATTCACGATATAGGGGTTGTAGAG
>CAYVMD010000063.1:0-9751 GCA_964452465.1 uncultured bacterium | reverse complement strand
TTCCCCCTCCATGACATCCCCCCCATATTTGCAATCGTTTATCAGGGCAATGCCATAATCCCCCCGGGGGGAATCTATGTTCATCCAACTGCCGAGGGGTTGTTCCTCTCCGTTTTGGGGTCTCTCTACGAAACCGTAGGGGATGGAGAAGGTAGCAAGGGAGTCCTTCCATGGAGTGGGCACTGCTATCTTCAGCATCCTATGCTTCTCTCGCCAATCCAAGGTGCATTCTACATCCAAGAAGGGCAAATCTCTATAGAGGACGAAGTCCTCCCAGAGGGAGCTTCTTTCGTATTCGCTCTTCACCCTCAATCTCCAGCGAATCGGTCCTTTCTCTACCCATTTGATCTCCTTGGCCACGAACCTACCCACCTCCTCTCGGAAGGAGACTATGTCATGCGCCCAGGCATCTCCTTCATCCTTAACGACTATGGGAACGAAGGCAGGGCAAAGGAGAGGTTGCATTTCGTTCTTCTTGTCCCAAAAGCGAGAGATGTATCCGTTCTCGTCGATCTCTATCTTTAGGTATTCGTTCTCCAGGCAGGGGACGCCTTCTTTTTTCTCAGAGGGAAGTAGCCTATAGAGGGCATAGCCGAGGGGAGGAACCTCCGCCATGAAGAGGAACCTCCGCATGCCGGTGACGCTTTGGGATTGTATTTCCTGAGCGGGTTCCTCCTTCCCGAAGGCATCCACCACCTTCATTCCCTCCCCACTCCAGGCGAGCTCCACTTCCACCGCTTCCCTCCTCGTCCAGGAGGAGGGGTTGAAGATAAGCACCGCTTCCCCTTCGCCGAGGGTGTTCACATTCCTGGCGATGCTTTGGAGGGAAAGGTGGGTGACTCGTTCCCCTATGCTCAACGCTTCTCCCAACATATTGCGGGCATCCTCATAGGCGGAGGGGATGCTCGTTCCCGCCAGGATATCGTGGAATTGGCAGAAAAGGAGGTTCTCCCAGCCTTTCCTCAATTCTTCCCTTGGGTATTCCCTCCCCGTGAGAAGGGAAGCGAAGGTGGCGAACTTCTCCGCATTTATGAGGGCGCATTCCGTCCTCCTGTTAAGGGTTTTTATCATGGTGCAGGAGGTATAACAGCCCCGAGAGTGATATTGGAGCTCCCCCTCCACGATCGGCAGATCTTCCTTCTTTACGGTTTGGAAGAACTGGTAGGTGGTGCTGAAGGTGAGTTTATGTCCCTCGAGTTCTTGCTTCAGTTCTTCTATGCTTTTCAGGTCCTCCTCCACAGGTCCTCCACCGTGGTCTCCCCTTCCAAAGAAGCACATTGTCCTATCCAATTTTCCATCCATTTCCCCTATCACTCGCTTTATATGCTCTTTGATGTCCCTTCCGCCCGTATAGGAGAAAGGGATGCGGAAGGTTAGGACGGAAGAGCCATCCCTGCTCCTCCATAGGAAGAGGTAGGAGGGCAATTCCTTTTCCCAAGGGGAGGGGCGCATGAAGACATAGTAAGGGAGCCTGGATTTGGAGAGGATTTGTGGGAGGGAGGCGTTGTGCCCGAAGGAGTCGGGGTTATAGCCCACCCTTGCTCTTCTTCCCAGGTTCTCTTCAAGATAGAGTTGACCGTAAAGGGAGTGGCGGACGAAGGACTCGCCCGTGGGTATGTTGCAATCGGGCTCAACCCACCAGCCTCCCACGATTTCCCAGCGCCCTTCTTCTACATATCTTTTTACCTTGAGGAAGAGTTCTTCGTCCACCTCTCTAAGCCACTTATAGAAGGAAGCGGAGGAGAACACGAATTTGAAATGGGGGAACTTTTCCATCAACTCCAGGATGTTCTGACAGGTTGCCCTGACCACCTGCATTCCCTCCGGCCAGCGCCAGAGCCACACCGGGTCTATGTGGGCGTTGGCGATCAGGTGGATCTCCATTGAAAACACCTCCTTATAGGATTACGACTAAAATTATACAAATTTTATTCTCCTGTGTGGACAAAGGGAAGGCGAAAGTTATAATTTGATGGATGAGGAAGGCTCACGGAGGTGAAGCATAGGCGAAATGCTCCTTGTAGAGGATCTGGAAGTAGAGATAGAAGGAAAGAAGGTGTTGAGGGGGGTGAACCTGTATATAGGGGAGGAGGAGACGCATATATTGATGGGGCCCAACGGCTCCGGCAAGACAACCCTCCTTAGGGCGATAATGGGGCTCGGTAATCTTAACATTTCCAAGGGAAGGATAATCTGGCAAGGGCAGGATATAACCAACATGTCAACGGATGAGAGGGCACGCCTTGGTTTGGGCATCGCCTTCCAGAGACCCCCCACTATAAGGGGTGTTACTTTACGGCAATTGGCTAACTACATCCTGAAGGAAGACGGGGAAAGCGTGAAGCAAGTGGCGAAACTATTGGAGTGCGAGGAACTTTTGGATAGGGATCTTCACCATGGCTTTTCCGGTGGGGAGATGAAGAAGGTGGAACTATTCCAACTCCTTCTTCAAAAGCCCCTTTTAGCCCTGATAGACGAGCCGGAATCGGGTGTGGATCTGGATAACATCGCCTTGATTGGGGAAGCGATAAACATACTCTTGGGAAAGACAAAGGTTAGGGAGAAGAAGAAGGCGGGGCTGGTGATAACCCATACGGGGCACATCCTGGATTATGTCAATGCGGATATCGGGCATGTAATGATAGATGGCAGGATCATATGCGAGGGCAATCCTCGTGATCTTTTGAAGCAGATAAAAGAACATGGCTATGAGGGATGCTTAGAATGCGCGAGATGCAGGAATATTTAAAGGAATTAACGAAGAAGGCAGAGGAGGCTAAGGAAAAACCTTCTCCTTACGGTCCCGATGTGGATTTGAGCGAGTTCTTCCTCCCTCCCGAGAGGGAGGGTGTTTCCTCTTTGGAGGATCTTCCCGAGGAGATAAGGCAAAGGGCGCTGGAGGTGGGGGTGATCCCGGAGGAGAAGGAGCGAGCGGGTTCCTATTTCCAATTGGACAGGGCTCCCATCTACAGTAAGGTCCAGGAGATGTACAGGGGGAAACTGGAGATAATGAGCACGGAGGAGGTATTGAAGGAGGACTGGATGATGGATTATTGGTGGAGGGCGGTCCCCGTGGATGCGGATAAATATACCGCCACTGCCCATCTCCTCCAAACTCACGGCTATTTCATAAGGGCTCTTCCGGGAGAGAAGGTGGCTACCCCCATTCAAGCCTGTCTCTTCCTGGGTGAGGATAGGGCGATGCAGAATGTGCACAATATCGTGATAGTAGAAGAAGGGGCGGAATTGAACCTCCTCACCGGATGCACGATCGCCCCCCGGGTGAGGAGAGGGGTGCACATAGGGATAAGCGAGTTCTATGTCAAGAAGGGAGCCACGCTTTACTTCACCATGATCCACAATTGGGGGGAGGAGTTTGATGTTCGTCCCCGCACCACCGTCATATTGGAGGAAGGAGCGACCTTCGTTAATAATTATGTTCTTCTCCGCCCCGTTAAATCTCTTCAGGCTTATCCCACGGCGATATTAAAAGGGGAGGGGGCGAGGGCTACCTTCAATTCCATAGTGTATGGAAGGGGGAACTCCTATATAGATTTAGGAACCAGGATAATCTTCTCCGCCCCCAACACGAGGGGGGAATCCATCGCCCGCAGTATAGGAGGGGATGCCTCCCAACTCTACATGAGGGGACAACTAATAGGAAGGGCGAACGATACCAAGGGGCATCTGGATTGCCGGGGCATTCTCCTTTCCTCCCAGGCGATGATACAGGCTATCCCCGAGTTGATAGCTGAGGAAGCTCCCTTAAGCGATCTTTCTCATGAGGCAGCGATCGGTCCCATAGCGGAGGAAGCGGTGGAATACCTCATGACAAGGGGATTGAGGAGGGAGGAGGCGGTTTCCGCCATCACCAGGGGCTTCCTCCACATAGAGATGCCCGGACTCCCCCCTATCCTTCAAAGAGAAATAGATAAGGCGTTGGAGTTGACGGCGAAGGAAGCCCTTTAAAAGGTCTGGGGCGTGGGAGGAGCTTGCTCTGGGGAGGTTTGGGGTGCGGAAGGAGCCTGCTCTGGGGAAGTCTGGGGCGCATAAGGAGCTTGCTCTGGGGAGGTTTGGAGCGCGGAAGGAGCCTGTCCTGGCGCGGGGGCTGGAGGGATAGAGGAGCTATACCAAACTATCCTCCATAACCCTCCTTCTTTGACCAGGTGGAGGTTGAATTGGAGCGTTTGCTTCCCCATGGGAGTGTTTATCTCCACATCGGCGGTCACATCGGCGGAATCTCCGCTCTGATTGGTGACCTTGGTCTTGTAATTTCTTATATCCAATTTGTATTGGGAGAACTCCCCAGCCATGGCATCCTTCGTCGTTGCCCTTTGGGAGTCGGCGGAGAGGAGGTTATACATCGCCTCGTATTGCCCCGCCCGCCAATAGTCGAACCAGTATCCTGCCACCTTCTCCGGAGTGGGAACGAGGGAGAGGGTCATGCTCCTTTCCGCATTGGTGCGCAAAGGCTCGTACCCTTCCGCGTTTACTATTGTTTCTTGCCCCACTTGGGAGATCCTCAATTTGAAATTGCCCCATTGGTCGGTCGTCGTGTCCTTCAAGCCGATGGAGACACGCGCCCCCGCTACTGGATTGCCGGTGAGGGCATCTATAACCCTCCCCTCCACCACCACTCCTCGCTTAAAGCCCAGCCAAACCACCAGGGCGATGAGTATGAGGGCGCCTAAAATTAATAAGACATTATGCTTCCAAGAGGGAAGATTTTGCTTTGCTCCTTCCTCCTGATGCTCCATGGGCATTTCATCTCCTTCGCGAAAATGTCTTTCCCATTAAAGATATTAAAAAAAGGAGGGACGGATGTCAATTTTTCGGTTTCCCAAAAACCAGGAGTTAGTATAATATGCATTTAAAAAGCGAATCCTTGGGAAAGGAGGCATAAACTGGATGCGGGTCTACATTATCACCGATTTAGAAGGAGTAGGGGGAGTGGTTCTGCCCAAGCAGGTCTCAGAGGGGCATCCTATGTATGAGGAGGCGCGACGCCTCTTAACGCAGGAGGTGAACTCCGCGATTGAGGGTGCTTTGGAGGCGGGAGCGAAGGAGATCTTAGTTGTGGACGGTCACGGCGCAAACAACGCCTACAACCTCTTCCTGGAGGAGTTGAGGGAGGAAGTAGAGGTCATCGTGGGCTCCCCCTGGGGGAGTTATCCTCCCTGTCTTAAAGAAGGTTGGGATGCTATTTTGTGTATCGGTTTTCATTGTATGGCGGGGGAGGAAGGGGTGCTCGAGCATACCATGTCTTCTACCAGTTGGGTTAACGCCTATATAAATGGAAAAAGGGTAGGGGAATTGGGGTTGATCTCTGCCTACGCTGGGGAGTTGGGGATACCGGTGGTTTTGGTGACGGGGGATTCGGCAGTGTGCCGGGAAGCGAGGGAGCTATTGGGGGATGTGGAAACGGTGGCGGTGAAGAGACCTTTGTCCCGCACCTCTGCCATATGTCTGCCGCCCCATAGGGTGCGAAAACTCATAAAGGAAGCCACTAAGAGAGCATTGGGAAGGGTAAAGGAATTCAAGCCGCTCAGGTTTACGCCTCCTATTACCCTGCGGATAGAATATCTACGGACGGACATTCCCAAGGCTTATAAAGGGAAGGAGGGCATAGAGGTGGAGGAGCGAGCGATAAATGTGCTGGGGAATAGCGTGATAGAGGTGATAGATAAATGGTGGAGTTAAGGAGGGAAGCGAATTGACTTTTAGAGCCATCCTGATCGGGCTGGTTTGCGTCGCCCTGGTCTCTTTCATAGTTACCTGGGCGGAGTTGGTCACGAAATACATCCAGATTGGTTTCCTCCAGTTGCCCCCTGTGGTCATAGGGGTGCTTTTTTTCCTCATTTTGATCAACAGAGCCCTTCGTCGCTTCATGAGACCCCTCACTCCCCAGGAGTTAGTGGTGATATTCTGCATGATGCTCGTCAGTGCCATGATATCCTCTCGTGGGCTCATGGAGGATCTCCCTCCCACTTTGGCGGGCATAAACTACTATGCTGATCCCGTCAACAAATGGCAGGAGCTCTTCTTCCCTCATATAAAGCGTTGGCTTGTTCCTTGGGACCCCACGGGTCCCGAGAAGCAGGAGGTTATAAGGGGGTATTACGAGGGTTACTTCGGCGGGGAGCCTATACCTTGGAAGGTCTGGTTGGGTCCCCTTTTTAGGTGGTATATCCTTATCCTGCTCGTCTTCTTCTCCTTCTTCTGTCTGGCGGCGATCATGAGGAAGCAATGGGTGGAAGGTGAGAAGTTACCCTTCCCTTTAGTGCAACTCCCCTTAGAGATGATAACGGAGGGGGAGGCGTTTCTCTCCAACAGATTGATGTGGATGGGCTTTGCCGTCCCAGGCTGTGTATTCGGCTTGAACGCCCTCCAAAAGGTTTTCCCCTATCTCCCGGAGATAAACCTGGATATAAACCTCAATCAATACATGGTTAATTATCCCTGGAAGGGGTTGACCTTCTTCCATGCCTATATATCCTTCGCTGGAATAGGCTTCTTCTACCTCCTCCCTTCCCAACTCCTCTTTAGTTTTTGGTTCTTTTACCTCTTCTTCAAGTTTCAGGAGTTGATAGCGACGAGCTTCAACATAGAGATCGTAAATGCCCCCCACGCAGCAGCCCAGCAATTCATAGCCTACCAGACCACGGGGGCATTCTTCGTAGTTGCTGGCTACTTCTTCTATGTTGCCTTCCCACATCTCAAGCGGGTGATCAAAACCGCTTTGGGGAAGGCGCCCGAGGAGAAAGACGAGGTCATGCCCTACCGGGTGGCGTTTTGGGGGCTATTGATCTCCCTGATCCTGATCGGGGTTTGGAGCGATTTGGCGGGGATGGCGCTTTGGTTAGCGTTCTTCGAGTTCATCATCTATATCTTCGTAGAGGCTATAGTGATGGCACGCTCCACTGCGGAAGGTGGGTTGATAATGACCGAGGGGTGCTTCACTCCCCTGGATGTATATTCACTCTTCCGTCCCGCCAGTGCCCTTGGTGCTCAAAACCTCACCGTCCTCGCCTTTTTCGATGCGATGTTTACCAGGGATTTGAGGGGAATACTGCTCACCGGCTTCCTTGATGGTTTCAGGATAGCGGAGGGGGTTAAATTAAGAAGGCGTTCCCTTGCCTGGATATTCGCCCTGGCGATAACCGCCTCCATCGTTGTGGGCACTTACTTCCACATGGTGGTCGCCTATAAGAAGGGGGGAATCAACCTCTATACCTTCCCCTTTCAAGGGAATAACATTCAATTCTTCCGGGAGAATAAGCCATTTGTGGAGGGCACCGCTCCCCACAACATCAACTATCTTTCCTTCTTCATCTTGGGCGCGTTGTTCACCGTATTCCTCACCATCATGAGGATGAGGTTCTGGTGGTGGCCCTTCCATCCCTTGGGCTACGCGATGTGCACCTCCTGGGGGTTGATCGTCTTCTGGTTCCCCATCCTCGTTGCCTGGGTCCTCAAATCAGCCATATTGACCGCGGGAGGAATGAGGCTCTATAGAAGGGCGAGACCCTTCTTCCTCGGACTCATCTTCGGCGAATTCACCATGGCCGTCCTCTGCACCCTTTATGCTTGCATAACCAATAATCCCGTTCCCTTCTTCCCCTGGCCCTGAGGTCCTCTTCTAAAGAAAGAGGCTATCCGTGGAGGCAACCTCCCATCCACCGCTCGACCTTACGCCGGCACAGGCGAGGGCAAGCGCCCAGACCGCGTCGTCGTGCCCCCTCGCCGAATACTTACCCTTCTCTATGCTATGGAGTTGAAATACGAGCTCGGGATGCCTGGGGATCTTCAGTTCCCCCCTTTCCAGCAATCCCCTCAAATTGGTTATCATCGCCTCCTTATTTTGGGGAGTGAAATGTATCCCCTCTATTAGGTTCCCCCAACGCCTTTTCAATTCCTCCGCCAATGGCATCCCCATCCCCGTGCGGTCTACATATACCCTAAGGGGATGGTATGCCCTGATGAGATCCTCGATCCTCTTGAACGCCTCATTGAAGGACAGTTTGAAGAATATGCCTAAATCGGCGAGGTGGGCGAAGCCTTGGAAGGGTTGATAGACGAGCGCTATCGCTGTGGCATCCCTCGTCCTTCCGATGTCGATGCCGAGGTAAAAGTTGCCCTTTTCCATCTCCGCAGGAGGGAGGTCCTCGAGGGTAGCGTTGAGGATGACATCGTAGGGGAAGAAGGAACCTGCATCGGATAGAAAGGCGCACTCATACTCCTGCTGAAAGCCTTCCAGCGTGGGGAAGGAGCGGAATATCTCCTTGAGCGCCGGCGTGCCGAATTTCTCCACCCTCTCCTCGGTCGACATCTGTTCCGCGTTTGACCTCGCCTCAACGATGTCCTCACAAAAGACGGGGCAATGCCACCAGGGTATCCTCTTTCTCTTATAAAGGGGATACTTCTCCTTCTCTGTGTAGATCTCGTGGAAAAGTCCCCTCGCGCCGAGGGGAGTGGAGGCGATGTGGACTTCGTAGCCTCGGGAGATGAGGGGTAGAGCAGCGGTGAAGATCTCCTTGTCCTCTCGGAAATGGGCGAACTCGTCCAGGTAGAGGTGTCCCGAGCGCCCCCGCAGACCTGCAGAGCAGGGAAGGGAAACGAGACGCGAGCCGTTGGAGAAGGTTATCTCTTGGAGGCTATCTCTGACGAGCCTAATCCCACCCCTCACCTCCTTGGGCAGAGCGTAGAAGAGGAGGCGGGCATAGCGAATCTTCTCCTCTGCATCCCTTTGGTTGAGGGAGAGGAAGAAGGCGGTATAGGGTGGGTTGCTGAGGGCGCGATGGAGGGCGCGGGCAGAGAAGGCGTAGGAGAAGCCCACCTGACGAGCTTTCAAGGTGATGGTGAAGCGGGAATCCTGGCGGAGGAAGAAGAATTGATAGGAGTATAAGCCCTTGGCGAGGTAAAAGAGGAGGGGAGGGAAGGGAGCGCCCTGCTTCATGAAGCGAATTTAGGCGGAGTGGAGCCTCTCCTTGATCTGGTCGAAGACCGCCTGGATCTTCTTCTCTATTGCCTCCTCGTTAAAGTCTATATCCATCCTGATTCCCCATTTCTCCAATTGCCTTTTTGCCCTCTTTACCTCTGCTATAGCCTTCTTCATCTTCTCGGAGCTGGCCAGCTTCCTTCCCGTTCTCTGCAATTCTTTCTCAGCCCAAGCCTCCACCGCATAGATGGCTTTTTCCAGAACCATCTGCTCCAAGGCTTTTCCAACAAGGTTTGCCATTTCCTTCGATGCACCTGCCTTTCGCAAAAGGTAGTAGATGCCAGCAACTATGCATCCCAAAACTCCGGTGAGGATCTTTCCCAACAATCTTCTCACCTCCTTTCCTCCTTCTCCATCTCCTCGGAGAATTCCTCCAGATATTCCTGGGATAATTTCTGCTTAGCCGAGCGGGGGAGGCTGGCGAAGATTGCTTTTAGGATGAGTTTGAGCATCCTGTTAAGGGTTTGGAACTCCTGCAGGAGGGCGGGGAGATAGGAGTTAACGCTTTTTATCATCATCCACAGGAAGACGCCTGCGATCGCTCCCAGGGCTCCATATTGAAAGAGGATGTTAAAGGTTTCCTCAGGCATCCGCCAATTCCCCTTTCGGGATGATGCTCTCTCCCTGAAGGCTTGCCTCCCTTCTGCATATCTGGCAGATATTCATAAACTACACCTCCTTTAACCACCGACAGGATATATGGCGAGCCAGTACTGCACGCTGTAAGTGCCTGGGGTTGTCCCTGCTTTGACA
>CAYVMD010000062.1:0-9949 GCA_964452465.1 uncultured bacterium | reverse complement strand
ACCTTCTCCGAATACCACTGATGTTAGGGGATCGTGATCTACGACCACGGGGATCCCTGTTTCATGAGAGATCAAGGCATCTAATTTACGAAGCAATGCCCCTCCACCCGTTAATACTATCCCTTTTTCCATTATATCGGCTGCTAGCTCAGGGGGAGTTGCTTCCAAGGTTGCCTTTACTGCTTCTACTATGGCATTAAGGGGTTCCGCAATTGCTTCTCTAATCTCTCCCGAGGAGACCTTTACTGAACGAGGAAGACCGGTAATAAGATCTCTCCCCTTTACCTCCATCTCCAATTCTTCTTCCAAGGGGAAGGCAGAGCCAATCTGGCTCTTTATCTGCTCAGCGGTGCTTTCTCCAATTAGAAGGTTGTGCACTCTCCTTATGTAGGAAGCGATTGCTTCATCTATTTCGTCCCCTGCGATTCTTATGGAACGGCATGTTACTATTCCCCCTAAGGATATCACTGCCACCTCGGTTGTGCCTCCTCCTATATCCACTATCATAGATCCTCGGGGTTCTGTAACAGGGAGCCCACAACCTATTGCCGATGCCATTGGTTCCTCTATCAATTGGGGGTCCCTTGCTCCCGCTCGGATAGCAGCGTCGAGAACGGCTCGTTTTTCAACCTCGGTAACCCCATAAGGTATACCTATTATCACCTGCGGGTGGACTAATGTCCGGCGCTTATGTACCTTGGTGATAAAGTAGGAGAGCATCTTCTCGGTTATATCGAAGTCCGCGATTACCCCGTCCTTTAAGGGTCTTACAGCTACTATGTTGGCAGGGGTTCTTCCTATCATCCTTTTCGCTTCTTCTCCCACCGCTAATACCTTGCCACTTACTCTATCCATAGCGACCACGGAGGGTTCGCGCAAAAGGATACCCCTTCCCTTCACATAAACGAGGGAGTTAGCGGTGCCGAGATCTATTCCCATATCCTTGGAAAATCTGCTTGCTATTCTGCTCCAAAACATTGTTTGTTTTCCTCCTCTTTCTTCGTCTTTTATTCATTTTATCAATAAGGAGGGTAAACGTCTATAATGCCATTGCTAAACCCGCGGTTCTCTCAGCTAGGATAGAGTTGACGCTGGGACTTTTAAGTGTTAATTTATAATAATAGAAAATCATAGAAAAATCCAAAAGAAGGAGGTGTTGTGTTATGGCATTGAAGCCGTTAGGTGCCAAAGTTTTAGTGAAGCCAGATCCGGAGGAAGAGAAAACGAAGGGCGGCATAATCCTCCCGGATACCGCTAAGAAAAAATCCCAAGAGGGAACTGTCGTAGCTGTAGGTGAAGGTAGGTTATTGGATAATGGTCAAAGGGTGCCTCCTTTAGTAAAGGTGGGCGACAGGGTGGTTTTTTCAAAATATGGAGGGACGGAAGTGGAAATAGATGGAGAAGAGTATATAATCTTAGATGAAGATTCCATATACGCCATAAAGGAATAAAAAGGAGGTGTTGCAGGAATGGCAGCGAAGCAATTGCTTTATAATGAGGCAGCGAGGCGTGCTTTACAAAGGGGAGTGGACGCAGTAGCCGATGCAGTGAAGGTCACTCTTGGTCCGCGAGGGAGGACCGTCGTCCTCGAGAAAAAGTGGGGTTCTCCCACCATAACGAGGGATGGTGTTACCGTTGCCAAGGAAATAGAGTTGAAGGACCCCTTCGAGAACATGGGAGCCCAATTGTGTAGGGAGGTGGCTTCCAAGACTAACGATGTAGCAGGCGACGGGACCACTACCGCTACCCTCTTAGCCCAGATCATGGTCACAGAAGGGCTGAAGAATGTAGCTGCGGGGGCTAATCCCATAGCCCTGAAGAGGGGTATAGAGAAGGCGGTGCAAAAGGTGGTAGAGGAATTAAAGAAGAGGGCGATAAAGATAGACAAGAAGGAAGAAATAGCCAATGTGGCGAGCATAGCGGGCAACGATAGGGAGTTGGGGGAAATAATAGCGGATGCGATGGACAAGGTGGGGAAGGATGGCGTTATAACCATCGAGGAGTCCAAGGGGTTGGAGACCACGGTCGAAGTAGTGGAAGGTATGCAATTCGATAAGGGGTATATCTCTCCTTACATGGTCACCGACCCCGAGAGGATGGAGGCGGTTTTGGAGGATCCCTATATCCTCATCCATGAGAAGAAGATTTCCTCTGCCACCGATCTAATCCCCCTCTTGGAGAAGGTAGCTACTGCAAGGAGACCTCTTCTCATCATTGCTGAGGATGTCGAGGGAGATGCTTTAGCCACCTTAGTGGTGAACAAACTGCGCGGAGTCCTTACCTCGGTCGCCGTAAAGGCTCCTGGCTTTGGCGAGAGACGAAAGGCGATGATGCAGGATATAGCCATCCTCACTGGTGGCACCTTCCTATCTGAGGAATTGGGCATTAAGTTGGAGAATGTAACCCTTGATATGCTGGGGCAAGCCAAGAAAGTGGTGGTGGGCAAGGAGGAAACAACGATTATAGAGGGTAAGGGCTCCAAAGAAGCGGTAATGGGACGCATAGAACAAATAAAGGCAGAGTTGGAGAAGACGGAATCCTCCTACGATAGGGAGAAGCTACAGGAGAGGTTGGCTAAGCTCGCCGGAGGTGTTGCTCAAATCAGAGTAGGTGCTGCTACCGAGACGGAGTTGAAGGAGAAGAAGCATCGCTTTGAGGACGCTCTGAACGCTACTAGGGCAGCAGTTGAGGAGGGAATCGTCGCCGGCGGAGGAACTACTTTGGTTGCCATCGCCCCTCTTCTCGATGGATTAGAAGTGGAAGGCGACGAGAAGATAGGCGTCGGAATAGTGAAACGAGCTATAGAGGAACCTCTTCGCCAAATTGCCTTCAATGCAGGCTACGAGGGATCTGTCGTTCTCGAGAGAGTGAAGGAGCTCCACAAAGAGGGCAAGACCACTTGGGGCTTCGACGCGGTTACAGAAACCTACAGGGACATGATAGAGGCGGGCATAATCGACCCTGTGAAGGTAACAAGGACTGCTCTCGAGAACGCGGCAAGCATAGCATCCATGCTACTCACCACCGAGGCATTGGTAACGGAGGTTCCCGAGAAGGAGAAGGAAAAGGTACCCGGCGGAGGTAGTTATTCGGATTACGAGATGTAAAGCCGATCGGAGTAAAGCGAGAAGAGGGGGACGCTCGGAAGAGCGTCCCCCTCTTTCTTATTTCGGGGATTAACTTGCTAAAGAGGTAATTTAACAGGTTCTTTGGTCTCCGCAGATTTATAAGCGGCGAGAGCTACCTCTAAAGCTTTTAGACCATCCACGCCGGAGATGAGGGGTTTCTTCCCTTGCTCAACGGAAGAAAGAAAATCCTTTATCAAGAGCAGATCCGGATCGGAGCCCCAATATTGCCAGAAGTGCCTCATTTGCTCGTCGCTGAATAAGGAAAAAATCTGCCCGAACGCGTCAAGAAGAATGGCTCCCTTTGTGCCGATTATCTCCATCGTTACATCGCCCCAGAAGGGAAAGGATTTCGGGCGAGACCAAGAAGGATCGAGGGTGGCAAAAACCCCATTCCTAAAGCGCAGTGATAGGGTAGCAACATCGTCTACCTCTATCTCTGGATGGAGAAGTCTATCTACTTCTGCATAAACTTCCTCTACTTCGTCCCTTAAAAACCACCTCATTAGATCCACCACATGAACGGTGTGGTCCATTACCGCCCCTCCTCCTGCCAAGTCCTTCTTTACGAACCAGCCTCCTGGCATTTGCCCTCGGTTAGTGCCTTTTATCGCCAGAATCTCACCAATTCCTCCTTCATCTACCAATTGCTTGGCTCGGGTCACAGGAGGAAGATACCTGCAGGGGAAGGAGATGCTAAGAAGGACCCTAGCTTCCTTACAAGCGTCTATCATCGCTTGGGCGTCTTCTAAAGAGGTAGCAATGGGTTTCTCACAGAGGATGTGCTTCCCTGCCTTCGCGGAAAGCAAAACATCTTCTTTGTGCTTTGCGTTCTCCGAACAGACGATGACCACATCCAAAGGCTGGGAAAGCAGATCCTCCCGCGTGGAGAAGAAACGAACGGAGAACGCCTCGCTAACCTTTTGTCCCCTTTCCTCGTTGTCATCTGTTATCCCTATGAAGTCCACCCCTAACTCCTTGAGACATCTGGCATAACTCCAAGCATGCATATGAGCAAAGGAAATGATGCCCACTTTCATCCTGCTCGCCTCCTTTCTCATAGATAAACGACCTTCCCTTCCCTTGCAGACTCGATCGCTGCAAGGGCGGTGCGTAAAGCACGAAATCCATCCTCACCAGTTACTTCGGGTTCCTTGCCCTCTTCTATACAGGTTAGGAAATGCTCTATTTCTAAGAAGTAGGGGTTCTCAGCGAGGGGGCTTTCCGGTACCGCTACTCCTCTGCTCTTCTCTTCTGCCTTTGCCAAGATCCTCAAGGGCATGGAGCTTTGATTATCGAAGATGAGCATCCCTTTATCCCCCACGATTTCGTAGGCGGTGCGGAAGGGAGACCCAGGGGGATAGGCGAAAATCCCTTCTATGTGTCCTATGACGCCTGAGCGGAAACGAAGCAGAACCAGCGTGTAATCCTGGTGGTCCAGTTTCTTAAATGTAAGGGCTTGAGCGTAAACCCGTTCCACCTCCCCAAAGCACCAATGGAGGAAATCGAAATCGTGGATTATGAGATCCAGGATCACACCCCCGCTTTTCTCAAAATCGGCATACCAGTCTCCAACCCCGATGGGGAATGCTCCACCCCTAACGGTCCGGGCGATGGCAGGCTTACCAATGGCTCCTGCATCTATCATTTGCTTGGCTTTTCTATATTCAGGGAACCATCTTAGAACCTGGGCCACCATGAATTTGATGTCCGCCTTCTTAACTTCCTCCAGCATCTCCTTTGCTTGCTCCAGGGTGCGTGCGAGGGGCTTCTCACAAAGTATGTGTTTCCTTGCTTTCGCTGCCTCTATTACATACTGATGATGCGTGTAAGTGGGAGTGCATACATCCACGATCTCGACCCTCTCTAAAAGGGTAGGTAGATCGGTTGGAGAAGCGGAATATCGATCGGCAAGGGCCTTTGCGGCCTCAGGGCGAGGATCATAGATGGCTTCCACCTTAGCCCTACCGGTATTTTGCCAACCTTCGGCGTGCATCCTGCCCATCGTGCCCGCTCCAATTATTCCGACCTTCCACATCACAAAGTCACCTCCTTGGAGGATAATATAGTTTTGAGGCTCTTGAGCACCCTCTTCAGTTTCCCTGCTAAATATCCTACACAAAGACCCATATCATAAGCAAGGAGAACGAAGGGGAATAGCATTATTGCTTTAGGGCTCAAATGCCTTCGCCTTCTCGCTCGCCTCAATGCTCGGCATAGATAAACCCCAAAAAGACATAGGAGGAAGGCAAGGAGGGAAGCGGTCGGGAGTAGGGAATGTTTAAACCCCAGGAATGGGAGGGTAAGGCAGAGGACCAGCCCGAAAAGGTAGAACCAAGGTTTATAATAATGAGGGAAGAAAACGCCCTCTAACGCATCCCAATAAGAATATTCGTAAAATTGGCGGTATATCGCTCGTAGGGAATTCCTTATTCGCCACTTAACCTTCGCTTCGGGTTGGAAGCAGAATTTCGCGCCCGCTTTCTTTAATGTAATATCGAATAAAGTATCCTCAGCGCTCCTCATCCATTCGGGGTAGCCTCCTACCTTTTCCCATATTTCCTTGCGGAAGGCTACGCTACGAGAGGAAGGCAAAAAGGAGATGGGATCTATTTCCCTCGAGGAAGGAATGGTAAGCCCTGCTAACGCTTCCTGTAAGGGCGTCTCGACGATAGGTTCGTAAAAGCCGGCAACTACATGGGGAGGAGATTTGCTACCAAAGGGGGCGATCAATTTTTCCAACCAATCGGGGTAGGGAATGCATCCTCCATCTATTGAGGCAATTATCTCGCCGGTTGCTTCTCTTATAGCGAGGTTCCTACCTTCTCCCCTCGTGCAACCAGGAGATACGAGCACCTTCAAAGGTAGGGAGGAGCGGAAACTTTTTAGGATGGAGAGGGTTTCGTCAGTGGAGCCGGCGTCTACAATTACTATTTCTTCTGGGGGGAAGGTTTGCTGGCTTAATCCTCTCAGAAGTTCTCTTAAACTTTCTCCTTCGTTCAAAACCGTGGATATGACCGAGACCTTCATAATTTTTTCATAAGGCGGACTATCAAGTCTCCGTTTTCCCCCTCAGTGCATTCATTGCCCATTCCTTTTATGACCAATTGAAGGTTTTCATCCAACGCGGAAGGAAGAAGTAGGGATATCTGCTCTCGCTTTTCTATCAAACCCTTCCCTCGACAAAGGGAACAAGGTTCCGAAGGCACTTCTCCCTTTCCTCCACATTTGGGGCAGGTTTGAAAGGTAACCTCTTCGGAGAAAATGGATGTTTTTCTCTTTTTAACCCTTCCCATTCCATGGCAAGTGGGACAGGTCTTCCACTGGGGCTGAAAGGTTCTCTCGCCCTTGCAAACTGGGCAAATGACCATCCTCGAAACGAGGATCTTTATTTCCTGACCGGCCTCTTCAGACCTTACCTGGATTTCCTTTATTATATCCTCGCCTCTTTTCTTCTTATCCGCCGTGACGAAGGTTGTTTCGAAGAAATCTATCGTTTCTCGGCTCGCTGGTTGTTGGGAAAAATCGTACTCCTGGCGCTTGTCCGGATCGGAAAGCACCTCGTATGCTTCTTTTACTAGGAGGAACAATTCCTCTTTCTCCCTGTCATTGGGATGGAGATCGGGGTGATAAAGCTTAGCTAACCTTCTATAAGCCTTCTTGATCTCCTTCAGAGAGGCTTCCTTGGGAACTCCCAATATCTTGTAATAATCCTTTCTCTGGGACATTTTTTAAAATTATAACTTCTCTCAGTGCTTGTTAAAAATAGGAAAAGCCACCATTTTGCTTGAAAGATTTTCCTCTCGCCTTCATAATTAGACTTAAAAATCCCTTTGAGGGAGGCGATATATTGAGAGGGAATATACCCGTATTAATGGTGCGCGGAGCAAATTTGCCGGAGGCATGGGAGAAATCAATAGTGGCAGTGTGGCAGGAAGGTATAGAAGTGAGGACGGAATACGATAAACCCACCGATCCCCCAAGTAAGGATTGCACGATGATAATAGTTATAGAAGAACCCCTCTCCGAGCCTCGCATCCACCGTTGTTTTCCCGGAGGATTGGAGGACCTGGAGATTTACAGGCTGGAAGTCGTTGAAGGGGTTCATGACCACTGGATAGCCCCGGAGGAAGGCAAATGGACCTACACCTATCACGAAAGGCTTTTTTCTTATGCTATAGACGAAAAGAAGATAGACCAGATAGCCTACATCATCGATAAACTATCGAAGGTTCCCTATTCCCGACGAGCCCAGGCAATAACTTGGAAGCCCAATATAGATCCTTTAACCGATGATCCTCCTTGCCTCCAAAGGATTTGGTGTCGGATCGTAGAGGAAAAAGGGGGGTTCTATCTCAATATGAACACCCATTGGCGAAGCAGGGATGCTTTCAAAGCTGCGTTTATGAACATCTTCGCCCTCACTGATCTGCAAAGGCTTATAGCAGAGGAAATAAGCAAAAGGATGGGAAGGGAAGTAAAAGTGGGCAGATATGTTGATATATCCGACTCCTATCATATCTATGGCTCTTACTTCAAGGAGGTAGAGGGCTTCCTTAAAACCCTGGAGGTACGTTCCTTTGAGGAACGCACCTGGCGGACAGAATTCGCCCTGCCTTTCTTTGAGATGGGCAGGAAGAGGTTGGAAGAGGAAAAAAGGACAGGCATAAAAGGGAGGTTCGTCTGATGGAGGATTTGCTCAAACTCGCCATAGAAAAAGCCTTAGAAGAGGGGGCTTCCTTTGCCGATGCAAGGATCGTGTCCAAAAGGAGGGAGGGGATACATGTTAAGAACGGGGGAGTGGAAAGATTAGAGGAAGAAGAGACCAAGGGGTTAGGGATAAGGGTCATTTGGAAGGGGGCTTTGGGATTTGCTTCAACCAATCTGTTATCCAACGAGGGGGTTAAAAAAGCCGCCGAAAAGGCAATGGAAATGGCAAGGGGTTCGCATAAGGTGGGGAATATGCAAGTGGAGTTGTCGGAAGAGGAACCAGGGGAAGGGAAGTTCGTATTTCCCTATAAGGTGAATCCCTGGGATGTACCCCTGTCGAATAAGGTGGATTTTCTCCTGGAGTGTGAGCGTGCCCTGAATGTATCCGAAAAGATAAGGATCAGGGAAGCGTTCGCCGAATCAAGGGAGGAGGAAAAGTTCTATGCATCCAGCGAAGGTGCTTACATAGAGCAGATCTATCGCGTATGTGGTGCAGGCATATCCGCTACCGCTATAGAGGGAGGGGAAAGCCAAATGCGTTCCTATCCGCTTATGGGGGGCAATTATGGGCAAGAGGGATGGGAGTTCGTGGAAAGGCTCGATTTGGCTTCCCATGCGGAGAGGATCGCGAAGGAAGCGGAGGCTTTGCTCTCTGCTCCTTATTGTCCATCGGACGAGAGGACTTTAATCCTAGGGAAATCCATGCTTGCTCTTCAAATCCACGAGTCATGTGGGCATCCCTCGGAAGGGGATAGGGTTTTCGGTTACGAGTCTTCCTATGCGGGAGATACATTTTTGACTTTGGATAAGAAGGGAAACTTCCGCTATGGAAGCCCTTTGGTGAATATAGTGGCTGATGCTACTTTGGAGCATGCCCTTGGTCATTTTGAATACGATGACGAAGGGGTAAAAGCGCAGAGGGTAGAGCTCGTGAAGGAGGGGATATTCTCCAATTATCTCACTTCCCGAGAGGTGGCGAAGAAGATGGGTATAACCTCGGGAGGATGTGCCCGGGCAGAGGATTATCGTAACCTTCCCCTTATAAGGATGACGAATATAAATTTAGAGCCGGGGGACTTCTCCCTGGAGGAACTGATAAGGGAAACCCGCAAAGGGCTCATGATAGAGGAGTTTTCCTCCTGGTCCATAGATGATAAGAGGTTGAATTTCCAATTCGCTGGCGAAATCGGCTATCTTATTGAGAATGGGGATATTAAAGGAATAGTACGGAACCCCACCTATACGGGGATAACTCCTCATTTTTGGAACTCTCTGGATGCGATCTCCGACGAAAAATCCCTTTTTCTGGTGGGGCTCCCCAATTGTGGCAAAGGGGAACCGCCTCAGGCGATGACCGTGGGGCATAGGGTTCCTTATGCGCGGTTTCAAAATGTAAGGATAGGGGTGATGAAGAGATGAAGGCAGAGGAAATAACTAAGTATCTATTAGAAAACGCAAAGGAAGAAGTACAGGTGAATAGCGTAGAATACTCGACCTACTTAATTAGGTTCACTCGTAATCGGGTGCATCAGCCGATTTATGAAGAAGGGATTTCCTCAACTGTGAAGGTGGTAAAGAAAGACAAAAAGATCGGGGAGGCGTCCTCTAATAGCAGGGAAAAAGAAGCGTTATTAAATATGTTGAGGAAAGCGGAGGAGGTTGCTGAGCTTTCCCCTCCCAAACCCGATTTCGTTTCCCTGCCTGCTCCTTCTTCTCCTCGCTTCCGGAATTCCTTCACCCCACCACCTTCTTCCCTGGAGGGAGCGGAATTAGTGAAGGAAGCAATCGGGATCGCAGAGAATAAGGGGGTTTATCTTGCTGGTTCCTTCTCTTCTAATGAGGAAAGGATCTCGGTGAGAAACTCCTTGGGCATAAATTCCTTTGCCCAGCGCTCCTACTTCTCTTTGACCTTGGTAGCTACAAAGGAAGACGGAAGCGGTTTCGCGGAGGCGCTCTCCGATGACTGGAGGAGCATAGACCCCGTGACTTTGGCAGAGGAAGCGGTGGAAAGGGCTTTGGCTTCCCTTCATCCTGAGCCAATAGAACCGGGTATCTACGAGGTCCTGCTCCTTCCCTATGCTGTTGACGAGATCATGCTCTACCTTGGTTGGTTT
>CAYVMD010000061.1:0-10713 GCA_964452465.1 uncultured bacterium | reverse complement strand
AAATCCCCCTCTCCCCTCTATACCCAATATCCGCTTCAGCCTTTCGTCGCCGATGCTTTTTATGGGTCCATCCACGAATATAACCCTTCCCCCCTGAGCCACAAACCTCTCCAATTGTGCCATCGCCTCTCCCGAGATGGTGTAAATGCAAGGCAAGATCAAAACGCTTTGGGAAGGCTCTAAAGCCTTTATCCGCGTTTCCTCCACTGGCTCAAAAGCGATCCCAGCAAGGCTTAGGAGCTTAGCCATCTTATCGTATCCCCCGTAGCCGTATTCTCTCGCATTAGTCGCTGAACGCATAAGATATGTCTTGGAACGCCATTTTACCGCTCGGCGAACGAGCTCCAATGTCAAAGGAGTGAGGTTGTTCTCCAGGTGCCAATTAAAGAGTAGAGCATATCCCTTGCGGTATCCATTCAATGTAATGGCGGGGATTTCGTTTTCGAAGACAGCCAGGACCTTTGCCGTTGTGGGATGGATTAGGGGGTTGGAGGAGACAAAGAGATAGGCGGGAAGGGAAGAAACCAATTCCAGAGGATCACAATCGAACCTCTCCCTGAACCCCTTCCTGCATTCCTCACAATAGCAATAATCGGGGGAAGGATACCTTATATAATCGAGTTGCACCCCATCCACATCATAATTTTTCACCATCTCCAGGATTAGAGCGAGGTAGAAATCCCTCACCTCCCTTTTCCCGATGTCGTACCATCTTCGCCTCTCTCCCAAAGCATTTTCTATCTGCCACTCCTGCCTTTGGAAGAGGATGCCATTCCCTCTCCCACTTCCTTCCTCCCCTATAACGAAGCGGGGATGCACCTTTATCCCCCTTTTGTGGCATGCCTCTACGAAATAAGCAAGGGGATCGAAGCCTTCCTCCACTTCTCCCGCCAAAGGGACATAGGAGCTTTTGAAATAAGCCTTCCCACCCCAAAAGTACACCAGAGGAAAGACCGCGTTCAAATTCGCATTCGAGAGCCTTCCGATCGTCTCATCTGCTTTTGCCTTGGTCCTTATATCCACCGCCTGGAACCATACACCTCTCAATGAGAAGTCATCTGCGAGGAGAAATACGAAGGAAGAAATCAAGAATAAAAGGGCGATTTTCCTCACCGCTTGGTAGCCGATCAGCCCTCCTTAGGCGAACGGAAGGGAGGTCCGACCGAGGGAAGGGCGACCGTTTCTATAAGGGCAGCGATGTTCTCCGCTGGGACATCCTTAGGAATGCTATGGGCGGGAGCGAGGATATATCCCCCACCCTTTCCTATCTCCCGCATAAGGCGTTTAGCCTCTTCCCTCACATCGTCAGGCGTTCCGTAGGGCAATGTCCTTTGCGTGCTTACACCGCCCCAAAAGCAAAGTTGGTCCCCATATCTTTCCTTTACTTTATACACATCCATTACCTCCGGTTGGAAGGGATTGAACACATCCACGCCTACCTCTATTAGTTCAGGAAACAACTCTTTAACATCTCCGCAGGAATGAATGAAGACGGGAAGACCCGCCTCGTGCACCTTCTGGTACATCTTGGCTATCCTCGGCTTTATGAACCTCCGCCAAAGGCGAGGACCCATGATCAATCCCTTTTGCTGACCCCAATCGTCGCCGAACATGAAGCCATCTATGGGATACTTGGTAGCCTCCTCGATCACCGCCAGGTTGAACCCCAATATCCTATCCAGGAGCTCGTCGACGAACCCCTCGTCCCAAAGCATATCGCAGAGGAGATTCTCCATACCCCTTAATGTCCATGCCCTTTCAAAAAGGGAGAAGCCGAGGTTGGCAACTACGAACATATCCCCCGCCCTGCTTATAGCCTCCTCCCAGTAGGCGTATCGTCTGGGGTCCCGTGGATCGGGAAATTTCAGCCTATCCAAATCCCTCTTCTCCTCTATAATCAGATTGCATACGGTTCCTATATCCTTATCCACCCTCTTATCCCATATCACGCCCCACTCATCCCGCCAAAAATCCGGCTTCACTTCCTCTCCTCCCATCGCGGTCCCAAGCCCTAGGATGTGGTTCCCGATTTTGGATAAGAAGTCCAGGTCGTTGTAATACTCCTGCATCTTCTGGAAGGCAGGAAGGGTGAAATCTATCTGATAGGGGACGAAATCCGTCTCTTGATGGGCTATGGCTAACTTAACCCTTTCCTTCCTCGTCATCCGTAGAACCTCCCTATCTCCTCCCTAACTATCTCCGCCCAGCGAGTGGTCCTGTTCAATTGATGCCTCACCGTGTGGAGGTCCTTCATTACGAGTTCCACTTCAAGGTCGTATTTCTTAGCCAGGGATAGGGTTTTCCTAACATCCTGCCTTATCTCCTCCTCATCGAAGGTGTCCTTGCTGAGGAGGGATGGAGGGGGCTTACGAGAGAAAATGTAATTCCTGCCGAGCGCCTCCGCCATCATCTCCTGATTGCACCAGGGGGAGATGGAGACGGAGCGGAGGTTCTTGAGCTTCTTGATGTGTTCCCAGCGGTCATGAACAGGCTCGCAACAGCCATAATAGAGAAGCCCAAAGAGCTCGGAGATGTTGATGTAGTAGGAAATGACGAACTCCTCGAACATCTTAGGCGAGACGCTCACCGTCTCCTGGGATTCCAAAAGCCCCCAAAGGTCCTTAAGTCGCACCGGATCCCCTTCCTTCCAATCCGGTTGAGGGAGTTCATCTGTGAAGCCCCGCCCACCAGAGCCGATGTAATCGTTATCGTTGTTCAAGGATAACACCCCTTCCCTCTCCAAGCCTTTGGTGAGGTTTATCTGATCCTCCTGAAGGAACTTCATCAAGCGGTGAAGGGCTTCCGGGTTGTCGTACATATAGAGCATGAATTTATCCAAACCCAAAAGATAAATAGCGGTGGAGGTAAAGCCCAGAGACCACCAGAAGGCACCCCTTATCTTAACGGGCAGTATCCCGTCGAATACATCCTCCAAGAACTCCTTCCACTTAAGCGTCTCCTCCCTCTTAACCCGAAAAGAGCGGGGGCGAAGCTTCTCCATATCCCTTTCCAGATCTTTGATGGGGGGCTCCCATCGGTAGCCAAGGGCGCGTCCCTCGAGGTTCGCCTCCCTCTGAAAGGTTACGGGGACGCCGTAATCGCTGATCTCGACGAACCAGTTTATCCTCAAGTAGGGGTCAACGACGGAATCATCCTTCACGACCTCATAATGGAGGATCTCCGCTCGCAGGGCATATTCCATGCCCCTCGCCCAATCCTCCTCGCACTGAAGGGCGGAATAGGGAAGGAATTCCTCCTCCAGTCCTCCCGATTCGAGGAGCACCATCGGTCTTTCCCCTCTTAGGGAGTTGTGCTTCTTCCAAAGGCGCCTCCTCTCCTCCATCACGGGGTCATGGGCTATCTCCAACTTTCTCTTTGCTAACTCCCGCAGGATCCTTTTATCCTTTTCCTTGATCTGCCACATGTCGCTTATCCTTTTATCATATCCTTTGGGAATCCGCAAGTTTTTTAACGCTCGTGCCATATCTTTCGGCAAGATATATAATTTAAAAAATTTTTTAGGGAGGTGAAGCAAATGATGGGTAGGATGCCAGCAGAAAGAGGGGGAGACATGTGGATTTTAGGATTATGTCTCCACCTGTTGATGACCACCGCCAGCGGAGGACCCCTCAAGGTTCACCCCCAGAATCCCCGCTACTTCACGGACGATGGAGAACGTGCTGTTTATCTCACGGGCGCCCACACTTGGAGCAACCTCCAGGACATGGGGATCACCGATCCTCCCCCTTCCTTCGATTTCTCCGCCTATCTCGATTTTCTCCAAAGACACAACCATAATTTCATCCGTCTTTGGCGCTGGGAGATGCCCAAATTCCGCTACGATAGGGATCGTCCCTACAGTTATTGCCAACCCCAACCATGGAAACGCACAGGACCAGGATTAGCAAGGGATGACAAACCGAAGTTCGACCTTAAACAGTTCGACGAGGAGTACTTCAAGCGCCTGAGGGAAAGGGTGGAGATGGCAGGGAAGAAGGGAATTTATGTCTCCATAATGCTGTTCGAGGGGCATTGCGCTCAATTCGCCTCCGAGGGGTGGGAATTCCACCCCTTCCATCCCGATAACAACATAAATGGAATAGATGGTGGGAGGCTGGATTATTATACGCTGAAGAACCCTGCGGTGTTAGCCCTCCAGGAGGCTTATGTCCGCAAGGTGATAGATACGGTCAACGATCTGGACAATGTCCTCTACGAGATCTCCAACGAGGCGGGGAATTACTCCACGGAGTGGCAGTATCATATGATCAGGTTCGTTAAGGAATATGAGGCGACGAAACCCAAACAGCACCCCGTGGGGATGACCTTTCAATACGGTGGAGATAGGAGTGGAACCAACGCCGATCTCTTCAATAGCCCTGCGGATTGGATTTCTCCTAACCCCAGCGGTGGGTATAGGGACGACCCTCCTCCTGCAGACGGAAGAAAGGTTGTCCTGAACGATACCGATCACCTTTGGGGAGAAGGGGGAAATCCCCAATGGGTTTGGAAGAGCTTCACTCGAGGGCACAATCCCCTCTTCATGGATCGCATAGCGGAGCTAACCCACCGCAGGATCACCTACGCTGGTGCGGAGGGAGAGGATATACCCGGAGCGGAGGAAATCCGGAAGGCAATGGGTAGGACGATGCGCCTGGCGAGAAGATTTAATTTAGCATATATGCTTCCCCTGCCGGAGTTAGCATCCAGTCGTTATTGCCTGGCCGCTCCCGGCAGGGTTTATATCGTCTACCTTCCCCAAGGAGGTGAAGTAAGGGTGGACCTAGGGAACACGAAGGGCAAGTTGAAGGGGGAATGGTTCCATCCGGTGGAAAACAAATTAGTGCCCATTGGGCTTGTAGAAGGGGGTGATTGGCGGAGCTTCCTCCCTCCCTGGAAGGGCGACGCGGTTCTGGTCTTGTATAAGTGAGAGACAGGAGGTATGCCCAGATGAAGAAGTTGTTTTGCCTGTTGGCGATATCCCTCTTCTGCCTTGCCCAGGAATTTCCCGTCACGCCCTACATAGATCCTTCTCAATTGGAGGTCCCTTGGCCCAAGCACAGTTTCTACAAAATCCCTTGGCGAGGGTTCCTGGAGACGAGGAAGGGCTACGATTTCCTTGGGGGGATAGGCATCAATTATAATGTGCCTCCCGAGTGGGATGAGGTAGCGATACCCCTCTTAGTGGGAAGCGGATTCAAGACCTTCCGTATAGAGATAGGCTGGAGCAACATGAATTGGGAGGAGACCTCCTTACAGAACGAAGAGCGTTGGCTCAATTTGCTTAGGTTGTGCAGGAAATACAATGTCCGCCCCACGATACTCCTGAATGCTCACCACGGTGTTCCCTGCCCCGTGAAGTTCTTCGAAAGGCGAGTGACGGAGGATGCCCTAAAGGGAAGCAGAGCGATAAAGTTAAACGATGTCTCAGACATAATTCCCCACCGCACCGGGCTTTGCAACCTGACCGATTACTGGGCTTGTGAGGTGTTCTTTACAAAAGTTAACTCCGAAACGAAGGAATGTGAGTTGAGCAAACCCCTACCCAAGGATTTAAAGGCGGGGGAAGCAGTGTTACTTGGCACCCTCAAGCACCTTCCCATCCAGGTTTACCCTCCCGGCACGCCGGAATTCGAGGACACAGTTAATGGTTGGGTTCATTACGCCCTAAGGGTATGCGACCTCGCGAAGAGAGCGGGGATAGAGGATTTCGACATAGAGATCTGGAACGAATTATCATTCGGCTCCTGGTTCGTGGGGGACAACAACTTCAACGCCTATTACGATCCCCCTCTCCATAAATTTCCCCCCGATTATAACTTCCTTCACCCGGGCGGACACGCTTGGGAGTTAGCAAGGAGAACCATCGAGGCGGTAAAAGCGAAATACCCCAAGGTGCGATGCATCTGGGGCTTCTCCAATACCACCTTCTTCCACACTCCCATAGAAAAGCTTCCCCCCATGACGGATGGGCAGAGTTATCACCCCTATGGGACAGGTAGGAGGAGGCTCCCCGAAGGGGAGCAGTATAGGGATAAGCCGGAATTGAACCTGGAAGGCTTCACCCCTACAATGGATATCATAATGCCCGAGGGTTGGGCTCATACCTTCATCCAAACGGAAAGCCTAATGCGTCTCCTCAACCCCACCGCAAGGAAGGCTCACCCACCCCAGACGGAGCGTTTCTATCACTACATGACCGAGCACGGGGTTGTCCCACCCGAGTGCGGGGTAGAGGAGCCGGAATCGAGTTGGCTATTGAAAGCGAAGACCGCCCTACGCTCCTTCTGCTTTTGGTTGAACAAGGGGATCGATGTCATGCACTATTTCTGCGCCTACGGGGAAAGCCCCCTGGATATGGGGCTCTTGCCGACCAACCTCAAGCAACTCCCCAAAGGTGCCCGTTTTGAGGATGTGGCTACCTTGCCGATGAAGGCTCTTCGAAACCTGGTTAAGGTATTCTCCGCTAGCCAACCCCTCTCAAAAACCGTTCCTTTATCGGTGGAAGTCATCGCTTTGGGGGAACAGGAGGTTATATTCCAAGGGGATTCCATTCATCCTCCCCTCTGGCAGAAGGATGTTTTCGCCTTCCTACCCTTCCAATGCACTGAGAGGAAATTCGTGATACCCTACTATGTGATGACCTACGATGCAACAAAGCCCATAAAGGAAAAATCGTTCCGGGTAAGGATAAAGGGGTTGACAAGAAAGCCGGAGCGCGTGCGCGTTTACGATCCACTCCAGGACAGATGGACCTCTCCTCCTTGGCGGTGGGAAGAGAAGATGTTCACCATAGAGGTCTTGACACTGGATTACCCCCGCCTCATCGTTATTGAGTGAGGTTTGCCGAAATCGTTTGACGAAATATAATATGTTTCGTACTTAATATATTCATTAGACCAAACTATATGAGGAGGTGCTTCATTAAAAATGCAGAAAGATAAGAAAGACTACGAGGAGGGCTTCGCTGCAGGTATAGAACACGCATTGGAAGTAGTAGAGGATGTGCTTTACGAGGAGTTGGTGGCAGAAAATATCCTGAGTGATGTGGAGTTGGAGGAATTGATGGAAAGCATAAGGGAGAGCATAGAGGAATCGGAAATGGAATCCCCGGAGGATTTCGATTGGGAGGAGGAAGAGGAGGAAGACTTTGAAGAGGAGGATTTCGAGGAGGAAGAGGATTTCGAAGACGAAGAAGAGGAGGAGTAGCGTTCACCTCCTATTTGCCAAGAGCGGCAAGATAGAATACAATTTTAGAGAGGGAGGGTAGGTCGGGTGGCCGCGCCGAAAGGCGAGGAAAGTCCAGGCTCCGTAGAGCAGGGCGCTGAGGGCAACCTCAGATAGCGTAAGCTATGGAAAGTGCCACAGAAACCATACCGCTCACCGCTCCCCTAGGGGAGCAGGAGCAAGGGTGAAATGGTGGGGTAAGAGCCCACCAGCGAAAGGGCGACCTTTCGGCTGGGCAAACCCCGCCCGGAGCAAGACCAAATAGGAGGAGGATGAAGCTGCTCGCTGACTCCTCGGGTTGGTCGCTTAGACAAATGGTCACCACCTCCGAAGAGGAGGGACAGAACCTGGCTTATAGACCTACCCTCTCCTATAATTAGAAGGGAGGCGCACGAATTTGATAAGGACGAACAAGGAAAGGATCATCGAGATCTCGGTGCAGGGGGATGTGATCTCTCCTCGTTTATGGCTACCCCAGATAAGCCACGAAGGGAAACCCCTCTACCTACCTGCTACCGGCGGCATAACCTACAATGTTAAAGTGGGGGATAGCGCGTTTGGCTGGGTAGCGGATCACATAGAGCCAGGAGTAACCATCAAGGCGAAAGACGAGGGAGAAAACACTGCCCTTAACGCCCTCTCCTGTATAGGAAATGTTGCTAAAGTGATAAGCGGAGATGCAAAAGGGGATAGCGGATTCGTCACGGGGAAGCATGGAGGGGCAGAACATGTCCTCGTTTGGTTTCCTCCCGCTACCTTGGATAAACTCCATATAGGCGATAGCATCTTGATAAGGGCGCGGGGGCAGGGACTGAAGATAGAGGGCTACGAGGATGTGGCGGTGTATAATATAGATCCCGCTCTTTTGGAGAAGATGGAGATAGAAGAGGAGGAGGGGAAACTCCTCGTCCCCGTGGTGGCCGAGGTTCCTGCCCATCTCATGGGCTCGGGAATCGGTTCCTCCGTGGTAGCGAGAGGGGATTACGATATCATGACCGAGGACAAAGAGGAGCTTAAAAAATGGGGATTGGACAAACTGAGATTGGGAGATCTTGTCCTGCTCAGGGATTGCGATAACACCTATGGGAGGGGCTTTCTCAAGGGAGCGGTATCGGTAGGAGTGGTGATCCATGGGGATTGCGTATGGGCGGGACACGGTCCCGGCGTAACTATCATCCTATCGAGCAAAGAGGGAAGGATTAAGGGGAGAATAGATAGCCGAGCTAATATCGCTTATTATCTTGGCTTAATGGAATAGATTTTAAATAGAAAGGAGGAAAAAAGGTGGACAGAAGGGAATTTTTAGGGTTTACCGCTTCTCTTCTACTTGGTGGTTGGTTGTCCCTTCAGGGAGGCTCCGCCTTCCCTCAGGAGACACGCCGGAGGAAGGTCATGGGCAAAGCCAACATCCCCCTCATCTTCACCCATACCCCCTCCGAAGTGGCAACTTGGCCTTACTTAGGCTACGACTATAACAAGAGGGCGGATGAACTGACAAAGAGATTACAGGAAGCCTGCCCCAACATTAATTTCATGCCCCAACATATAATGAACCCCCAGGAGGCGGGACAATTCCTACAACAAAATAAGGATGTGGATGGCTATCTGGTTTACATAATCGGGATATGGACGGGAGTTCCAGGAGTAATAGCCAGAAGCGGGAAGCCCACCATCCTCGTTGATGACCTCTACGCTGGCTCGGGCGAATTCCTGGGGGTAATGGAGGGACTGCGCAATGAGAACCTCCCCGTCGTTGGCGTTGCCTCCTCCAACTTCCAGGATGTAGTGCGCGCCGTCCATCTATTCGAGGTCATAAAAGCGCTGGAACAATCCCGCATCCTGGTAGTAACGGATGGGGACCTCTCCCCAGTCGCTCAAAGGTTAAAGGATCTGTTCGGCACCGATCTCCAAGTGGTGCCCTCGGAGGATCTAAACGCTGTCTATCAAAAGATAAGCGATGCGGAGGCACAGAAGTGGGCGGATAAATGGGTAAAAGAAGCGAAGAAGGTAGTGGAACCCACTTCTGAGGATATTCTGAAGGCGGCGAAGCTATATATTGCCATGAAACAGATAATGCAAAGGAAGGGTGGGGATGCCATCACGGTGAACTGCCTCGGGCTCTTCTATACCAATCGCCTCCCTGCCTACCCCTGCTTGGGATTCTTCCAACTCAACAACGAAGGCTCCACGGGCTGTTGTGAGGCGGATGTCGACTCCACGATAACCCAACTCATGATGCGCTACCTCACGGGACGTCCCGGCTATATCTCTGATCCCGTCTTAGATACAGCGACCAACCGCATAATTTACGCTCACTGCGTCGCCACCAATAAGGTTTTTGGACCCAACGGACCAAGCAATACCTACATAATCCGCTCCCACGCCGAGGATGGAAAGGGGGCCTCCGTCCAATCCCTCATGCCCTTGGGTGAAACAGTAACCACCCTGCGGATATCCATCTGGGATAACACCGTCGTCCTTCACACGGGCAAGACCGTTGCCAATATAGATGACCCCAAGGGCTGTAGGACGAAGTTAGCAGCAGAGGTAGATGCGAAGAAGATGTTAAGAAATTGGACCCACACTTGGCATAGGGTCACCTTCTATGGCGATTGGCGCCAAGATGTCATCAATTTTGCTACCCTTAAGAAGTTACGTCTCATAGAAGAGGATAGATAAACTAAAGATATTTGACGAAGGTCCTTCTTAAGACTAAAATAGAATTGACCTTTGAAAAGGAGGTTGACTTCGTGATGTTCGCCGTAGTAGAGACCGGCGGGAAGCAATATAAAGTGCAAGAAAACATGACCCTGGATGTGGAGAAAATAGATCTTCCCGAAGGAGAGAGCGTCGTCTTAGATAAGGTGCTCATGGTGAAAGACGATGGCAATCTCCTGGTGGGCACTCCTTACATCCAGGGGGCTAAGGTCATTGCTAAGGTGCTAAAGCACTTCAAGGGAGAGAAAATAAGGGTGTTTAAATATAAGCCGAAGAAGAACTATCGCAGACGGAAGGGACATCGCCAACTCCTTACCCGCCTTAGTATAGAGAAGATCGAGATTGGAGGCGATAGCAATGGCTCATAAAAAAGCAGGAGGCGCATCTCGTAACGGCAGAGATAGTGCAGGGAAGCGATTAGGGGTTAAGGAATACGGCGGAGAGTTCGTGAGGGCTGGCTATGTGCTCGTGCGCCAGAGGGGGACTAAGTTCCATCCCGGCAAGAATGTCGGGCTGGGCTCCGATTACACCCTCTTCGCCCTCAGAGATGGCTATGTAAAGTTCGAGAGGAGCAACGGCAAGGTCAGGGTTAGCGTTTACCCTGAACCTCAGCATTGAAGCAACCAATATTCATAGATGAAGCGGTAATCCTCGTTGAAGGGGGGAAAGGGGGGGATGGATGTGTTTCCTTTCGGAGGGAGAAGTTCGTCCCTGTTGGAGGACCGAATGGAGGAGATGGAGGGAAGGGGGGAGATGTTGTCCTGGAGG
>CAYVMD010000060.1:0-10814 GCA_964452465.1 uncultured bacterium | reverse complement strand
CTCCTCTACATATTTTCCTACTCCCTCGGTTAGGATCTCCTTAATGTTCACTACGACCTTGGCATGTTTGGGAACGAAATCCCCCCAACCGAAGAGGTCGTGAAAAACGAGTATCTGCCCATCGCAGAATTTACCCGCCCCTATGCCTATCGTGGGAATGGAAAGGGTCTCCGTGATAAGCTTCGCTAATTGCACTGGGACCCCCTCTAACACGAGGGAGAAGATGCCCGCTTGTTCCAGCAAAATGGCATCCTCCAGGAGGGCTAAAGCGTCCTTAGCGGTGCGCCCCTGAATTCTGTATCCACCAAAGGAGTGAATCCATTGAGGAGTTAGGCCTATATGTCCCATAACGGGGATCCCCGATTGAACGAGGCGCTCTATCAATGGGAGGAATTGCCTTCCTCCCTCCAATTTAACCGCTTCCGCTCCCGCCTTGATGAAGAGCCCAGCGTTTCTGATTCCCTCTTCTATGCTCGCCTGATAAGAGAGGAAAGGCATGTCTCCCACCAAAAGAGCGTTCCTCACCCCCCTCTTCACCGCTTTTAGATGATGGAGCATTTCCTCCATGGTAACTGGCAAGGTGCTCTCATAGCCCAACACCACATTGCCTACGGAATCCCCCACTAAGATTATATCCACTCCCGCGGAATCCACTATCTTAGCGGTAGGGTAATCATAGGCGGTTAGGGCGGTTATCTTTTCGCCCTTTTTCTTCTTCTCCCTTATTTGTCTTACCGTAACCTTCGCCATTTTATCCTCTCAAAGCGCTCGCTACTTTGTATATGGCGGAGGCTATATCCTCGACATCCTCCTCGGTATAAAATTCGTTCCAAGGAATAACGAGCAATCTTCTCAACACCTCCACCGTATTGGGGCAATCCTCTTCCTTATATTCTATCTCTCTCCCGTAGAAAGGACAAGAAAAAGGGCACCGGCTGTCTCCATAAGTTCTTTTATCTTTTAGCGCCTCGAACATAAATATCGGTCTCCCTATATAACCGAGGCTACAGGGTATCCCCTCAGCTCTTAACGCCTCGGCGAAGCGGGAAGGATTGAACATCTCCTCATTTAGAAGGACGGGATATTGCCAATAGGAATGCTCACAATCCTCCTGAACATAGGGAGGCTCGAGCCCTTCTATCTCCTCAAGGTATCGAGATAGTCTTTTAGCCATCTCCCTCCTCCTCTGGACAATTCTTTCCAGTTTGGATAGTTGAGCTAACGCCACAGCACCTTGTAATTCCGTCATCCTGTAATTGGGAGCCAAGAATAGATGTCCTCTCCCTCCCTCCTCCCTTGGCCACCCCTTATCGGCGAAAAGGCGCGCCCGCCTCGCGAGAGCCTCGTCATCGGTTATGGTTATTCCCCCATCTCCGCAAGTTATATGTTTGGATTGTTGGAGGCTAAAGGCAGAGATATCTCCCATCGTTCCTACCCTCTTCCCTTTATATTCTGCAAGATAGGCTTGAGCACAATCCTCTATGACGAATAGGTTCTTTTCTTTAGCTAATTGGAGGATGGGATCCATGTCCGCTGGGTTTCCGAAGAGATGGACGACTATTATCCCTACCGTCTTATCGGTTATCTTTTCCCTTATCGTCTGGGCGGTTATGTTGAAGGTGAGGGGATCCACATCGGCGAAGATGGGGATACAATTTTGAAACAAAATGGGTATGACGGTGCCGAAGTCGGTAATGGGGGTGGTTATTATCTCGGAAGCAACAGGAGGGTTCAAGGCACCAAGGGCTACATGAATGGCAGATGTTCCAGAGGTTGAACAGATAGCGTTTTTAACTCCGTAGAGACGGGCGAATTCCCTCTCCAATTCCTCCACCATCCTTCCCCCTACCCGGTTGAGGATCCCTGAGTCTATCACTTCCTTCAATAATTGGAGCTCTTCCGCTCCTATATCCCGACCGGAAGCATTGCCAACGGTAGGAAAAGGCTTGCTTCTAACTGGTGTCCCTCCCTCTATAGCGAGTTTTTCCCTTTTCATAAATACTTCTCCGCCAAAAAGCGGGTAACATAGGCAAATCCCAAGGCAGCTCCAATTCGGATATCCGCCTCTCCCTCATATTCTATGCACAGGGGATTATCATAACCACATTTGAGGAGTTCCTCCAGAAAAACTCGCAAGGGTATCTCCCCCTCACCCAAAGCGAGGGAGGTATAATTTTCCCGGAAGCCCTTCTTAGCGGAGCCATCCTTTAGATGGGTGTGAACACAATAAGGAGCAGTCATTTTAAGGAACCTCTCCACGGTGGGAAGGTCGTGCCCGTACCAGTAATAGTTGGAGGTATCGACGGTTAAACGGACATAGGGAGAGCTTACTTTCTCCAATATTTTAAGTTCCACCTCTGCATCGTTGGTTATATAACCATGATTTTCCAGCCCAAGGTATATTCCTCTTCTCTCCGCCTCCTTCGCACACTCTTTCAGACCCTGAATTATCAGATTCACCCACTCTCCTTCCGGCACATCGGGATGCGGCTCCCCACCGAACACCCTTATCACCTTCGCTCCCAACTTCTCCGCTATATCCAAATAGTTATGCACCTTTTCTATCTCCTCGTCCATCTCCTCGGTTGTAGGGCGAACGAAATTGGTATAACCTCCGAGAGCATAGATGCTCAAACCCTTTTCCTGCGACTTCCTCTTTATCTCTTCCAGCCCTTCCTCATCGAACTTCACTGTGCCCTTGTGCGCCCCGGGGGCGGTGGAGAGCTCGTAGACGGTAAAGTGCAACTCCTTGGCACAGTTTAGGAACTCATCGAAGGTATATCCTTTCATCGAGAAGGAAAGGCTTAGAATACCTACCTCGATTCTCTTCATACCTATGACCTCCTCATGGTAAGAGCGTTCAATATTTTTTCAATTTCTTGTAGTTTTTTCCTTATTTTATCGATTTCTAAGGCTATCTCCCTCGCTTTTTTTCCTTTAGGATGTTGCCTCAATATCTCCCGCAGTTGTTCCTCCACCTTTTTGCGAAACGCTTCCTCATCTCCCTCCTCCCCTCGCAATTTGATAGCGGTGGCTATTTCCTGGCGGAGTTTGTCTATCTCTATTTGGAAGTCCCTCTCGAGGAGCACCACTTGTTTTTCCAACCTTTCCTTGGAATGGAGGAGGAATTCTATCCTCTCCCGAGGGGTGTCCATCAATTCTCCTTCCCTAAAAGTTTTAGCAGAGCTCCTTTAGCAGCTCTCATCTCCGCCTCTTTCTTTGTGTTTCCCCTACCCTTTCCCATCGTTTCGCCTTCTATTATAACCTCAACCTCGAATACCTTCTGATGAGGAGGACCCTCCTGCCCTACCAACACATAACGAGGGAGCGACTTCCCCAAGGCTTGGAGATGCTCCTGGAGCAAGCTCTTATAATCCTTCAAGGGAGCCCCCTCAGCTGAGGAAAGGAGCGAACGAAAGGCGCTCAGAACGAATCTCTTAGCCTTTTTCCACCCACCGAGGAGGAAAATAGCACCGACGAGCGCCTCTAAGGCATCGGAAAGCACGGATGGTTTAGTTCTACCGCCGTCCTTCTCCTCACCTTTGCTCATCAGAAGCAATTTACCGAGTTGTAGCTCCTGTGCCACCTTGGATAGTGAACCCTCGCTAACGATAAAGGCTTTCGCGCGGGAAAGCTTTCCGCTATCGAAATAAGGGTACTTCTTAAATAGGTACTCCGCCACTATCCCTGCTATGATAGCATCACCCAGGAACTCCAACCGTTCATAGGATGCAGAGTTCCCTTCCCTATCCCGGTAGGAGGGATGGGTAAGCGCCTCTTTTATCAGCGGATGCTCAGGATCTATCCCCAGTTTCTCGATCAGAAGAACAACTTCAGGGTGATTATCTGGAATGGCTTAACCTTCACCTCCAAATCAGGGGATATCTCCTGGATATCCTCTTCCGCGAGATTGGCGAGCACCGCTCTCACGGGCTTCTTGTGGAGGATGACCCTTCCTTCCACCTCATAGGAAGCGGTGTTGTAGAACCTTACTATGAGGGCATCCTCTTTTTCCGCCTTCTTAAAAGCGCTGAGGATCAATTCTTGAGGCTGGATCTCCAAGAAGGAGAGTTCGGCGGGCAAGGACCCCTCATGAGGAAGGGTTATCTGGGATTTCAAGGGCGCTTTAAATTGGTTGGCTAATACCCAGGGCTTGGCTTCCTCGAAGCTATTTATGAAGGGAATTACCGCATAGCGCACGCGATGCTCGCCAATACATTGAGCATCCGGGGTAGGGATTTTGGGACCCGCATTATAGGGACGAGGCAGAAGATCATCTCGAGACAACCAACCTACGCTGCGGAGAAGCGTCAGGGCAATGTTCACGCCCGTGGGAGTATCCACAGCTTCGTATTCGGGAAGTCCCTCGCTGACAACACAGAGTCCTATGCCTCTGCTCTCCAAAGCAACAAAGGACTGCATAGCCTTCATTCCCACCGGTTTTTCTATCCAACCTTCCCCTTTGGGTATCTGGATATCGCGATTGAGAACACCGAATTGGACATCAGCAATGCACTGCTTGGCATAAAGGGAAGTAGGGAACTGAGCCCTGAGGCGATGGTCCTTGGCGTTATTGTGGATTATCGTCTCTATATCCAGGCGGGGAATACCTGCATGGAGGGAAACATAGGAGGTTATTGGGCAGGGAACCTTCCTCTCGGAGCGCCCGGTCCTTCCTTCGTTCAAAGACTCGGGGACTTCCAGAACGAGGTCTATCCTCAAGGTAGCGGTAACGGGTCCCTTCGCCACCAGGGCGACATTTGCCTTAGATGTTGCCGAGGTAACGGTGAGGGAATTGATCGCTGGAGAATAGTTGTATTCGTCCCCATTATCCTCGGTATCCTCAAAGAGGTTACAGGACTGGAAAGTATGCCCACTACGCTTATCGGTTATATTCAAGGAGCCATTGGGCTGAACCTCCACCTTCAAATATGCGTTCTCCAGGGAGGTCTCTGTCGCCTCCAAGAGGGAGGCAACCTTCTTCTCCTCCCTGGACTCTTCAAGGTAGAAGGTCTTGTATCCTAAGGCGGGGACATTCTCGGCTAAGATATAAAGGTCCGCCTCCCAGAGGAGCTGGTTGCCCGGATGGGGATGTCTATATTCCCCTATCCTCACATTCTCCAACTGAGAAGGCACTACCTTACCGTCTTTATCCCGCACTACGATATACCTTATCTTCCTCTCGGGTGAAGTGGGTATCTCCAGGTGGATCTTCGCTACATCGGTGGCGCTCCAATTATGAGGGTTGAAGACTACTACAGCAGGGGAACCGGCGTCCTTCTTGGTGTTTATGTTTTCGACTATGTGAGAGGCGGATTCCTCCCACATCACTTGGGCGATTTGGTCCGCGGCAGCAAACCGATAGAGCATATCCCTGTGCACCTGGTCTATAGAACAACCGCAGATGGAGTCATGAGGATGATTAGAGATCAAATACTTCCATGCCTTGAGGAGGAAGGCACCTTCGTAAGGTTTGCCCAAAAGATAAGCGATGGAGGAGAAGGGTTCAGCATATTTCTCCAGGGCTATTTGGGTAAGGAAATTCTGTTTCTTGAGGTAAAGGCGAGAGGAGAAAACACCCAAGAGAAGGGGATGATAGCGTCCCTTATGCAATTCTCCCTTTATGTATCCCAGAGTGGGTGCTTCTTCCTTTATCTTGTTGACATAATCCTCGAAGGTGGTATGGACGACCTCCACATCCTCCAGATTGCTATTAAGATAGTCGATGATATCGGGCAGCTCGGGCTGAGGTTCCAGATGGTCACAACCATTGTTGAGGAGGATATAGCGGGTAGAAGCATGCTTGCTTAGGGCGTCCACCTCCGCCCTTACCCTCCTTAAGGCATCCTCCATATTTACTTTTACCTTGCCCGGTTCGCCGAACGCTGGCTCGTACCCTAAGCCCGCAGCGTTGCAATAACCGTGCATCTGGTAGATCGCCAAGACACGAGAACCATCCAAGCCTTCCCACCAAAACTCAGTGTTAAGTCCTTCCCACTCCTCCCCTAATCCTCGGTGGAACATAAAGGAGTCTATGCCAAACCCTTGGAGGATTTGTGGTAGTTGCGCAACATGTCCAAAGGGATCGGGCAGATAACCCACCTTCATTGGTCTTGTTCCGAATTCCTCGCTTATCAAATGCCCTATCAAAAGGTTCCTTACTAATGCTTCTCCCGACACCAAGAATTCGTCCGGTAGGACATACCAAGGTCCTATGTGGATTCTCCCCTCCTGAATAAGACGTTTCAATCTTTCCTTGTTTTCGGGACGGATTTCCAAATAATCCTCCAAAACGATCGTCTGCCCATCGAATACATAATATTTATATCGGGGGTCATTCTCCAATATGGAGAGTAGGCGATCGGTTAACCTCACTAACCGCCGACGAAATCCCTGAAAGGACATATACCATTCTCTATCCCAATGGGTGTGGGATACCAACATCGCTATCCATTTTTTCATGTTAATCTCCTCCTTCTGTGAGAATTATTTTCTATTTGACGGAAGGAAAGGTTTTGCTCAGGCTCACTTTCCAATCCAAGCCCTGTCGAACGAGCACAACGGTTCCTCCTCCATTAAGGGAAGCGGGGATTTGTATCCCCGGCATAGGCGAGGAAGCCTGGAGGGAAACCTGCACATTTATCCTCGCTTCCTTCAAGGAAGAGGAGCTCCTCTCCGCACTAAGGGAGGTAATCGTTGGCTTGAGGGTGCTTATTAGATCGAAGATATTCATCCCCATTACCTGGGAAGGAATTTGCACCCCCATGCCCTGAAGATATTCCTTTATCTTCTTTTGGGTCTCCTCCTTCTGGCCACTGGCAGGTAGCTCGAGAGCCTCCGAAGGGTCGATATAGGGCTTGATGAGGGAGAGGTCTTGGTTAACTATGCCATTTATGAGCGCCCGGGTGAAATCTTGGGCAACTTGGACCGGTTTCTGGAGAAAATATGTCCTGTAGAAAAAGAAGCCTCCCCCTACGATAGCGAGGGCAACGATTATCCCCACCAATGTCTTGACCGATAAACCCTTCCGCACCCGGGGCAATGGCGGAGCTTCTGCGGAAACCTCCCTTGGCACCGCTTCCTCTTTTACAAGTGGTGCCATCCTCCCCTTCAACGCCTCTGCCATTGTTCCCTTTAAGGGAGCGAAACAATTCCAACAGGCTTCCCTTGTATCCTCGTTTTCAGCCCCACAGAATTTACATTCTATCACAGTAGCCACCTCCCTTCTATTTTATCTTTACTACCTTAACTTCTTTCTTCCTCAAGATTATATCCTGGGTTTGAGAAGAGGGCAAGGATTCCTCCGCCTCGAGGTCGACCACTTCCTTGAAGTCCCCCAGTAAGGTTCCCTCTACCTCTTCCCAGGAATGGTTTACCAACCACAAAAGATGCGCCTCCCCACACTGCAGGATCTCCATCTCCACAAATGGGTTGGTGAATTGAACGGGAGTTGCTATCCCCGCTTCCCCCGCCATTGCCCCATATAACCTCCACAAGAGGGAAACCCGATTGCCCTCCAGCGTTTCCAGGGTGTAATACTCCAGAGGAAAGGCAGAGAAGAAAACCTTCCCTTTGCCTACTTTATTCAGCACTAAGGCGGGATTGCCCTGATCGTCCACAGCAATCACCTCGGCGGTTTCCGCCTTGAGGGGGCAAAAGGCACTTAGGAAGGGAGAAGGCGGAACTCGGAAACGGAAGCTCTCACCCGCTCTAATATCTCCCAGGTCCTTGACGAAGTTTATACCGAGATCGCTTGGAGGAACATCGGGTATGCCGTAGCGCAAGAGATGGGCACAACCAACGAGGCGTTCGAAATTGTGGATCCACATTTGATATCTATAGGAAAGGTAGAGGGTCCCACCTTCCTTGACGAAGTCATAAAGCGCCTCCCATGTGGGAGCGGTGAGCGCTTGGCAGAAGGGCACCATGACCAATTTCGCCTGAGGAGGGAAGGACATCCTTTCGGGGAGCTCTATATCATAGGGAATGTTGGAGATTATGGGAGGTTCCTTGACGATCCCCACTGTAAGATGCGCCATTTTGGCAAGGGTAAAGGCTTCAAGGTAAGTTCTATACATCAAGGATTTATCGGTTCCCCAGAAGGGATAAGGATAGAAGTAATATGAAGGAAGGAGGAGAAAGGCTTGGGGCTGAGGATATCTTACTTGGGAGAGATCGATCTTCTGGAGAAGAGATGAAAACCTCTGGAATTCCTCGGCAACGGACTTTGGGGAGCCATCTGCCCGAGTTACCCCGAAGAGCATCTCGTAGGGATGGTGGGAATAGGGTCTTTGATAGGGCAGGTAGAAATCGGAGAAACACCAACCCAAACAACCACAGCCACCATTAATAAGGACGGAGTGAAAGGTCGTGCGGAAGTAATCCGCTTGGTGTTCCTCGTTACAATGAGCGTTTGAACAACCAAACTCCTCCAAAAGGACGGGAAGACCCCAGGTCTTTGCCAGCTGGGTTAGGAAAGCAGGGATGAGGGAATGTCTAATTGAATCCGTTTCCGAAGGGTAGGAATGGGGACCGATGAAGTCTATCACCTGGGAAAGATCGTCCAAATTAAACCCGTTATCCTCGCCATTAAGGAACCATGCTCCATCTCCTATGGAAACAGGGTGAACGGGATCGATCTCCTTTATCGCCTTACATATGGTTCTCGCCCAGATGTAGCCGATATCCCGGGTTGTATTGCCTCCATAAAGGGGGATCTCATTGGACAAAAGCCAGCCCAGCACTGCTTCCTCGTCCTTGAAGAGGGAGACTATCCTTTGCACATAGGCTATCTCTTGGCGCAGCATCCAAGGATCCGAGTAGAAATTCCTACCCTCCCTCCAAGGAACATCCCAGTTTTCGCCGGACATGTGTCCCACGAAGAAGGAAGGGATAGTGTAGAAGCCCTCCTCTCGGCATATGGAGAGGAAAGTGGCGAATCTCCTCAGCATTTCCTCGTCGAAGTGCCCGGGACGAGGCATAAAATCTGGCATATAAAGGAAGGAACGGCAAGTGTTCATACCGAGGGACTTCATCTGCTTTATCTCCGCCCTTACCTTCTCCTCGTCCCATTTCCTCCACATGAGGGGACCTGCGTGACGCGACCAATAATTGACCCCCAATATGAACAGGGGTTTACCATCCTTCGAGAGAAACTTTCCCTCTTCCATCTTCATTTCAACCTCCTTGCTATTAATGTTACATTATGCCCCCCAAAGCCAAGGGAATTGGAGAGAATGGTATCTACCCGTTGCTCCCTCGCTTTATTCGGCACATAGTCCAAATCACATTGGGGATCGGGGTTCTCGTAATTTATAGTGGGGTGAATGATACCATCCCTTATGGTGAGCAAGGAAACAGCGAATTCTATAGCACCTGCAGCTCCCAATAAGTGCCCGATCATGGATTTGGTGGAGGAGATGGGGATCTTGAACGCCCTTTCCCCGAAGACCTTCTTGATAGCAAGGGTTTCCACTGCGTCATTGAGGGGAGTAGAGGTGCCATGAGCGTTTATGTAATCCACTTCTTCCCTGCTTATCTGGGCATCCCTGAGAGCTGCTTCCATGCAAAAGGCTGCTCCTTCTCCTTCGGGATCGGGAGCGGTTATATGATAGGCGTCACAGGACGCCCCATACCCTATGACCTCAGCGTATATCCTTGCCCCTCTCTTCCTCGCGAATTCCAATTCCTCCATGACCAATATGGCTGCTCCCTCCGAGAGGACGAAACCGTCCCGCTGGGCATCGAAGGGGCGTGATGCCCTTTGGGGCTCGTCGTTCCTCGTGGAAAGGGCTCTCATGGCACAAAATCCCGCAAGGGCAAGGGGAGTAAGAGCAGCCTCGCTCCCTCCCGCTAATACAACCTTCGCCTTTTCCTCCCTTATGAGGCGGAGAGCTTCTCCTATAGCATGCGCACCGCTCGCACATGCGCTAACTGGGGAATAATTTATCCCCTTAGCCCCGAGGGCAATAGCCACATTGGCGGAAACCATGTTGATTATAAGCATAGGAATGAAGAAGGGGCTCACTCTATTAGGACCCTTCTCAAGGAATATGGTATGCTGTTCCTCCCAGGTAGAAATACCCCCTATCCCACTCCCTATGATGACCGCGAACTGGAAGGGATCCAATTTCTCGATATCCAAACCCGCGTCCTGGATAGCCATCTTTGCCCCCGCCACGGCGAATTGAGAAACGCGGTCCAACCGCCTTAGTTCCTTCTTATCCAGAAAATCCTCGGGATTAAAATCCCTTACCTCTCCACCGATCCGGGTAGAAAACCCCGAGGCGTCGAACCGCGTAATATGGGAGATACCGCTTTCTCCCCGGATTAACTTTTGCCAAGTTTCCTCTACGCTCATCCCCAAAGGGGAAATGAGCGCCATTCCGGTTACAACTGCCCTTCTTCGGGGCATTACGCGCCTTGCAAACGAGATTGGATGTAATTTACGGTATCTCCTACAGTCCTTATTTTCTCCGTGTCCTCATCGGGTATCTCTATATCGAATTCTTGCTCCAGTTCCATGACGAGATCCATTATATCGAGGGAATCAGCCCCGAGATCCTCGAAAGTAGCATCCAAGGTGACCTCGTCCTCGTTAAGGTTTAGCCTCTCCGCGATGATCTTGCGCACCCTTTCGTAAATCTCCGTCATTATTTTTCACCTCCTTTCTTCTCGAAGGAGCCCTGGCTACCACAGCCGGAACACTTGCGTGGTTTACATTTTGCTTCTTTCTCTAAACCGCAAACTTTGCATCTCCATACCGCCATGAGTCATACCTCCTTTCGAAAGGTATTGGAATAATTTACTCTAAA
>CAYVMD010000059.1:0-10918 GCA_964452465.1 uncultured bacterium | reverse complement strand
GGAGAAACGCTTCTTTCTGCACCCCACCAGAATCGGTAAGGATAACTTTGGCGTTTTTCTCCAGGACGAGCATATCGAAATAACTTACTGGATCAATAACCCGAAGGGAAGAAGAAAATGATAAGTTCAAAGATTTCATAAATTTCTTTGTTCTGGGGTGTAGCGGAAGAATGACTGGCATATCTTTGCTTATTTCTCCCAGCGCCTCAAATATGTTTTTGAGATTTTCTGGATTATCGGTATTCTCAGCACGGTGAACGGTTGCAAGACAAAAGGAAAAGCCGGGATCTCGTTTGTGAGTTTACCTTCGTTAACGATATTTACAAAACCTTCTTTTTGAAGATTTCTAACAGCGTTCTCCGTAGGGCAAAAAAGGATATCCGATATGTGGTCGGTCAAAATTCTATTTATCTCCTCAGGCATATTCTTATTAAAACTTCTTAATCCTGCCTCTACATGAGCCACAGGGATGTGGATCTTTGAAGAAGATAAGGCACCAGCAAGAGTCGAGTTAGTATCTCCATATACGATAACGACATCTGGTTTTTCTTTCAGTAAGAGTTCTTCTATCCTCTTCAACATCTCCCCTGTTTGATAGCCATGGGAGCCCGAACCAACCTCAAGGTTATAATCTGGTTTGGGAATGCTTAATTCATCGAAGAAGACCTTATCCATTAAATAGTCGTAGTGCTGTCCCGTATGAATTATTAAATGTTTTATTTTTCGTTCGGGATTTAGGGAATTATGCTGGTGAATCGCCCGAACCAAGGGTGTAAGTTTGATAAATTGAGGACGAGCACCAACTATACTTGCAATTTTCATAAAGCCCCTTTTTATTCATTGTCATAGCCTAAGGATGGGTTCACAAAATGCGTTGCGAGAACCTCTTTTTCATTTTCTATTTTAACGAAATCATAAGCAAAAGCCAATAACTTCTTGCATGGTGAGCCGGTTGCCCTGCCTTTGGCAGGCAACCTCCTCACCCGCCTTTGGCAGGCAACCTCCTCACCCGCCTTTGGCGGCCGAAAAGTAAGTCCTTGCTTTGCTTTTCTTTTCTTGGCAAGGACATTCTCCTGCCCCCTTTATAAAGGATTTTGGACATGTTATCGTTATGACAATGTAATCCCAAAAGGGCTTAAGGTAAGAAGCTTATTTAAGAAAGCTGCCAATGTTTGCCCCCTCCCTAACCAGGGGATAAGAACCAACAAACCCAAAAGTGAACATCATAGGGATTTAATTACATATTCACATCACACCCAGCTTAGGTTTTGAGTTGACTCTTAAAACACGAAAGATATAAAATGTATAAAAAGAATTGGTAGATCCTTATTCCGGCAAAAATTTGGCATGCGGATATGGTTCGACTTAGCTAACTCGGCTCATGTGCTCCTCTTTAGAGGGATAATAAAATCCCTGAGGGGAATGGGACACACTGTTATTGTAACCGTACGAGATTATGCTCAAACTCGTCCGCTGGCAGAGCAGAGCGGTATCCCTCACATAGTCGTAGGTAAGCATGGGGGAAGGAGTTACTATAAGAAAGGTATTAATCTATTGAAGAGATCTCTCAAGCTTTTTTCTATCGTTCGGGGTTTGGACATAGATGTGGCGGTGAGCCACAACTCTGCTGATCAGGCAGTGGTTGCTTATCTCCTCCACATTCCTTTTCTTACCATCCAAGACACCGAGCGCCAAATAGCAAATCATCTTGTGTTTAGGTTAGCTACCAAGATACTCATCCCTACCTATTTCCCGGATGGGAAACTCCGCCGATATGGCGCCCGACCTCGAAAGGTGGTCAAGTTGGATGGTGTTAAGGAGCAGATATACATTCCCGATTTTGAGCCCGACCCGGAGTTCCCCAAGAAGTTAAATCTACCCCTGGACAAAGTGATCTGTGTCTTACGGCCTCCAGATTTTCTCGCTCTTCACGATAGAATTGACAATCCTCTTTTCTATGCCTTCGCCCGATTCCTCTTGTCTCGTCCCGACACATTCGTAATCGTGCTACCTCGCACCAACCAACAAAGGGATAGACTCCTCGCCTGGGAAAATGTATATCCTAACCTCCGAGTACAGAAGGAAGCAGTAGATGGTTTGAACCTGATGTATTACGCCGATATAGTAGCAACGGCGGGAGGCACAATGGCTGTTGAAGCAGGAATGTTGGGAACCCCTGCTTATACCCTTCTACGAAACCTCAGGGCGGTCGACCTATACCTTGCAGAGAAAGGTTATCTAACCATAATTTCGAAGCCCGAGGACTTCGATAAAGTAAGGTTGGAAAAAAAGAGGAAATCCTGTGTGTTCCGTAGTTATCGTCTTAAGGAAAAAGTTATAGAGGAGATACTGCACACCGCTAGTCTAAAACACTCGAAGGAGCATGCGCTATTTAAGCGTTAGAGATTTGAAGAGATATTCTATCCGGGAAACGGGGAGCAGATTCATAAACTTGCTTCTTGCCTCCTGCATTCTTATCTTTATCACCCCCTTGATGGCGTTCCTGGCCATCCTCATCGCCCTGGATAGCCCAGGTCCGGTTATCTTTAAGCAAAAACGATTAGGAAAGGACGGTAGGCTCTTCAGCCTTTATAAGTTCCGCTCCATGTTCCACAAGTGTGACCAATCGGTCCACAAACAGTTCGTAGCGCAAGCGATAACCCAAGGCAACAAACACATCGCTTATCGCATCCAAGATGACCCTCGCGTAACGCGGGTGGGGCACTGGCTTAGGAAGTTAAGTCTCGATGAATTGCCACAATTCTTCAATGTATTAAGAGGAGATATCAATATAGTCGGCCCCCGCCCCCTGCTCGCCTACGAAGCGGAATACTTTAAGGAATGGCATTGGGAAAGGCAGGTGGTTAAACCCGGCATAACCGGTCTTTATCAAGTAAAAGCAAGAGGAACGGTGTCCTTCGACGAAATGGTAGAGATGGATTTGGCATATATTAAAAACTATTCTCTATGGCTAGACATAAAATTAATATTAGGAACCATCTCGGCAATAACAAGAAAGACAGGAGGATAAATGATATGCGATTTGTAGGAACCACAGCTCTTGTTACTGGTGGAGCAGGATTCGTAGGTTCGAATCTTGTGATAGCTTTAATTAATGAAGGAGCAAAGGTGAGGATAGTTGATAACTTTTTTACCGGCAGCTTAGACAATCTGGAAGAGGTCCGCAATAAAGTAGAATTGATAGAAGGTTCGGTTAGCTCCAGGGAAATCATGGAAAAAGCCCTGAGAGGTGTTGACTATGTATTTCATCTGGCCACCGTCAATATCATAGCAGCAGTAACCGCTCCCCTTTTGGAGGAGGAGACCAATGTAAGAGGCACGGTTAACATGTTGGAGATCTGCAAGAATTTACCCATAAGGAGGTTTATCTACACCTCGTCGGTCTCCATTTACGGCAATGCAGAGAGGTTTCCTATTCCTGAGGAGGCACCTCCTCGTTTCACCAGCATCTACCCCGCTGGAAAATACGCAGGGGAAGCCTATTGTGAGGCATTTCACAAATTATTTGGCATCCCCATAACGATCCTCCGCTACTCCAATGTATACGGACCGAGGCAATCCCCCAGCAATCCGTATTGCGGGGTAATTGGCAAATTCTTTTGGCAAGCGTTGAAAAAAGAACCCCTCCAGATATACGGAGATGGCACACAAACAAGGGATTTTGTTTATGTAGACGACGCAGTGGAAGCTACGCTAAGGGCCGCACTTCTGCCAGCAGCGGTAGGCGAGATTTTCAACATAGCTTCCGGCGAGGAAACCTCCATAAATCAACTTGCAGAGATAGTCTTCTCCATCGCAAACCCTGAAGGGAAATTGGAAAGAGAATACCTTCCTAAGAGGGAAATAGACAGCATTCAAAGGCGAGTGCTCTCCATTGAAAAAGCCAAACGCCTTTTGGGTTGGGAGCCTAAGGTGAAGTTAGCCGAGGGTTTGCGAAAGACCTACGAATGGTTTGCCAGTAGGGGCTTCAGGGATATGAATTCCCAGCCAACCCCTCCCCTATGATCGATATGTAATAAGAGGAAATGGTGGCTTGACTCCCCAAAGAAATATTTTAGAATATTAAAGGGTAAATAGCGATAGAAGTTCGTCTACCAAATTTTCTAGGAAAACAGTGAAAAATAAGACAGAATATATCACAAAGCAAGAGTATAAACCCATTTGGGGGTTAGTAGTGGGGAGCGTGGTGGTATTCTCGACGCTTCTCCTGGCTTGGAGCGAGCACACCTGGCCATTTATCTTTTTTATTATCTACCTGGCAATCGCCATAGGAATAGGGGTACAGAACAGATTTGCGCTCATGATAGCATTGATATGTCTCCAACCGCTCATCCCCTATTATCCCATAGCTTCCCTTGGGGGGGCAGCTCTTCAGGACTTGTTCTTCTTATCGGCTTTGCTTTTATTGCTCTTCTCAATCCCTATTAAAAAGGAGGGCTTACGGGTAACGAAACCTATAGTATTGCCTTACCTTTGTCTTGCAGGATGGGCTGCATTTGGGGCTGTGGCGACTCAGAGCAACCTATCTGAATTCCTTGTAGCACTTGCAAAGGGGAGCGGTAGACCCCTAATCATAGCGCTTACCTGCTTAGTAGTGGGTGCTGTAATTCGAGATTTCAGGCGCTCCGAGATCCTGTTCAAAGCTATCCTAATCACCGCTACTTTCGAAGCCGTGCTGGGGATAATGGCGATGATATTCAACATAGAGATAGTCGCCGGGGGCTTACACTTAGGTGTTCAAAACTTGCCTTACCAAATGGCGCCTGGGGTTGCTATTAGCCGGCGATTGCATGGAACCTTCCCTACCGGTAATCTAACCGGCGCATACTTCGTGGTCACTCTACCGCTTACAATTGTGTTTGCCCTTTTGAGCAAGAAACCACGAGAAAGGATGTTTTGGCTACTGTGTGCCTTGCTGCAATTTATTGCCTTGATCTTGACCTTTACGCGAGCATCCTTGGTATCCTGCGTCCTTGCCCTTTTGGTACTGGGGGTAATGTACAGAGGCAGGAGAAGGTGGAGGGTGGTTTTCCAAGTAGTACTCCTTTTGGCAATAGGGTATTTTATCTTAACAACCTTATCACCCGAGATACTCAGCGTCGTTGCCGGTCGTTTCTTGTATGCACATCCAGAAAATAGACTTGCACCCGCCTGGGCGGGGTTAAGAATGATAGGTGATTACCCTTTGTGGGGAGTGGGCGTGGATAATTCCGTTCCCATGATGGAATCCAACCCGAGATATTCCATCACTCCCTTTGGGGAGACCACGGTTAGACCCCATAATTCCTTCATTTTCATTGCCGCGGAACTTGGTTTACCAGCAGGGTTGATATTGTTTTGGATAGTGGTATCCATTACTAAATTCATATCAAGGGCTATGCGCTCCAGCAAAGAGGCGAACACAAGGCTTCTCTCTGCAGCAGTTATGAGTGGATGGTTAGGAGAACTTTTCCATAGCCTTACAAATAACCTCTTCCACCATCCTTCGCTCATGGTCACCCACATAGCTGTTATTGCCGCGCTGAATCCCCTTATCCATGATAAAGGGGTATTCTCCATCAATCCGGAAGAAGGGAGGGAAACAAAATGAGACAAGTTCTTCAGGATATTAGAACTGGAGAAATAAGGATCGTGGATGTGCCAGCCCCTCTTCTCAAGAGGGGAGGGGTATTGGTTCAGAATGCTTTCTCCGTTATAAGTGCTGGTACGGAGAGGCACAGCGTCACTTTGGGGCAGAAGAGCCTCATTGGAAAGGCGAAGGAACGCCCCGAGATGGTCAAGAAAGTCCTGGATACCCTCGCTAAAGAGGGGATATCGAGCACATTAGCCCGGATAAAGGCTCAGTTAGAGGCTTACAGACCCATGGGCTATTCCAGTGCGGGTACCGTGATAGGTGTAGGTAGCGATGCGGAGGAGTTCCAGGTGGGGGACAAAGTGGCTTGCGGAGGAGGTGGATATGCCATGCATGCGGAGATAATATTCGTACCTCGCAACCTCTGTGTAAAGGTTCCGGACAATGTAAACCTGGCTCACGCAGCCTTCACCACCCTTGGTGCCATAGCCCTTCAGGGGATGCATCAGGCAGAGGTAGGCTTGGGCGATAATGTAATGGTCATAGGTTTAGGGCTAATCGGGCAGTTACTCGTTCAATTGCTCAAGGCTGGTGGGTGTCAGGTTATAGGAGTAGATGTGAGGGAAAGTGTGGTAGATCTCGCCTTAAAATGTGGTATGGATGTGGGTGTAGCCGGGGATAGGATGAAAGATATAGGGAGAATAGCAAGGGAATTCTCCAATGGTCGAGGGGTAGACGCAGTGATAATCACCGCCTCAACCCGCTCCAACGAACCTATGCGTATTGTTCCTGAGGTTATAAGGGATAGAGGAAGGGTAGTTCTTGTGGGAAGGGTAGGCACCACCTTTCCCTACATGGATTACTCCAACAAGGAATTGGAGATCAGAATGTCACGCTCCTATGGCCCAGGGAGATACGATCCCAATTACGAGGAGAAAGGCATAGATTACCCCATAGGTTATGTCCCCTGGCCTGAGCGTCGTAATATGGAGGAGTTTGTTAGGCTCTTGAGTGTTGGTAAGTTGAATTTGGAACCCTTGATAACCCATATTTTCCCCCTGGAGAAAGCCAAGGAAGCCTATGATGTGGTATTGGGTAAAACTGGGGAGTTCAGCGTAGGGGTAGTATTGCAATATCCTACCGAACCTTTAAAACCAGAAAGGAAAATCCCCTTAACCATCAAACACAAGGTAAGACCTGCTAAACAAAAAATAGGCGTCGGATTTATCGGTGCTGGTAGTTTTGCCCAAGCACTCCTCTTACCTCATATTCAAAAAATGGAAGGAGTTCTGCTGAAAGGTATAGCTACAGGAACTGGGGCAAATGCCCAAAGGGTAGGCGAACGTTTTGGCTTCGAATACTGCACAACGGATTATCATGATCTCCTTAACGACCCCGATATAGATTGTGTATTCATTGCTACCCGCAATAATCTCCATGCCCGGGCTACCGTAGACGCGGTGAGAGCAGGTAAAACGGTGTTTGTGGAAAAGCCGCTCGCTCTCAATTATGCAGAACTTGAGGAGGTAATAAAGGCAGTGAAGGAGAAGGATGGTAGAATTATGGTAGGGTTTAACAGACGCTTTTCCCCCTACATCAGGGAGCTCTACCAACACATCGCCGATGAAGATTTTCCCCTTGTGTTGGTATATCGGGTTAACGCTGGACCATTGCCTCCCGATCACTGGGTACTGGATAAGGAACAAGGGGGCGGAAGGATACAGGCGGAAGTCTGCCATTTCGTGGATACTTTTATATTCCTTACTCGAAGTCAACCCTCACAGGTATTCGCCCTCGCAGCAAGGGGCAATGGCATACCTCCTAATGACAACCTCGTTGTTAATATAAGCTTCAAAAACGAATGCGTAGCCTCTATAGTTTATAGCGGTTTGGGAGATCCTTCCTTCCCCAAGGAAAGACTCGAGGTTTTTGGCGGTGGAGCGGTTTATGTAGTGGATGATTTCCGAGAACTGCTGATCGTTAGGCAGGGCAAGAAGAAACGCAAAAAACAATTCTTCCAGGATAAGGGACATAGAGAGGAAGTGAGAAGGTTTATAGAAGCAGTTAAAACAGGAAGCGAAATGCCTATCCCCTTCGAGGAAATAGTAGCGACTACCCTTACTACCCTAAAGATAGAGGAATCCATTCTCCTTGGTAAACCCTTAGACATAGAGAGCTAACACCATAAATGAAAAGCATCATTTACGAGCAAGCGCTGGACCGATTAGAACAGCATTGTGAGAAGAATTTGTGGAAGGGGTATGATCCCTATGATGGGTTAAATAGCTCGCTTTTTCAGATGCTCCCCTTAAAAAAGAAGCCTCTCTTTCGCCTTGCATGGAGCTTTTTCGTTAGGAACCTACCTTTCAATCTGCGTCCCCTCTTACTGATAAAAAGGGGATACAATCCCAAAGCGCTTGCCTTATTCGTATCCTCTTATAGCCAGCTGTATAGGTACTACAAGGAAGATGGATATCTCAATAAAGCACGATTTCTCACAAGGATTTTAGAGAATCTAAAGATCACAAATTTCAGTGGTCCTTCCTGGGGTTACAATTTCCCTTGGCAATCCAAAGCCCTTTACGCTCCCTTAGGGATACCCAACGCCATATGCACTACCTTTGCTGGACAAGCGCTTCTGGATTTACAAGAGGCCATGGGAAGCAACATCTACATTGCTATTGTTAGGAACATATGTAATTTTATCCTCAATGACCTAAACCGCCTGGAAACTCCCCAGGGAATATGCTTCAGCTACACACCCCTGGACAAGATTTGGGTTCATAATGTGAATCTTTGGATAGCAGATTTCTTAGCAAGGGTCGCGTCCATTACGGGTGAGGAAGAGTTGTTGAATTGGGCGTGTAGAGCAGTTGAATTCACCCTCTCCCAGCAAAATCCGGATGGCTCCTGGTTTTATGGCACGGGTAACAAGTATTTACTGTACATCGATAACTATCATACTGGCTTCAACATAATAGCCCTTAGGGAGTTCATTCGTTATTCTGGGCGAGTGGAATGCGAAGAAGCTCTTTATAAGGGATATGAGTATTATACCAAAACCTTCTTCCTTCCTTCGGGAGCTCCTCGTTACTATCCTGATAAGCTTTTCCCCATGGATATTCATTGCTGCGCTCAAGGTATAATCACCCATGCTATCATGGGAGATTTAGAGAAGGCAAAGAAAATAGCCCTATGGACTTTGGAAAACATGTTCAACAAGGAAAAAGGCTTTTTCTATTATCGTAAACTTCCTGCTTATACTATAAAGATCCCTTTCATCCGATGGGGGCAGGCGTGGATGTTCCATGCCCTGAGTACTCTCATAACGACTTTGGCTAAATCTTCACACTGCGAGCAAGAAGATAAAAAGGGTTCTTCATAACCATTTCGGAGTCGGACACGCTCCCTTCAGTCGCATGTCCTTCTCATTTGCCTTTGGCAAACGAAGCAGTTCGGCTCATTCTTAAGGCGAGCGAATTGGGTGAGGGAGGGGAGATCTTCGTCCTGGATATGGGAAAACCGATAAAAATTAAGGAGTTAGCCCAACTCTTCATAAGGGTTAAAGGGCTGACAGAAGGGAAGGATGTGGAGATCCGCATAACGGGAAGAAGACCGGGAGAGAAAATGAGGGAGGAGTTGGTGGAGGAAGGAGAGGAAACCCTCCCCACAACTCACCCTCGCATATTGAAGATCCTCCCCAAGGATGAACCGAGGGAGGACTTCTTGGAGAAAATAGAGGAACTCGTCGATGTCGCCCTCACCAGGGATGCAAAGGCTATAAAAAGCCTCCTCAAGGAGATGATCCCCACCTACAAACCCGAGGAGGCTTGAAGGGAAGAACCGCTGAAGAAGCACGAAGTCTTGACAAAAAATCCCCCGAGTATATAATGTTTATTGGAAAGCCTCAGTCTTTGAGAGGAGGGTTTTATATGCGGACTAAATTATTGCTGTGCTTGGTTTTGGTAGGATTGTTTGCCTGGGGACAACAAACGGAGATACGCATAACCAGCCCCAAGGATGGGGAGGTCGTCAAAGATAAAGTGCCCATCCAAATAGAGGGCATAGATACCGGCTACGCCTATATCGCTGTGGATAATGACTTGCTTACCGCTATCAGCCTTCCCCAAACCTATATATGGGATACCAAGAAGCCCGTGCAAGGCAAAGAGCTATCCGATGGGGAACATATCCTTCAAGTGCGGGTATACGAGGGAGAAGAGGTCTTAGCGGATAAGCAGATAAAGGTCGTCCTCCAAAACAAGATCCAGTTTCCCGTAGGGGAAGCGGTCAAGTTGTCCTATAAATACAAGGAGGGAGAAACCCACAATTGGAAGACCGTTGCCCAACGGGAAGGGATGAAACTGGATTTGGAATGGACCGAGATATGCAACGAAGTCCAGCCCTCCCGCATCCTCCTCACCGATCGAGTAGAAAGGGGCTCTCTGTTCCAGCAACAATTGCGGGTGCCCTATCCTCAAACGGGGAGAAGCTTCTTTAAGACCATCCTCCAAAATGGCACTCTGGTAGAAACGAGGAGGGAGAACCGCTTCGGTTGGGGAGAGATGAGGATCGTCTTTCCCGAGGAAGGAGTGAAGATCCAGGAGCCCTGGACCTCTCCCCTTATATTCGTTGCGGAATTGGAGAATGGGGAACCCCATACCGCCATCGCTACTCATACCATCCTCAGCGTAGAATGGCAAAACGGACATCAATGCTTCAAGATCAAATCGTCCTTTGAGTGGGAAGGGATGATAACCCTGGGACAGGCTCCCACCACGCCCGGAATGATGGGTCCTGGAACACCTGGTATGCCAGGCATGATGGGACCAGGGGCACCTGGAATGCCGGGGATGATGGGGCCGGGAGCACCCGGGATGCCAGGTATGACGGGACCTGGGATGCCGGGGATGATGGGCTCGGGCATGCCAGGGATGATGATGCCGGGGGCGATGATGGGCATGGTCTCCGCAGGCGCTAGACCTGCAGGGGAGGGAGGATCTACCCCTTCAACGCCTCAGGAAAGAGGTGCCATCCCCTCCTTTGCATCCTTAGCAAACAGGATGAGGGTTAAGGTGGAAGGGGAAAGGATAACTTACTTCGCCTACGACATAGGGAAGATCGTTAGGATGGAGGATAAGATAACGGTTACCCCTGCCGTAAGAGAAAGGGAAGGTTTAGCTCCCACATCCGGCGCCTTCCCCGGTATGCCCGGTATGATGGGTCCTGGAGCACCTGGCATACCCGGAGGTATGCCCGGTATGATGGGTCCTGGAGCACCTGGTATGCCCGGAGGCATGCCCGGTACGATGGGTCCTGGAGCAC
>CAYVMD010000058.1:0-10938 GCA_964452465.1 uncultured bacterium | reverse complement strand
TCTAGGGGAAGGAGGAGGGTATATCCTTGCTCCCTGCCACAACATCCAGCCGATAACCCCTTTGGGAAACATCATCGCCATGTACGATGAAGGCTATAAGATTGGGTGGTATTAGGAAAAATTTTCCTTCGCGACTTGACGAACCCAAGGAAGCGGGTTAAAATTAGTAATGTCCAATCTTCTGGTGTCCATAGCGGAGGGGAAACACCCGGTCCCATTCCGAACCCGGAAGTTAAGCCCTCCAGCGCCGAAGGTACTCACGAGGGAACTCGTGGGGAGAATAGGTCGATGCCAGGAGATTGGACGCTTTCTTTTTAGGAACTCGATCGCTTGTTTTTGCGTCTAAAGGGAAAAGGGAAGGGGGTATTCCGCACCGCTTTTGATGGGGAAAGCGGGTAAGACAGCCCTGGCGGAAACCACCCTTTCCCGTATCTTTAGGGGAGCCTTCGGCTCCCCTTTTTATATAACTCCGCTAAGTGATCCGCCCGCACCGGCACATACTCCCCACCTAAATTCCCTAGGAGTTCCCCCAATAAAGTTGGAGACCAGGGATAGCATTGGATGAAGATGTGCATGAAGGCGGGACGCTCCGAGGGCGTAAACCTCCTCGTATCATCCAAAACGAGGGCAAGATGCCTCCTCTCACCCCCTTTGGGATCGAAGGAAGTGAGGGCATGAAAAACAGGGGTCTTCGGAGAAAGCAGAAGATGGGACTCGGCGTAAGAATGCGCCCCAAAACGTCCATAGTCCGCGAGGATGCATTCTAAATCCAGTCTGCGAGCGAGCATGGTGAGATAGTCCTCCCCTTCGTGATGGCTCCATAGCGAGGTTAGCCCCATCTTCTCCATATATTCCCTCGTTAAATCGATAAATCCCCTAAGCACCTCGTATTTGTTCTTGTACATGGAGCCATAAAAGTCCAAGAAGGCGTAACCTACACCGAAGGCACATAGGAAATAGTCATTAGGAGTGGCGCGGGAATAGTAGTAATCCATAATGTCTGGGATGAGGTCGTAGACGGTGGGTCCTACACTCCAATTTAGGGGGAAGCTCCCCTTCTTGGGATCGCTCCAATAACGGTTGAAGAAGAAATCGTACCAATTAATCGGGGCGTCGCCATCGGAAACGAGGAAGGAGATATAGATCTTCTCCTCTAAAGGGGAAGGCGATGTGGCTTTTTGTTTGAATTGCACCCTGCGTGTTCCGCTATGGACGCTGAGATTAGGGATATGGGACCAAGCCAAAAATTTCCCGTAACTGCTCCACAAAGCCACCCCTGGTCCTTCCTGTAGGCCTATCCCCTCTCCCGCGTAGGGCACGCCCAATATCCCTATATTGGGAGGAGCCACTCTAAGTAGATCCTCTATGACCAACCGCTCCTCGAAGGGATCGCCGGCAGGGGGCAAACCGTCCTTTTCTCCCGTAACCCAAAAGGTGAACGCTTTAAACTCTATAGCATAGTCCCTCATAATAGTCCAATCGGGCGGAAGGGAAACGAGGAATTGGTGGTTCAACTTCCCCCAAAGGTTATCCATCGCCCATCTATAAGCCTCCGCATTAGTCCTCCACCTCTTCCTCAAATCCAAGATGATCGGCAAAGGAATTGAGGATGCAACTTGAGGCGAGGCTATAACTGCTTCCTCTAAACTGGCAAGCATGGTTGCCACATTCACGCTCGCCGGGACATCGGGGTCGTAGATGATCATCCCTTTTACCTTATCCCTGTAGATCCTGAACAACTCATGGGGATCCCCTACCCTATCTATTTCCTTTATATCCCCTCTCTCCTCCATCGATTGGATTGAGGATGAGATAAAGGGAGGGAGAGGTCCGATTGACTAAGCCTTGCAAGGAGACGAAGGGAAATCTCCTCTCTTCGCTTAATTGGCGAAGGTCGCAAACGACCATCTCCCCTTGGGGAGGCGCACTATGGGGGAAGACGCTTGGATAGCGCGCTATATTTGCTACCGTTTCCCTTCTGTAATCCCTTTCATACTCCCTCTTGGAGAGAAGCAGTATTTCCTCCCTTTTTCGAGGAGATATCAATCCCTTTTCTTGAAGGATATAAAGGACGGAGGCAAGGTAGGCCTGGCGAAGATCTAAGAGAAGGTTTGTATCGCAGGCATTGGCAAATCCCACATTTGAGAACACCTGCCCCAACCACACATCTATTGCGCCTTTAAATTGAGGGCACTTATGCTTTACAACAGCGATAACAGGATGAAACCCTTCGTCTTCGCCCTCCTTCAGAGGGCGAGAAGGTTGGCCGCCTGATGGTCGGGCAACCGACTCATAATACCCCACTATGGAAATCACCTCGTCTCCCTCACCCAAACTTCCAACATCCAACGCTTGGCTTCTCGTCCCCTCATACGCCTGCCAATTTAAAAAATCCAACCCCAAGACATCATTCTCCCTCTTATAAACAAGGGAAGGCTCGCCCTTGGGAGTATAGAATCCCCCCATCCCTATGCCTTGATGGGAAAGCAAGGCATCGGTATGTCCCAGATCCTCCCAAGGAGCATCCCCTTCCTCAAAACCGCCATTTAAAAGGAGGTTATCTGAAGATCCTTTAACGGTTAGGGAAACCTCGTCCACAAGGAGCTCCCCCTTATCCTCATACACCGCCAGGATAACATCCAACCTCTTTGCTTCCTCAGGAACCCTTATCTCTTGAGAAACAAATTGCCATTCCCCCTCCTTGCCCTGGGGCAGGGAGGGACCTTCCTGTCCTAAGAACTCTCCCCCCTCGCTCCAAAAGCGTAAGAATATCTTATTCCTTTCCTTTCCGATCTCGGTCACCTTCGGCGACCGAGAAGGACATGCGATCGAAGGTAGCGTGTCCGACTCCCCTCCCAGATTCTTTATCCAAGCGGAAAGAACATAGGTATCCGCGTCCTTAGGGATGGGGGAAGAACTAATTATGCTCCAGCCTTGACTATCTTTGCGGAAGAAAAGGGAAAATCTTCCTCTAAAACCTTCTCGTCTTCTTTGGGCTAAATACCCCTCCCTTAGATGGAACTGCCATCCCTTGGCCCCCCTTCCCTCACAGGGGTGGCAGAAGGGAACGGAAACGGCAATTATGGAACCTCCCTGGGAATGAAAGGAATGAATATTATCCACAGCATCCAGAGGGAAGGTATTGCCGTAGGGATAGATGAGTATGGAATATTCGCTCGCATTGAATTGGGAAGGGCTTGCCAGAGCGGTGGCGTCTATAAGGTCGGAGGCTATTCCAAAGCGGGAGAGGTATTGGGCGATGGACTGAGGATGGAAGTTGGGATTAGCACCGAAACGGGGAAAAAGAGGTTGGGAGAAGATGGCAACCTTTGGGGGAAGGATTGAGTTTTTCCCTATCACCAAGGGAGAAGAGAGCAGGAAAAATGCCAAAAACAATTTCTTGCTCATACGCCTATTTAGGTTTATCTTAAATAGAGCAACTTGACAAGTTCAATTGACGAAAGGAGGAACCGCTGATGGACTTTAAAAGCGCTTTAGAGAGGTTGAAGGAAACCCATCCCGGTTTGGAGATTTGGTGGGATTCCTCTCCTTTGATATATGAAAAATGGCGAGCGGAATTCCTATCTCGCTTGGAAGGGAAAACGCGCTCCAAGATGGAGGAATATACGAGGAGATTATACGATCCCGCCGATCCCTCCCCTACCCTCTTCGATGGCGTCACCACCAACCCTCCTCTGTCCCGAGATGTCCTGAGAACTTACCCGGAGGAATGGAGCAACTGGACGAAAAACCTTCTCTCCCTTCATCCAAACTTGACCACAAAGGAACTCGCTTGGAGGTTATACAGCGAGATAGTAAGAAGAGGAGCGGAAAGGTTCTTGCCCAAATTCCATGCCTCCTGCTATAGGAAGGGCTACATAAGTGGTCAAGTGGATCCCCGCGCTTTAAGAGATACGAGGGAAATGGTGAAGGAAGCGATCTCCCTCAATCAGATGAGCCCCAACATAATGATAAAGATGCCGGGCACGAAGGAAGGGATATATGGCATAACCCTTTTAACCGCCATGGGGATCCCCACTAATTCCACCCTCGTCTTCACCGTGCCTCAGATATTGAAGGTTGCGGAAGCGGTGAAATTGGGGCTGAAGTTGGCGAGGGAAAACGAGGTAGACCTAAGCAAATGGCGCTCTGTCATAACGATGATGCTGGGGCGCTTTGAGGAAGCGAAGGAATTTCAAAGGCAGGCAGAGGAAAGGGGGATAAAATTGGACGATGCCTTGAAGCGGTGGGCGGGAATTGCGGTGTTTAAAAAGGCTTACAAACTGTTGAAGGAAAGAGGGTACGAGAGCAAGTTGCTCGCTGCCTCCATGAGAGTTGGACCAATTATAGAGGGCAAGGAGAGGGTTTGGCATTTGGAGAAACTGGCAGGAGGGGATGTCGTGCTCACCATCTTCCCCAATGTAATAGAGGCATTCCTTCTCGATTATGAGGAAGAAGATCTTCCTCCTCAGATATGTGAAGATGTTCCGGAGGAGGTTTTGGAAACGCTTCTCAAGATCCCCTATTTCGTTCAAGCCTACGAGGAGGATGGGCTTTCCCCCGAGGAATTCGCTGAGTATCCCCCCACCGTAGAAACCGCGGTTTCCTTCTCTCAAGCAATGGATGAATTAGAGGAGTATGTGAGGGGTCAGTCTTGAGAGAAGGTTGACTCGATTGCCTTAAGGGCAGTCTCCACCGAGGCGGTATCCCCGAAGATGGCGATCATCGTCATGTGTTGGGGGCAAACTCCCCTTATTTCCTCCACTATCACGGAGGCGGTCTTTTCCGCCAAATCCCCGGCAGAGAATATGTCCGCTAAATGTCCTTGCACCAATCCTACAGCATCCCATCGCCCTTGGGTGATCCTCTCCCTGCGCTCCGGCGACACCCTTTGTGCGAGGAGGGCGATAGTATTAGGTGTTGGCGATTTTATGAACCTTATCCGTAATGCCATTATTTAAAATTTTATAAAATAGGCCCAGGCTTGCAAATCCTTTTTTCACCTTTCTGACATTTTATTGCCGTTAATTTGACCCAAAATTCTGCCATAATAGATATAAAAAGGAGGCATGCTTATGAGAAGAGGCTTCACCTTGATAGAATTACTGGTGGTGATAGCGATAATCGCTATCCTAGCGGCGATTATCTTCCCCGTCTTCAGCCGGGCAAGGGAGAATGCGAGGAAGTCGGTTTGCATAAGCAACCTGAGGCAGTTGGGAATGGCTTTGAAGATGTATGCTCAGGACTGGGATGAGAGATTTCCTGTGGATAAATATACGGGAAATTCCGACGAGCGCCTATGGAGGTTGATTCTCCCCATTTTCCCCTATGTGAAGAATAGAGGGATCTTTTATTGCCCAAGTGCCTCAGTAGCAGGTTATGTGGATCCCACGATCGTGGAGAGCGACGAAAACTGGTCTCACGGCTGGATCACTTACATCTACTATTCTTGGTATGCTATCGACCCAAAGCGACCCTTTCACAAAATGCGCCCTGATTTAGCCCCCTATGTCCCTCGCACTTTAAGCGAGTTAGATCATCCTAACTCCTGGCTCATGTCCTGCTGGTATCAAGCTGGAAAGGATCCTTATGGGAAACCCGTACCTTTCCTTCACTCAATGGAGCACAAAATGATACTGCCCGTCCTTTATGTAGACGGGCATGTTAAGGTAAAATTTGGGCGTCCGGTGGATAACTTCGCCCACGAAAACTTCGGGCTACCTTTGCAGGCGCCTTAAGAAACGACGCCTGCAAATAGCCGCATATATTCCTTCGTCTTCTCCTTGACGCGTTCGCGCGCTACCTTCCCCAGGTTGCGGAAGTCCTTCTCGCTGGGTTTAGCTTGCCAGGCGGAGATGAAGCCCTCAATGAAGGAAACGGAGAGTATAGTTGCCACATTCACCTTTGTCACTCCGCCGGTTTGAATAGCATCCAGAAGGGTCCCTTCGCCTTCTTTCAACTCTATTCCTTTCTCCTGCGCATCCTTGGGAGTCATGAGGATGCCAGAGGAACCGTGGGAGACGAGGGGCAAAGGGGTGCGCTTTTGGATCTCGATGAGGCGATCGATCCTCACAGGCCATATATCATCCCATATGCCGTGGATGCTCCCAAAGGCGGCAGCGAGGAAATCGCAGCCCGTCTTTTCCACGAACATCTCAACATCCTCCGGCTTTGCCATCAATTCCTCAACCGATTTCCCCGCCCTTTCTCTAATTATCTTCACTGCCTCGGGGGGCGAAAGTTTGCGAAGGCTAGCTATTTCATCCGAGGAGAAGTAATCTTCAATGCGGGGGATCTTCCCCAATTCCGCCTCCACGGGCACTCCCCGCGGATGGCACATCTCCACCACTTTGCGGGTAAGTTCTATATTCTCCTCCAGGGGAAGGGAAGACCCATCGAAGAGGACGGCGGTAAACCCGTTCTCCAAAGCCCTTTCCACTTCCTCCAATTTGGTGCCATGGTCAAGATTTAGGGCTATGCGGATGTTCGTTTCCTGAGCGATGATCTTGACCATCCCTGCTCCCAGAGCCCAACCGGCATATCTGCTTGCCCCCGGGCTCAACTGAATGATGAGGTCGACCGGTTTCCCCAACTCCTGGGTCATCTCCTCCGCTGCCCATACGAAGGCTTGGATCATCTCCATGTTGTTAGCATTGAAGGCGCCTACGGCTCTTCTTTCCTTCAAGGCGGGTAGCAGAAGCTCCCTTTCGTCAACTAACGGCATAACACTTCCTCCTTTCAAATAAAAATTGCTGTAAGAATCCTATTTGGGGTGGGCGACGGGACTCGAACCCGCGGTCTTCAGGGCCACAGCCTGACGCCTTAGCCGCTAGGCTACGCCCACCATTGGCGCGCCTGGCAGGACTTGAACCCGCAGCCTCGAGGTCCGAAGCCTCGCGCTCTCTCCAGTTGAGCTACAGGCGCTTAAATGGAGCGGGCGACGGGATTTGAACCCGCGACCTTCTCCTCGGCAAGGAGACGCTCCACCGCTGAGCTACGCCCGCTTCTTGGTCGGGGCGAGAGGACTTGAACCTCCGACCTTCTGGTCCCAAACCAGACGCGCTCCCATACTGCGCCACGCCCCGCTATCTTTAAAGATTATATTCAAAGCCTATTATAAAGTCAAGCAAACGTGCTTCCCTAGACCTCCTCCCAATACCCTCCCCTCGCTGGAGAGGAGAACCAAACATCCGCTCGTTTCCCCGTTCTCCTCTCGTATTCCTTCTTCAAAATATCCTCAAACTCCTCCTCCTTGCCTTTCTTAAGAAGGTTAACCGTGCAGCCCCCAAATCCTGCCCCTGTGAGCCTCGCCCCCAAAACTCCCTCTATGCTTCTCGCTATCTCCACTAAGGAGTCAAGTTCTGGTGAGGAGACTTCGTAGAGATAGCGAAGGGATTGATGGGATTCATACATCAATTCTCCGAACTTCTCTGCATCTCCCCTCTCCAATGCCTCCACCGCCTTCAAAACCCTCTCGTTCTCCTCCACCACATGCTTCGCCCTCCTGTAAATCCTCTCCCCCAATTCCTCCCTCTTGCCTTCCAATATGGATAGCGTAGCATCACGCAGAGCCCTCACCCCCAGGACCTCGCTTGCCTCCTCACAATCCCTCCTCCTCTCGTTATATTCCGAGGATACCAATTCCCTTCTTACCTTCGAATCACAGATGGCGATAACATAACCCTGGGGGAGGGCTACCCCTTTGGTCTCCAAACTTCTGCAATCTATGAACAAAGCCTTTCCCTCCTCGCTCAAGAGGGAAGCCAGTTGATCCATGACCCCACAGCGCATGCCCACGAATTCGTTTTCCGCTCTCTGGCAGATGAGCGCCATTTCCTTTCTACCCATTTCGAAACGGGAAATCGCCTGAAAGCTCAAGATCGCCCCTACTTCCATGGCAGCAGAGGAAGAAAGCCCCGCCCCTATGGGGAGGTTTCCTTCTATGTAAGCCTCCATCCCTTGTAGACGCACCTTTTCCCCTAAGAATTTAGCCACCCCTCGCACATAGTTCGCCCAGGATTTCTCCCCCCTCTCTATATCATCTAAGCGGAATTCGTCGTATTCATTGAAATTCGCCGAGTGTAGCCTAACCAAACGGTCATCACGGGAAGCCACGATGTAATAAACGGAGAACTCCACTGCCATGGGCAACACGAAGCCTTCGTTATAATCAGTATGTTCTCCAATCAAATTGACCCTTCCTGGTGCCCTCACCTTAAAGGAAGGCTCTCTCCCAAAGAGACTGCGGAATTTCTCCCTCCAGTCCATCATGGGTATCACTCCAATTCCTCTATGCTAAAGGGAGGCGTTTTTCTCAACTCCTCCGCTTTCTCCTCAGGGTGGGAATCGTTGATGAAATTCCCTGCTCCTGATTCTACTCCTGCTAGGAACTTCAATTTATCCCTTGCCCTATAAGGGGGATAAAACTCGATATGGAAATGGAAGAGCCTGCTCTCATCCTTAGCTGGGCGTTGATGCATGACCATGATGTAAGGGAAAGAAAAGTTAAAGAGGTTATCATATTTCATGAGCACGCACTTGAGGATATGGGCTAAGTCCTGCAGGGAATCGTCATCGTATTCGTCCAATCCGCAAAGGTGCGAATTGGGCATGAGAAAGACCTCGTAGGGCCAACGGGCAAAGAAGGGAACGAAGGCGGAATGGAGGGAGGAGCGGAGTATAATCCTACCTTCCTCCTCTTCCTTCCTCCCTATCTCACAGATGAGGCATTTCCTTTTCCTCCTGAAATATCCCTTCAGCGCCTCCATCTCCCTTTTTATGATGGTGGGGATGAAGGGGAAAGCGTAGATTTGACCATGGGGGTGATGGAGGGTGACGCCGACCTCCTTCCCCTTATTCTCGAATATGAAGACATACTTGATGTAAGGAAGGGAGGAAAGCTCCCTGAACCTATCCTGCCACACGAGGAGAAGTTTGTATATCCTTTCCACCATTTGGGTGGAAAGGCTACCGGTATGCTCAGGGGTATAGACAACCACCTCGCAAATGCCCCTGGAGGGCTTTACTCTATAGAGGGAAGAAGCAGCACGCGATGGTTGAGGTGGATCGGGGAAGAGAGAAGGGAAACGATTCTCGAAGACCACTATGTCGAAATCCTCCCTTGGTATCTCCGTCTCCTTCCCCTCCCGAGAGGGGCAAAGGGGGCATTCGGTAGGAGGGGGAAGGAATGTACGCTCCATTCTGTGAGTAGCGGTCATTATCCACTGTTTCAATAGGGGATGCCAGCGTAACTCAGACATCTTCTTTCCTCTCCTCGAAGGAGTAGTAAATGATATAACGCCCGTCCTTCTTCATTTCCTTTTGCTTTTTCGGTTTCAATTTGGGCAACTTCTTCATCTCTTAAACCTCCTTTCGATTTCGGAAAAGGGCAGGGTAAAGTAAGTTGGACGTCCGTGGGGGCATATGGCGGGATTATCGCAGAGAAACAACTCGCTCATTAACCTTTCCATCTCCTCCTTTGGCAGGGAAGTCCCCGCCTTGATCGCCAATTTGCAGGATGTGGCAGCAGCTATCTCCTCCAATCCCAGGCCCGCTTCTTTGCCGGGAATCTCCGTTAAATCCTCCAGGATCTCCCTCATCACCTCCTCTACATTTTTCCCCTCCAATTCCTTCGGCACCGACCTTACCAGGATGGAATCCTTCCCGAAGATCTCTATCTCGAATCCCAATTCCTCAAAGATAGGAAGGGAGGAAATAAGAAGTCTCATCTGGGCGGGACCAAAGGAAATGGGAAAGGGAAACACCGCTCCTTGACTGGATTCCCTTAAAGCCAGTCTTTTTCTCTTAAGTAGTCTCTCGAAGATTATCCTTTCGTGAGCAGCGTGTTGATCGACCAGCATTACCTCATCCTTCCACTCGACGATTATGTAGGTCTTTGCTATCTGCCCGATTATCTTTGGATATACCTCTATTACCTCCTCCCAAGGAAGGAGGAGCTTCCCTTCCCCCTTGGGGGGAACGGTTTCGGCTGGGGGGGAAATAGTAGAAGAGGGGATATAGGAAGGCGTATACCTTCCTCCTAACGATACCTTTTCGGAGAGGACATCGGAAAATGCCTTCCTCACCGTTTCCCTAACCAAGGCGAACATGTCCTTTTCCCTAACGAATTTAACCTCCAACTTCATGGGATGAACATTCACATCCACAAGGGAAGGCAAGACATCGATGAAAAGCACACAAAGGGGATAACGCCCTTGGGGAAGGGCGCTTATCAGCGCCTCGTCCAATGCCACATTGAGGAGACGAGAACGCACGAACCTCTTATTCACGAAGAAAAACTGCTCGCTTCTGGTCGTCCTAGTTAGAGTGGGAGGAGAAACGAAACCGTATATCCTTACCCCCTCTCCTTCTCCTTCTACAGGGAGCATTTGGGAGGCAATTTCCTCCCCCATAACGGAGGCTATTGCCTCTATCAACTTATCCGTTGAGGTATGGACGAAGATCTCCTTTCCTGAGGAGATAACCCGGAAGGAGACATCGTGGTGGGAAAGAGCAAACCTTTGCACCCACGCGAGGATATGGGCAAGTTCCACCTGGGGCGATTTGAGGAATTTCAAGCGGGCGGGAGTATTGAAGAAGAGGTTTTCCACACAAACAGCCGTCCCTCGGGGCAGTCCTACCTCCCTCATATCCTCTATTATCCCACCCTTCGCCCTTATCTCCACTCCCGTTTCCTCCTCTTCCGCCCGAGTGAGAAGGCGCAAATAGGAAACAGCAGCTATGGAAGGGAGAGCCTCCCCCCTGAACCCCAGGGTGGAAAGACAATGGAGATCCTCCAAGGAACGGATCTTGGAGGTAGAATGCCTTTGCAAGGATAGCACTGCGTCCTCCTTGGTCATCCCTATTCCATCGTCGACCACCTTTATCAACTTCTCCCCTCCTCCGAGAAGCTCTACCGTTATGTGCTTTGCCTGGGCA
>CAYVMD010000057.1:0-11438 GCA_964452465.1 uncultured bacterium | reverse complement strand
CGGCTGAATACTGGGAAGAGTATCGCGGCGAGAATGGCTATGATAGCTATGACCACCAACAATTCTATCAATGTAAAGCCTTTCTTTGCCTTCACCATTGTTCACCTTTTTCCTCCTTTGGTTTAGTTTCGCCCCTGGGAGCCCACCCTTTTGAAGGATCAGGGACCAACCCTTCTTTTGCTTTCGGCAGGCGGGGTGGGCACCTCTTCTTTCGCCCGCCTTCACTCAGTACCCTCAAACCGCATCACCTCTTTTTAAAGGGATCGAAAACCACCTCTTTTATAAAATTGTATCCTGTTCCCCTTTTCTTGTCAATACTTTTTTATTAAAACCAAAAATTTAATTTCTTAAAAAGTTTTAAAAATTTTTCCGGTCTCCCCGAATAATCAAAATATTTGACACAAAAGAAAAGAACTGCCATACTTTCTTGGAGGTCTGGAATGGGAATGGATAGCGTGAATGTTTTAGTACAGGTACTAAGCGTTATAGCGCTCCTTTTTATAATCTTCGCTATGGCGGGCATCATATTATTGGCAAGGAGGTTAATGTTCCTATCGGATAACCTGAATTCTCTTGTAAACACGCTGAAGGAAAAGATACCCCCAACGATGGGAAATATAGCTTCCACGGCGGAGGAGGGGAAGATGTTCCTGAGCGACCTGAGGAAGGTAAGCGGTGTAGTGAGGGAACTGCTTCTTCTTTTTGCCCGCTCGGGCAAGGTGCTGAAATATGCGAGCGCTCTTCTTTTGGGGTTGAAGATAGCTGCACAGGCTATTTTTTCTTCCAAATCAAAAAAACAAGAGGAGGTTGATAAGAATGCCGGAGAGGGACTCTGATACCCTCGCGATTATAACAGCAGCTTTGGCAGGGGCGGTCATTGGTGCTGCCTTAGCTATTCTCCTCGCCCCTAAAGCAGGTGAGGAGGTGAGAGGCACCTTAAAGAAAGGAATAGAAGATTTGGTGGGGAAGATGAAGGAAGTTGGCGCTACTTTGAAGAAGAAAATAGAGGAGATAGCAGAGAAGGAAAGACAAAAAGAAGAGGAAGCCGGGATCTCCCCCGAAGAAGCACAAGGATAGCATTTTCTCACTCCTATGGGTAGGGAAGCGGAGGAAGAAGCACTCCTGATAGTTGCTCAATTGATGTGTGCCTCTGCTCGCACCGCTCCTAAGGCGAGGGGGATGGATAATATCGAAACCTTGATAATAAGGGAAGAAGCGGTGAGGGAGAAGATAGCACAAGAGATGGAAAGCATCGGAGAAAAGGAAGGACTTCCCTTTTTCTTGAGGGATGCCGAGAGCATAAGAAGGAGCAAGATAATAGTCCTCATTGGCACGAGGATCATCCCCTATAACCTCCGCCCTTGTGGCTTTTGTGGTTTCCCAGATTGCCAGGCTATGCAATCCGCCGGGGGAATCTGTGCTTTTCCCGTTCATGATCTTGGAATAGCGATCGGTTCCGCGGTAAGCGTGGCGAATCTCCACCATATAGACAACAGGATCATGTTCAGCGCAGGAGTTGTCGCTTTGAGATTAGGATTGTTATCGCCTGAAGTGAAGATCGCCTTTGCTATCCCCCTTTCCTGCACGGGGAAGAACATCTTCTTCGATCGGCAGTTCCCCAAATGAAACGGTTGCCGGTCAAAAGGGCAGTATCTGCGGGAGGGGTTATTTATAAAAGGGAGGGCAGCGAAATATTGGTGCTCTTGGTGAAGGTGGAAAGGAAAGGCGGTGATGTTTGGGTTCTCCCCAAAGGATTGGTGGAGAAGGAGGAATCTCCCGAGGAAACCGCCAAAAGGGAGAGCAAAGAGGAAACAGGGGTGGAAGGTGAATTGGTGGGGAAGATCGGCGATGTCTCCTACTGGTATGTTGATAAGGAAGAAGGGGTGCGTTATCACAAAAAGGTTTGCTTTTACCTCTTTCGCTATGCATCGGGCTCCCCTGAGGAACATGATTGGGAGGTTAAGGAGGCAAAATGGTTCCCTATAGATTCAGCGATATCCCTCATTGCTTATCCCACGGAGAGGGAAATAGTTGAGAAGGCGAAATCTATGATATTGAGCGAAGGAGGCTTATAATAATTAGGATAACCTTCCTTGGTACCGCTGCTGCTGAAGGATGGCCTGCCCTTTTCTGTGAATGCCCAGCCTGCCAGAGGGCAAGGGAATTGGGGGGAAAGAACATTCGTTCTCGTTCTTCGGTTATTATTGACAATGACTTAATGATAGATTTCCCCCCTGACACCTATATGCATGTCGTCCAACACGATATTTTCCTATCCAAGGTAAGGTATCTTCTCATCACCCATTCCCACCAGGATCACTTTTATCCCCTTGATTTAGCAATGAGAAAGCCTATCTTTTCCCATTTCATTGACAAGAAGTATTTGAAAATATTCGGCAATTCCAAGGTCGTGGAGGGCATAAAATTCTACAATCTCGAGAGCGAGGATACCAAGATAATCGCTCAGGTTTTGCGTCCCTTCCAAACAATAGAAGAGGAGGGATACAGCATCACCGCCCTGCTTGCGGATCACCAAAGGGGGGAGGAATGCTTGATATATCTAATATCCAAGTCGGTTGCCCGACCAAATGGAGGGCAACCTTCTCACCTGCCTTTGGCAGACGAAGAGGGTAAAACTCTCCTTTGGGGCACTGATACGGGCTTCTTCCCCGAGAGGACATGGGAGGCGCTTTCCAAAGCGAAATTGGATTTAGTGGTGTTGGATACCACTAGTGGACCCCATTCTTCCCCTTCCTACCATATGGGCATACCAGAGGTAGTGAGGACGAAGGAAAGGATGTTGAAGGAAGGGATCGCAGACTCCCACACCATCTTCGTTGCGACCCATTTTTCCCATAACGGTGGGTTGCTCCATGAAGAATTGGAGAAGGTACTTTCTCCCCATGGAATCTACACAGCCTGGGATGGTTTCACTTTGGAAATATAACGCCTAATACCACACCTATGTGATAAACGAAGAAGGTGGAAATCAAAAGGCTATCGAATCTATCCAGTATCCCTCCGTGCCCTGGCAGGAGCGATCCGAAATCCTTTATGCCCAGTTCCCTCTTTATTGCCGACTCCACCAAATCGCCCAAAGGAGCGAATAACCCCACGGTTAGCGCTATAATCGTGCTATGGTATATCCCTAAGCCTCCAGAGATTCCCAAAAGCACGCCAACTACAAGGGATCCGCAAATCCCTCCTACCAATCCTTCCAAGGTTTTCGAAGGGCTAAGGCGAGGGAATATATGCCTTTTTCCCACGCTTCCCCCTATTAGATAAGAACACATATCGCTAACCCAATTAGTGATGACCACGATGGCACATAGCCAGACACCGTTTGGAATTCCTGCCCAGGGCGATGCTACAGAGGTATTTGCAGATTGCAATAAGATCAGAAACGAAAACAATCCCCCTATATATAGCATGCCAAACAAGGTAGCACCTGCATCCTGCAGCATATCCCTTCCTTTTCTCAGGGACAATCCGTAAATGAACGAGGCAAGAAGGCTAAGGAGCAATAATTCCCCTATAAGGTCGTCCCTTCCCCAAAAGGCACATATAGGCATTAACCCGCCAGCAATATAGCCAATGGAGGAATAAGGATGCCAATTTTTCTGCTTTAGGGCGGAAAAGAATTCGTAAAGGGCAAGTAAGACCAATGACTCTACGAGGATCAAAAAGGGTATACCTTTTCCCCAGGGGAAAAGCAAAAGGAACAAAAATAGAGGAGCGCTCCATAGGATGGTTAAAAATCTCTTGATGAGCAAGGCTTATCTGGGGTAATTCTATGATCTATGCACCTTCCCTGCAAGCGAATATCGCAATTTTTTGGTATAATTATTTCTTAAGGCAGAGCATCGAAGGATGAAAATGGCGAGATGACGGTCGGGGTTCGCTTTCCCCCTTTGTCTTTTCATCAAAGGACCTTGCGGAGGGCTTTGCTTATAAACCCGCCTTCCGGATTGTATATTCGAGAGGATAGGTGCCAAGTTCCCGTGAAGGGGCTTACCGCTACGGCCCCTCGTCCTCCCATCGACCTTGCTTATATCGCTGCTGTCCTGGAGAATGCGGGTGTGGAGTGTATGATAAGGGATTACCCCGTGGAAAGAAAGGGTTGGAATGTTCTGCGGCAGGATATCATCGCCTATCGACCTTCCCTGTTAATAGTCAGCGTTACCACCCCCACCTTCGAGTTGGACATGAAGTCCTGTGAGATAGCGAAGAGGTTCGATCCCTCCATTTGTACTATGGCTAAGGGAGGGCATGTTACCGTCTACGATGTGCTTGCCCTTCAAGAACATCCCTATTTGGATGTGGTCCTGCGGGGGGAGGTGGAGGAAACAATAAGGGAAATAGCGGAGGGGGTTCCTTGGGAGAGGATAAAAGGAATAACCTATCGTGATGGCAGAGGGATTCGGAGGAATCCCGATAGGGAGTTCATTGAGGATTTGGATTCCCTACCTTTTCCCGCTCGCCACCTCCTCAATAACTCCCTCTATAGGAGACCGGATACTGGCGAGCCCCAAACAACTATTCAGACCAATAGGGGTTGTCCTGGTGGATGCGTTTTCTGCTTAGCGGGCAAACTCTCGGGCAGGAAATTGCGGTTTCGTTCCCCCAAAAATATAGCGGATGAAGTGGAGGAAACGGCGAATAAATTCGGCATCCGTAATTTCTTCTTTCGCGCCGACACCTTCACCTGGGATAAAGAATGGGTGATAGAGGTTTGCAAGGAGTTAATCAGAAGGGATCTGAATATAAAATGGGTGTGCAATAGCAGGGTGGACACCTTGGAGGAGGAAAGGTTGAGATGGATGAGGGCGTCGGGCTGTTGGTTGATTTCCTTAGGCATAGAGAGCGGTTCGGAGAGGATCCTCAAATTGATGGGTAAGAACATCACCAAAGAAGATGCAAGGCGGGCGATCGACCTTTGTAGGAAGTTCGGCATTAAAACCTATGCCTTCTATCTATTTGGGTTGCCCTGGGAGACGGAGGAGGATATAAGGGAAACGATAAATTTCGCCCTGGAATTGGATGCTGATTTCGCTGAGTTTCACCTCGCGGTTCCCTTCCCAGGCACCGCGCTCCATGATCTCGTTAGGGAGTACGATCTATTGGAAGGGGACTTTCAAGGATATGACCATTCTGTCCCCGTGGCCCGGACCCTTTTTTTATCACGGGAGGAATTGGTGAAATGGAGAAGGAGGGCTATTCACAGATTCTACATGCGACCCCTATATATTCTGAAGACCCTCCTACGTTCTCCCAACCTAATAGCCCTATTCAATTATTTCCGATTCGGCGTGGAGAGAGTTTTGCATATAAGAGAATTGTCAAGGTAAGAACAAGAATGCCCCAGAGACCCATATATAATCCCAATTTAAAGGAAAAAGGCTGATAGATAAAACGAACCAGATGCTCCCCGGGAGGAACCCTCAAAGCCTTAAAGAGGAAGTTAGCCGGCAGGATCTCTTCCTTTTTACCATCGATCTCCCCTCGCCAACCAGGGTAGAAGGTATCCGTCCATATTAAATAGCCTTCTTTATCGGTCCTCACCAAAACTTCCAATAAACCTGCTCGCTCCCTTTTCTTCCCAATGGAATATTTTAACTCTCCATTATCCAGGGAACACCCGCCCTCCAACACCACTTCCTTCTTGGCATCGATCCTCGTTATCTCTCTTAACGCTGTATCGCCATCTTTTACACAAAGGGTTTTCCCCACCATGTATATCTCGGGCAGGGCGCCTTCGTTCTCGAGGATATCTACCCCCTTATGGTCATAATCACGATAGATAACCCTCAGATGAGGAGGATTCCTTTCTAACCGCCCTATGAGATAACGCAGGGACATAAGATCGAGGAGAGGGCAATTTATATTGCTAAAGTATATCGCGTTGCTTCTTATCCTCTTCCCTTCCACCATTTCGGCGAACCTCAGGAAGCGCAGTGGGTAGACCGAGTCCCCCCCTTGCACTTCCTTAAATCCCAATACAAGGTTGCTTTCAGGAAGGAGGGTATCCAAGGGATCACGAACGCCCGGCAAAGCGAGGAAGCGTCCTTCGCCTTTCAACTCCGAGATATACTCCGTGAAGGGGAGGGGAGGGAAGAGCATGGAAGGAGGCATGGCGGGGTTGAATGTTATCCCGAAAGAGAAAAGATCGAGGATGGCTAAAGCGAGGAGAAGTTTCACCTTTCCCAGATAGGCAAAAATTAAGCATAGGGAGGAGATAAAAAGGAAGAGCAAAAGATAACGAGGGGAGGGGATGCCGAAAAGAGGACCCTCGATCGCCAAACCTAAAGCCACCAAGAAAAAGAGGGAGAGCAGTAAATAGCCGGGAACCTTCCCTTGCTCGGGTGTCCTTCTCACCTGCCTTTGGCTCGGCTGCCGAAGGCGGCCGAGGAGGTTTTGAGCACCTATGCCAGCAATTGCGCTGAAGGAGAAACAAAGGATGTAGAGGGAGCGAGCGGGTGCGGCGAGGAAGGAAAAGATGGGTAGGAAGGAAAATAACCGAAGGAGGGGGGTGGATAAACTGAACAGGAGGAAGGATAACCCTAAAATAAAGAAGAAGCGTCCCTCTTTAATTTTTAAAGCGAAAGGAAGCATAAACAGGGGCACTATGCCGAAATATCCGGTGAGCTCCACATAATTGAAGGCGCCACGGTAATCATAATCCACAGGGTTCCCGTAAAAATTGGGGATTAAGAAAGTGAAAAGATGGCGAAAAGGAAAGCTAGTAGCTAAGAGCTCTTCAAATGAAGTACCAAGGGAACGATGGCTCCTGAGGGCAAGTTCAAGGGAGGGAAGAAGTTGGGGGGCGGATAGGAAGATCCCCAAACCTATAGCAAGTCCTAATCCTATAAATCCCCTCTTTAAATTTCCTTCCTCCTTGGAGCGGAAGATTCCAAAGGCGAGGAAAGCAATCCATCCGTACAGGGCGAACTGCGTGTGTCCTGCTAAGATGCTCAAGGATAGGGGGATTCCAGAGATGAGGGCGTATAGGTAATTGCGTTTTTCCCAGAAGACTTGCCAGAAGTAGAGGGAAAGGGGAAACCAGGACATGGATTGCATGGGAGTTTGGTATTCCGCCCAGACCACCAGAGGGCCGGAAAAGGTCCAAGTAACCGTTGCTAATAAAGCGGGATAGACGGGAGACCCTTCTTCTCCTTTGGGGAGGACGGCCGATTTACTTTCTCTTCGATCAGGTAAACTTCTCGCTCCTCGAAGACGAGCGAGAAGCGATGAAAAAAAGAGATAGGCAAAGAGAGCGGTGAGGATGAAGTGCAAGATGATGTTGAGGGTCATGAGCCAGGCGGAAGAAAGGAAGAGAAGAAACCAATTGAAGGGGTAAAGGCAAGCGGAGGCCATATTGGCTAAAAAAGGTTGCCCGCAGAAGTTGTAGGGATTCCAGAGGGGGATGAATCCTTGCCTCAGGCTTCTCTCAAGGAGGACCCGCCAAGGATAAAAATAAAGGATAACATCTAAAAGGGGGTTATAGATCTTCTTAAAATCGGGGAAAAGACTGAAGGAGTGTGCCCTCCAAGGTTGGAGGCGGGCTACTATATCTGCGGGGAGAAGCACCTTCCCTTGCCATACCTTGCAGAAGAAAACGAGCACGAGAAAAAAGAGAAATAAAAAAGGGATTATCCTCCGCGGGGCAACATTATCCGCCATATCGAGACTTCCCCCTGGTTATAGACCAACTTCAGATAAGGTTTGGTAAGGGGGTTAAAATAAGGAGCATAAAGCCTTTCGAATCTTCCATAGTACACATATTTTATTTCGTTTTCTTTTAGAAATTCCTCTCGCCATTCATCAGGTCCAAGGGCGTAAAAACGCCTCGCTAAGTTATACTTCTCGGCGAAATCCGGTGTTTCCCCCCAATGTCCAACATATACCCTCCTTCCTGCCAGGGCGGGGATGTAACAACCTATCTCGGGCAGGGAAAGGATTGGTTCTTCCCTTCTTAAATTTTCCCTTAGCCACTTCATAGCATGGGCTTCATCTTCCGTTATATAGTTTGGCTGAAGATAGGAAAAATCGCCCGTTATTAAGGACCTTATATCCTTTCCTACTATCAAGGCATTGGATGGGAAAAGAAGAAGTAGCAAAAGAAACATATAGAGTGAGTTGCGATAGAACCTTTCCCCCAATCCTTTAGCTGAGAGGAAACAAAGGGGAATTTGAGTCCCCATGAATAACTTGCGTTGAAAAGAAACGGGAAGATAAGGGAGGAGAAATCCGCCCACCGCCCAAGCGATCAAAAAGACGAATCGGGCGTCCTCCCTTTGGTCGGACGCCCTTCTCGTCCACCTTTGGTGGACGAGGGGGCTATCCCGTTTTTGTTTCATAGCCTTGATGCCCCCACCAAATGCCAGGGGTAGGAGAAGACCCATGCCTGAGAAATACCATATGATGGGGGGGGAAGAGGTGGGAACGCCGGCGCGTTTAGCGAAGAGGGGTTCTGCTTTCAAAAGGTAGAGTTGGTGAACTATGGCGGGAGAAGCTATCAGAAAGGCAATCAAGCAGGCAACGATATCGGATTTTAGGGAAGTTTTATCTCTAAGCGAAAGGAAGGAGAAAAAGATATGGATAAGCCAAACTACAGCCACTATGAGGATATCGTAAGTGTGAATGTTGGCAAGAATGAGGAGGCATAATCCGGATAGGACGCCCCTCTTCCACCCTTTTTCTTTTTGATAAAAATAAAAAACGCTCACTAATAAAATAAGGGCAAGGGAGAACAGAGGGTTAGTATAAATGGTGAAAAATATTGTTGATTCGGGTTGCCAAAGATCCACGGAGTTCTCAATGCCTTTTTCGGGAGAATATCCCCCCACCAACCAACCTAATCCGGAGGAGAAGGCAAGCAGGAGAAGAGCGGTTCTTCTTCGATCATTTTGAGGGAAGAATAACCCGGAGAATTTATATAGGACCCAAAGGAGACAACCCCCTAAAAGCAAGCGGAGAGCAAAAAGCATCTTTAAAGGGGAAACATTTAAAATTCTGCAAAGTTCTCCAATAATTAGCGCGAATATATTGAAAAAAGGATGTTTTTGAGGTTGATTAGTGAAGAGATTCTCAAAGAATGGGCTGCCTTGGCGGACCTGCTCGATCCAGGAGAGATAAACTGCGAGATCGTCCTTGAGACGAAGGAGCCCGAGGAATTTCATGCCAGAAGGGGTGAGCAAAAGTCCTACTGCATAAGGGAGAGAGGTTAAGAAGAGCACAATTAATATAATAGCTATCAACCATTCCTTCTTTTCTTCCCCGTAAGGCGTAGCGAGGGTAATTTCCTCCATCCCTAAAAATATAGTTTTCTACCTCTCCTACACACGCTCTGCACTAACCCTAACATCCCGCAGAAGGAAAAAAGGTTGCTTCCTCCGTAAGTGATGAAGGGTAGGGGGATACCCACTGCTGGCATTAAGCCCATTGTCATTCCTATATTGACAAAGATATGGAAACACAATATTGTTCCCACCGCGCTTACCAACAGTTGCCCCAAAAGATCCTCCGTTTCAAGGGCGATAATGAAAAGGCGCCAGATTAGTAGGAAGTAGAGAAGGATAATGAGCCCACAACCCACTAACCCCAATTCTTCGCCCGCTACGGTGAAGATGAAATCGGTATGTTGAGCGGGAATGAAATTGAGGCGGTTTTGGGTTCCCTTGAAGAGACCCTTTCCCCAGATTTCTCCTGAACCAATTGCAATTTTGGATTGAAGGATATGATAACTTGCCCCCAGGGGATCTGCTTCCGGGTTGAGGAAGGCTTCTATCCTTTTCTTCTGATAAGGTCTAATTATATCCGTATACCAAGCTCCAGCGAAGATCAAGAGCCCGATAACGCTGATGAGGGCTAAATGCTTCGCCTTCGCGCCATTAATGAAGAGGAGCACAAGCCATAGGATCACGAAGGTTATGGAGGTTCCTAAGTCGGGTTGGATGAATACCAAGAGAGTAGGGATGCCTACATGGACAAAAGAACGTAGGATCGTGGATATCTGTCCTATATTCTCTTTCTCTTTATACCAAAAGCAACAGAGGGTGATCAATATCATAAGTTTGGCAAACTCTGAAGGTTGAAGGGTGAGGGGACCAAGGGGAATCCACCTTTGAGCACCGCTTGTTTCCCTGCCTATTATCAATACCAGAATGAGAAGAAAAAGAGCGGTAAAATATATTGTAGAGGAAAAACGGGTTAGTTGCCGGTAGTCTATCAACCCCATGAGGAAAAAGAAAAAAAGCCCCAAAACTACCCAGAAGACCTGCTTTGTAAGGAGGGCAAGGACAGATTTGTTAGGAGAAGATTCACCGAGAGATGCGCTGTAAATCAATAACAAGCCTATCCCTATGAGGAACACCATAGGGAGAAAGGAACGATAATCGAGATCTTGAAAAAGCTTCTTCATTCCTTCATATCATGAGATGTTTCTTGACTTTTCTATAAGCAAGGGGTTTCATCCCCACATAGCGCTTGAAGACGCTTGTGAAATAAGCAGGATCGTTGAACCCCACTTCTAAAGCCACTTCGGTTACGGAAAGGGTGGTGTTCTCCAAAAGATCTTTCGCTTTCGCTATCCGCAGTTGGGTAAGATATGCAGCGAAGCTGTAGCCTGTTACTCTTTTGAAAAGTTTGCTGAAATAATTGGGGCTAAGTCGGACTTCCTTTGCCACCTTCTCCAACCTCAGTTCTTCCTTATAATGCCTCAGGATGTATTCTTTTGCCCTCTCCACTATGGATTTCCCCATCTGGGGCTCCTCCCTCAGGGTCAATATGTCGTTCACAACCCATTCTACCGTGGAGATGATATCCTCTTTATGTCTGCATTTATCCAGCAGGTTCGCATATTGAAGGGTCAACTTGAGTAGGTCGACGCTGGGAGAAGGTAGGAATTTAACCACTCTAAGGAGGGAGAGGATAAGCCCCCATACCTGGGAGCGAACAAGGCGAGGGTGCTCCTCCCACTTTTCGAGCAGTTGCTCCAAAACCTGGGATACAAAGGAGGATATGCTCCTCTGAGAGCCCCAGCGGAGGCGGGCTAATAGCTCCCGCTCCTCGTCCAGAAGCTGATGAGATTGGGAGGAAAGCGCGGCGCTCCACAATTCCAGGTCTATCAGATCCTTGCTGATCTCCAACCTCCTCTTCGTATCTATTATGCTTCGCATTCTCTCGAATATCTGCTTATCAGTTCGGAAGGAATGCACCACCCTCTCCACTATGTAATCCGTGAGTTCGAATAGCCCCTGTGAGATGTATTCCACGAAGTTTCGGGATACCACTGGTACCTCTTGGTAAGCGTTCCATAACTCCTCGTAATCCAACCCTAAATCCTTGACTTTGTCCCAGACTTTTTCGAACTTTTCCCTGCTGGGCTTTTCGTAGAGGAACTGTCCCAACATGACGAAGGCTATGCATTTATCCATGAA
>CAYVMD010000056.1:0-11483 GCA_964452465.1 uncultured bacterium | reverse complement strand
CCGATTTCTCCGATTACCGGCCCGGAGTCAAGGCCAGGGAGGAGTTGGGGGTGAGGAGGCCCGTGGCGGAGGGGGGGATGGGGAAGAAAGAAGTGAGGGAGTTGGCTTTTGAGATGGGGCTTCCCTTCTGGGACAAGCCCTCCTCCCCTTGCCTTGCTTCCCGCATTCCCTTCGGGCAGAAGATAACCTGGGAGAAGCTAAGGATGATAGACGAGGCGGAGGGGTTCCTGAGATCTTTGGGGATAAGGGAAGTAAGGGTGAGGTGCCACGAGGAAGGAAGGTTGGCAAGGATCGAGGTGCCCAAGGGGGATTTGGAGAGGCTCTGGGAGAGGAAGGAGGAGATAAGGGAAAGGTTAAAGGGGATTGGCTTTAAATATATAACCCTGGACATCGAGGGCTATAAGATGGGGAGTTTGAATCCCTGAGGAGGCGAAGGGATGGATTACGAGAGGTACGCGCGCCAGATTATGCTGAGAGGGTGGGGAGGGGAAGGGCAGAAAAGGTTGGAGAAGGCAAATGTGGCAGTAGTGGGATTGGGAGGCTTGGGCAGCTCTTGCTCCATCTATCTCGCGGTTGCTGGCGTGGGGCATCTTCGCCTCGTGGATCAGGGCACAGTGGAGCTTTCCAACCTGAATAGACAGATCCTTCATGGGGATAGGGATATAGGGAAATCGAAAGCCCTCTCCGCCTACGAGAAATTGAGGGAGCTGAACGGGGATATCGAAGCTCAGCCCTATCCGGTGGAATTGAGCGAGGAAAACATCGAGGAAATCCTCCAGGGAGTGGATGTCGTCATAGATTGCCTCGATGATTTCCCCACTCGCTTCCTCGTCAATTCCTTCTGTGTTCGCAGGGGTTTGCCCCTCGTCCATTCCGTGGTCTTCGGCTTGGAGGGGCGGATAACCACCATCATCCCGGGGAAAACCCCCTGTTTGCGTTGTCTCTATCCCCGGGATCCCATAAAGGTGGAGCCCTTTCCTGTAGTAGGGGTAGTGCCTGGGGTCATGGGTTGCCTGGAGGCATTGGAGGCGATAAAATTGATACTCGGTTTGGGGGAACCTCTCCTGGGAAGAATGTTAAGGTTGGATGGAGCGAATGCAAGGGTGCAAATCTTCGAGGTAAAAAGGGACCCTCGTTGCCCTCTCTGCGGGACCCTTCATCGAGAGTGAGGTGTAGTTATGGCGGTGAAGGTCTTCTTGACGGGAAAAGTGGCGGAAATTTTAGGAGAGGAGATCCTGCTTCCTCCTTCCCAAACGGTGGAGGAGATGGTGGTGGAAATCGCCCAAAGGTATGAGGAGGCGAAGGAGCACCTCTTGGACGAGGGGGGGAAGGTGAGGGAGGATATAATAATCCTTCTCAACGAGGAAAGCATTGAGGATTTATCCCAACCGCTTAAGGAAGGGGACGAGGTCTTCATCCTCCTTCCCATCGCGGGCGGTTAAAGAAAGGAGGTTGTTTGGTATGTCTGAGCAGATCTTTGCTCCGATCTCCGAGAAGGAGATCACCCGGGCTATCGTCGATAGCTTCTCCCGGATGCTTTCCCAATATGCGGAGAGCGATGTGATAGTTATAGGAGGGGGACCGAGCGGGCTCATGGCGGGGAGGGAAATAGCAAGGGCGGGATATAAGGTCCTCGTTGTGGAGCGCAATAACTATCTGGGGGGAGGCTTCTGGATCGGAGGCTATCTCATGAATAAGGTCACGGTCAGGGCGCCCGCCCAGGAGATCCTGAAGGAGTTGGGGGTGGGCTATGAGGAGGTCATGCCCGGGCTCTTCGTGGCGGATGGTCCGTGGGCATGCTCTGCGCTGATAGCTTCCGCCTGCCAGGCAGGGGTAAAGTTCCTCAACATGACCTCCTTCGATGATGTGGTGTTGAGGGAAGGCAAGGTAGCGGGAGTGGTGATAAATTGGACGCCTGTCTACTCCCTCCCTCGGGAGTTGACCTGCGTGGATCCCGTGGCTATAGAGGCGAAACTGGTCATAGATGCCACGGGACACGATGCCTTCGTAGTGAAGAAGATGGAGGAGAGGGGCTTCCTCAAGACGGGAGGGTTTGGCGCCATGTGGGTGGAGCGCTCGGAGGATGCGGTTGTGGAGCATACCGGTGAGGTCTATAAGGGATTGATAGTGGTGGGGATGGCGGTCTCCACCACCTATGCCTTGCCCCGGATGGGTCCCACCTTCGGCGCTATGCTCCTTTCCGGCAAGAAGGGAGCCGAGATAGCCCTTGACATCCTTAGGAAGTGAGAATCCCTACAGGAATCTTCCTCTATCCCGAAGGGGAACCCATAGCGTTATTAGAAGAGATGCGGGACTTCCTCCAGAGGAAGTCCCGCATAAAATCGGAGGTAAACCTTTTTTCCTTCCCCCAGGGAAACGCCTATTACCTCGCTTCCCTCCGGATAAAGGGACCAAGGGGGGAAAGGTTCCCTCCTCTTCCCCGGGAGGTGGAGTTAGAGGAGGAAGGTTTGCGGAGCAACTCCCCTCCCAAGGGGGTGGTTTATGATGGTTGGGGATATATGCGATTTATGCGTTCCCTCCTTCCCTCTCGCAACCCTCATCAACTCCACATAATCATAACCAAGAGGCTGCTTTCCACCCCCGAGGGAGGGGTTCATCATATAAGGACCGCCCTCTTTGGCTATCCCTGCATAGTCTCTACCTCGGGATTGGTGGAAGGTCCCGCGAAGCCAAGGGAATTTTATGTCGCGAGGCGTCTCCTGGGGGAGGAGGGCGCTCTCGTGAGCGCGGAAGGGGGGAAATTCCTCTCTTACGATGACCCCCGTTTGCCTCGCGTCCTAAAGGGGTATCTTCTCCAATGCCTCTTCTATCATCTCATCGGCGATCCCTTCTGTGAGGATAAAGGCTGCTCCCTCTACAACGCCCATTGGCAAGAGGAGTTGATCTACGCCCAGATAGAAAGCCCCTATGAGTTGTGTCCCTTCCACAGCTCTCTCTTAGAACAACTATAAAAAGTTTGACGGGAGGCTATTCTCCCTTATAATTTTGATAAAATTACCCGAGAGGAGGAATGCATATGGAAGCGAGGATGCCGTTATTAGGGGAAAGGTTCCCCGAAGTAGAGGTGGTAACGACGAAGGGGGCGTTGAAGCTGCCCGACGCTTACGCAGGGAAATGGTTCGTGCTCTTTAGCCATCCCGGGGATTTTACCCCCGTCTGCACCACGGAATTCGTGGCATTTCAGAAGAGATACGAGGAGTTCAGGAAACTGAACTGCGAATTGATCGGGCTAAGCATAGACCAAGTGTTCGCCCACATAAAATGGATAGAATGGATCGAGGAAAAGTTGGGAGTGAAGATCGAGTTCCCCATAATAGCTGATGACCTCGGCAGAGTTGCGGGTATGTTGGGGTTGATCCACCCTGCTAAGGGCACAAACACGGTGAGGGCGGTGTTCATCGTGGATGATAAGGGGAGGATCAGGGCTATGCTCTATTACCCTCAGGAGTTGGGGAGGAATATGGACGAGATACTGAGGATGGTGAAGGGGCTCCAGACGGTGGATAATAACGGAGTAGCCATCCCCGCCAACTGGCCGAACAACGAGTTGATCGGCAACGAGGTGATAATCCCCCCTGCTAAGGACATCGAAACGGCGAAGGAAAGGGTAAAGCAATATACTTGTTTCGACTGGTGGTTCTGCCACAAGAAACTATAGAAAAGGAGGTGAAGAACTTATGGGTACCAAAGGCAAGGAGATCGTAGGTGTTGATGTCTGCCAATTGGTAGAAGCGCTTAACAAGGCGCTCGCGGACGAATGGTTAGCCTATTATCAGTATTGGATAGGAGCTAAAGTGGCGAAGGGACCGATGAGGGGAGCAGTAGCAGGAGAATTGGAGGAGCACGCGAAGGAGGAGCTCGGGCACGCGGAGAAGTTGGTAGAGAGGATAATCCAACTCGGCGGCGTCCCCATCCTTAATCCCCAGGATTGGTTCAAGATGACGAATTGTGGCTATGAGGTTCCCGAGGACCCCAATGTGAAGCGGTTGCTCGAGCAGAACATAAAGGGCGAACAATGCGCCATAACCGCCTATCAGACGCTCGCTGAAACGGTCAAGGATAAAGATTTCGTAACCTTCGAACTTATCGTGGATATCCTGGCGGACGAGGTGGAACACGAGGAGGATTTGCAGAACCTTTTGGAGGATTTGAGCACCCTATAGATCCAACTGCGGGGGAGGCGATTTAGCCTCCCCCGCGACCTCAAATATATTAATGTAAAAGGCGAGTGACGAGTGCCGAAGGCACCGAATATCCTCCTTATTGCCCTCGATCAATTGCGCCCTGACCATCTTTCCTGCTATGGTTATTGGCGCGCTACCAGCCCCCATATAGACGAGTTAGCCCGAAGAGGCGTCCTTTTCAAAGCCGCTTATTCTCCCGCCTCCTGGACAACTCCCTCCTTCGTATCCCTCATGACCTCCCTTTACCCCTCTCGCCATCGCCTCACCCTCTTCCTCCCCCAGGGTCTCTCCCTCCTCGATCATCATATAACCCTCCTCCCGGAGGTATTCCAAGGGGCGGGCTACAGGACCGTTGCCTTCGTCAACAACGGAAATGCGGGAAGGCAAATCCTCGATAGGGGCTTCGAGGAATTCTACCAGGGGCAGGAAGCTCCTCCCAACATAACCGAGAGGCTGGGGGCAACCGAAGGCGCTCCCTCCACCACCGAAAAAGCCTCTTTTTGGCTGGAGCAATGGAAAAGGAACCCTGACGCCCCCTTCTTCATGTTCCTCCTTTACTTCGAGCCCCATTCCCCCTACATCCCTCCTCCCGAGCACGACATCTTCAAGACCGATGCCTATCCCTCTCTCCATTTCACCGGCTACGACCCTAAGGGAGGCTATCTCCTCCGCCTCGCCACCCTCGGCGATCCCTTGGCTATCCAGCGCCTCAACAGCCTCTACGATGGCTACATCCATTTTGTCGACCACCATTTTGGACGCCTCTTGGCTAACATCCGTCAACTGGGCTTGGAGGAGGAGACCATCATCTGCCTCCTTTCCGACCATGGGGAATTGCTCTATGAACACCCCGATGTCCTCACCTTCGACCACCGCTCCCTCTATGATGCCAACATCCGAATCCCCCTAATCCTCGCCGGTCCCGGGATACCGCAGGGAAGGGTGATCCACTCCCCCGTTGCCCTATTGGATGTTGCCCCCACCCTTCTGGAATTAGCAGGTTTGCCCTCCCTCCCCCAGCGTCAGGGGGAAAGCTTGCTCCCCCTGATGGAGGGGATATCAAATAGGGTGCGGGAGCACATCTTCAGCGAGCAGGACATAAGCGAACGCCTCCGCGCGGTGCGAGGCGATAGGTATAAGTTGATCTACAACCTGGATAGCGGGAAGATACTCCTCTTCGACCTCTGGAAAGACCCCGCCGAGCACTTCGATATCTCCTCCCAAGAGCCTCAAAAGGTAAGGGAGTTGATGAAACCTTTGGAGGAATGGATGGAGGAGAATCACCCGCCTGAAGAGGAAAGGCTCGCCCTTTGGAGGAGGATAGTGGAGGGTGGTCCGAGGAGCATAATAATAGACGAGACGACCATTGGAGCGCAGTGCCAACTTTACGGTAAAGGTTGGAGGATGGCGGAGGAGGATGCCTTCTTCAACGGTGCCTGCTTTTGGGCGGAACCCGATCCTTATGGTTCCAAAATAGCGATTTGGCGGAGCGATAATCCTCTTCTCGGCGTTTATAATGTATACATTTGGTTCGGGAAGTTGTCGAACATACCATCCGCCACCAACGCCCCCTTCCGGGTGGTAACCCGTCACGGTGAGGAGGCATTCCCGGTAAACCAGAACGAGGATTTCGGAAGGTGGGTCCACCTCGGCGAGTTCGAGGATCCCCTCTATGTGAGGTTGGACAGTCGCGCTGACGGACCCATCGTCGTTGATGCGGTGAAGTTCGAGCGAGTATAATGTAAGGGAAGGGAGGCTTACGCCTTGGTCTTTGAAAATCTACGCCTAAAAGGGCATGAGATGGTCTGCTTCGGTTGGCGGGACAAAGTTAGGGCGATAATAGCCATCCACAGCACGAAGTTGGGTCCCGCCTGCGGGGGAATTAGGATGTGGAAGTATCCCGATGAGGAATCCGCCCTGAAGGATGCCCTCCGCCTTGCGGAGGCTATGACCCTGAAGAGCGCCGTCGCTGGCTTGAACCTGGGGGGAGGAAAATGCGTCATTATGGGGGATCCCGAGAAGGACAAATCGGAGGAGATGTTCTTGGCTCTGGGGGAGTTCGTGGATGCCCTGGGTGGCACCTATATCGCCGCGGAGGATGTAGGGATAAAGCCGGAGGATCTCGTCATCCTCTCCCGCCGAACCAAACATGTGGTGGGTTTACCGCCCGAAATGGGAGGAATGGGCGACTGCTCCCCCTATACAGCTTTGGGGGTTTTTCATTCCATAAAGGTTGCGCTCGAGTTCCTATTTGGCTCTTTCCAAATAGAGGGGAGAAGGTTCGTGGTGCAGGGGTTGGGGAAGGTTGGTTTGAACTTAGCGAAGTTGTTGCTCTCCGAGGGGGGAATCGTCTACGGAAGCGATGTCTCCCCCCAGACGAGGGAAAAAGCGGAGGGATTAGGGGTTAAGCTGCTCCCTCCGGAGGAGACTTTGTTCTGGGAGTGCGATGTCCTCGCCCCCTGCGCCCTGGGTGGGGTATTGAACGGGGAGACCGTTCCTAAATTGCGCTGTAAGATCGTTTGTGGAGGAGCTAACAACCAGCTGGAGAGGGACGAGGTTGCCCTATTATTGCAGGAGAAGGGCATTCTCTACATCCCCGATTTCCTTGCCAATGCGGGAGGGATAATAAGCCTTTCCGTGGAGATGGAGGGGAACTTCTCGGAGGAAAGAGCGAGGGAGAAGGTCGAAGGGATCGCCGAGAGGGTAAGGATGGTCTTGGAGCGACATAGAAAAGAGGGGGTAACTCCCTTGGAGGCATCCCTTCGCATTGCCCGGGAAAGGTTGGGGGAATGAGGGTCAGCTCTTCCTTATCCTAAGAAGCACATTTGTAAAGAACCTTGCCTCCTCCAGGCGAAGGAGAAGGGAGAGGGCGAGGAAAAGAATGGGGAAGAGGAGGATCAGCCCCAATTTCGTTAGGGTATGCCCCGGAGAGTGAACGAGGTCGTTGCTTAGATAATAGAGGGGGAGGGAAACGAGGAGGGAGATGGCGGTTGAGGCAAGGAAGGAAAGGGAGAGGCTTTTCCCCTCTGCGCTTCCCAGGCGCCTCCGCATGATCCAAAGGAGGTGGAAAAGGTTGGCGTAGGCGGAGAGTGAGGAGGCTAAGGCGAGCCCTCCTGCTCCCAGGGGGTGGACGAGGATGAGGTTGAGAACGATGCAGAGGATCGCTGCGCTGGCGGTCGTCCTGAGAGGGGTGAGGGGATCCTGGAGGGAATAGAAGGTGCGGTTTACTACCTGGCTCGCGGATAAGGCAGGTAACCCAATGGCGTAGAAGGCGAGGATGCCCGCTGTGGACAAGGTATCGGAGTAGGTGAAGGTCCCTCTTTGATAGGCGATCTGCACGCAGGGTATGGCGAAGAAGGCGAAGAGGAAGGCGAAGGGGATGGTGAGGAAGAAGAGCACCCTAACCCCGAGGGATGTGGTTCGGCGCAATTCCTCCTTTTCCCCTCTCGCTGCCAAGGCGGAGAGGGTGGGAAAGATGGCTATTCCCAACGCCTGCCCGAATATCCCCAGGGGGAATTGCATCAGCCTATTGGCGTAATTCAAACTGGCGATGGCTCCCTCCCCCAGCCCCGAGGCAAGCATTCGGTTTATCACCACTACCAGTTGGGAGAAGGATAGGGAGATGACGACGGGGAGGGTTAGGATGAAGACCTTTTGCACGCTGGGGTTACGCCAATCCAAAAGGAAGCGAGGTCTTACCCCCAATCGCAGGACATGGAAGAACTGGATCAAGAAGTTCCCCAAAAACGAACCCGCAACCACTCCTATGGATAGCCCGGTCACTTTTACATAAGGTCCCAGGAACCATCCGCCCATTATTATCAGGAAGTTGTAGACTATCCCGCTTATGGCGGGTATGAGGAACCTCTGGTGGGAATAAGCCACCCCCATGAGCACCCCGCCGAGGATGAAAAAGAGGACGGAGGGCATCATGAGGCGGGTGAGGAAGGTGCAATAGGCGAGATCGGAGGGGGAGAAGTGAGGGACGATGACCTTTACAAGGTGAGGGGCGAGGATCTCCACGATGAGGATGGCGCCGGTTACCGCGAGGAAGAGGAGGGAGAAGATGCTGGAGAACATCCTCTCGCCCTCTTCCTTCTCGTTTCGGGAGAGGTAGCGAGTGTAGAGGGGGATGAAGGCGGAGGAGAGGGCACCTCCAGAGAGGAGGAAGTAGAGGATATCGGGGATGGTGAAGCCGGCGACATAGATATCCACGAGGCGGGTGGCGCCGAAGAGTTTGGCTATTATCACCTCCCTTATGAACCCGAGGATGCGGGCGAGGAGCAGGGTGGAGGTGGTGATGATAGCCGCCTTCGCTATGATCCTTGTCTGTGTGCCCTCCGGAGTTTCCATGGATAAATAGTTTACAATCAAACCCCTCTTGGGTGAAGGAGGCTTTTAACCGAAGGGGGCGGGCTCTGTTCGTTTTCCTTAGGCACTTCCCTAAAATTGGGAAACCTCCCCAGGGCAATTCAATTCGGGGCGTTTAATTAAACTCCTTGCGTGGAAAGGAGGATTGTCCTTGGCAGGAAAGGGAAAGCAGGGGCTTCCTTCCGATCACGCAAGAAGTTTCTTGTTGATTTGTTTACTCCAATCCTTTGAGCAACCTCCGTTTGAAGAAGTCCTCAAACGAGCCTTCGCTTGCGTGAAGGAGCCCCAATCGTATATAATGCCTTAGGATAAGTTGGAGGTAACGGTTTTGGCTTTCGGGACTATCTGGCAAAAAGGCAACTCAAGAAGGAGGTTATGAAGACATGGATAGTCCGTTTGGTAGCGTCGTAACCGCTATGGTAACCCCCTTTAACGAGGACCTTAGCGTGAATTGGGGGATGGTTAAAGAACTCGCCCTCTACTTGGTGGAGAACGGCTCCGATGGAATAGTCGTCGCAGGAACCACCGGCGAATCACCCACCTTGACCTTCGAGGAAAAGGTTCGCCTCTTCCGAGAGGTGAAGGAAGTGGTGGGCGATAAAGCAAAGGTCACCGCGGGAACGGGAACCTACAACACCGAGGAAAGCATCCACTTGACAAAGGCGGCGGAAGAGGCGGGCGTCGACGCCGTCATGCTCGTTGTCCCCTATTACAATAAACCCCCCCAGGAGGGGCTCTACCAACACTTCCGGGCGATCGCTGAGCAAACAAAGTTGCCGGTCATCCTCTACAATATCCCAGGGAGGACCGCCTGCAACCTGGAGGCGAAAACCCTCGCCCGCCTCGCTAAGGATGTTAGCAACATCAAGGGCGTGAAGGAAGCCAGCGGTAACCTCGTGCAGGTGGCGGAGATATCTTCCTTCTGCGGGGACGATTTCACCATCCTAAGCGGAGAGGATGCCCTCACCTTGCCCATGCTCGCTGTGGGAGGAAGGGGAGTGATAAGCGTAGCCTCCCACATAGCGGGGAGGGAGATAAGGGAGATGATAGAATCCTTCTTCGCAGGGGATGTGGAAAAGGCTAAAAGGATCCACCTCAAGCTCCTTCCCCTCTTCCGAGTCCTCTTCATCACCACCAACCCCATCCCCGTCAAGGTAGCATTGGAGATGAAGGGACTGAAGGTTGGTCCTCCTCGCCCCCCTCTCTGCCCTCCCAGCGAGCAACAAAAGGAGGAGATAAGAAAGGTCCTGGAGGCGTGGGAGGCTTCCTGTTAGGTTAGGTCCTTCAACCTAACAGAAAGATTCTCTCATCCTCCAAGCAATTCCCATCCATCCTTCCTCCTCCCTCCTCTCTACTTCCTCAAGGTAGGAGGGAGGGCTCAAAATTTCCGCTCCCTCCCCGGTGAAGCCGGAGGCTATGAGATAGCCCCCTTCCTTGAGGAAGGAGGGTAGGGCGGGAAAGAGCGATTGAAGGGAAGGGAGATCTATGTTGCAGAGGACGATGTCCGCCTTTAGAGGGGGTAAGTCCTCCAGGAGATCGCCCTTCTTGAACTCCGCCCTCTCCGAAAGGGAAAGGTTCCTGGCGTTGCGCTTGCTTTCCTCCACCGCCCTCTCATCCACATCTATCCCTATCGCCCTCTCCGCACCGAGGAGAAGGGAGGCGAGCGATAGTATGCCCGAGCCACACCCCACATCTATCACCACATCCCCATGCTTCAGATATCTCTCAAGCAAAACGAGCACGAGCCTCGTCGTGGGATGCTCCCCCGTGCCAAAGGACATCCCTGGGTCAATCTCCAAGACCACCTCCTCCTCCCGGGGTTGATAATCGCACCAACTCGGCTTTATCACCAATCTCTCCCCCACCTTGCGAACCCCAAAAGCCTTCTGCCATTCCCTCTCCCAAGCTCTTTCTTCAATTATGCGGAAAGAGAGCCCCCATTCCATCTCCTCCGGATAGGTTTCCCTCTTGGAAAGGAACTTACATAAGCCTGAGAGGAAAAAGGAAACTCGCCGGTCGAAGGGAAGGTAGAGGATTATCTCTCCGTTTTCCTGAAACTGTTCTATGCCTTGGTCCAGGAGAAAGCCCACAACTGCCTCCTTCGCCGAAGGAGGCACCTTTACCCTTATCTCCGCCCAAAACTTGGGCTTAGAACCCGCTATTTGGGAATGAGCCTCCTCGCCTTGTAGGCTTTGCAAAACGCTTCCACAACTTGGGGGTCGAAGAGATGTCCGCTCTTGTCCGTTATCTCCTGAAAAGCATCCGCTATGCTCAACGCCCAACGGTGGGGACGTTTGGAGGTTAGCGCCTCAAAGGCGTCCGCAACCCGAATTATCCTCGCTCCCAAAGGGATCTCCTCTCCCTTTAACCCGTCGGGATAACCGCTCCCATCCCAATTCTCATGGTGATGCCTTATCAAGGGGAGAATCCCCTCCAAACCCGCTACATTCTGGAGCATCTCCACCCCAAAGACGGGATGCTTCTCCAACCAAACCCTTTCCTCAGAGGTCACTCTGCTTGGCTTGAGGAGGATCTCCCTGGGCACGCCCAACATCCCTATATCGTGGAGGAGACAGGCGAGGGGGAGATCCTCAAACTCGTAGGGGGGCTCTAAGAAGGAAGCGATGGCCAGGGAGTATTCCATCACCCTAACGGAATGTCCCTCTGCATAGCCCTCTGCCTCCTCCACCGTGGTTATCAAAACCTTCAATAATTCTATGAATTGCTCCTCGCTTAGCTTTGCCACCTTCATACCCCGAAGAAATCCCTTATGAACTTCCTCTGGATCTTAGCGCTCTCCAGGGGAGGATTTTTGCTTCTATCCAATTCCGCTACCAGCCATCCCTGGAAGTTTATCTCCTCCAGGACCTTCTTCACCTTCCCAAAATCCACTATGCCCTGCCCTAA
>CAYVMD010000055.1:0-11687 GCA_964452465.1 uncultured bacterium | reverse complement strand
GTATGCCCGGGGGTATGCCGGGGATGATGGGGCCTGGAGCACCTGGTATGCCCGGAGGCATGCCCGGTACGATGGGTCCTGGAGCACCGGGTATGCCCGGAGGCGTGCCCGGTATGATGGGGCCTGGGGCACCTGGCATGCCGGGGATGGTGGGCTCAGGGATGCCGGGCTTTGGCATGCCGGGGATGATGGGCTCGGGGATGCCGGGAGGTTTGCCCGGCTTCATGGGCGGTGCTAGTGCTTCTCCTGCTGCTAGGGCGGTGGGACCGATGATGGGCACGCCTATGACGGGATTCGCTCCTCCCACCACTTCCTACACACTGCGAATCACCTCGGAGATGACGAAATAATCCAGTTATCTTGACGAGGGATTTCTCGGAGATAGCACTTCCGCGCATAGTTTTCGGACGTAACAGTCTGGGGGAACTACCTCGTATATGTGAGGGTTGGGGGAAGAGGGTTTTTCTTCTGACAGGGAGGAGGGCAATGAAGGAAAGCGGGGTTTTGGAGGGAGTGATCAAGGCTTTAGAGGGAATAGGGAAAGAGGTGGTGCATTTTACCGTCTCACCCGAGCCTCGCGCGGAGGAGGTGGATCTGGCGAGGGAGGAGGTGGAAGGCTGCGATTTAGTCATAGGGATGGGAGGAGGAAGCGTTCTGGATGTGGCGAAAGCCACCGCCTCCCTTGTTAGGGAAAAGGAGCCCACCTGGAAATTTCTCCTGCGTTACGCCATTCCCTCCCAACTCCCCCTCCCCATAATCGCCATTCCCACCACCGCTGGGACAGGAAGCGAGGTAACCCAGGTGAGCGTCCTTATCACCGAGAGGGATGGGGAGAGAATAAAGACCTCTATCAATCACCCCCACCTCTTACCGCTCTATGCCATCGAAGATCCCACTCTCCTCACCACTTGTCCTCCCCAGGTCATTGCCTCAGCGGGGGTAGACGCCCTCTCCCACTCCCTGGAATCCTACTTCTCCATCGCTTCCACTCCCCTCTCCGAGCCGATCTCCTTGCAGGGTACCGCCCTCGTTCTTAATAACCTCGAGGAAGCCTATAAAACGAAAAGCGAGAAAAGCTTGGAGAAAATGATGTGGGGGAGCTTGTTAGGAGGCATCGCCCTCTCTCAAGCCCACTTGGGGGCGGTGCATGCCCTGGCACATTCCCTCGGTGCCTTGAAGGGTATCCCTCACGGAATCGCCTGCGGGCTTTTCCTTACCTATGTGTTGGAGTTCAATAGGGAATCCATAGGGAAGAAGATGGAGAATCTGTGCCGATATCTGGGGATAGAGGATCTTTCCGCCAAATTGGACGTTCTTCTTAGCAATGTGGGGATACCGAGGAGATTAAGGGAGGTAGGGGTTAAAGAGGAGGATATAGAACCCCTGGTGAAGGGATGTAGATATTCCCGTTCCCTCCGCTTCAATCCTCGCCCCCTTTTCGAGGAGGACCTCCGCCTCATCATAGAGAGAGCCCTTTAAGCAATGCCGAAGGAGAGGGATTAATCCCGAAGTTCCGTTTGGGGTGCTTGTCACAAGGTGGTGCTTCATTTTTACAGCCTTTGGGGGTAAAATGTAAAGGACCATGAAAGAGATGGATTTCTGGGAGCATTTAAGCGAATTGAGGACGCGCCTCATAAGATGCATTATTTGGGTCAGCATGGGGGCGGTAGCAGTTTGGTATTTCTATCCCTCCATATTTAATCTCCTGTCCCATCCCATAGAGCCCTTCTTGAAAGAGATGAAGGGGAATTTCATCGTCGTTGGGGTCACCGAGCCCTTCATGATCAAATTGGAGCTTTCCCTTATAGTGGGGGCGGTCCTGGCCTCCCCACTGGTATTGGCGGAGATTTGGGGATTTCTCGCTCCCGCCTTGAGGCCGGAGGAGAAAAAATGGGCGAAGTTGGCTATATTCCCCTCCGCGCTACTTTTCCTCGCCGGTGTTGTCTGCGCCTACCTCGTTATCCCCCCAGGCTTTAGGTTTCTTCTCGAGCAAAGCCCACCGGGCGTAACTCCATTCCTCAGCATAAATAACTACCTCATGCTCCTTGCCAAGATGTTCATCGCCTTCGGGTTGTTCTTCCAACTCCCCCTCCTTCTGATGTTTCTCGGTATTTTGGGGATAGTGAATTCTTCAATGCTATGGAAGAGATGGAGGGAGGCAATTGTAGCAATCTTCGTTATAGGAGCGATAATAACCCCGACGGTGGATATAGCCACACTATGTATCGTATCCCTCCCCATAGTTTTGCTTTACGGATTGAGCATTTTATTAGTATTGATAGTGGAGAAAAGGAAAGATGACTCAGCAAGGGATTGAATTATTAAGAGATCCGTCCCTTAGCAAGAGGGTTGTTCATGTAGAACGCATAGAAGAAAGGGAGGGGCAGTATGTGGACTTTCCTTGCTGGCTGGGGGAGGAAATCATCGGGAGGCTGGAGCGATGGGGGATAAAGCGTTTATTCTCTCATCAAAGGGAAGCGATAGAGGCGATAAGGCGGGGAGAGAATGTAGCGATAGCAACGGGAACCGCAAGTGGGAAGAGCCTATGCTATCTCATTCCTACCCTTTTCCATCTTTCCCAGGATAAAGAGAACACTTTTCTCTATCGCTTCCCCACAAAGGCCCTGGCGCAGGACCAATTGAAGAAGATCTGGGAATTGGAGATGCCCTGCATAGTTTCCACCTACGATGGCGATACCCCCGTTTCCCATAGAGCCTATATCAGGCAGAACGCCAATTTGATCCTCTCCAATCCCGATATGCTTCACCTCAGTATACTCCCTCGCCATTATGATTGGGCAAGGTTCTTCTCCCATCTCAAATTAGTAGTGGTCGATGAAGTGCATTACTACCGAGGGGTCTTGGGCTCCCATATGGCTAATATCCTTAGGCGTCTAAGGAGGATCCTTTCCTATTACGGTTCGAATCCAGTCTTCATCTTCTGCTCCGCCACGATATCCAATCCTGCCGACCATTGCAAAGTGCTCTCCGGTTTGGAAGTGAGGGCAATCACCGAGGACACCTCCCCCTCCCCTCCCAAGGATTTCATACTTTGGAATCCCCCCTTGATAGCACAAGGGGTAAGGAGAAGCGCCAATATGGAGGCGGTGGAAAGCGTTATCGCCACAGTTAAGGGAGAGAATAGGGCTATCGTCTTCACCAAGGCGAGGAGGACAGCAGAGCTCATCGCTCGTTATATAAAGCAGAACAGCGATCTGAGAATTGCCTGCTATCGCGCCGGCTACACAGCTAAGGAGAGGAGAAAAATAGAGGAGAAGCTCTTCAAGGGAGAACTGCAGGTAGTTGTGGCCACCTCCGCTTTAGAATTGGGCATAGATATAGGGAAGTTGGATGTTTGTATCCTGGTGGGCTACCCTGGCAGCATCGCCTCCACCCTTCAAATGGCAGGACGAGTGGGCAGGCAGAGGGAAGGCTTAGTGATCCTTATCGCAAGAGAGGATGTGTTGGATCAGTTCATCCTCCGCCATCCCGGCTATCTCTTCCGATCCTCTCCAGAGGAAGCGATAGTGGATCCGGAGAACCCTTATATTCTGAAGGATCCCCTCGGCTGCGCCTGCTTCGAGCTCCCCCTTGACGAGCCTTCCCTTACCCTTTTCGGGGAGAGGTCCCCTTCCCTACTTCAGCAATTAGCCCAGGAGGGGAAAGTAAAAGAGAGAAGGGGGAAATGGTTTTGGAGCGGAGGTGGCTATCCTCCCAACGAAGTTGACATTAGATCTATCAAAAGCGACGAATATCATATATTGGATATCTCCAAAGGCGGAAAGATCATAGGAACGGAGGAGGGAATAAGAGCTTTCAAGACCCTACACCAGGGTGCTATCTATCTATATCAAGGCGAAAGTTATTTAGTATACGAATTGGATATAAAGAATAAAAAGGCTTATGTGGCTCCCACGCAGGCAGATTATTATACCGAAGCGATCTCTTTAATAGATGTGAAACTATTGAATGTCTTAGCGGTGAGGGAGATAGGGAAAGCTACAGGGGGCTTCGCGGAGGTAGAGATCTCGGAACAAGTTGTGAGTTATAGGATGAAGAAATTGTATACGGAGGAAGTGTTGAGCATAGTGCCATTGGATCTCCCTCCGGTGAAATTCACCACCCAAGCCTTTTTCTTCTTCCTTCCGCCCTCCGTAGAAGAGGGTGTTAGGAAGAGACATGACCTTGCTGGTTCCCTTCACGCCGTTGAGCATGCCTCCATAGGTATTCTCCCCCTTTTAGCCATGTGCGATAGGATGGACATAGGTGGCGTATCCACCCCCTTCCATCCCGGCACTGCTCATCCCACCGTTTTCATCTATGATGCTTATGAAGGCGGGGTTGGCATCGCGAAAAGGGCGTTCGAAAGAGGAGAGGAAGTTTTAAATATTACCTTAAGGGCGATAGAGGAATGCCAGTGTAAGGAAGGCTGCCCTGCCTGCGTTCTATCCCCCAAGTGCGGGAACAACAACAAGCCCATGGACAAGCGTGGCGCCGTTCATCTTTTGAAAGAGGTGCTCGCTTAAGGATCTGATCTCAAAGAGCATGCGTTGTGAACAAATTCCCTTTCCTACTTAAACCCCGCATAGGAGAGGTAAAGATCTATAAGGGGTTGGGCGAAGAAGATGGCACTAATGCTCCCCACAACGAGGAAGGGACCGAAGGGGATATATGTTCCCCACTCCCTCCGCCGGGAAAGGATAAGCCCAACCCCGATGAAGCATCCCAAAACGACGGCGAGGAAGAAGGCGACTATAGCCCCCTGCCAGCCGAGACAAGCACCAATGCCGGCAGCGAGTTTGGCATCCCCTCCCCCCATGCTTTCCTTTTTAAAAAGGAACCTGCCTGCCATATCTATTAGTATAACAAGCAGGAAAAACGAGAGGGCGGAAAGGACCGCAGGGAGGAGAAAACCCCAAAGGAGCTTCCCCTTCCCTCCAAATAACCTTAAAAGATCGAACAAAATGCCCCAACCAATTGTAAAGAGGGATAATTCATCGGGGATTATATAATGCTCCAGGTCTATGAAGAAGATGGCGATGAGGGCGTAGGTGAAGGGTAGGTAAAGAACGAGATAAAAGGGTTGGAAATCCGCTATTAAAAAGCGCCAAGCGAGGAGGAGGGAAAGGGAGGAGGCGAGGAGCTCCACTATGAGGTAGCGAGGCGCTATCCTTTCCCCACAATACCTGCATTTGCCCCTCAGCAGTATATAACTCAGTATTGGCAGGAGGTCGAAGAAGCGAAGGCGAGCATTACACTTCGGGCAATGGGAAGGAGGATAGACAATGGATTCCTCCCTCGGCAACCTCCATATAAGCATGTTGAGGAAGCTACCGATTACCGCCCCTCCCACAAAGGCAAGGGCGAGGATGAGGAGTAGCATAAATTGTTGTTCTTCTTATCCTCCTCCGCCCTGTTCGCCCATTGCTTGGAGGACGGTTATGATGGGACCCCAAAGCGCCAACAGGATCACCAGAACCGCGCCACCGAGGAGGACGAGGACAACGGGTTGGATGGCATCGGAGAGGGACTGGATAGCTACATCCACTTCCTGCTCGTAGAACTCTGCTACCTTTATGAGCATCTCATCCAGGGAGCCCGATTCCTCTCCTACGCTCACCATATGCACAACCATAGGGGGGAAGTATCTATTCTTCTGTAAAGGACCAGCGATGGGATCTCCTTCCCTGATACGAGCACGTGCCTCCATAATGGCATCGCCGATTATGACATTACCACAGGAATCGGCAGTGGTTTCCATCGCCTGGAGGATGGGGACGCCGGATCCCAAAAGGGTAGCGAAGGTGCGAGCGAAGCGTGCGATAGCCAATCTATGGGAGAGTTTGCCAATCACTGGCAGGTGAAGCATCAGGAAGTCCCAGGCTCTCTTTCCCCATCGGGTGGAACGAATGAAGCGGATAGCCATATAGAGCCCCACGATTATGGCCACTATCCAATACCATTGATGGGTAAGGAAGTGGCTGAAAGACATCAACCATTGAGTCACCACCGGGAGCTGCTGTGTTGCCTCGCTTTTCTCCGTTATCTCTTTTATAAGATCTATGAATTTGGGGACGATGAAAGTGACCAAGCCGATGATGATCATGAGGGCGAATCCTATAACTATGATAGGGTAAGTGAGGGCTCCCTTTACCTTTCTCCTCAGGGCCATATCGTCTTCCAGGAACTTGGCTATCCTCTGCATTACCTCCTCCAAAGCACCTCCCACCTCGCCTGCCCTTACCAAACCCACATATAGGTCGGAGAACACGCGAGGATGCTTAGCGAGAGCGCGGGAGAAGCTTTCGCCCCCTTCCACATCTCTTCTCACCTGATTTATGACTCGCCTAAGGACTCCACTAGGCGTCTGCTCCTCCAAGACCGAGAGAGCCTTCACCAGGGTAACGCCAGCGTCTATCATCGTTGAGAACTGCCTACTGAAGATAGCAAGGTCGCTAAGCTTTACCCTCCCGATAAAAGGTAGGGCAAAGCCCGCTCCCGCTATTTTCTCTCTCCTGATGGAGACTACCTTATAGCCTTCCCTTGCCAATCTCTGGGAAAGAAGCTTCTCGTTCTCTGCCTCAGCCCTTCCTCTTATTATCTGCCCCGAGGTGTCCCTCGCTGCATATTCATAAGTAGGCATGAATCATTCACCTCCTTTCTCTATTTTCTATAACCTCCCCTGACGGGGAGAGGTTGAAGCGATCATTTTCTTCAGTTCGTCAGGGTTTATCGCCCTGTTCAACGCTTCCTCATAGGTTATCAAACCCCTGAGATAGAGATCCCTGAGGGATTGATCCATGGTTTGCATCCCAATCTCCCCGCTCGTTTGGATTATGGAGGGAATTTGGTGGAATTTCATCTCCCTGATCAGGTTGCGTATAGCGGGGGTGCAAATCATGACCTCGCAAGCGGGCACTCGCCCTGGACCATCGGCACGGGGGAGGAGCTGTTGGGAGATTACCGCAACGAGGGTATTGGACAATTGAACCCTTACCTGGTCCTGCTGGCTTGGAGGGAAGACATCTATTATCCTTTCCACGGTTTGGGCAGCGTTGTTCGTGTGGAGGGTAGCAAGGACAAGGTGCCCTGTCTCTGCAGCGGTGATGGCGGTTGCCATGGTTTCCAAATCCCTCATCTCGCCCACGAGGATCACATCGGGATCCTCTCGTAAAGCACTACGCAAGGCGGCAGCGAAGCTCTTCGTATCGTGCCCTACCTCTCTTTGGTTTATTATGGAGAGTTTATGAGGATGGACATATTCTATGGGATCCTCAATGGTGATTATATGGCAACTGCGTTCGGAATTTATAACCCCAATCATGGCTGCCAGGGTGGTGCTTTTCCCACTGCCAGTGGGACCCGTGACCAACACCAACCCCCGGGGTCTACGGGTAATATCCTCCAGGATTGGGGGAAGGTTGAGCTCCCTAATAGTGGGAATACGAGCTGGGATGAGGCGGAAAGCTCCCGCGATATTGCCTCTATCTTTATATATATTACAACGGAATCTCGCTATTTTACTGAGGGAGTAGGAAAAATCTAATTCCCATTCGCTCTCAAAGCGCTGGATTTGGTCATCTCTCAATATATCGTATATCAACCTCTGCGCTTGAGATGGTTTTACCCTCTCATAAGGGAGAGGGGTGAGCTCGCTATCCACCCTAATTATAGGTGGAGCTCCCACTATTAAATGGAGATCCGAGGCGCCCTTTTCCACAACTATCCTTAAAAGGTCATCTATATGGACCTCGTCCAAGGAGAGCTCTCTCCTGGTCTCTCCACTTATGATAGGATCCTTCGGATTAGGTTGGGTCGCCATATCCTCCTCCTTATCGCATTAGTATCCTATGGTTGCTGCCACACGCAAGACCTCTTCAATGGTTGTTATTCCTGCCATAGCCTTACGCATACCGTCCTCCAGCAAGGTCTTCATGCCTGCCGCCTTCGCCGCTTCCCTGATTTCCGATAACGGTGCCCTTCTAACTATCAATTCGGCTATCTCTTCCGTGACCGTCATCAATTCGAATATACCTGTCCTCCCGTAATAGCCCGTATGCCTGCAATATTCGCAACCCCTTCCCCTATAGAAGGTAACGCCCTCTACCTCCTCGGGGGTTAGCCCAAGACGCCTCAGGGCTTCAACAGGGGGCTTGTAGGGCTCCTTACAACGAGGGCAAAGGGTCCTCACCAGGCGTTGAGCAAGAGCACCTATTAGGGAAGCCGATATGAGGAAGGGCTCGACACCCATATCTATCAGACGGGTAATGCTGGTAGGAGCATCGTTGGTATGCAGTGTGGAGAGAACAAGGTGCCCCGTGAGGGAAGCTTCTATCGCTATCTCCGCGGTTTCCAAATCTCTGATCTCTCCCACCATCATTATATCGGGGTCATGTCGGAGGAAGAAACGAAGGGCGTTGGAGAAAAGGAGACCCGCCTTCGTATTAACCTGCACTTGATAAACGCCGGGGAGTTGGTATTCCACAGGATCCTCTATGGTTATGATGTTCACCTCGGTGGTGTTCAAACGGTTGAGAATGGAGTATTGGGTGGTTGTCTTCCCCGAACCTGTAGGACCAGTTGATAGGATTATACCATGGGGGAGGCTGATCAAGCGCTCCAACTGGGCAAAGGTGTCAGGGAAGAAGCCCAACTTGTGGAGACCAATGAGGGGGTTTTGCCTATCCAATATTCGCATCACGATCTTCTCGCCGATTATAGTAGGGATGCAGGAAACGCGCAGATCGTAGTCTTTCCCATCGGGAGTTCTTATAGGTATTCTACCATCCTGGGGCAGGCGCCTCTCAGCAATATTCATGTCCGCCATGATCTTTATCCTGGAGGTTAGAGGGGGATGAAGGAAGCGAGGAAGGTTCATGATCTCGTGCAGCACGCCATCTATTCTATATCTAATTCTAACGCTCCTTCTCTCCGGCTCTACATGGATATCGGAAGCTCTTTCCCGGATAGCCTGATGGATTATAGCGTTCACCGCTCTAATGATGGGTGCTTCCTCCGCTATCCTTACCGCCTCTTCCTCCTCAGCGCTCAGCTCCCCTCTCGCCCTCATAGTGGAAATTGCTTCCTGCACTGCAGTGGGAAGCGAAGAAGTGACTTCTACTACAGCGGTGGCCGCCGTTGTCACTTCACCACGATAATGGCGCGAGAGCGCTTCCGACACCGTCTCAGGAATGGCTACCGCTGGTTGTATCTCCAGACCCGTCACTAATCTTAGATCATCTATGGCGAGAACATTGGTGGGATCCGCCATAGCTACCAGGAGCTTGTTATCGGGGGTTTTTCGCACAGGAATTAGGTTATAACGCTGAGCGATATGCTGGGGGACCAAATTTACCGCACTGGGCTCTATCCGTTCCTTGGCAAAATCCACGAAGGGATACCCCAATTGCTCCGCGTAGGCGGAATAAACCTCCTCCTCCGTAGCGTAGCCACGATCTAAAATCACCCTCTTAATATCGGTGCGCGTGGCCTTCGCTACATCTCGCACCTCCTTAAGTTGTTCGGGGGTGAGCACCCCTCGCTCTCGAAGGATGTCACCCACATCTTTCCTCATTATTGCCATCTTCTTCACACCCCTTTATTAGGGATTATATTAAAGGCTTCAATTTTAGCCATCCTTTAAATAAATTATAAACCATACAAATTTTTTAGCAATACTTCCTCCATTACTCCCACCGGCGCCCGCTTCCCCGTCCAGATCTCCCAAGAGGCTGCCCCCTGATGGAGAAGCATCCTCCACCCTTCTACAACTTCCGCTCCCACTGCCTTTGCCTTCCCTAAGAGAGGGGTTAGAGGAGGATTGTAGACGAGGTCCATCACCAATAGTTTGGGAGAGAGAACCTCCCCTACTCCTTCTATCTCCTCCCCCTTCATCCCTACCGATGTAGCATTGATCAATATATCCATTTCGCCCTTTAAGCTTTCCAGCACCGATGGCGAGAGTTTATTGCTGGTCACTTCTCCTATACTGCTCAATCTCTCTGCCAACGCCTTCGCCTTCTCTTCCGTCCTATTAAGGATTATACAGCGCGCACCATTTTTTGCAAGGGCGTAAGCAACCGCCTTACCCGCCCCTCCTGCTCCCATAACCACCGCCGTTTTCCCCCTCACATCCTTCCCGAGAGCTTTCAAAAACCCTATTATATCTGTGTTGTAGCCTATTAACTTCCCTCCCAGGTTGTGTATGGTGTTCACCGCCCCCACAAACTCTGCCTCCTCGCTCACATCGTCCATCAATCGCAATACCTTCTCTTTATGGGGGATCGTAACATTCAACCCCACTATGCCCAATCCCCTAACCCCTTCTATCGCCTTCTCCAAATTCTCCGGTGGGACCTCCCAAGCAAGATAAACGAAATTCAACCCCGCCTCGCGGAAGGCGGCATTGTGCATCTGGGGCGAGAGCGTGTGCCCTAACGGATACCCTATAACTCCCACGACCTTCGTATTAGCGTTTATCATCTCCTCCATCAATATTTTTGACGAGACAAGTTCCTTTTGGGTTCCTTGACCCAGAAGAGGGAAGGAGGATAATAAAGATAGGAGATCCCTTCAAGGAGGTGAAAAAATGCCGAAGGGAAAGAAAACTTGTAAAAAGGAGTCCGTTGAAGGAGAGAAGAAGGGAGAAATGAAGATCAAAAAGTGTCCACGCTGTGGAATGCGATATAAAGAAGGAGCAAGACATATGTGCCCTGACCTTTTGTAACGAATTTGAGCAAAATCCACTCCAAAAGCCTCAAAATTTTAACTCCTAAACCCTCCTTTCCCTTCATAGGCTTCACCAATACGGTTATCATTCCCATCCTGTTGCCTCCCAATACATCGGTTAACAACCTATCCCCGATCAACGCACATTTATGAGGTTTAACCCCCAAATGAGAGATAGCCTTTTTAAAACCACCAAGCATGGGTTTCATTCCTCGCAGAAAGGGTATTCCAAGGGACCTGCTTATCCTCCATAACCTACGCAGACGCAAGGTGTTGGAGAGGATGCACAATTTAAACTCCTCCTTGCGTGCTTTCTCTACCCATTCCTTTGTCCCCTCGTCAACCTCCTCCTTATCTATTGGGAGGAGGGTGTTATCCAAATCCAAAATAATCACCTCTACCCCCAGTGACTTTAGCTTCTCCAGCTCTACCTCCCTGAGGGAAGGGTAGACAAAAGAGGGAACTAAATATCTCCTCCTTGCCACAGGTTTCTCGCCTTCTCTATCGCGGAAAGGTGTTCCTGTAAAGTGCGAGAGAAGATATGACGACCATCTGGACGAGCAACATAGAAGAGATAAGGGCTCTTTCGGGGATGAACCGCGGAGAGGATGGAGCTCAAACCGGGGTTACATATAGGAGTAGGAGGGAGTCCTTTGTGAAGATATGTATTATAGGGGGAGACCACTTTTAAATCCTCATAGGTTAACCTTTCCTTAGGGGCAGGGAGGGCATATTGGACGGTAGCGTCGCACTCCAATTTAAGATCCTTCTCCAACCGATTAAGCAATACCCCCGCTATCAAATCCCTCTCATCATCGTACTTTGCTTCCTTCTCCACCATCGAGGCGAGTATGAGGGTTTGATAAAAGGGCAGAGGACCCCCTCTGATTTTCTCCATTGCCTTTCGGCGAACATTCTCCAGCAGAGCTTTTATTATCTCCTCCCCCTTAATCCCCTTA
>CAYVMD010000054.1:0-12832 GCA_964452465.1 uncultured bacterium | reverse complement strand
AATAAAAAGCCCTCCAAATTAGGATTGGGGGCGTTAACTATCGCTCTCAAGGAAGAAGGAGCATTCGTGGCCAAGGTGAGGAATTCCTCCTCCGAGATCAATCCCTTTTCCTCTAACCTTCTCGCAATATCCCTTACCGTGAATCCCTCCGGGATCGTCACTTTCACCCCTTTCACTTTCCCAAGATATATTTGCCTCAATACCTCGAAGGTGGAAGTGGGGAGGGTGAATTCATACCAGCCGGCTTGCAATTTTTTCGCTTTGCCACCAAGGAATGCTAAGGCACAGAAGATGTATTTGCTTTTTATCACCCCCTTCTCCTTCAGGGAATCGGCGATGGAAAGGATGTTGCTCCCTTCCTTTATTTCCATTTCCACGGTTTTCTCGCCTCCGAAGGGAAAGAAAGCCAGGAAGAAAAAGGATATAAGTATTACATCCAAAACCACGGCAACGAAAAACACCTTTTTAACTATCGGGGATCTCTCCATTTCGTCCTCCGTGTTTTGTTCAAGCATACATCCTAAATCCCTTGAGGTCAATTGGATGAGAAAGCCCTTGAGGATTCCCCGCATATCCCTTAAAATTTTCAGGGTTGGATGATGAAGATAGTAGTTTTGCCGATTGGCGAATTGAGAGTGGATATCTTGCAACCTTTGTGCAGGGCACTAAGCAAGAGCGTGGGCCTCGAGTGTGTGCAGGGGGAAAAGAAAGAGTTGCCTTGGGAAGCGAAAGTAGGGAACAGATATAACGCCTCCATTATATTACATAGTTTGCCCGCCCCCGAGAACGAAGGGAAGGTATTAGGGGTGTGCGATTTAGACCTTTTCGTGCCCGGCTTCGCCTTTATCTTTGGAGAGGCGCAATTCATGGGTCAACGAGCCCTTATAAGCCTCTACAGGCTTTATCCTCAATTCTGGGGAGAGTCAGAGGACAATGATGTCCTTTTAGAGAGAGCGATAAAGGAAGCGACGCATGAAATAGGACACACATTGGGCTTACGGCATTGCCCCAATAGACTATGCGTCATGCATTTCTCCAATTCCATCTGGGACACCGATATAAAAGGGACTCTCTTTTGTCCTCGTTGTCTTTCCTTCCTGAGGGATAGCGGTTTCTCTTCCCTTTAAGATCGATTTCGCTTCCCAGCGGGGCAAAGAGTGGATAAAATGGAAAATTGATGCGAGACAAAATCAGGGAGCTACAGATCAAGGCGATTCAACTACGAATAGATATAATAGAGATGCTTGCTGCCGCGGGTTCGGGGCATCCCGGTGGCTCCTTATCTTCGGCTGATATAGTGGCTTGCCTCTATTTTTGCGTCATGCGCCACAACCCCAATAATCCCCGCTGGGAGAAAAGAGATAGATTTGTTCTCAGCAAAGGGCATGCTTGCCCCGTCCTCTATGCTGCTTTGGCAGAAAGTGGTTACTTCCCGCGTGAGGAGCTATTCACCCTCAGGAAATTGGGGAGCATTCTACAAGGTCATCCCGACATGAATAAAACCCCCGGGGTGGAATTCTCAAGCGGTTCTTTAGGGCAGGGCTTTGCTGCCGCCTTCGGCATGGCGCTGGGCTATAAGTTGGATGGCAATCCAGGGCATATTTATGTGATGATAGGGGATGGGGAATGTCAAGAGGGGATAGTTTGGGAAACTGCCATGGGGATCGCACATTACAAATTGGACAATTTAACCGCCATTTTGGATTTCAATGGGCTACAGATAGATGGAAAATTAGAGGAAGTGATGAACATCGAGCCAATAAGGGAAAAGTTCCAAGCCTTTGGGTGGCAGGTGTATGAGATAGATGGGCACGATATAGAAGAGATTTTATGGGCACTTGCTCCCGAGAGGATCGTAAAAGGCAAACCGAGGATGATAATAGCCCGCACGATAAAGGGAAAGGGAGTTTCCTTTATGGAAAACCAGGTGGACTGGCATGGTAAAGCTCCAACTCCTCAAGAAGCAGAGAAAGCCCTTGAGGAGCTAAGGCAACAGCTAAGGGAGGCAATGGGAAATGGGCGAGGTTAAGAGGAAATCCACCCGACGTGCCTATGGAGAAGCTTTGGTGGAATTGGGGAGGATGAACAAGAAGGTAGTGGTTTTGGATGCGGATTTATCTAAATCCACATATACCATGCTTTTCGCCAAGGAGTTTCCCCATCGATTCTTCAACATGGGGATATCGGAATGCAAGATGATCGCCTGCGCTGCTGGGCTTGCTACCACGGGCAAGATTTCGTTCGCTTCTTCCTTCGCCACATTTGCCGCAGGGCGAGCCTGGGAAATGATAAGGGTATCGGTGGGCTACACAAACCTAAATGTGAAGATAGCAGGTTCCCACGCGGGTATAAGCGTGGGGGAGGATGGTCCCACCCATCATTGCATCGAGGACATAGCCTTAATGAGGGCTATACCTAACATGACCGTCATCGTGCCGGCAGACGCGGTGGAAACGAGGCAAGCTGTCTTCGCAGCAGCGGAGTGGGAAGGTCCTGTGTATATAAGATTGGGACGTCCCGACATACCCATTGTTTTCGACGATTCATATAGATTCGAGATTGGGAAAGCAAAGGTTATAAAGCAAGGAGAGGATGTCTCCATATTCGCCTGTGGAATCATGCTTTGGCAGGCGCTACAGGCTGGGCAACTCTTGGAGGAGGAAGGGATAAAGGCGGAGGTTATAAATGTCTCCACGATAAAGCCCCTGGACAAAGAAACGATCCTTGCCTCGGTTAGGAAAACGGGATGTGCTCTCACGGTAGAAGAGCACAACATAATAGGTGGATTGGGTTCCGCAGTGGCAGAGGTGATAGGTGAGGAGTATCCCGTTCCCCTTTTGAAGGTAGGGGTGAGGGATATCTTCACCGAGTCCGCCCCCTGGGAGGAATTATTCAAAAAATATGGCCTCACTCCCGAGGATATAGTGGAGAGCACTAAGAGGTTACTTGATCTTAAATCTCGTTCCCCTCGTTGACAAGCCACCTCATTTGGTAAGCTAGCCCCCGAGAGTCGTAAAATGTGCTTATGGTCTTGAAATTGAATTTCCTATAGAGATTTATCGCTCTCTTGTTTTCCCCTAAGACCGTGAGGAGCAATCCCTGCTTCCCTTGCTCTTTTGCTTCCTCTATTATTCTTCTCATCAAATTCTTTCCTATCCCATTCCCTTGGTAGGCATCCCTCACACATATCCCGAGGATGGGAAGAGGTGAAGAATTCGGCTCCCACCAAACATAGCCCACTATCTTCTCTCCATCTGTAGCGACGAAGCAAGTGATGTCTTTCCTGGTGCAGAACTTTCGAGCGTACTCCTCCAATTTGTAAGGATACCAGCAAAAGAAGTAGGCGGTGCGAGGAGATAAAGAAGAAAAGAATTCCGCCAAGGCTGAAGCATCATCAGGGGATATCCCTCTTATGTTAAACATCTTCCTCATCTCCCTTCTCCTTGAGGTGTTTTTCCCAAGTGCTTCAAATCGACAAGGCAGTATATGCGCATTTCTCCCTGCTCTATACGGATATCCTTGATCTCGATAGGTAGGCTGAAGGGCACAATCTGAGCGATATCCAACATAGGACCGATCCTTTCCATTATCGTCTCCAAGACGCCCCCAGGGATAGGCAGGGAAAAAACCTTCCCCGAAACATCCGAGAGGAAGATCTTGCTCTTCTCTTTAACCACGGGCTTTCCGCTTATCTCTATAGGGACGGACAAAGGCGAGATGCCATATGATAACTTTACGCTTATTCGATCTTCTAAAAAGTGGATCTCCGTTTTCCCCTTCCCTACCTCGCTTAGCGCCTTTTCGTCTAATACTAAATTTACCTCTCCCTTATCTGCCCCTACGAATTGCATCCTGCGGGAGAAGAGGAGCTTAGGGAGGTCGAATTTCAAACCCCATATTTTCAGGGAGATTTCCTTCAGAAGGATATCCTTGTATTTCACATTGGTCCCCCGGAAATATAGTTCCTTTACCTTGCCCCCCACTACCTTTTTGGGGGTTATCAAAATGGGGATGGTCTCCGTTTGAAAATCATCCATGCTTACTTCCACCCTTTTAATGCGCCCAGCAAGGTCGCGGGGGAAGGGTGAGAGGTCAACATTCACTTTTATCGCCCCCACTTCACCCACAAAACTTACGAAAGTTTGCTCTATTTTCCTTTCCACGAAGGAAGGGGATAAAAACGCCTTGTCCAGAATGAACAACAAACCTAAGTAAACGAGCGCTTCCTTCATTCGACCTCACTTGAAATATCTTTTCAGCCCGATTACCTTCCCGACGATGCGCACTCTACACTCGCGCAGGTCAACGACTATCGGTGGATATTGGGGGTTAAGGCTTTCCAACACGATCCTTGTATCTTCTTTATTGACCTTCTTGATGGTCGTCTCCACTCCCCCCTCGGTCTCGAGGGATACAACCGCTATGGAGCCGTTTTCCACATCCTCTTGCCTTCTTACTATGACGAAGTCCCCATGTAAGATATAAGGGAACATGCTATCCCCCACAGCCCTCAAAGCAAAGGTCGCCCCTGGGTATTCATCCTCGTATATCAGGATATAACCCAAAAGGTCCTCCCAGGCTTCATAGGGTTTTCCGCACGGTACTTCTGCCACAACCCTTAATAATCTCATACCTACAGGAGGGGAAGGCAAGGACTCCTCCTCCGGTGAATAGCCCCAACGGGAAAGGAGCGTGTTTGCATCCACGCCCAATTCACGCGCTATTGCGCTTAAAAGAGAGGGAGGAGCAAATCCCAAAACAGAAGCTAACCTTTGGAGAGTGGAACGCCTTGGGAAGGATAAACCCCGCTCCAAACGGGAGATGACGCTGTTAGGCACCCCCGCTTCCCGTGCCACTTCGCTCATTCGCAATCCCTTTTCTTCTCGAAAGGAGCGTAAATATTCCCCTAATCGTCTCTTTACTCTTTCTCCTAAAGGCTTTAACATCCCTTGAAATTTTATCATAGAGTGGTCAACTTGACTACCCCTTCTTCTCCCTTTATAATGAAGACATAATTTAGTGCGATTGGAGGGTACTTAATGAAGGTCAAGCACATTTTCATTTTCATAGTTATTTTGGCGCTTGGTTGTGGCTACATAGTGTATAAGAAACCCTTCAAGCTCGGTTTGGATCTGGCAGGAGGGGTGAGAATAATACTAGAGGCACAGCCAACCAAGGAAGTACCCCAGATAGGGCCGGAGGAAAGGAACGCCTTGATGGACATAATAAGGCGTCGGGTGGACGCTCTGGGGGTTACGGAACCCATCATTCAAACCAAGGGCACAAGACAGATAGTGGTTGAGTTGCCCGCTATCCAGAGGGAAGAGGAAGCCTTTGAAATGCTCAAATCAACGGCTATGGTGGAATTCCGCTATCTCCAAGATGTTCAAAGCCGAAGCAATCCCTCCGCCCCCTATAAATTCGAGGTTATAAGGACGGAAGAGGGAAGGGAGAAGATCGTCTTTTACGATGCCCAGACCGGGAAAGAGGTTCCCGAGTCCGAGGTTTTAAAGAATGCGCCCGTCATTGTGACAGGTAGGGATCTAAACCCCAAGCAGAGGGCAAGGGTGGTCATGAATGCAGTTGGACAGCCCGCAGTGGTCTTCTCCTTAGGGCCGGAAGGAAGAAGGAAGTTCGCCGCCTTCACCGCCTCTCATATCGGGGACTATCTCGCCATAGTGCTCGATGGGAAGGTCATGAGCGCCCCTGTTATTAAGACGGAAATCCCTACAGGAGAAGTTTCCATCGAAGGAGGTTTCCGAAGTGTAAAGGAAGCTCAACAATTAGCGGAATTAATTAACGCGGGTAGCCTACCCGTTCCCCTCACGATAGCGTCGGTCCAGAAAGTAGGACCTACCCTTGGGCAGGATTCCCTTCAAAAGAGCCTGAAGGCAGGAATATGGGGTTTGGTATTGGTTATGCTATTCATGGCGGGCTACTACATGTTCCCCGGGCTTATTGCGGATATAGCACTGCTCCTCTACGCCCTCTTTATGATAGCCCTTTTCAAGGGAGTTCCCGTGACCCTGAGCCTGCCGGGCATAGCGGGTTTCATACTTACCATAGGTATGGCGGTTGACGCCAACATCCTTATATTCGAGAGGATAAAAGAGGAGCTTCGAGCAGGTAAGACCCTACGCGCTGCCATAGACGCGGGCTTTCATAGAGCATTTAGCGCGATATTCGATTGCAACACCACTACTATCATCTCCGCTTTAGTGCTTTATCTGATTGGAAGTGGACCAGTGAAAGGTTTTGCCCTGACCCTGGGAGTGGGAACCATAGTTTCGATGTTCACCGCGATAACCGTCTCCCGCACCCTTCTCCTCTTAACCGAAAACCTCTTGCCTTTCACTCGCAACCCTAAATACTATGGGGTCTTCCACCGGGCGCGCCAGATAAATTTTGACTTTGTACGTCGCTGGCGCCTTTGGTTTGCCCTCAGTGCCCTCTTCGTCATCCCCGGACTCGTCTTCTATGCTCCCCCTATAAGGGGACTCCGCAAAGGAATAGATTTCACCGGCGGTAGCATGCTCGCCTTGAAGTTTGAGCAACCTGTTTCCCTCGCCGAGGCAAGAAGCATTATAGGTCAGGCGGGCTTTTCCAGGTCCTTCGTCCAGATAAGCAAGGATGGTAAGGAATTGTATATTAGGATGGAGGAATCGGAGATCTCGGCGAAGAACAAGGTGGAAAAAGCATTAGAAGCTAAATTGGGGAAATTCCAGGAGTTATCCTTTGACAGCGTAGGTCCTACCATAAGCAGGGAGTTGACCCGTAGGGCTTTTCTTGCGGTCATGGTAGCCTCCTTGCTCATCCTTCTCTATCTTTCCTACCGTTATAACGAGTTGAAATATGGAACGACCGCGGTAATAGCGACGCTCCACGATGTCTCCGTTATGTTTGGTGCCTTCGCCATATTAGGAAAGTTAAAAGGTATTGAGGTGGATTCCCTCTTTGTCACCGCGGTGCTAACAATGATTGGCTTTTCCGTGCACGACACCATAGTCATCTTCGACAGAATAAGGGAGAATTGGCGCTTGAGACAAAAGGGAGAGAGCTATGAGGAAATAGTAAACAAGAGCGTGAATCAAACCTTAGCGCGGTCCATAAACACCGTTCTGACTTTGCTCTTCGTGCTCATAACCTTGTTCTTGTTTGGAGGCGCCTCCATAAAGCCCTTCGTAGGAGCAATGCTGATAGGAACGATCACAGGGGCATACTCCTCCCTTTTCGTAGCTGCCCCTGCGGTAAGTTTGTGGACTAAAAGAGCAAGCAAAGCAAGAGTAGCCCCAGTGGTCTCCCTACCCTCCGCTGGTCGCCAGCCGATCCCTCCGGCTGAACCGGCAAGCAATCCCGTATTTGTACCCACACCTAAAGTCTCCACTGCTCCCTCCGGCAAGGTTTCCAAGAAGAAAAAGAAGAAAAAGAGAAGGTAAGGATTGTGGCGTCTTCCCATATTGGAAGGACCAGATTAAGCCAGGTAGCATTAGTGGTGGTGTTCGCTGATTTTGTGTGCCTTCTGATAAAGGTGGTAGGTGGGGTTATCACATCCTCGGTAAGCATATTGGCTGATGCGGCGGATTCTTTCCTGGATTTCTTCGCTGCTTTTTTCGCTTTTTGGGCTCTGCGTCAGGCAGTTCTTCCCCCCGACAAGGAACACCCCTTCGGACATGGCAAATATGAATCCCTTTCCTCCTTAGTTCAAGGAAGTTTCATAATAGGGACCGCATTGGTGATACTTTGGGAAGCGGTAGAAAGGTTGACCGGAAAAGGGGAAGTCCGATTAGCAGAGGTAGGGATCGGGGTGATGGTGCTAAATATAGGATATAAGGTTATAATTACAAGTTACCTTAATAAAAAGGCTCGCCTGCACAATTCTCTGGCCCTATCTGCCACCGCCCAAATGCACTCCTCCGACCTCTATAATTCCTTAGGGGTATTATCTGGACTGATACTGATTCGTCTCTTCCACATCCATCTTATAGACCCCATAATAGCTATCGCTGTATCCGCTTTTGTTTTTTGGAGGGGCATTGAGATATTGAAGGAAGCGGTCGCCCAAGTTGTCGATAAGGCACCTTCAGAAGTGGATGAGAAGATCCACCAACTATTGGAGGAACATTATCCGCTAATCTCCGGATTCCATAAGGTGCGGGTGAGGAGGGTGGGAGCGGAACTGCAGGTAGACATGCACCTCTTAATGCCACCTCGCCTTTCCTTGGAAGAAGCACATGACCTATCCGAGCATATAGAATCAGACATAAAGAACTTATATCCTTCCACAACAGTAGTTATCCATATGGAGCCCCATCCAGGAATCTCTAAGGATGAAGAGGACCTTCTGGAAAGCAAGGACACAAGATAACAAGGGGAAAGCGGAAGAATTAGCGAGGCAATTGGATGTTCTTCCCCTCACCGCTTCCCTCCTATTGTTCCGGGGAATAAAGGGAAAAGAAGAAGGAGAGCGTTTCCTATTCCCTATCCTTTCTTATCTCACCGACCCCTTCCTTCTGCCCGAAATGCCTAAAGCAGTGGAAAGGATAAGAAGGGCAATAATTGAAGGGGAGGCTATTTTCCTTCAAGGGGATTACGATGTAGACGGGATTTGTGCTACCGCCTTATTGGCGAAGACCATAGCCAATCTGGGGGGGAGGGTTTTTTGCTATCTACCCCAGAGATTAAGGGAAGGACACGGCATCTCCTCCCGGGCGGTGGAGAAAACAAAGGAGGTAGGGGCTACGCTTTACCTTACAGTCGATTGTGGAAGCGCTTCCCGGGATGGGGTAAGGAAGCTCAATGGCTTAGGTATAGATGTGATAATAACGGACCATCACGAAGTAGACGATTTCCCCCCAGCATTTGCCTTAGTAAATCCTAAATTACTCACCGCTCCTTCTCCCCTCAAGGACTTAGCGGGAGTAGGGGTAGCCTTTAAGGTAGCGCAAGCGTTATACAAGGCTTTCGGAAGGGAAGAGAGCGGGCTTTACGATAAATTGGACCTGGTTGCGTTGGGGACGATAGCGGACCTCGCTCCTCTCTTGGGAGAGAACAGGATAATGGTAAAAGCAGGGTTGGAGAGGTTAGCACAAGCCCCCTCCCCGGGCTTGGAAGCGTTGAAGAATCACACGAGGCTCTGGGGGCGGATAGACCCTCGAAAGGTTAGTTTCATCCTCGCCCCTCGCCTTAATGCGCCAGGGCGGATAAGTTACCCTCATAGGGCGTTGGAGTTACTGATATGTAACGATATTCGAACGGGCGAGGAAATCTGCAGGGACTTAGAGAGACTAAATAGAAAGCGGCAAGAAATAGAGATAGAAATATTAAGAAAGGTGGAACGAGAACTGAGGAGGGTAGATCTAGAAGAGGAATGGGTGCTTGTAATAAAGGGCAGAGGCTGGCATAGGGGGCTTCTCGGTTTAGTGGCGTCCAAGATAGTGGAGGTTTACCAAAGACCCGCTTTCGTGTTCTCGCTCGATGGTGGAATTGCCAAGGGTTCTGGAAGGAGCATCTTCGCCTTCAACTTGTTTAAAGCGGTAACTAACCTCTCCCATCTTTTGCTTCGTTACGGGGGGCATAGTGGGGCAGTAGGGGTAGAATTGAAGGAAGAGAACTTGGAGGAATTCCGGCGGGGGATAAACGAGGTCGCCAAGCAGGAACTCTCCCCCGAGGACCTTCGTCCTTGTGTAGAGGTGGAGGCTTTCCTCTCTTTCAGTGAAATAACACCCCGCTTGGCAAGGGAACTCTCCCTCTTCCCTCCCTTTGGAATGGGCAATCCCCAGCCCCTTTTTATTTCTCAGGATGTCAAGGTGAAGAGGATTTCTCCCTTATCCAATGGAAAACACCTAATCGTCTTCCTGGAGGAAAACGGTAAGGAATTACCTTGCCTGGTTTTCAACCCTTCGGAGCCCTTGCCGTCGGAAAGGATATCCATACTTTATGCCATAGAGATGGACAAACAATTGGAAACCCCTATACTCGTATTGAAGGAGTGGACAAAGGAAGGTAAAAATATAATTAGGGAGATCTTCTCACCTTATGTAGTGCAACCCTCCCTGTGGAGCGAATATGATAACGAATATAGCAAATACGGTTGAGGAGATAATCAAGAAGGCGGAGTTACGCAACCCTCGAATAGACAAGGGGAAGGTCTTTTTGGCCGCCCAAACCGCTTACATCGCTCATTTAGGGATGAAGAGGGAGACGGGAGAGCCCTACATCTTACACCCCTTAGCAGTGGGCAAAATATTGGCGGAATTGGGAGTGGATGAGGATTCCATTATAGCGGGCTTCCTTCACGATGTCTTGGAGGAGGGAAAGAATATAGACATCTCCTACTTGAGGTCCAACTTTGGAGAAGGGGTGGCGGAATTAGTGGAAGGGGTGACAAAGTTGCTCCATACAGAGAGGGAGTATTTCAAGGGGGAGCGGAAGAGGGCAGAGAATATCCGTAAGATAATACTTGCAATGGCTAAAGATATCCGGGTTATCTTCATCAAATTGGCGGATAGATTACACAATATGCAGACTTTATACGCTCTCCCCCCCGAAAAGAGGCGGGAGATCTCCTTGGAAACTTTACAGGTATTCGCTCCTCTCGCTAACAGATTGGGGATATGGGATTTCAAATGGCGCCTGGAGGATCTCGCCTTTCAATATCTTTACCCCGAGGAGTTTGAGAATTTGAAGAAGAGGGTGGAGGAATTAAGAAGGGATAGAGAGGAAGAGCTCCAAGAAGCTTCCCTTATGTTGAAAGCAAGATTGGAAGAGGCAGGCATAGAAGCAACCATAAGCGGGAGGGCGAAACACCTGTGGAGCATATATAAGAAAATGCAGAGGGATAACCTACCCCTTGAGGACATATACGATTTAGTAGCTTTAAGGGTAATAGTTTACACAAAGGAGCAGTGCTATTTAGTGTTGAGCATCGTGCATGATCTTTGGACACCCATTCCTGGAATGTTTACCGATTTCATAGCGATGCCCAAGCCCAATGGTTATCGTTCCCTCCATACCAAGGTGATAGGTCCGCGGGGAAAGCCGTTAGAGGTACAGATAAGGACCTGGGATATGCATAGGGAAGCGGAATTCGGACTTGCTGCTCATTGGCATTACAAAGAGGATGCCAAGGATGATAAATATTTGGCGGAAAGGATTCGCCAATTGCGAAGCCAGATCTTCACCTGGCAAAGCGATTTCGAGGAGCCAGTGGAGTTTTTCCGTTCGGTAGTAAACGATCTTTTCGCCGACAGGGTCTTCGTTATAACACCCAAGGGCGATGTTTTCGATCTCCCTGCTGGTTCCACTCCTGTTGATTTCGCCTATCATATTCACACGGAAATAGGAAATAGGTGTGTGGGAGCTAAGGTAAACGATAGGATAGTTCCCTTGGACTATGTGCTTCAAACAGGGGATAAAGTGGAGATAATAACCAAGCCCTCCGCCCAACCTTCCTTGGAATGGTTGAGGTTTTTGAAGACCTCCCATGCGAAAAGTTGCGTGAAGCGCTTCTTTAGGCAGAAGCACAAGGAGGAAGAAGTAGAGAGGGGGAAGACTCTCTTGCAAAAGGAATTAGCGGGGCTTTCCTTGCCCTCTAATTTCGATTTAGAAAGGGAGTTGAGGGAATTAGCGCCCCGGTTGGGATTCGCTTCCTCGGAGGATCTCCTTGCCTCCATCGGGTATGGAGCAACCTCTCCCTGGCAGGTTATAGAGAAGATAAAGAAGAAATTCCCTCCACCGCCACCGAGCATAAAGGAAGAAAAGCCCCTTCCCACCCTCGAATTAGGGTTAGATGGGTTGCCAATGAAAAGAGCTAAGTGCTGTTATCCCCTGCCAGGAGAGGAAGTAGTAGGCTTCATCAGCAGGGGGCGAGGGATAGTGGTTCATCGAGCTAATTGCTCTAACATTGATAATCTGCCGGAGGAAGAGAAGGAGAGGTTGGTGAAGATAAATTGGAAACACGCAGAGAGGGCGCTTCCCGTTGCCATCCAAATAAAGGCTTGGGATAGGATAGGGTTGTTATCGGATGTCAGTGCCATAATAAGCAGTGAAGGGGTAAATATAAGCTCCTTAAAGGTGCGCACCTTTGGGGATGGAACGGCAGTTATAACTGCCTTCCTCGATATCCATGATAAGGAAGAACTGAACAGATTGATGGGAAGGATAGATAGTTTGAGCGATGTGTTGGATGTGTATAGAATAGGTGCTCCTTCCACACAAAAAAGTGAGAGCAGTCATCCAAAGGGTAGATAGGGCTTCGGTTTCGGTAGAGGGAAAGGAAATAGCGAGCATAGGCAAGGGACTCCTCGTACTTCTTGGCGTTAGCAAGGATGATGGAGAGGAGGATGCTCGCTATATAGCCTACAAGATCAAAAGTTTAAGGATCTTCGAGGACGAAAATGGCAGGATGAACCTGTCGGTGGGAGATGTAGGAGGAGAAGTGTTGCTTGTCTCCCAGTTTACCCTTTTAGCGTCTACTAAGAAGGGGAAACGTCCCGATTTCACGAACGCTGCTCCCCCTGAGAGGGCAGAAGAATTGTTCTCCCTGTGCTTTTCCCTTCTGCGAGAAGAAGTGCCCACTAAGACGGGTGTATTTGGGGCAAAGATGATAGTGAACATAGTTAACAATGGACCGGTTACGATCATTCTGGACAGCAAGCAGGTTCTTTCTTAAAATTGATGGGATATGCAAGAACCTAACCTTTTGGAGAACAGAAAAAGGGGAAAGGCTAACCGTTACCTCGTTTGTCAAAGGCAAGCGGGAAGGACACGTGACCAAAGGGAACGTGTCCTACTTAGAAAGGGGGATATTGCCTTTCTCCTCCAAAAGCATAGC
>CAYVMD010000053.1:6407-13164 GCA_964452465.1 uncultured bacterium | reverse complement strand
CTTCTGGGCGGAAGTTACTCCCTATTTAGAGGATATGATAAAGCGCTATGCTCCTCATAAACCCTTCTTCTACAACCTACAGGATGAACCCTCCATCACCGACTACGCTTCCCCCATGGATTACTGCTTCTGCCCCCACACCCTCAAAGCCTTTCGAGATTGGCTAAAGGAATGCTATCGCTCCCTTGAAGCCCTCAATGAGGAATGGGAGACCAACTTCTCCTCATGGGAGGAAGTGGTCCCCATGACCACTTACGAGATAAAGGAAAGGGAAAGGAAAGCCCTAAGGGAAGGGAAATTGGAGAACTACGCTCCCTGGGCGGATCATCGCGCCTACATGGATCTTTCCTTTGCCCGCACCATCGATAGATTAAAGAAGATCATAAAGGGCATAGATCCTCGCACCCCCGTTGGTCTGGAGGGGTTGCAGATGCCAAGCACATGGGGAGGCTACGATCTTTACCTCCTCTCCCAGGTTTTGGAATGGGCGGAGCCCTATGACATATGCAATAGCAGGGAGATATTCCGCTCCTTCATGCCCAAATCCGCTCCCATCCTTTCCACCGTCTTCGGCACGGATTACGATCGTATCCGCTTGAAATTATGGTGGCTTCTCCTTCACGGCGATTCCAGATGTCTCGTCTGGGACGACGATAACGCAAGATGCATAGATAAGACGAGGGACGACCTTCCCCTCACGGAGAGGGGGAAAAGGCTGGGGGAGATATTCCGGGAATTGAAGGAATTCGCTCCCTTGCTCTTGAACGCCGAGCCCATCATCGATCCCATCGCCATCCACTATTCCCAAAGTAGCATCCGAGCCCACTGGATGTTCGATTCCCGGGAGGATGGTGATACCTGGCCAAGGAGATTCTCCTCCTATGAAGCCAAGCACTCTCGCTTTGCCCTTGCTCGCGATGCCATGGTCCGCCTCGTGGAGGATTGCGGGTTTCAATTCAGATTCATCTCCTCGCAGGAGATAGAGAAAGGAGACCTTCTAAAGAAGGGCTACAAGATCCTTTTGCTTCCCCAATCGGTGTCCATGTCCTCCCGAGAATGCAAGGCGGTGGCTGATTTCGTAAGGGCGGGAGGGGTAGTTATAGCGGATAACATGACTGCTACTATGGACGAACATTGTCGGAGGTTGCACGCCGGGCAACTGGACGACCTCTTTGGAATAAGGAGAGAGAGCGTCTATTGGCATCCTGAGCCACGAGGAGGGGAGATACCCCAGAGCCTCCCCGGCGTTGCCCCTTTGAAGGTTTACGAAAACCTCCACCCCAACCCCAAAGCGCGCTTTTATGCCCAAGCACCAGCGGTAATCGTGAATAAGATAGGAAAAGGGATGGCGGTATACCTCAATCTGGACCTGCGAGATTATGGCAAATTGCGACTCCAGCCCCCCAAGGGGTATGGATATAGGGAACTCTTCAGGCAGTTGTTGAAGGAGGCAGGGCTCAAAGAAACGGTAAGGGTTTTGGATGCGGAGACAAATAAGCCAGCGGATTGTGTGGAGGTTTGGCGTTATAAGGGAGAGGAGAAGGAATACATAGCGATAATCCGTAACCCCGAATTTAGGGCGAGGGATCTACAGGAAGTGGGGTATCCCGATAATTCCGCTCTGGAGAAACCCTTGCGGGTGAAGGTCCTGTTGGAGAGGAAACGCCATATTTTCGATGTAAGGGCGAGGAAAGATCTGGGGGTTGCCTCTCAGGTCCAACTTACACTTGAGCCCTGGAGGCCCCTTTTATTAGAATTGCAAAATCCATAAGGGAGGTGTTTTATATGTTCTACCTATTTTTGATGGGGTTTTTGATGGGGACAGAAATAGCTCGCGGGGCACCGAATGACCGTTTGGCTTGGTGGAAAGAGGCGAGGTTCGGGATGTTCATCCACTGGGGCGTTTACTCCATCCCAGGAAGGGGAGAATGGGTGATGTTCAATGAGAAGATACCCATCCCCGAATACGAGAAGCTATATCCCCAGTTCAACCCCACTAAATACAACCCCGACGAATGGGTGAGGTTGGCAAAGGAGGCAGGAATGCGCTACATCGTGGTCACAACCAAGCACCACGACGGCTTCTGCATGTTCGATAGCGCCCTGACCGATTACGATTGCATGAGCACCCCCGCCAAACGGGACTTCATCGGGGATCTCGTGACCGCCTGCAGAAGGCAGGGGATGAGGATAATGTTCTATTATTCCCTCCTGGATTGGCATCATCCCCACTATGTCCCCCGCCCCGCCTGGGTGGAGGATCCTCCCGGACATCAGAGGGATTTCAACAAATACCTGGAGTACATGTTCGGACAGATACGGGAACTCTGCGAGAAGTACAAGCCGGATGGCATCTGGTTCGATGGAGGATGGGAACATCCTCCCCAGGATTGGCGAGCGGAGGAGCTCCTGAAAATGATCTGGCGAATCCTGCCCAACGCGGTGATCAACGATCGCACCGGTCTACCCGCCGACTTCTCCACCCCCGAACAATATGTCCCCGAAAGGGGGATGGGTCAGCGCCTCTGGGAGACCTGCATGACCATAAACAACAGTTGGGGTTATAACCGTTATGACCATGGTCATAAATCCGTCCGCCAGCTCATCCAAACCCTCGTGGATGTCGCCAGTAAGGGAGGCAACTTCCTCCTCAATGTGGGTCCCATGCCCACAGGGGAGATCCAGCCCGAATTCGTCGTCAGATTGAAGCAGATGGGCGCCTGGCTGAAAGAGTTCGGAGAAGCTATCTACGGCACGGAAGGCTCCCCCTTCCCTCAACATCGCCCTCCCATCAATGGTTGCACGGTTAAGGGCAACCGCCTCTTCCTCCATCTCTTCGAATATCCAACCGATAAGGTGGAACTGAGAGGATTGAAGACCAAGGTGAAGAAGGCATACCTTATGAGGGATAAAACGCCTGTAGGCTTCAAACAGAAGGACATTTCCCTAATTTTAGATTGCCCTCCCGTCATCCCCGATCCCTACGACACGATAGTGGTTCTGGAACTGGAAGGGAAACCCGAGGTAGATTGGGCGGTATCTCAATCGGAAACCGGCGAGGTTAACCTTCCCGCCAAGCTCGCTCAGGTGCATGGAGCAACTGCCCGCTATGAATCTGGCGATGGTAAGGACAACATCGGCTACTGGACCGATGTCAACGACTGGGTATCCTGGGATTTCATCCTGGAGAAGGGAGGGGAGTTCGATGTGGAGATAACCTACGCCTGCGAGAGGGGATCGGGGGGAAGCGAGTTCCTCGTCCAGGTCGCCGATCAAACCCTACAGGGGAAGGTGGAGGAAACGGGCTCCTGGACACAGTTCGTCACGAAGATGCTGGGAGCGGTTTCCCTCAAGCGCGGGCGCTACACTTTGGCAGTTCGCCCCGTTACCAAGCCCGGCGGAGCAGTGATGAACCTCCAAAGGATAAGGCTCATCCCTAAGCAATGAGGAGGACCGCCATGCTAACCCGGGGAGTTGTTTCTTTAATAAGCATGGGTTTGGCGATGTCGTTGTCCTTACTTCTTGGCGTGCCGGGCATCGGCGAGAGGTTGGAGAATCCGCAAGCGGTGGCGTTCTCGCCGGATGGCAATTTTTTAGCGGTGGGCGATGCGGGGAAGAAGAGGGTGCTCATTTATAGGAGAGGCGAAAAGAATTGGCAAAGGACCATATCCATTAACGACATAGATGAACCCTATGGATTGGTTTGGTGGAAGGATAAACTGTTCGTCTCCGAAGGGGGCAAGGGACAAATACAGGTCTTTCGCATAGGAGAGAGGAAAGCTCGGAAGGAAGCCACGATAACGGATCTACGGTTTCCTGCTGGATTGGACATTTGGAAGGATCGCCTTTTCGTAACGGAGGCAGAAGGAAACTGCGTCGCGGTCGTCGATTTGAGCAAGTATCCCTCCATCCCCACTTCCTTCTACAGGTTCGGTAAGCAGGGGGACGAGAAAGGAGAGCTCAACCATCCCATGGATGTAGCGGTAGGAGATGATGGGAAGGTATTCGTGGCTAACGAGGGCAACGGAAGGCTGGTGGTTTGGCTCTACGATGCCTCCACAAACACCGCCCAACCATATGAGCCCTATGTCCTTAGGGAGTTCTGGACCTGCAGGAGCGTTGCCTTCTTTCCTCCCACCCAGGAGATCTGGGTGCTCAGCTCCCTTGGCGGAGAAGTTTGGTGGGCGAATACGAGCGATCTAACCAACCCCAATTGGCGTTCCCTCTCCCCCTTCGCCGAGGGCATCCCTCAGGAGGTAGCAGGGGTATATTCCGGACAGAGAACGCCCCAAGGAACGCCCAGCAAGCACTCGATATTCAAGGAAGGTATGGTGCCTCCCGTGCTCGCCCTGGGAAGGCTGGGGCACTACACCCGACCGATCCACGACTTCGCCCTCCCAAGGATAGCGGGAGGGACATCCACCCAAGGGAAGGAAGTAGCCATCGCCTGTCATGATCGGGTCATCCTCCTCCCCTTTGTTCCCTCCGCATCGAGAAGTCGCTTTCAAATTCCCACTCGCCCTCGCATATCTTATTCCCAAAACACGGTGAACATAAGTTGGGAGAGCCCCATCCCGGGGGAAACTAAGGTGGAGATTCGCCCCGTTAAATCCCCGGATGGGGAATGGAAGATCTTCTCCCGTGCGGGAACGAGGACGAAACATAATATTAAAGTGAAAGGGCTTCAACCCGCCACCGCCTACCTTTTGCGCATCCCCTTGCCCAATTGCCAGGAGATAACCGATGATACCCTCTCCCATCCCCTCTATTCCTTCGAGTTTCAGTTCGCCTCCCCTCCGAAGAAAGGGGAAACGATGTTCCTTCGCATTCCCGTCGCGGTGTTGGTTTACGCAGATGTGATAAACATGGATTCCGTTCCCAAGGATTCTCCCCCTGCCCCACCTGTTAGCCGTGCTTATCTGGACTACATCCGCAGGGAAGTGGAAATGGCGCAACTTTTCTATTGGTGCAACTCCCATATGAAGGTTTGGATAGATTGCGATTGGTTCTTCGTCACCAAGCGCCTCCTCACTGGGAAGGACCAACCCTTCTTCACTGATGGGAATGGAGCCTCCCGCGAGGAGGCTTTAAGGGACTTGGAGGAACTGCTTAAATTAAGGGGGAGAAGTTTAAAGGAGTATCCCGCAGTGGTGGTCATCACCTGCACTCGCCATTGGGATGCCGAAAGGAAGGAATATCGGTTCACACCGAGCGGAGGAGGAACATACGGAGTAGACGCCAATCCGGGCAGTTCCCACTTTCTGGGAGGGCATGACCCCGCCTGGCTATTCGTGCACGAGTTCCATCATCAGTTAGATAGCCAGTATTGGGAGAGCGGATATCCCGAGTATCCCTTCAACCATTTCAGCCTCACACCCTCGGAGTTCGCGGAGAACTTCAATAGCCACTACGATGGAAATGCCTGGATCCTACGACACTGGCATTATGGCGACCTCCTCCTTTGGTTCACCAACAAATTCGGAGAAGTAGTGACCGCCAAGGATGAAGACGAGGATGGTATCCCCGACGATTGCCCCGCCGTGCCCCTGGATGAGAAGCGCTTCGGAAGCGATCCCCGAAAAAAGGACACGGATGGGGATGGTTTAGATGATCTGGAGGAGGTAATGGCAAGCAGTTGGGTTTTCGAGGATCTGGTCTGGCCGGACGATATAAATTCCCGGGCGAGATATCTCCTACCCAATCCCAATAACCCTGATACTGACGGCGATGGTCTGAGGGATAGCATCGACCCCTACCCCCTCTATGCCTGCGGTACCCTCATCGGCAGGGATCCCAACATGAGGTGGTTTTGGTTGGACGAGGATACCTCCGAGGAAGCGAGACCATATCCCCTACCTCCCATCGCCCAACCTCTACACAGCGATATCTACCTCTATCATGACGATGAATACCTTTACTTCCGCTTCCTCTTGAGCCTGCCCGCGCCAGTTGTGGGGATTCAACTGGATTGCAACGCCGATGGCTGGTTCGTAGGAACGGATAACTTGTATATCGAGGCCAGGATGGATTGGAAGAAGGAAAAGTTAGAGGCGAGGTTGGATGCCTGGGTGCATAATCAAGGCTCCGTGGAGAAATACCCCTTTGTGGATAGAAGCCTCTTCCCCAAGGATAACGCTAAGGTGGAATGTCGTGCTTTGGGTAACGGTAAATACGAGGTGCTCATATCCCTCAAACGAACGCCGGAGATCGGTTTGGTGCTAACCCCCGGGAAGAAAATCCAGTTAGCCATCAAGATGCTGGCGGAGGAAGGCTCTCCCCGTTGGCTGTGGGTCTTCCAACCCTACCAATTCGTCGCTTTGGAGGTTGAGTGATATGAGGAAAATAGATCTTCCCCAAGGACCATTTGAGCCCACTTGGGAATCGCTGAAGAATTACAGGGTGCCCGATTGGTATCAGGATGCTAAATTCGGCATCTTCCTCCATTGGGGAGTTTACTCCGTCCCCGCCTTTCAGAACGAATGGTACCCCCGCAATATGTACCTTCAGGGAGAACCTGCCTATGAGCATCATCGCAAGACCTACGGACCGCAGGACAAATTCGGCTACAAGGATTTCATTCCCCTCTTCACCGCCGAGAAATGGGACCCTTCCCAGTGGGCAAAACTCTTCAAGGAAGCGGGAGCGAAATATGTGGTGCTGGTGGCGGAGCATCACGACGGCTTCGCCCTTTGGGACTGCGCCTATACGAGGTGGAATTCGGTTAAGATGGGACCTAAAAGGGACCTCGTGGGCGAAT
>CAYVMD010000053.1:0-6397 GCA_964452465.1 uncultured bacterium | reverse complement strand
GCCTTCGGCGTCTCCTACCATAGGGCGGAGCATTGGTGGTTCATGGAAGGAGGAAAGCATTTCCCCTCCGATGTCCAAGATCCCCAATACGAGGACTTCTACGGACCCGCTCAGCCGGAGAATACCCAACCTGATGAGGATTTCCTCACCGATTGGCTTCTCCGCGCCTTCGAACTCATAGATAAATATCGTCCCCAGATCTTCTGGTTCGACTGGTGGATAGAGCAACCCGCCTTCGAGCCCTACCTGAGGCTGTTTGCTACCTACTACTATAATCGTGCCCACCAGTGGGGCTTAGGGGTGGCGATAAATTACAAACTAAAAGCCTTCGCTGAGGGAACCGCGGTGCTGGATGTGGAGAGGGGCAAATTGGACAGGCTTTACCCCTTCTTCTGGCAGACCGATACATCGGTGGATAAGAAGTCCTGGTGTTACATAAAGGATCCCGACTATAAGACGCCCCAGCAGATAGTGCAGGACCTCGTGGATATAGTGAGCAAGAACGGCTGTCTCCTCCTCAATCTTGGTCCTCGCCCCGATGGCACCATCCCGGAGGAACAGGTGGCGATAATCAGGGAAATAGGGAGATGGCTAAAGGTAAACGGAGAGGCGATATACGAAACTCGTCCTTGGCGCACCTATGGCGAAGGACCAACTAAGGAAGCGACTGGCTCCTTCACCGACTCCGAAGCGATCCCCTATACTGGTAGAGATATCAGGTTCACCAGAAAAGGGGATGTCCTATACGCCTTCATCTTGGGAAAGCCGGAGGAGAAGGTTGATATAAAGGCGCTCGGCACATATCTTCGCCTCTATGAGGACGATATCGCGGAGGTGCACTTTTTGGGGAGCGAGGAACCACTGCGCTGGGAGAGGAGCGAGGAACACCTACGGGTTTGGCTCCCTTCTCTAAAGTGGGAGGGCTATCCCTGGGTCCTCAAGGTAATCCCTAAAAGATAATCGTATTTAACTTAAACTCCCTGTCGGGCGTCCTGGACAGCCTTGAACATCGCCAGGATGTTGTCTACGGGGACATCCGCCTGTATATTATGCACCTGGCAAAAGACGAAGCCTCCCCCAGGGGAGAATATCCTTATCATCTCCCTCGTGTGCTCATATACCTCCTGAGGAGTCCCGAAGGGCAACACCCTTTGGGTATCGCATCCCCCACCCCAAAAGACGATGTCCTTGCCGAACTCTCTCTTTAATTTCTCAGGCTCCATGTTGACCGCCGATATCTGCACCGGATTCAAGATATCCACCCCTGCCTCTATGAAGAAGGGGATGAACTCGTAAACGCTTCCACAACTGTGGAGGAAGACGAAGATGTCGGGCTTTTTCTCGTGCACAAACTGGTAGATCTTCTTGTGGGCGGGGAAGATGAGCTCCTTATAGAGTTTGGGGGAAAGTTGGGGTCCCGTCTGGGTGCCAAGGTCGTCCCCCATTTGGATTATCTGGATATAATCTCCGACCGCGGAGAGGTAAAGCTCCAGGTTCCGAAGATAACCATCGACTAACTTCTCTATCAGGGCTTCCACCAACTTGCGATTGCCGAGGAGGGCGCTCATGAAGTTTTCCCAGCCCATGAGCGTCTGCCCTCCCTCTATTATGTTCCCCCCAAAAGAGCCCATTATGGCGTAATCCGTGTTTTCGTAGAGTCTCTTCGCTTCCTCTCGCAGGATGTTCAATTCCCTCTCGCTATAGGTCTCCATTTCCCATTTCTCTATGTCCTCCACGCTTTGCGCATTTTCCAATTCGTGGCGAATGCTATCGAAATAAAAGCCCTTTGCAGGCATCTTGGCAATTGGTGGGGAGGCAATGGGGCGGGAAGCCAAGATATGTAAGTCGTTATAAAGAAGGCGAGAGCCATCAGCATGGTACTCCACCCTATAATAGGCGGGGATGAGAGCGGGCGCACCATTGGGGAGGTTATAAGGTCTCCAACCATAGTAGCGATCCGCGAGCACCTTCTCCGTATCCAGGGCGATCACATCTATACCGAGGAGACTCCTTACATCCTCGTCTATCCAAGCCAACTGCTGACCCACATCATAGATCCTTGGATAGTCAATACGAAGCCCCAACCTTTCCCTCAGGTTGATATAGGCGATCCCCATGATCCCCGTGGAACGCATCCCGCCCAAATCCCAGGGAAGGATGTCGGGCTCTTTATGCTTGAGAGCGGTAATGACCCTTTCCCTTGACGTCATTCAATCGCCTCCTTCCACTAATTCCTTCAGGCGAAGGGCGTTCTTCACCGCGTAACCATAGGCATCGTTGTTGAAGTAAACGAAGACATCCCTACCTTCCTCCAACCACCTCTTGATGTATTGGGCATCCCTTTGTAGTTCCTCCTCCGAGTAATCGGAGGCATAGAGGGCAACCGCGCCGTGCCGGCGAAGATAGACGAAATCCGCCGTTTCCTCCACATCCACCTTGCGCGCCCTGTATTTTATTATCCCTACCTCCTGAGGCTTCTCCCCGGTTTGGAGGATGAAGGGCCAATCGGCAAGGGCGAGGGAAAAATTGTGCTCCCTAAGCATATCGTAGACGGAGGAGCAGAACCAGGAGATATCGCGGAATTCGAAGCTATGGCGCCAATTCCTCGCCAGGGGATGAGAGGAGAGGAGGGAAAGGAATCCCTCCAATTTTTCCCGGTCAAATTTGAAGCGGGGAGGAAACTGCCAGAGGATAACCCCCACCTTTTCCTGAAGTTCCCCCACCCTTTCCGCGAAGGTATCCAGGGGCTCCTGGCAATCGCCGAGCTTCTTGATATGGGTGATGAAGCGGGAACCCTTGAGGGCGAAGGAGAAATCGGGAGGGGTTCGTCTATACCAGCCCTTGAAGGCAGAAGCTTGGGGGAGGCGATAAAAGGTAACATTCAACTCCACGCTGGAGAAGAACTGGCAGTAATGCTCCAACCATTTCGAGGGGGAGAGGGAAGGAGGATAGAAAACGCCCCTCCAATGCCCGTAGTTGTATCCGCTCGTCCCGATGAAAGCCCTCGCCATTTGAGAATTTATACCAGAAAAAGGGTAGAAAGTAAAGCCAAAAAGTTGCCAATGGAACGAGGTTTCGTTATAATGGATATTGAGAACGATTATCAATACCAAAGGAAGGAGAGTGAGAGATTATGGGCTTTGGACGCAGGTTTTGGTTCCGTGCTACCGGCATGCCTGGTTGGATGCGCGCCAGGCTTGGACTACCCGCTTGGGGCTCCGGAGGTTGCTGGTTCTTTGCCCCCTACTACTGGTCCCTTTCCCCCTATTATGCGGGTGTAGCGCCCTTCCTATCGAAGGAGGAGGAGTTATCGTTCCTCAAGGAACAGCAGAGGACGCTCTCCAGTTGGCTGAAGGACCTCCAGAGGAGGATAGAGGAGTTGGAGAGGACGAAGGGAACGACGGAGGAAAGCGAAGGATAGGTTAAAACAGGATTTCTAACGGAAAGGAGTTGAAACGCCATGCGTTACGGACATGGAGCTCGCGGTATGGGTAGGGGCGGTGGGAGAGGTCAAGGTATGGGTGGTGGCAGAGGCCAGGGAATGGGCGGAAGGAAAGGAGGTGGAATGCCCTCCGGGGGTGGATACTACCATCCCGGGGCATTCCCCTTTCCGGAGGAGCCCTTCCCCTCCAAAGAGGAGGAATTAGCGTTCCTCAAGGAACAGCAGGAATCGCTCATCCAATACCTCGAGGAGATCCGGAAGAGGATCGAGGAGTTGGAAAAGGGCGAAGGGCCGGAGGAAAGTAATCAGTAAGGATAGTTAAAACCATACTTAGAAGGAGGTGAGATAGATGAGGTGGAGGCGCTGGTGGCGCACTGCTGGTATGCTTGGTCCGATGGGAACAAGGCTTGGGATGTTAGCCTGGCGCTATCATCCCCTGCGTTGTCACCGTTGGGTCTGGCATCATCCCTGGGTTTGGCATTACCCTTGGGCGTGGTATTATCCTTAGGAGATATTCTCCTCCGAGGAGGATGAGTTGGCGTTCCTCAAATAGCAGCAGGAGGTCTGGAAGGAATACCTCGAGGAGATCTTCAAAAAAGATCGTGCAATTAGAAACGAACGAATAGAAAAGACCAAGTAGAAAAAGGAGGTGTAATTCGGTTGGCAAAGGATTATCTGGGCATTCCCAGAGAACTCATCCCCTGGTTCCCGACGATCGACGAGGAAGCGTGTATAGGATGCAAGGTTTGCCTGAATACATGCCCGCACGGGGTATTCACCTATGATGAGAGCAAGAAGAAATGCTATGTGGCGAACCCCTATGACTGCGTGGTTTTCTGCCAGGCCTGCCAAATGCAGTGCCCAGAGGGAGCTATTTCCTTCCCGGACAAAGAAGGAATAAGGAATATAATTAAAGGACTACGCGAGCAGTATACACCTAAATAGAAAGGAGGAAGAGAAAATGCAAGGCAAGCCCAAATTCATCCTCTGTGTATGCCAAGGCACCTGCCCAGGTTTCGCCAAGTTGGATATATGGGGATTCATCAACTATGTCCGCAACGAGCTGGATGTGGAATACGCCATAGTGCACCCTCAGTTGTGTGCGGATGATGGAGATAGATTCTGGAAGGATTACGCAAAAGAAGGAGAAACCTACATAGTCGCTGCCTGTGATCCAAAGATGCAGAGGAAGATGTTCAAGGATGCTATGGCGGAAGCGGGTTGTGATTTCGACAAACAGGTCTTCCCGATTGACCTAAGGAACATGCCCACAGAGGAGGCAATCGAGAAGGTAAAAGCGCTCGTAGAGGAGGTAAACCAAAAGATCCGGGGTTAAAACACAACCAAGTGGTAAATCGATTTCGCTGGGTGGGGGGATTTCCTATAATTCAACCAGACCATCTTAAAGGAGGCAGGGAAATGGCAAGGATATTAGTCGTGATTATAGGGCATCTATGCCTGATAGTGGGCTGTTATTTCATCACCTGGGGCATTTACTTATTGCCGGAGAGCCAACCCACCTTCATCGGCATCCTCACCAAGCCCCTATTCTGGGGGCTGCTCGCCCTTCTGGGTGGGATCTGCACCATAAGGAACGCGATCTGCAAATGCGTGGAAGAGCGATTTTGTTCCCTTAAGAAAAGAAAATAAACAGGGCGAGGAGGACGAATATGCCCCCGCTTATTCGGGTGAGGAGGGAGCGATCGATTTTGGAGGAGAGCAGGCGTCCCAGATAGATAGCTATGAAGGAAAGCAGGGAAAGGACGCTTAGGACGCTGAGGAGGACGAGGAAGGTGTGGTAGCGGGTAGCGAAGAGGGCGGCGAGGAGTTGCGTCTTATCCCCCCATTCGGTGAGGAATATCAAGAGAAAAGCAGTTAGGAAGGGATTCTTAAGGGCGATGTCCTCTTCCCCTTCCTCCTTTCGTTTGTCAAGGATCAAAAGGACGCCAATGAGGAAGAAGAGGAAGGCGGTAACGAATTTGAGGATATGTTGGGGGATGAAGTGAGCAACGCAGGAGCCGAAGAAGACGGCGACGCCATCCACGAGCATGAAGCCCAGGATGGCTCCCAGGAGGAGGGAGAGGTGCTTTTGGGTGCGGGAGGAAAGGAGGAGGAGGACGATTTGGGTCTTATCGCCGAACTCCGCCAATCCTATAGAGACGAAAGGGAGGAAAAATCCCGCCAGCATATCAAGGGAAAGATTATAGGGACATAAGCCCAAGGCGTCCACACTTCCCTCGAGCGAAACCCCAAAAGCCTTGATTTGACATTATCGTTTGTTGATGTTAAAATTATCTAAAACTGATTCTTGATTTTTTAAATGAGAAAAGGGATGAGACAAGAGATGAACTATCTGAACAATTCTCTTAGGAGGTCGAATACTATTCCCTGGGAAGAGATCGATGTTAATAGCAGGGAGATAGAAGAGGTCGTGAGTGCTTTCCGAGGGAAAGTAAAGTTCTTGGCAGATGAAAATATCAGCATGGAAGAAGTGGAATTCTTAAGAGAAGAGGGGGTAAATGTGAAGAGCGTTTACGAATTGGGGTGTGAAGGCAAGCCCGATTCCTCCATCCTCTGCCTCGCCCGAAAGACTAAGCGATTTATCTTAACTCGGGACAAAGGTTTCTGGAAGGTCCCCTTTCCTCAAATCCGTAATATAGGTATTTTTTTGATAAATGATAACGGTCGCCTCACTCAAGGATTAAAGTGGTTAATCGAAGCCTTTTCGTACTTTGAGGAGGTATGGAAGGGGGCAAAAATACGATTCTCTGAAGGAGAAATATTGATATGGAAGGAGGGAGAAGGCGAGACCAAGTATAAAATCGACGAAAGAGGAAGAGTATTTGAATGGATTGATAATTGAAGGCCGGTGTTGATGCTCGCCAGAAGGTCCCCGCCACATCCATCTTAAACTCCTACCCGAGAGGGAGGAAGTGCGGCTTCCCTTTTCGCGGG
>CAYVMD010000052.1:0-13285 GCA_964452465.1 uncultured bacterium | reverse complement strand
GGAGGGTGGAGGTGATGAAGGGAGGAGGGGGATTCCTCCGCCTCTCCTGCTTCTTCACCTTCTGGACCCTGTATTGGGCATCCTGGAGAGCCTCCAGGATGGTGTCCGCCTCCTCCTTCGTCCTTATATTCACGCTCTCCCCGTCCTTCAACCTCAGCAGGGCTTCGAAGGGATAGTAATCCTTCAGGGGGGTGAGGCGGGCGGTGATGTTCCAATATTCCTCGGGGACGAAGGCTTGGATCTCCCTTTCCCTCTCGCAGATGAGGCGAAGGGCGACCGATTGGACTCGTCCCGCGGAGAGGGTACGGAGCCCGAGTTTGTCCCAAAGGAGGGGGCTCAATTTATAACCCACTATCCTATCCAATATCCGCCTCGCATGTTGGGAATACACCCTATCCATATCTATGCTTCGGGGGTGCTTTAGCCCTTCGAGGACGGCGGGTTTGGTTATCTCGTTGAACTCTATCCTCAAGGGATCACGCAGTTTCAGGACCTTGGAGAGGTGCCAGGCTATCGCCTCCCCCTCCCGATCGGGATCGGGAGCGAGGTAGACCACTTCCGCCCCCTCGATCTCCTTCCTCAACTTCTCCACAACTTCCTTCTTCTTGGGGATGATGACGAAGCGAGGGACGAAGCCGTTCTCCAGATCCACTCCCAGGGAGCGCTGGGGGAGATCCCTTATATGTCCCATGGAGGCAAGGACCTTGTATCCCTCCCCCAGGAAGCCTTTCAGGGTCTTGGTCTTAGCGGGGGACTCCACTATTATTATCTTCTTGGAAGGGGATTCTCGCTGGCTCATCTTCTCCTCCTAAGGGGAAGAAAGCGCGAAATGATCGCCGGGCAACTTCTTCACCAACCCTTTCAACTCCAAAAGGGTAAGGATAGAAGCAGCCTTTGCAGGAGGGAGGTTAGCCTCCCGGGAGATATCATCTATATACCTCCCCTCCAGGGAGAGGAGGTTGAGGAGCTTTTCCTCCTCGGGGGCAAGGAAGAGCCTCTCCTGGGGAACGACCTTGGGGAGGGGAGGAGCTTCTCGGGGTATGCCCAACTCGCTTATTATGTCCTCCACCCATTCCACGAGTTTAGCGCCCTCTTTTATCAATTGGTGGGGACCCTTGGAGCGAGGATCCTCAATACTGCCGGGAACAGCGAACACCTCCCTCCCCTGCTCCAGGGCGAGGTCGGCGGTTATGAGGGCACCCGAGCCAGGGGGAGCCTGCACGATGACCGTGCCCAGGGAGAGACCACTTATAACCCTATTGCGGAGGGGGAAATGCCAGGCAAGGGGAGGAGAGCCGGGTGGGAACTCGCTTATCACCGCCCCATTCTTTTCTATCTCCTCCATCAGTTCCTTATTTTCCCGGGGGTAGGCTATATCTACACCGCAACCGAGAACCGCTATCGTCCTCCCTCCTCCATCCAGGGCTCCCCGATGGGCGGAGGCATCTATGCCCCTTGCCATTCCAGAGATGACGGTGAAACCGCGTTGGGCTAACTCGCTCGCCAATTTGTGGGCTACCTCCCTGCCGTAATGAGTGGGACGGCGGGTTCCCACTATGGCGACGGCGAATTTATCCTCCTCCCTCAATTCCCCTCTCATATAGAGGACGGGAGGGGGATCGTATATCTCCTTCAAGTTGGGGGAATAAGCGGGGTCCAAAATGGTTATAACTTTGGCGCCGAGGCGGTTGAGGGTCTCCTTCTCCTTTCTCACATCGGTTTGGGCGAGGGAGATTATCTTCTCGGCGATGGATTCGGTTATCCCCTCCACCTGCATGAGGGACCGCTTATCCGCCCTGAATATCTCCAGGGGGGAATTGAAGTATTGCACGAGGGCGAACTTCTTACGGGGAGTTATCTCCAGTTTGCTGAGAAGTATCCAAGCATCTATCTCTTGCAAAATTCAGCCTTCGCCTCCTTGAGATGGCGCTTCTCCAACGGGGGCAACCGTTTCCTTCAATTCCATCTCCTCAACCTTGCTCGCTAAGCCGTCCAACTTCTTGTGTAGGGCATCCACCTTCGCCTCCATCTCCCTCTCCCATCTCCTTTGGGAGGAGCCCCGGGCGGCGAGCAGAATGAGGGCGAGTATCAATGCGGCACCCGCGGAAGCGAGGATTATCTCCCACACATAGGCGTTCAAGGTGTAGTTGCCGGGTGGGAGAACGATGGTTACGAGGTCCTGGTTGAGGAGAGCCAACCACCCTATGGCAAAGGCGAACAACAGAGCGAAGAGCATAGCCACTATAAACATCTACACACCTCCTTTTAAGATATCTTCTATCCCCTCACCTCAGGTAATAGATGGTGGGAGTTGTCCCTCTTCCCGCGCCGGGAGGGAGGGAATTATCGACGGTGAACTTCCATTCCTTCACCGTTTCGTTGCCATACCAATCCACCACCCTGAGGGTGATGGTGTGTTCTCCATTGGGGATGGGTATATCGGGAGAGGTGGCGGGACTGTAATCGCACTGGAATTTGCCATTGGCGGGATCGAACTTATAGGCACGAGGAGGTACCACCTTACCATCCACCCTGAGGGTGATGCTGAGGCTATCCACTCCCGAGCCCTCATCGGTTATCACCGCGCTTATGGTAAGGGGAACGGGGAGCCCAGATATGGGTCCACCCTGAGGGAAGAGGTCGCTAACCATGGGAGGGGAGACATCCAAGGGTTGAGCGGTGAAGCAATGCAGGGTGCCATCGTCGCTTATGACGAAGAGCCTATCCTTCGTCCAGACGGGAGCGGAGTAGATACCGAACTGTTGCCCCCAGGGATAAAAGGCGCTCCACTGCTGTGGGGGGTAGAGGGCGCTCAATTGTTGCGCTAAGGGGGAGACGACGCGGTACTGCCAGCGCAGTTTCCCCTGTTTGTCGATGGCTACCAAAAGCCCCTTTTCCGTGCCGAAGCAGATGTAATCCCCCACCAGGACGGGGGTAGTTGTTACGACGGACTGGGCGTTGAACACGCTGTAGCCGGCTTTGGGCTTACCGGTTTTGGCTTCCACGATATAGAGTTTGCCATCCTTACAGCCCACATAAAGTGTATCTCCCACCAGGAGGGGAGTTTGGGTGATAATATCGGGGAAGGAATAGGAGCGCACGACCCCGCCGGAGCGGGGGTTTATCACCTGGATAGTGGAGCCTGCTACGGCGTAGACATACTTATCGTCGACGAGGGGGGAGGAGGTAATCAGGCTGGAGGGGAGAGGAACCGCCCATTTAGGTTTTCCTTCCGGAGTGAGGGCATAGAGGCGCACATCGGAGGATTGGGCGAAGAGGTAGCCATGTCCGAAGGCGGGGGAGTTGGGGATATCGTCGTTGGTGCGGAACTTCCATTTTAGCATCTTAGAGGCATCGCTCGCCTCGGGATCGAGGGCGTAGAGGTAGTTATCGAGGCAGGAGAAGACCATGAGGTTGCCCGCGACGATGGGAGCGCCTGCTATGCTTCCTCCCGCCTGCACATTGAGGAGGCGGATCTGTTCCCCTTGTTTATTAAGGACATAGATGTTGCCATCGGTGCCAGCGACATAGATATCGCCTTTATAGAGGACAGGGGTGCTGCGGGTGGAGACGCCAGCGGGGAGGTTGAACCTCCATTTTTGTTCGCCAGTGTTTATATCCAGGGCGTAGAGGCTATTGCCGGCGGGGAAGTAGACGGTGTCCTCATCCACCACGACCTGGGCGTTACTGCGTTGGAGGAAGGTAGTGGAGAACCTCCAGAGAAGGGAGAACGGAGGTTTGACCTCCGCCAGGGCGGACAGGAAGGAAGCCAACACTATCGCTACGAACAAGTTTTTCCTGTTCATAATTGGATACCCCCTCTGGTGAAGATTTATGAATTATAACAAGCGTTGCGATAAATAGTCAAATTTTTCAGGGGGCTATGCTTTAGACTGGCTGGGAAGGAGAAGAATTATTTGATGATGCCATATCCCCCGGAGAGGAGATCTTGGAAGAGGAAAATTTGGGGCGGGAAGAAGGTGAAAAGGAAGAAGCTCAGGACTAAGAGGGCGAGAAGGGAGCTAGCAAGGGGATTATATTGGGGGGAGAGCGGGGGCATCGTCATTATCTTATAACTGATCAAGTAGCCGAGGAGCACGGATAAGACGAAGACGGAGATATCCAAAAATAGGTAATTGGTGCCGAGGAGGGCTGTATATCCGTAGAAAAGCACGACGATGAGGATGGGCATGGAGTAGATACCGAGGGCTTTTGCGAGGAAGAAATTTGGGGGTTTTAATTTGAGGAGTTTTCTTTCCAGGAGCATCCACAAGACCGCTGGGATAACGGCTAATTTTAGATGTTCGAAGGTGCTTTCGTTCACCGCCGAGAACAGTCCCACGAGCCAGAATTTGTTGGACCATTGGAAGGTAAAATGGAGGGCACTTCCGAGGAGCACGGTGAAGATAGCGCCCCCTATTTCGCATTTAAGGAGTTTAGAGTTCATGGATATCACATTCCCTTCAGGGGATTTAAAGGTTAAACCTCTTGTGGTGAAGGTTTTTGAATTATAACAAGCGTTGCGATAAATAGTCAAATTTTTCTGGGTCTATGCTTTAGAGTGGCTGGGAAGGAGAGGAGTTATTTGATGATGCCATCTCTTAATTTCGGATTTAATTAGTCGGATGGTTTCGGGAGGATTGATCAGTCGCCCCTTACGATTTGGTTATCCAGGGCCTTTAAAATTTGCTTCTTTGGATCCTGCTTGCCCTGGGCATCTACTCTTTTCAGGAATGTTTTTATTGCTGAACGGAGATAATCCTCAACTTGGGGTACAAGGGTTGGAAGTTCCGATGTATCAACCTCGCCTCCATGGACGATTTTGTTCCTTTGGTCGTATGCTTTGCGAAGGTCGTCAAAAATCTTTTCCCTTTCGCTTGCATCTTCCCCCAGCAGGCGGGAAGCTCGGAGGGCTAATCTATAGCTTAGCTCTTCCCTTTCCTTTAACAATAACGCCTCAAAGCCGATCATCAAATCGATCAGTTTGTCATCGAGTCTCTCTCTTTCGTAGCTAAGGTTGAATCTTCGAAGCGCAACTTCGAGATATCTTGGCAGAGTTTGCCTTGCTTTCTTAAACTGCTCCCAAAAATCCAAGAATTCACGAACTTCATCGTTTTGTAACTCATACCTCCCCCCATCTAGCCTTGATGCACCAGGCCTCTCCCATGGTCGACCCCTAAAGGGCGTCCACGACACAGGCGTCTTTAAAATGGAATTATAGCTCACAAGACCTCCTTTGAAAAGCCTTAAGGCAGAGCAAACTTCGTCAAATTCCTCTTTTATTTTTATATCTCCGCCGCCCCGTCTTCCTTCTATAATTTGGAGCTTATTACCTAGTACTTTATGTGTCTTGCAACGGTATTCAATAGCCCATATATCTTTAAGCCCAATGTAATAAAGCAATAAAATTTCTGGTCTCCTCATTTTTATCGAGGGATTCTTGGTTATCAAAAGATTTGGCTCCTCAAGCGGGATATTCTCTGCATCTGTTCGAAAATTATACAGAGGAGCATAGCACCAATATTCTATTGTCTCTCCATAATAGAAATTCTCAAACTCTTCATAGAACTCGTTGAAAGTGGATTCGTCAAACTTCAAGTAACGATGACTTGATAATTTCCCTAAAAAGCCAATAAATGCCACCACTAAATGGTCCACAACTCCGCCAAGGTGGTGAATTTCCCCTACTTCTGGTATCTTAACAGAAGCATTGAAATGTCTCGCAAGCTGCTCGTCTTTTTCCATAACTTCAATTACTTTGTCATATTCATACTCCTTTTGCTCAACCCACTCTATGCGTCCACCAAGATAGAAAGTGTATGCGACACAAGCTAAAAGGTCTTCTGAAGGGGGAGGGAGGAAAGGATGGCAAAGGTTCCTCACAGTATTGATCAAATCCTCCGGGCTTTTAAATTGAGCGCTTAGGTGGTCACAAACGGCCTTGAAATATTCCTTTAGTGCGTTGTAGAGGTCTGGATTCCTCCATTGTTCTGGCATTTTTATTGTTGTATATTGTTGTAGAAGAAATTGTCAACCCTTTTCTGCCAGCGCGTTATCGCGCAGATGGAGGTAGTATTTGAAGGCTTCCTCTAAATCCAAATCCTCCAGGTTATCTTTCCCTGTATGCTCCTTTAGAGAATCCCGCTGATAAGGCAGGGGATAATCCAGGACATGCCATTTCCCCTTGATCAAGAGGAGCAACAGGCGCCTCACCTCGTCCTCTATATCTTGCAGCATCTTCTTCATATGCCTATGCCTGCCGTGTTGGTGTTCGATTCTTTCCATTGCCTTTCACCTCCCTTTTTGATTTCCTTTAGTGCCTCGTAGAGCTTTGGATTCTTCCAAATGTCATCCACTTCCTTTCCCTATTTTGCATTAATTTATTAATGGGAGCAGGAGTTCCCATCCTCCTAAAGGGGACTTTGGTTTAAGGAGGTTCTTGGCTATTGGTTTTTGCTGGGGAGGCAAGCGTAAAGATTCTAAGGCTCGGGATTGGAGCCTATGCCACTTATGATCTACCAGGAGTAGGTGAGGGAGAGGACGCCGGCTCCATTGGCGGGGAGGATAAGGGGCGTGAGAGCTTCCCTCCCCTTCTTTTTCTCTTCCTTTTTGGCGTAAAGGGAGTGGATGTAAATGCCTAAACCGGCTCCGCAGATCACATCCACCGGATGGTGCTCATGGCTGGTTATCCTGCTTATGCCCACTAAGGTTGCCATCACATAGGCTGGTCCCCCATACCTCCAGCCATACCTCTGCTGAATGAAACTCGCCCCCGCAAAGGCACTCGCCGTATGCCCGGAGGGGAAGGAATGTCTCCCACCGTTCGGTCGCTCGCTGTTGACAACATGCTTCAATAAATATGTCGTTGCCATCGTGGTGGCGTAAGATTTGGCAAATTGCCTAATTCCCTCTTCATTCTTTTTCGCTGCCGCCATCCCACCTCCCACGAGGGGAAGAGCTACTGCGCCTGTATCCCCAAATGTCTCAAATCCATCCCCGAATGCCTTCGTTGGCTTAAGGAGAAATAGAATAATCAGGGATAACACAAATACTACTGCTTTCCTCATCCCTTTCTCACAATAGTTTCCTGTCGAGGGTGCGGTATTGGATGGCTTCGGCGATGTGGGCGACTTGGATGTCCTGGCTTTCCTCCAGATCGGCGATCGTCCGCGCCACTTTTATTATCCTGTCGTAGGCGCGGGCTGATAGGTCCAGTTTACCTATCGCGGTCCTCAATAGGTTCTTCACATCCTCGGATAGGGGACAGAACTCCCTTATCTGCCGGGAGGTCATGTGGGCGTTGCAGAAGATCTTCGTCCCCCGGAAGCGTTCCCTCTGCCTCTTCCTCGCCCTCATAACCCGTTCCCTTATCCTCGCCGAAGGCTCCCCCTTTTCCTCCCTCAACATTTCCTCCTGGGTCAACCTGCGCACTTGAATGTGTATATCTATCCTGTCCAATAGAGGTCCCGATATTTTGGCGAGATATTTGCGAATCTGGAGAGGAGTGCAGGTGCAGGGTTTCAGGGCGTCGCCGAAATATCCGCAGGGGCAGGGGTTCATGGCGGAGACCAGGGTGAAGCGTGCCGGGTAGGTGAGGGATACCTTCGCCCGGGAGATGGTGAGGAACCCTTCCTCCAGGGGCTGACGGAGTATCTCCAGGCTGTCCCTTCGGAATTCGGGGAATTCGTCCAGGAATAAAACGCCGTTGTGGGCGAGGGAGATCTCCCCCGGACGGGGAACCGTTCCCCCTCCCGCTAATCCCGCGGTGGAGATGGTGTGATGGGGACTGCGGAAGGGACGATGCAGGATTATGGGTCTTTGAGGGGAGAGGAGCCCGGCCACGCTGTAAATCTTGGTCGTCTCCAGAGCCTCCTCGAGGGAAAGAGGGGGGAGGATGGTGGGGAGGCGCCTTGCGAGCATGGTTTTGCCTGCCCCGGGCGGTCCCACCATGAGGATTATGTGCCTATTATCCTGCATTTTTCCAAAATATCATGCCACAAAGGATACAACTCCACCTGTTCAACCTCCCCCTTCGCGGTAATCCTCACCTGGGATACCACCAAACGAGCAAATTCCTTCTTCTCCTCTTCGGTGAGATCGTCCCATTCCAAATCCTTCACGACCTCCAAAAGGGAATATATTTCGCCTACAGTGGCTCTCTGCTCCAGAAGCCTCTTCTGCTCCAAAAGCGACTGTTGTCTTTGCTCCAACTCGCTCATCTTCTCCTTCGCCTCCTCCAGCGAAAGCCCCCCAGCGAGGTAGAAGTCTATCAACCTTCGCTTTTGCTCTTCTACCTCCCGCAATCGCTTCTCCACTGCCTCCACAGTGATATCTTTCCTCTCCCCTTCCGACCTCCTTACCATCTCCTTCACCTTTTCCTCCACCTCGGGGGAATTCTTCACCACCTCAAAAAGGCGAGGTAGTATCCATTCCACCTTTTCCGCAGAGATGAGGCGAAAACATCCTTCCTTGTAGCGAGGACAAGCGTAATACTTATCCCGCCTCGCCACGCTCCCATGCCCTATCATCCCCCTCCCACATATAGGGCACTTCACCAACCCAGAAAGGTAGTAGACCTGCGGTGAAGTCTTCCCCGGTTTCCTTTCCTTCCTCCTTCGCTGGAGTTCCAGCCACTCCTCGAAGGAAAGAATAGGAGCCTCCACAGTGGCATTCACCCATACCCAGCGAGACAGGTCTTTGTCCAGGGGATTTTTCTCCACATCTTTGTGCTGTGTGCTCTTCCCCCACGCTGGACGCCCAGCGTAGATAGGGTTCTGGATGATGCGACGGATTTCGCTCCCATACCATCTCGCCCCTGTGGGGGAAGGAATTCCCTTTGCATTCAAATGCCTCGCAATCCAGTGCTGTCCGTGATATCGAGCAAGGTGGAAAATTTCCTTCACGACCAGCCATTCATCTGGGATGGGGACGAACTTCTCTCCATCCCAGCGGTAGCCGTATGGGGGCTTCAATCCTCCCCACTTTCCCCCCTGCCTCAATTTCTCCTCCATCCCTCGCCGTGTGCGTGCGAGGATAATCCGCCTTTCCCGGTGGGCAAGAATAGCAAAGAGATCGGAGAGAAACTCGCTCTCAACATCCTCAAATGTGTATTCCGCCGACGGTGTGATGACTTTCACGCCCTCCCTTCTCAAGAGCCCCTTCAAAAATTCCCATTCCCCCAGCCCCAGCCGAGAAAGGCGGTCAAGGTCAACTACAAGGATAGCGGAAAAATCGGAAAGATGGGCAAGGATATCCTGAAGGACAGGACGCGCCGCAAGCGAGGTTCCCGTCCCAACTTCATGGAAGACTACATAATCCCACCCCCTCTGGCGCGCATATTCCGTGAGTATGCGTTCCTGAGCGTGGAGAGAATACCCTTCCTCTGCTTGTTCCTCTGTGGAAACGCGACAATAAATGGCGACCCTCATCTGCGAGGCTCAATCCGCCACGCCGCCGGATATCCATCTATCATTTCCCTCAACATTTCGCTCGTTTCCCTCACCTCCGTATGCCCATCTATGAACAACACTATGTCCTTACTTCCCGAACGAGGCTGACCATTCTGATCCAAATCCCGGTGGGCAGTGCACCAAGTGATGACCGTGCTGGCGAATGGTTCCTTTGCGTAGAGTTGCTTCTGGGAAATGTATTCAAGGAAGGGACGGCGAGGGTCATCAGGGGATAGTCTCAACTCATCCCTAAGAGGCATTCGACGACGAACATAAGGAACCGCCCAGCGTGGAATGCATTGGACCACCTCGGGCAAATCTTGGTAGTAGGGGAGTATAACGGAGAAGTAAGGAGCAAGGAGGTCGTCGGGTAGAGGAACAGCATAAGTAAAGTAATAGGGGTCAATGTAATATCTTCCATCTCGCTCCTCAACGGGCTTTTCGTGGTGAGTATCCGCGGGGCAATGAAAGATACGCGCTGAGGTCAGATATAACCCTTTCTGCTCAAGTAGAGAATAAACTTGGGCGGGGTCAACAGGTGTGGTTGTCCCGGCAAGTTCGTCAAGCACCCTGCTATGAAGCCACAAAAGCGACTCCGGATAGCATCCCCAATCCGCCTCATACATCCGCAGGGCGTGGTAGATATCCCGAAGGTTTGCCTGACATTGGTGCTTCTTCACATTATCCCTTATGCCCTTGAATGCTGGGAACAAAATGCCTGCCATCAACGCCATAATTCCTATCACCACGAGCATCTCTACCAGTGTGAAGCCTCTTTGGGCACGACGATAGGCACGAAACGCATAGATGAGGCACACAACCGCCACCAAGCACAATATCATCATCCCAACAATCGTCGTTTGAGGCTCTCGGAACATCTCCTCCCATATGCTTTGCATCCATTCCTTTGCTGTCATTTATATCACCTCCTTCTCCATTCTACTTCAAACATCTATATCACAGAAACCTCTTCAATTGCACTACCCTGCCCACTATCCTGACATTTCCTTGCAAAGGAATAGTGGGATATGCAGGGTTCAAGGGCTCAAGGTATGGCTTTCCGTTTCGCACCACATATTTCTTCACCGTCGTCTCCCATCCTCCATCCGTCTCAAAAGATACCACCACGATGTCCCCGGGTGTAGCGGTCTCCTGCCGACGAACGAGGAGGAAATCACCATGGAGGATGTATGGAGACATGCTATCGCCTTCAGCCCTGATGGCGAAGTCCGCCCGCTGTGCCTCATCCTGATGAACAGGAAGAAACCCCAGGACAGAGCCTTCCACCTCTATGGGCTTCCCACAGGGAACAGAGGCGACGACAGGAAGATGAGCGGTAGGTGCGGAAACAGCATAGATCACAGGCTTCTCCTCAACTTTTTTCGCAGGCTTCATACCAGCCCACCGTTCCAAGGCTTCATCTCTGCACCCAAGCGCCTCGGCAATGCGAAGAATAGTGTCAAGTGTGGGTTTGATTTCGCCAGCGAGAATACGATATAGATGCCCGTAGTATATACCTGTGCGACGGGATACTTCTGCTATCTTCATCTTGCAGGCTTTCCGTTTTTCCTCAAGCCACTTCGCTATCTCCTCGGCTTTTTGAATATTGTCAATTCTCCTCATAACCTTTTCAATATCCATCTTACCTGCACCTCCTTGGTGGTTTATAGATAAAAATGCTTTCTAAAATTTTATCCAAATTCCCCCAAAAATACTTGCCAAAATATACAACGATTGGTATAATTTTAGTGATGATTGTATAATCAACCAAAAAGGAGGTGTAAGTAAGTATGAGAGCAACGAAGATGTATAGTGAAGCCAAGAAACATATAGGAGAACTACTCAGGACGCTCCGACAAACCAAAGGATGGAGCAGTGATAGGTGCGCCAGGGAAGCCAGAGTTTCACACATGGCTATCCTGCTCGCTGAAACAGGTGACTCGGTCTCTTTGGAGAGGCAGATCCATCTGCTCAAGGCTATGGGAGGGAAAGCCAGCCTCAAAGTTTCTCTCCCTTCCGGCGAGGAAAAGGATATCGAACTATGACCCTGTCTTCTCTCTCCGATGAACGCTTGGAGAAATTGTGCCACCTCCTCTTGGAGGTGGCACGGAGAAAATTAGAGGGGCAGGCTCCTTTCCAGAGCACTGCCCCTCTTCGTTGTTTAGAAAAAGAGGAGGTGAAAAAATGCCCAAGATAGAACTTCCCCCTGGCGGTGCCCGCTATAGGGCAAGATATGGGGAAGTGTGCAGGGAATGTGGAGCGATCTTCTACCCGCCTACCTTTGCTGGTCCCTGCCCTCGGTGCGGGGGAATGAGGTGGGGGTTGAGGGAAGAAATCATAGATAACGAAACAGGAAAAGTAATCGCTTCTTATGAACTATGAAAGGAGGTGAAAAAATGGGTAGGAAACATCTCACCCCTACGGAGCGAGCCATGGGCGTCCGCTGGGTGCTCAGAGGTTTGGAGATAGACCCCGCAAACGAAGCGGAGAAGTGGCTGAGCAGAAAAGCGAGGCGGAAGAAAGAGGTGGAATATCCTACCGAGGAAGACATCCGCCTCGTGAAACATCTCCATCACCTTTTGGGCTACTGCGTCCCCCACATCCGAAACTCCCTTCGCCACCATCTCGGTGTATGGGAGTATGAAGACCTCTACTCCCTGCCGAGATGGAAGGTGCTGTGCTATGCGTGGGATCTGGTTACAAGGAAGATGGAACTCCCGCCGTGGGAAGCTCAACCTTTCCTCCGGGAACTCCGGAGGAAACTGAAAGAAAAGCCCAGCCCCACGGCGGGCACTGATGAGGCTGGGCATGAGGAATAGACACGAGGGGAGGATGCCCCACATCCTCCCCTCCCCAAGAGAAAAACATAAAGGAGGTGTGAACTATGACAAATAATAGCAAAAACACACAAATTGTCAAGGCGGTAGAACCCTCCAGGGTAGAAGAAGCCCTCCGAATGTGGAGGGAATACTGCTCTCTGGTGAAGGAGTTAGAGGGTCCAGGTGATTTCGTCTCCATCCGAACCAAGGATGGGACGAGAAAAATCCCCACAAAAAAGTGGACATCAAAGATGATGCGGGCGTTCGGGCTGTCCGTCGTGACGCGGACGAAGGATGTTCGGTCACCCGAGGGGACACTCCTTGAGGTGATTGCACGGGCTCGCGTGGAGGCAGGAGGGCGATGGGTAGAAGAAGAGGGACGGTGCGACCGGGAGGAGGTGGAGGATTTGATCCGCCTCCAAAGGGAAGAGCATCAACGGAAGTTCCCCGGTCGCCCCTTCCATGCCAAGTCCGTCGCCCACCTCATGGCAACGATCGCCGTCACGAGGGCGATAAATAGGGCAGTGAACCGCTGGATCGGCGTGGGCGAGGTGACGGCGGAGGAAATCAGCGCAAAGGCGGTGGTGGAGGAGGAATTCGACGAAGGCGATCTCGTCATCATCCCCCCACCAGCAGAAGGGGAAGAAGAGGAGGGGGAAGAGAAGGAAGAAGCAGAAGAAAAGCCAGCCTCCCAGCCCTTCTCCCCCGCCCAGCGATATAACAGCGTGGTGAAGGACGCCACTCGGGCAGGGCTTTCGCAGAAGCAAGTCGATGCGGTGTGGAAGGAGATGTTCCCCGAATATTCCGCCCCCCTCCAGATGACGCCCGATGAAATGGAACAGTGGGAGATGAGGGTGGCTTCCCTCATCTCTCACAAAAGGAGGGAGAAATGAAGACGAGACGGGAGGGGACGCCTTCTCGGCGTCCCGTCCGCCGCATATGGGCTGTGGGGATGTGGCTGTGGGGCTTCGTGGGGATGGCACTCCTCGACGGACCCGTCGAGGAGCCCACATCCCT
>CAYVMD010000051.1:11173-14316 GCA_964452465.1 uncultured bacterium | reverse complement strand
TCATAGCCATTCTCGCCGCGATACTCTTCCCAGTATTCAGCCGAGCAAGGGAACAAGCAAGGAAGACGCAATGTCTCTCCAATATGAAGCAGATAGGCTCGGCGTTGATGATGTATGTCCAAGATTGGGATGAGACCTTCCCCTACCTGGTCGCTTGTCCAAACGCAGGCTATGCGGGGCGGGACACACCCCTAGGGCAGTTGATGCCATATGTAAAGAACGCCCAGGTATGGGAATGCCCCTCTGCTTTTAAGCTGGTGAATGTAGTGCCGAGGACGGATCTGAGCGGAGCTCCTGCTGTTCAGTGGGGTGATGGGTCGTGGTGGGCATGGTTCTTCCCTCCCGAGTTCGCCCGAATAAATTTGAGCATAGCTTCGAACGAGTGGCTTATGCCCAACCTTGCCTGCGGTTGGAGTGGGAGACCGGTAAGGATGGCGGAAGTGGTTGCTCCTGCGCAGACCATGGCTTTTGCAGATGCCCCTCACTTCTCTACCTGTGGAGGAAGGCGAGTTGTATTTGCCAACGCTTGTGCTGCTGCCTGCAATCCCGATTCTAATCACCGTTCGGTGAGCAGGCACACCCGCCACAGTGGAGGAGAGAACATCATCTTCGCTGATGGACATGTTAAGTGGATGGAGTGGAGCCAGATAGCTAATCGTTGTCGCGCTCTCGTGGATCCTCGCAACCCCAACGCTACTCTTACTTGGTTCGACAACTTTGGCAATGTATGGTTCCCGTAGACTGAAGCTCGGTTAGGGAATTCACTCGGGGGCGGGCTCTTAAGAGCCCGCCCCTATTATGTCTAAAACTGAAAAAATTTTAGAAAGATATTAGATGCTTCGAAAAGTGGTGGTTCCAGAAAGACAAGGATTGAAAGGGCGAAGTCTCCCTCCCCGTTGACGGGGAGGATTGGGGTGGGGCTGAAATGCCTGTCCCAGAAAAAGAGGAATGGGGCATAATGCATTTGGAAAAACCACATAAAGATTAGGGCATAATCCACCTCTCAAATATTTCATAAAGAATCGGGTTAAAGATAAGCATGAGTCTAATATGCTATGGAATTCTACAAAACCTTTCTTTCCCTCCCCTAAATGTGTTATCATTATAAATTGCTATGGAAGGGGAAGAAAACCTCCTTAAACCCCCTGCTCACTACCGCCCCCTTGCACTTTGGGAGTGGACCTCCCCGCCCTCAACCAAGGAAATCGAAACCAAATTCTTCACCCTTAAGGATTCCTTCTCGGGGGTGATAATAAAGCCACCCTCGGAAGAGAAGGTTGGGGAAGCATTGTCAGTGGCGAGAAAATTCAACCTGCCCCTTTTCCTTGCCCTCCCTGCCCTCAATCCCTTCCCCGCTAAACTTTCCTCCCTTAAAAGAAATGTGAAGGAAGGGGAAACGGTGGAGATAAACATTGAGGGGAAACCCCTCTGGGTGGGAGCTTTGCCCCTCTCCGCCACCTCCCTCAACTCTGCTGTTCTCCTTAACGGCTTCTTGGAAAACAATACCCTGAGATGGACCCCTCCCGCGGGCGAATGGATCCTCCTCATAATCTATGCCCAGGAAGCGAAGGGGGAGAACCTCCTTCGCCTCGCCCAAGGCTGGCTGGAGAGCCTGAAGGGCTTCATCCCCCCCTTTGCCGGCTTTTATATACCCCAAATCGTCCTTTCGCCCTTTCCCTGGGCGGATAACCTCCCCTTGGAGTTCCAGCGCAGAAGGGGTTATCCCCTCCAACCTCTCCTCCCTCTTCTCTCTTTGGATTTAAAGGAAGAGGAAAGGTTCCGCCACGATTTCCGCCAAACGGTCCTGGATATAGCCCAGGAGCAAATCAAATCCCTAACTTCCCTCCTTGAGGAGAGGGGGCTTAGGCTCATCGCCTCCCTGCCGGAGGGGGAGAACCTCTGGAACGAACTCTTCCTCCTCTATCGCCTCATTCATATACCCTTCCTCCGTCCTTCCCTTCTCCCCTTGGTGGAGGAGTTAAGGAATACCATCGTCGCCTCCGCCTGTGATGGGAAGCCTATCTATCTGGAGGTGGACATCCCCTACGGTTCGCCTCTGGAAGACCTGAAGAAAAAAGCGGATCTCTACGCCTCCCAGGGCATAGGTGGCTTTATCTATAAGTTCTACACTCCTCCCCACCAAGAATTCACCTCCCTTTGGGATGAGCCTTTCTTCCCCCTCCTATCCTATTTTTTCTCCTACCAAGCCCGCTTGAACCTCCTCGCCTCCTTGAAGAGAAGGCATAGGGTCGTCATGCTCCTTCCCCGCCGTTCCCTTTGGGCGCACCAAAGGCTGGGGGAAGAGGACGAGGTATTCCGGGCTATAAACAGGGACCTCTTTTTCCTCTGCGAGTTGCTCCATAAGATCCATTATGATTTCCTCTTCGTCGATGAGGATGAACTTCCCCATCTCCAAGGTATAAGCACCTTCATCCTCCCTTCCACGACCACCCTCAACCGTTCCACCTTAAGATGGCTGGAGGATTTCTATGAAGAAAGGGGAGGGAACCTTATCGCCCTGGGTATGCTACCCTTCCGTTCCGAGGAGGGAGAGGATGTAGCTGTGGAGAATGCAGTCCGTGCCCTCTTCAAGATGAATGTGAAGGAGATAAATAGAAGCTATACCCTTGCCTCCCCCCTCGAGGTAGCGGGAGGGGAAACCTATGCGGTGGGAAGGATCCATCCCATATCGGGTGGTAAGATCTATGCCTATCAACCCGCCCTCAACATAGATAGGGAGGAGGCGCTCCGCCAGACCAGGCAGATCCTCAAGGGGTGCCTTCCTGCCGATCTTGATGTGCTCGCCCAAAATATCCTCTGCCTCCCCAAGGAAGGCTCCATCTTTCTCATATTCAATAGGGATATAAGGGAAAACGAGATAAATGCTATGTTGCCCCTTCAGGGGATCCCCTATCTCTTGGACATAGAAGAGGGGGAGAAAAAAAAGATTTGGCAATACTCCTTAATGGAGGATGGAAGGATGATAGTGCCCCTTTCCCTGCCTCCCCAATCCCTCCTCGTAGTTCAAATAAAGGAGGGAAAGGAGCCTCACATAGATAGGGCGAATTTTTATCCGCGGGCTTTGAAAGTAGAGGAGGGGGTGGTGTTGGTTGAGGGTTGGCAAGGGGAGGAGGAACCATTCG
>CAYVMD010000051.1:0-11163 GCA_964452465.1 uncultured bacterium | reverse complement strand
AAGGTGAGAGGAGGATGGTGGAGGGAGAGAGGGGCATTGCCCTGAAGGCGATAACCCTTTTGGAGGAGTGGGAGGTAGAGCCTCAGCAACCCAATTTCCTCCCCCTTCTCAACTGGCGCTATAGGCAAAAAGGAGGGTGGCTTTCCTCCCTGTCCGTTCCCAAAGCTCCCCATAGGGATTGGGAGGAGGTGGCTCCCGATATCAAACTGGAGGGAGAGGTTTGGTATCAAGCCCTCTTCTCCGTCGAGGAAGTTGGGAGAGGATGGGAGCTTCATATCGAGGCTCCACCTACCGCTATTTTCCTCAACGGAAGTAAAATCCAATGGAGGGCGGAAGGGATGTCCATCTCGCCCTTCCTCAGGAAGGGCGAGAATTTCCTCACCCTTTTGGTTAACCATCGTCAAATTCCTTCCTTACCCCGGGTGACGATTAGGGGGGATTTCTCCCTTCTTTGGCGGGAGGGGAAGTGGAACCTTGCACCCTCTCCCAAAACCTTGAAGGTGGGCTCTTGGACGGAGCAAGGCTACCCCTTTTATCAAGGGACTATGGCATATAAGGGGGAGTGCTTCATCCCCACTGCTTACCTCGGCGCCAAGGTGGTTTTGGACCTGGGAAGGGTAGGGGAGGTAGCGGAGGTGGAGGTGAACGGACGGTATGTGGGGGCGAGGTTATATCCCCCCTGGAGGTTGGAGATAGGGGAATTCCTGGAGGAGGGCGATAACCAGATCGTTATAAAGGTAACCAACTGTGCTTCCCCTTCCCTTCCCCCCTCGGGGTTATTAGAGGTGCCTCGCCTCCTCGCCTATCCCCCCATCGTCCTTCGCCTTTATATTTGAGAACGCTCCTATTCGTAGTAGACGGTTATCTTCCCCTTGCTTATCTTCTCTTCCAAGCCGAAGTTGCAATAGATGCTTTCCTCTATCCTTTCGGCGCGGAAGGGTATCGCCTCGCCGTTGAACAGGACCTTCTTTGGGGTGCTTTGGGGAGGTAGGAGGATGTGGAAAGTGGGGAGCGTCCTGCTTCCCGTGATCTCCATTTCTATTTTCTTATCCTTCTCGTTGTGGCGGAAGAGGTAGCCGAGGTAAACCTTGCTCGCTCCGTAGCGGGCGATGACCTTGACCTCCTTTTCTCCTGCTGATATCCAGCGAGGGGCAAGGGTGGCGCGGTGGAAGAGCTTATCATCGTCCCTTATGCCTGCCAAGCCTTCGATGAGGGCGGAGATGACCGCCGAAGCCGACCATCCCCTTGGACCTCCTCCCTGGTCCCGTCCATCAGGGGTGTAAAGGAAGAAGATGTCCCCGTCCTTTTCTATCTTCTCCCCCAATCTCCTCAATATATCCACGCCGTAGGCTTCCTCTCCATGCCAAAAGCAAGCCTTCGCCAGCTCCCCCGCCACGAATCCCGCTACCCCACCGTTGATGTAGGTTCCGCGAGGCATATTATGACCTTTAAAATCGGGGTAGGGAGGGTGGATGCTGAACCACTCGGCGAAGTATTCGCCTTTCGTCAATTCCTTTCTCCTTTTGTATTCCCTTATTATGCTCACCGCCTGCTCGTGATCGGGCAACCCCCTGTTTATGTCGTAGGTATTGCTGAGGCTGAGGATCTCCCTCTCATCGACCCCAGGGGCACCCGGATGGTTCAGATGGATCTGATGGGTGTAGAACTTGCCGTTCCAGCACAATTTGTTTGTCCTTTCCCTGAAGCCCTCCGCGATCTTCCTCCAATGTTCCGCTTCTCCTTCCCTCCTTAGGGCGGAAAGCATCCTCGAGAGGAGAAGGGAAGCATAGAACATCCCGCTGTTGTCCCCATGCATTATGCTCATAGGGGTATCTTCTGTTATGCGCCTATCGTTGCCGGGGACCCCGTAGGTGAAATCCCAGGTGTCTATGGTGAAGGGGCGCTTGACGAGTTGATGCTGGGGATCCCAACGGGTGGGATCGGTCATGCAATACTCCATTCCCTTTATCAGGCGGGGGATAGCCCACTTCAACCACTCCTCATCCCCGGTTGCCTGCCATATCTGGAAGGCGCCCTCTACCATAAGATATTCTATATCCGCTTCTAATTCCAGCCTCACATAGGCAAGGTTATTCCTCTCGTCTATTAGGCGGTGCTTATCCTTGACGAAGGTGGTGTGAGGATCGCTGGGAGGGATTATCATCTCGTAGAAGAAGCCCTCGGGATGCTGGATCTTTAGGAAATGGTCGATCGCGGAGCGAATATCCTCCTCCCACCACTTATATCCCTTCATCTCGTGGATATGATCGCGTAGCCAAGTGGGGTTCATCGCCACGGGCTTCCCATATATGGAGAAGACGAACCTGTCCCTCTTTACCGTTTCCCTTAAGGTAGCAAATAACCTTTCCCACAAGGGATCCGTTCCCTTTATCTCGGTCTCCGCATCCACATCGAAGAACACGCTTTTTGCCTCCTTTCCCTTCTTGATCTCCAATCTATGCTTCCCCAGGGAGCCCACCGCTCGGAAACTTACCTGGGTGGGCTTCTGGATCCGCTGGGAGTAATAGGGGGACCCCTTTCCATCGTAAACGGTGAGGAGAAGGGGAACCCTTCCTTGGTAGTCTATCCCTATGGTAACCATCTGGAGGGGGAGGGCGAAGGTGGGGATTTTGAGTTTGATGGTTTCCCCCTCTATCTTTAGGCTTTTTCCTTGATAGCGGGGAGAAAGGTAACAACGGGAGGGGCATTTTATGCCTAGTTTGCAGGTAGCGAGGGAGAGGTCCTTCAATTTCTGGAGGGCAAAATCCTTGTAGGATGTCCTGCCATCGCCCACACGCAGACCAACCCTCTTCCCCCAAAGGCGAATGCCCTTCAGATGGAGGTATTGGTTACCATCGAGATAGGCGAACACCTCCTGCCCCTTTACAACAACCGTCATCTCATGCCATTCCTGCATCTTCACCTTGAAGGGAAGACCGATTGTAGCGAGCAGGGTAGTGGGGGAGCCTCTTCTTAGGATCGCTACCCGCAGGGAATTGGAGGGCTGGTCCAGGAATATCTGTAGGAATTGGGAGGCGTCGGCGGGAGCGCCTATCAATACGCAACCTTCCGCGTTCTCCCGCTTCTCCTGGATATTCATCTTAACCCTGAGGACGAAATCGGGAGGAGCTCCCTCCCTCCAAAGTATGAGGGCGTTATTTAGGGCGATTACATCGTCGATCATCTTTGCCTCTCCCGAGATGATTTCCCAATTTCTCTGGGGACAGGCGAGCGAGAGGATGGCGATGAGGGGGAAGATCCTCAATAACACCTTAAGCATTTTATCGTTTCTCCCAGAAAGGAACGCTTGTGGCGAGGGCTATGCAACGTCCCTTGCTCCCCACCGCTGTGTAGAAATGATAGTAGATGTCTTCCTTAAAGATGACGCAGGGCTTATGGGCGTGAACCTCGTCATAGGATCCCTTCTCCCCATAGGGAAGGATGGGGTTGAAGGGGGACTTCTCCCAATTAATAAGGTCCGTGCTAATCGCCACGCCATCCTGAGCATGAACGCCGTCAAAGCCGTAATAGAACATGCGCCATTTGCCCTCCACCCTTATCACCCAAGGGTCGGAGGCGAACTTGCTATCCCAACTTCCCTTGGGTCCTACCGGGAGGACGGGGTTGTTCTCGTGCTTCTTCCACTGGCGAAGGTTCCCATCCTCGGCGATGGCGACGCCGGTCTGTTCCGTCCAATCTGCTTCCTCGTTCTTCGCGTTGTAAAACAGGTAAAGTTTCCCCCGATAGTAAAGGGGGAAGGGTTGATAGAGCCCTCCCGCTTCCCAGGGATATTTCCTCTCAGGCTCCAGGATGATGCCCAATTTCCTCCAGTTATGAAGGTCATCGGAGACTGCCAGCCCTATCTTGCCCGGTCCATTTTCGTAGCCCTTGAAGGGATAACCTGTATAAAACATGTAGAATCTTCCCCTCCATTTGATGGCTACCCCTCCTCCCGCCGAGCCAGCATCGAAATCCCCCTCCTTCCCTATGTCCAGGATCATCCCCAATTTCTCCCAATGGAGGAGGTCTTTGCTCCTCAATAGACCACAGCGATAGGATTCCCCATCGTAGCCGGTGTAAACCGCATAGTAGTAGTCATCCTTGCGATACGGCTCGCCTATGCCTCTGTCGTAATCCAGGACGATCTTGAAGCAATCGACGAGTTCGCTGTCGAAATCGCCCTTCCTGCTCGTCGGTTCGAGGATGAGTTGGGGATATTTGAAACGCCGGAGGAAAGGGGGCTTGGTTTCCCTTGGTCCCTCGGTTGGGGAGGCATCCCCCCCAAAAAGGAGCGCCCAGCAGGGAAGGAAGAATACAAGGGATGATTTAAAGCAAGCCATTTTGAATGATGATAAAAGAAGGGGAGGAAATGTCAAAGCGATAAAAAAATTGGTGGCCCCAAGGGGATTTGAACCCCTACTTACGGCTTGAGAGACCGTTGTCCTAACCGGGTTAGACGATGGGGCCACCTATGGCTGGGGGAGAAGGATTCGAACCTTCACCGAGGGATCCAGAGTCCCGCGTGCTACCATTACACCATCCCCCAGCTTTTCATCAATAATTATAAGCCTCCGCTCCTTGTAAGTCAACTCATTACGATATTGAGACACCATCCAATAGGATTTTAGACCTAATGCAGGATGGAACCCAGAGGGGAAGATTCTAAACATCTTCGAATGGGTTTGATTTTTGAGAAAAGATGCTTCACCGATTTGATTCCTCGAATTTTTTATTTGCTTCCTTCATCAAGGAAACAACGGCGGCCCTCTCTTCCCTGCTCACATTGTAACGGTCGCCGGGGCTCATCCAATTCCATACCAGGGTGAGGGGGATGCCCAGCTCCACTGCTTTAGCGAAGACATTTTTGAGAAAGGGGACATTGGGGGATTCCTGATAATCCTCTCCCGTCTCTCCAATGTAAATGGGCTTTCCCAGCCTTTGGGAGATCCTCTTAAATACCGCCAGGACATCCGCCGATTCCTCATCCTTGTAGCCAAGGCGGATGTTGCCATCCTTTGGATAAAAGTGGATGCTGATTATATCTATCGGATCGGGATGGGTATCTCGGATATATATCTCCACTTCCCTTTCGCTATCCTCCGTCCAATCGCCCTTTCCCTTGGCTAAACGCAGATGCTGGGCAGAAGCACGGGGTATGGAAAATCCGCTACTGATGAGATGATTGCGATCTATGGAACGGATGAACTCCGCCCATTCCCTTAAGAAGGGGATCATTTGATCGGTGGTGAAGTGGTCGCGCCGAAGGCGCATAAAGGAGGTCCCTAGCTCTATCCAGTTGCCGTTGCTGAAACCGTAAGGGTTCATGAACTGGAGATCCGCGAGGAGGTTCATCTCGTTAGTGAGTTCCCAAAACAAAATGGCGGGCTCGTCCTTATAACGGGAGACGAGTTGATAGGTGTAGAGCCAGAGGTATTGGCGTGAGCGTGAATCGGGATTTAGGAGCATGTCTTGCACGCACTCGCCAGCCATGTCGGGAAAAAGGAAGATGTTCCAATTTATGACGGGGATGAGATAAACCTTGTTCTTCTTGGCGGTTTCCACCAACTCGTCGAAGGCTTTCCAATAGATCTCTTCCCTCGCCCAGTGGCGCATATCCCGGGGATAATAACCTACGCCGGAGAAGCGGATCGCCCTAAATCCTTCCTTCCCTGCTTCCTCAATAGCGGATATCGCCTGTGCCTTCCTTTCCCCGCCCTCCAAAAAGGAGAGGAAGAGGTCGAACTTATTCACGCTCACCAATCTCAAGGGTTTTCCCTCCAGATAAAGGTCATCTTTAACCCTTTGGAGGAAAGGAGAAGTCTGGGCGAAGAGAGGGGTAAGGATGCCCATCATAACGAGCGCCAGCCAAGAACGCATAAAGCCTCTACCTCCTCTCCTTATCCCTTATAACTCTTGCAGTATTGGGATACCCACTTCACCCGTTCGATCGCTTCTTCTCCCGCCCCCTCGGGCACCTCATCCGAAGCCCCCAGGACCAATCGGGGATGGAACATCTTCACGATCTTCTCCACGCATTCCTGGAGGGGTTCCGGGGAGGGAAAGATCTCCGGAGCGAAGAGGACTCCGGGAATGCCGTCCAAAAGCACCTTGTCCCCTATATGCTCTTTGATCTCCTCCAAGGTTACATCCCCCTGGGGGAGGGGAGTAAGGGCCTCATAGCCATCGAAGGGAAGATCCTTGAGGTATTTGAGAAGGCTCTTGAAGAAGCCATCTATATGGATATGGGTGAAGATCCCCGCTTTCCTCAGTTGATTTGCTCTCTTCTCATAGAAGGGGATGAGGTATTTCTCGAAATAGGCGGGGGAGAGGAGTTGGTCGTGTATGTTCTCGCCGAAATTGATGATGTTCACCTTCCCCGAGGCGATTATCTCCTCATATAAGGGATCGTAGGATTCATCTATGAGCCTCATCACTTCCTCTACTTCTTTGGGGTGGTCGTGGAGGGCGTAGATGAACTGCTCCATTCCCATCCATATCTGGGCGAGGGCTTGGTAGGGGCTTTTGGGCACCCAGAATTGGGGCTCTCCTCTATCCCCGATGAACTCGCTACCCTTTAGGAAGTTCTCCTCCGAGAAATGATAGGAAGTATTTCGATACAACCAATTCAATTTTCTCAAATCCTCCAGGGTGTTCTTCCCCGGGAATTCCACGGTGTGCCAGATCCCGTCCGAACTTAACTTCAATCTCCTAACCAATTCCCCATAGGGGGTATCTATGATCTCCCTCCCTTCCTTCTCTCCGAATTCGTATCTTATCTTCACCTTGTCGGTATAAACGACCTGCACGGGATCGGGCATGCCGGTGTAATAATGGACATACCTCATGGAGATATCCAATTCGTCGTAGAATTCCAAAAGGGTCATCCCTTCGTAGCGGTACGGCATCTTTCCGAACTTCTTATGCCAGTCGAACCAAGGCTCGAGGCGGGGTTGAAAGAAAGGATGGGGGACTTCCTTGCCTTGAAATATCCTCAGGTTCATTTCCCTCTTTGTCATATAACGATCTCAACCTCCCGAGACTTTCTTTAGGAATTTCACCCAGCCAGGGGTGAGTTTAGCGAATAATAGATTTGTATAGGATCTTTCATAAGTGGCGAAGCCCTGCTTGGGAAGGAAAATGGAAAGCCCGTAGGCGTTTGGAAGGGTCTTTTGCCCATTGTAACGAATGACTACCGGTTGCAAACCTCGCACGGAATCCGCTTCCCTCTTTGCAGTTTGGAGGGTATCGGATATCAATTGGGAGAAGTGGAAAAGATCCTTGTAGGAGTCATCCGAGAAAGATTGAGCATTGTTTATTGCGGAATCTATAACGGAGGAGGGATAGAGGTCCGCTAATTTGTTTCCCAGGTCGTTTATGGCAGAGGCAAGTTGGGGGAGGGCGGAAGTGGATACGAGGGATAGTGTGACATTGGATGCATAACTATTTATATAGGAACCCACTATCACCTTTCCCAATTGCTCAGCATCCATAGAGGGGTTCCTAACCAAGGCATTTAGTATGGCATCATGGGGCCAACCATCCCAAGGCTCATCCTGCTGGGAGGCGCACACGATTCCCACCCAATCCTTTACTTCAGTGGCTACCTCCACCATCTGCATGAGGCAGGCATCCATTCCCAGGAAATCCAACTTAACCCCCGTGCTTTCCAAGGCCTCCCTCAACTCGTCGGTATCGAGGGCGTCATTACTCGTATTATCGAAGCAGATAGCCCGAGGCTGAACCCTAATTTGGGCGGGCTTCCAGCCCGAGCCATGGTTCCAAAGGATAAGGGCATAGTGCTTGGCGGGGAAGGCGGTAGTGGTTTTCTTTACGAAATCCGCCAACAGGGCAGGATTGCCGGTATTTTGGGGGGGAAGCGTCTGCCACACGGGGGAGGTTACATTTTGAGGGTCGCTATCCCGGGAGATGATCAATCTCTGACAACTTTTGCTCGTGTCCAACTGCACGACAACCGTGACCTGGTTGGAGGAACCAACCATTTCCATCTCGTTTATGTCATCCAAGGCCTGGAGTGCCATGTTATTATCGGCGCTCATATAAACCATGACGGTCCATTCCCTAACTTGGGTTGGATGTCCTCCCCCTCCGCCGAATAGACCTTCCCAGAAACCGCAACCGGCAAAGAAAAGAATACTAACCGCAAGAATGATTCCCAAAACAGTCCTTCGCATTTCTATCCTCATATCCGTAGCATTTTACCATTCTTTGAAGAAGAGGAAAACACCTAATGCGCCGAAGGCAAGATTGGGTCCCCAAGCAGCTAAATAGGGGGGAAGCACCCGAAAGAGGAGATAGCCGTTGTAGTAGATGAAGAAGAGGAGCAAGGCGATGAGGAACCCTCCCATGGCACCGCTCCTGCGGGCGAAGCGGTAGGCAAAAGGAGGAGCTAAGAGGGCAACGATTAAGCAGGCGAAAGGTATCGCCAGTTTAGTGTGGTATTCCATGAACAAGATCCTCAACTCCCTCACCCCACTCTGTTGCCATGTCTTTATTTCCCTAAGTAATTCCTTGGTGCTCATCTCCTCGGGCGTTTTTGAGGATATCCAGGCGTTCTGGAGGGGAGTGGTGAGGGAGATCACCGCTTTATCGAATTTCATCTCCTGCCTTACGAAGCCTCTTACATCCAATTGGTGGAGGATACCCTCGTATAACTCCCATTGTTTTTGATCCCATCCGCACTTCCCCCAGGGAGCGGTGTAGAGATTAGGGAAACGTCCCCCGCTCATCTCTAATATGAATACATTGTTCAAGATAACCTCCTCGTTTCTTTTATCTACCCGTTCTATATAGAAGGCGTAGTTCCCGCTCCGGAAAAATACCCTTTCCTGAGGTATGGGCGTTGGTTGACTGAACCAAACCCTCTGGAAGATCTCTTGGGCTTTCCTATTCCCTATAGGAGCTAACCTGTCGTTGAGAAGAAAGGAAAAACCGCTCGCTATTATTCCTGCCAGCAGAAAAGGAAGAAAGATCTTCCACATGGGAAGCCCCGCCATTCGCATCGCGGTTGTTTCCCCTTCCCTCGTCAGACGGGCGGTGGCGAAGGCGGAGCCGAATAACATGGCGGGAGGGAAGGAAAGGGAGAGGAAGGAGGGGATCTTATACAGTATGAGCCTCCAAAGATCGCTGAAGGATATTATGCCCTGGGCAAGGGGATTTATGAGGGTGAAGATGAGGTTGCCAATGAGTATGACCCCGAAAACTCCCACTCCACCCATGAAGGGAAGGAAAAGTTCGCTGGAGACATATCTTTGGTAGATCTTAACCACAATAAAATTATAAAACTAAACTTCTCCCTTAACAAATTCCCCCAAATCCTTTATTTTTATCGCTCCCTTCAACAGAACCTTGACCTTTTCTATCTCCTCCTCTTCCCCATAAAGAAGGGCTACCTCCTCTCCCTCCTCCACTGCATCTCCTATCTTCTTCCTTAGGATGATTCCTCCTCCCGGATGATGATCGAGAAGGTGGGATGCTTCCCCTATCACCTTCGTCTCCATATCCTCTATGATTCCTGTGCGGGAAGCGCGGAGAGGTTGAGAAACAGGGGCGGAGGGGAGGAGCGAGGGGTCATCGATTATGCGAGGGTTTCCCCCTTGCGCTCCAATCCATTGGGCGAACTTTTCCAGTGCTTTCCCCTTGCTTAAAATCTCCTCGGCGTAGGCTTTGCCCTCTTCTGGCGAGGGGGAAACCCCACCTTTCCAAAAGGCAAGCCCTGCCAAAGAGAGACATACTTCCCTCACATCGGCAGGTCCTCCTCCCTTTAATACCTCTATCGCCTCCTTTACCTCCAGAGCCCTACCGATGGCGTATCCCAACGGTTGGTCCATATCGCTAACCATTGTCGCTATTTTCTTCCCCGCCATCTCGCCCACCGCCCTCAACTCTTCGGCTAATATCTTTGCCTCTTCCCTTCCTACGAAGGCACCCTTCCCTGCCTTCACATCTATCACGATCACATCTGCTCCTCCCGCTATCTTCTTGGATATTATGCTGGACACGATGAGGGGTATGCTATCCACGCAAGCGACCCTATCCCTGAGGGAATAGATCAACTTATCGGCAGGGGCTAATTCTTCCGTTTGAGCGGACACCGCTAAGCCCACTTTTCTTATTTGGCTTATGAATTCCTCATAGGAAAGGGAGGTCCGAAAGCCGGGGATCGCCAATAATTTATCTATAGTTCCCCCGGTATGTCCCAATTTCCCTCCCGAGAGTTTGGAGACAAAAAGCCCGCCTCCCGCCACGATAGGGGCGAAGATCAGCGTTACTTTATCCCCCACTCCTCCCGTCGAATGCTTATCTACCTTCGTCCCCTCGATGGTGGATAGATCAAGGATGCGCCCCGAGGTTGCCATGGAAAGGGTAAGATGAAAGGTTTCCTCCCTGCTCATTCCCCGAAGGAAGATCGCCATAAGGAGGGCTGCCATTTCCCCCTCCCTAACTTCCCCCTTCACATAGCCCTTTACCATCCAGTCGATCTCTTCCTTGGTTAAACGAAGCCCATCCCTTTTCCTTCTTATGATGCTCCTTGCATCATAAGGGGGCATTTGCCTTCGCCTTCAGCACTTCCCTTATGTCTATGTTCACGGGGCAATGCCTCACGCATCTTCCACAGCCGGTGCAAAATGCTTCCTCGTATCTATCGGGGCAATAGACCAACTTATGCATGAACCTTTGCCTCATCCGTTCCTTCTTAGTGGGGCGAGGGTTGTGCCCCGAAGCATGTTTCGTGAAGATGGCGAATTGACAACTATCCCAACACCTGAACCTTACACCTTCAAATAGGGTGAGATTCTCATCCTGGATATCGAAGCAGTGACAGGTAGGGCAAAGATAGGTGCATATCCCACAGCCGAGGCATCTGCGGGCGAAATCCTCCCACAGGGGATATTCCCAGTTCTCCTTCAATACCTCATATACTTCTCCTTTATCGAAGGGAGGGTGGAAGCATTCCCTGAAGCGCCTAACCACCTCCTCCTTCTCCTCGAGTTTCCCCTCGCCATTCTCCAAAGGGAACTCCAATTCTTTAAGGAACGTCTCCCCCTTCTCCGAACCAACCTCCAGGAAGAAGCCTTCTTCCAAGGGGGTTAAGAGGAGATCCCATCCTTTCTCCTTTATGTTCATCTGTTCACAGAAGCATCC
>CAYVMD010000050.1:0-14792 GCA_964452465.1 uncultured bacterium | reverse complement strand
CCTGGACATACATCATCAGCGCCTGCCCTATTTCCTTCAAATTGGAGAGACACACCGTCCTCTTAGCGAATTCCCTCGCTCGAGTGAAAGCAGGAAATATCAACCCCGCCAGGATAGTGATGATAGCTATGACCACCAACAATTCTATCAGCGTAAAGCCCTTCCTCATGATTCACCACACCTCCTTTCCTTTTGGTTTCGCACGGTTGGCTGAAAACCTACTCCTCCTCTTATTTTGCTACATCCTGATATTTTGTCAATATGCTTATTCTTTTTTTATATACCCCTTTTCCTTAGCGAGATGATAATACCTTTCAGGGTCCTTCAGGATTTCCTTCACGAGATCGAGATAGTATTGGAAGTTGGCGAGCGGGACATCGGGAGGGACGGAATGATCGACAAAGGGGAAGTATCCCCCTTGCATAACCAACCAGGGAACCTTGCTCAAGACCTCTCTCTCGATCTCTTCTTTGGAACGAGCGAGCACCCTTTTATCTATGTTCCCCATGAGGATAAGATCCTTGCCATACTTTTTCCTCAGAGCTATCGCATCCTCCCCCGCTGCCACCTCTAAAGGATAAAGTCCGTTGACTCCCCCCTCTAACCAAAGGGGAATTATAGGATCGTTGTTGCCATCGCTATCCACCATGATTATATCTATGCCGTGTTTCCTCAGAAACTCGGTGACCCTCTTGTAGCAGGGGAGCATTATCTCCCTGAAATGCTTAGGAGAGATGAGGGGACCCGCCTTCATCCCCAAATCCTCCCAAACGAGGGCGAAGTCCAGATCCAACTCCTCCACCGCTTTTCTGTTGACTTCTATGATGAAATCCGCGATATACTCGCATATGTCCCTGACGAAATGGGGGTCGTCGTAGAGCATGTAGGAAAGGCGCTCCATGCCCATCCAGTTCCTTATCCATCCGTAATAGGAGCCGGCACTTATACCAAGGGGATAATCCCTATCCTTCACCGATCTCTTGTAATCGTCCCACCAGGCGGGATAACGAATAGGAGCATGAGGATTGAGCCTTTTCTTATATTCCTCCCAATCCTCCCTCGTCTTAATGGGATAATCCAACCAAAGGGGCATTGAAAGCTCTGCTTTGTCCAGGAAGATCTTCTTTATGGAGCCATCGGAATCCCTTATTACTGTAGTCCTCTCCACTTCATCGATCTCTAAGGTTTCCACCTCAAAGGGGGGACAAAGCCCGTAGTTTATAGGAACCGTCTCATAACGATCAAAACCAAAGTAGTGGACAAAATGCACATCCCTGGGCATGCCTTCCCTCTCCCAGCGGAGGATGGTTTCGTGCCACACCCACTGAGGAACGAGGAACGCCCTATCGGGATTGCCGAACTTCGCGGTTTCCAGATACCTTTCACGGTAATTCATAATTCATAAGCACCTCCTTTTTTAACTCTATTATATCATCTTCCGTCATCCTAAGATGCGGTTATTCCACAGGAGGAAAAGCGGGAGCACAAGGAGGAGTAATCGTCTTCGGACTGGGAGGCAAACGCCCTATTTTATCCTGTGATATGGGCTTGAACCCCAGGGAAAGCGCGGGAGAGTCGGGACGAAGAGCGAAATTTCTCCTATGGGGATCAACGAAGAGGGGATCTGCGATCAGAGAATGAATATCCTGCCCAGTTGCCTTCCATTCCTCGAAGGTCTTGCCAAGGAACCTGTAATCCTCCCTCTTGAGCTTGGGATTCCAATAAAGGTTATAATCGAATTGACAGTTCTTATCCATGTCGGCGCCCTCGAGGAGCTGACCCTCCTCCCAATAGACTATGTTGCGTTGAAATATGAAGGAAGTGTGAGGTTCAGGGCGGAAACGACAAATTTGAGATATAGAGTCAAAGGCGAAGATGTTGTTCTCCACCCGATTTTCCCTACCGTAATGCTGACGGAGTCCCCCCATCATCGTATCGTAGACGATGTTGTTTTCCGCCAGTATGTGGGTGCTTCCTTCGTCGAAATAGATCCCCCACCCACCGTAGCCATCCTTTGCACAACGAACATTGTGGATGAGGTTGTATCTCAAAATCGTGCCGGGAGAGATGCCCAAAGTGTAAATGCCTCCCATATCGCTGAGCACACCCTGCCCTATCTTATAGATATGGTTATATTGCACCAGGTTGTGATTGGCTAAACTCTCGCCATATCCCCAAGTCCAGCCGATGGATATGCCGGTGTAGTAGAAATCGAAGATCTCGTTGTGCTCTATCGTGTTATGATGGGATTGCCCAATCCAAACACCTACTCCAGCGGGGTGAAGCCTTCCTCCATAGGCGATCAGGCAATTGCGGATTATATTATGACTGGCAACCGCCTCCTCATCCCTTTGGATTCCCATCTCCCCTATCTTCACTCCCCCCGCTCCCAAATCCACTATCTCGCAATCCTCCACTCGGTTGTATTTACAACCCTTCCCCAATTCCACGCCATAGGTCCCGATGTGTTCTATCCTGCATCCCTCCAAAGAGCAATAACGCGCTCCTTCCCAACTGATGGCGCCCCATAGGATGGATTCCGCTTGGGGCCAACTGTAGCCCTGGGAAGGCATGGTCCAGTTGGAGTGAGCGAAGGTCAAATTCCGAAATGTTAAATGCTCCACCCATCTGTGATTCCCTGCATCCCCCTTGATCTCCAGTAGCTTCTCCAGGCGCGGGGCAATGACCTCCGCCTTGGCAGGATCCTCCCCTCGCTTGGGAATGTAAGTGAGCCTTCCACTCTTCACATCGAGATACCACTCCCCGGGTTGGGAGAGGGCTTCCTTCACATTGTCCACTATGTAGCGCCTTCCTGCTTGTAACCCATGCCACCCAGCGAGGGCTGAGGTATGACCGGCAAAGGTAACTATCTTCTTCTCCTCATCCACGGAGGCAATGGGAAGGCGAGAGGTGCTCCAATAGTGGAATACCAATACCTCAACATCGGAGTTCTCCCATTCCTTCTTTATTTCCCCTGGGGAAAAGCCAAAACGGTCATAGCCTTTCCCCTCTGCCTTTTCGCTGGGCGGAACCTCCTGGGCGATGTGATAATATCCCTCCTTGGGAAGACGAGGACGATAGCGCCTCTCACCATTAACGAATAACTGGGCGAATCTCCACTTGCCTTGTTTAACTTCCCCTATCTCTAACACCCAATTCCCCTTCCCATCCCTCTTCCATCCCTTCAAGGGAACACCCCCGCTTATCACAACCTTCTCCTTGGGGTAAGCGGAGTATACGATGGGGCATTCCTCCGTGCCGGAATCCTCTGGAGTGAAGACCAGGGATTGGGAAAGGTAATAGGTTCCCTTACGAATGTAAACCACAATTGGTTGTTTCAAGCCCTCCTTTGCTTTGAGCTCTCTAATTGCCTCCTGCGCCCGGGCGATCGTGGCGAAAGGGCCATCCGTCTTTGCCCTATTCGGCGTCGCTAACTTCCCCGACCAAGCATCGTTGCCATTCTGTGCCACATAGAAGATCAAAGGCTTTACACTCGTGCTATCCCTGCTCATGGCTATCCCTCCTAAAGAGATCCATAACCAGAGGAAAAATACAAGCCTAACCATGGAGCCCATTATACTCACTCCTTCCAAGAATATCTACCGTATTTCTTACCTGCCTCATACATAACCGCAAAATGCTGGAGAGGCGTTCGTGGCGCCACATTGTTTCCCTCGCACATTATCCATCTACCTCCCTCCATCACGCCAGAAGCACACAATCTTCTCACTTCCTCCTCTATAATCTCCGGAGGTCCCTCTCGCAAGATCTCCGGGTGGATGTTCCCCCTTAAGAGCACCTCCTTACCCAACTCACGCCTTGCCAGCCCAAGGTCGGTGGGAAATCCCAGGTCGAAATTTTGGACATTCAGCTCTTCCTTTATGGTCTTTAGATGCCTCTGCACCTTACCGCAAAGGTGAATGCCGTTCGGTCCCCCTTTGGAGAAGGTGTCCACAAGGCGTTTGTGATAGGGTAGAACGAACTCCCTATATTGCGCAAGGGAGATCAACTCTATCGAATCATCGGCAAAGCCCCAACTCTGTACCGGGTACTCCCAACCCATGAGATCCCAAACTGCCTTTATGCGCACGATCGTTGCTTCGGTGAGAAAATCCATGAGGCGATGGACGAACTCGGGATCCTCGTAAAGGGAGATGCAAAGTTCGGTAGGTCCGAGGAGGGCAGCAGCGAGGGTAAATGGCCCGTCGGTTCCTGCCCCTGGAGGGAAAACATGTTCTCCCACAGGAATTCCCTCGAACTCCATGCCTTTTACTCTGTCCTTAAGGTAATAGTAAATCTCCATCCCCCTTCCCATCCAATTAGCCTTCAAAGGATCCGGGATCCCCTCTTCCATGATCTCCTTTACCCTTTCTTTGGGAAGGGGAGCAGCATAGGGAACCTCCCCCTCTGGGAAGATCACATTGTTCCCCAACCAGCCCGCTTCATAGAAATTTTGCAGATCCACATAAGCCCCACCCCAATCATATTGGGGATAACCCATCTCCATATCCTGGGGGGCATTCAACCTTATCCATTTCCTCGTCTTTAATTGAACCTCCAACATTACATCCGGATCCTTAATGTATTGCTCGAAGGTATAGCCTTCTTGGTTTAGTTCGGGAGTCAAGAGATAAAAGCGGGGATTGAAATTAAACACTATAGGCACCCTATAGGGCCTCCCCTCGTTGAAGGCTTCCCAAACGCGCTTAACTTCCTCGTTGTGCTTTTGATAATCCATCGATTCGCCCTTAGAAGGGATGCCCTATGCTGAAGTGGGTTCGTGGTCCTTCCGAGCCGTAAGCATAATCCAAGCGAATAGGTCCGAGAGGGGTTTCGAAGCGAAGACCAATACCAACCCCAAGGTGAGGGGAGAAGGATTTGTTCGTGGCATATTTACCTCCCCAGGCATCGCCGTAGTCCAGGAATACAGCGCCATAAAATGCCTTTTGAAGAGGAACGCGTAATTCCACTGAGGCAAGGAACGCCTTATCCCCCCAGAATCTATCCTCACGATAGCCTCGCAGGTTATCCGCCCCTCCCATCGTGTAAAATTCGAAGGCGGGAATGGTTCCGCTCGCCATCGCCAGGTCCAATCGGTAAGCGAGCACATAGTTCTTCTTGCCGATCGGCACATACCTCCGCAAATCGATCTCCCCTTTGAGGAAGAAAGAGTGAGAGGCCCCGAGTTCCAGGGAATAAATATGGTAATTACCCTTTGTAGGGCTTCGCCTTATATCCCTTGTGTCCCACTTATAGCCTAACCTGACCGCGGATACATGCCCGGATACCGGTCCCAATATCGGCAGACCGGAACCCTCCCCCGGATTGATAGCGACATCCTCGTTTCTCAAACTCACCGAAACCCTCTGCCAATCGTCAAGCGGCCTCTCAAAGGAGGTGGTGAAACCCTTGCGATACTCATCGTAGCGCGAAACTTCTTCCTCAGTGAACCACCTATAGATTACCTTGTCATATAAGGAAATATTAAAGGAAGTGTCGTGCTTATCTATCCAGGGTTTATAATAGCCAAGTTCGTAACTCCGTTTGCTCGTGTACCCACCAACCTCCCAGAGGAAATTCACCCCTTCCGCCATCCCCCGGAAATTATTTTCCACCACCTCCGCCTTCCCCACTAGCTTCTCCCTTTGGCTGTAACCCAACCCTACCATTACCTGCCCCGTTTTGGTTTCCTTTATCTCATATATCACATTCACCTTGTCCTCGGTATCACCAGGTTGAAGATCCACCATGACATTTTCGAAAAGCCCGAGGTCGAAGATCCTCTTCCTGTCCTTAGTTATGGTGTTTATATTGATCAACATGCCTTCCTTGTTTTCTATAAATCTCTCTATCACTGCTTTCTTCGTTTTGTGCAATCCCTTGATCTCTATCTTTCCTACCTTCATCTCCGTGATAGGGATGGTTAGAACCCCGTCCTCGCTTAGGGTGGGTTCTTGGGAGAAAAAGGCTATATAACCATCCTCCCTATATTTCCTAATTATGGTTTCCATATCCGTCCGGAGAGTGTTGATATTCAATACCAAACCCTTATCCGTCTTCATCCAGGAGAGGATCTTCTCCGGAGGATAAACGGTAGCTCCTTCTATCTTTAGATCCTTAATAACGGGGTTTTCCATCGCTATAAAAGTTACAATAAGCCCCTCGGGGGTTTCCTCCTTGACCGCCTTCACCTGCGAGAAGTACCCCATATTCATTATTGCCTTCTCATCATTTGCCAATTGATTCTCGTCCAATTCCTCCCCTACCTTTGTGGATATAACCCCCATAATGGCATCCTTAGAGATTCGTTCATTACCCACCACCCTTATCTCCAACACTTTCGCTCCCCAGGCGTAAACAGCGAAGAAAAGGAAGAGCAGAAAAATCTTAGAAAACCTATACATCGCTTCAACCTCCTTTTATGTAGGGCTCCAGGATTTTTTTAAGGGCTTGTCTTGCTCTATGAAGGCGTACTCTCACAGTTTGCTCGTTGGTAGAAGTTATATTCACTATCTCCTCATAGGAAAGCCCATGGATATCCCTTAGGATGATAACTTCTCTATAGGGGGGAGGAAGAGAGGCGATCGCCTTTTGCACCAATTCCTGCAAAGCCTCCCGCTCCAACACCCTTTCCGGCGAAAGGGTTTCATCGGCCACTTCCCTCTCCAACTCTCCTTCCTCTGTCTCCATCGCTTCGTTTAGGGAAACCATCCCTGCTTTCTTCCTCGCATAAGCCATTTTTGTCCTGCATACATTCAAAGCTATTTGGTAGATCCAGGTGGAGATCTTAGATGCGCCCCTAAATCCCTTGAGGCCCTTATAAACTCGCAGGAAGGTTTCCTGGGTAAGATCGACCGCCTCCTCGTAATCACCAACCATCCTGTATATCATATTAAAGATCTTGCGCTCGTACTTGTCCAATATTTCCTCGAAAAGCCTATCGATATCCTCCCTGAGGGGGTTCCAACGCATCTTAAAACCTTAGCCCCCCCTCGATGCCCCAACTCTCCCTCTTCTGTTCGTCCCTGCTCCAATATAGGAAGAGGTTACCCCCAAGCCTCCTCTCTATTTTGAAGACATATCGAGGGATGGGGGTGGAAAGCCATCTGCTGTAACCTATATAGGTGTCCTTGAGGATCTCCTCCCTCAGATTAACAACTAGGACCTTCTCAGGAGCATATTCAAAGGAGATCTCCTCTAATCCCATTGCTTGGGCAAGGGCGAATTCCAAGGGTGCCAATAAACGTAGTTGCAAGCCCGCGGTAAAGGCACCCATTATCTCTTGCTTCAAGAATGCCTCCGGATCGGTTTGAAACTCCTCGGGGACGAACATCGCCATTATCGCCTTTTGGGGAAGGGGCGGGGAACTACTGAACCTAAGGTGCAAGTCGTTGTAAGGACCTGTGATATCGGCGGTTATCTTATACCTCCCAAGCGTTGTCCTCGCCTGGGCCAATACATTTAGGTTGAAAACCCCGGGCAGATAATAAAGATCCACCGTTGCTTCGCTTAGCCTAAAAAGATAACTAGATAGCACTAAGGTGCCACTACGAGAGGTAAAATGCCCCTCCACCCGAGGATACTTCAAGGTGCCTTGCAGGTTCGTGCTCCCTTCCACTAAGGCACGAGCACCCGAGGAGATGAACCAGCAGTTCGCCCCAAGGCGCGTATTGAGGGAGAAAAGGGGGTTGAAGAGCCTTTTTTTGCCCGGCTTACCCAGTGCTTTTGGCTTATAAGAAGACACATCTAGGATAGAGTGGGAAAGCGTAATGTTGCCCTTTATTGAGGGGGTGAGGATGGGACCGTCTATGTTCAAGGAACCGCTCGCGGTCCCCCTAAAGTTTTCCTTATAGCCCAATAAGTCGTTCGTCCTTATATCCACACCATCGAGGGTGGAAGCCAGTGCCATCTGTAAACCTTCCTTCGTCCATTCTATACTTCCATTTAGAGTACCTGATCCTTTTCCCATTGCAAATGATGCCTTCTCTACTATCGCCTTATTCTCCTCTAACCGGAAACGAACATCGGCATTTTTTAGACCTTCCTCAAATCCCTCGGGTTTCGCATTACATCCCTTAAAATCCGCATATCCTCTCAGGGAAGGCTTATCAATCGTCCCCCCTATTTCTATCTCTCCACTCGTTTTCCCCTCTATCTCTTCGACGAAGGGCAGGAACTCCTTAAGCCAGCTGATATCCTGTTCTTCCCAGTGCATTGCTATATTCAAGGGTCGATCCCTTAGGAAGCCTTTCCGCAAGTTAAAACCCAACTTGCCCTCACCCTGCAGGGCTTTCCCCTCCCTCAGCAGGGAGAGATGGTCGAGAGAGATTACCTCCTCTTGATAATTAGCAACCAGCGAGATATCCTCCAAATCCACCCGTTTAACTTTTATCCCTTTAGCATTGAAGGAAGCGGTGAACTGGGGAGAGAGGGTACTTCCCTCTAAGATGAAAGACACATTCCCCTTCCCTTCGGGTTTTATCCCCGGGAAAAAGGAGGTTAGCATGGAAAGGGGAAGGTTGGAGGCATCGCAATCAAGGGAGATCTGCCTCTCTCCGTAATCGAGCCTCCCCTCTGCCGTCACCCTCATGTCCTCCTCCTCTCCCTCCACTTCGCTAAAAGATACTTCCTTCCCTTTAAGGGCACATCGTCCCTTTAACAAGGAAAGGCGGAAGAACTCGTTCGCTAAATTGGTCCCCCTAAACACACCTTCCAGTTCCGGTTCCTTTAGCGTGCCGTTCAAGGCAAGTTCAGCGGAGAGGAGCCCCTTTCGAGGGAAATGCTCCCTAACCCCGATGACCTCCGAGAGAAAATCAGCGGGGATGTCCTCCATATGGAGGTTTCCCTTGATGCGTTGGGTTTTAGGGTCATAACTGAGGGAGGCAAATGACCTTCCCCCATTAATCCTATATTCGATCTGGGGAAAGCGAATCGCTCCCTCGTCTACCCATAGCGAAGCCTGCAAATCCCCTTCCTTGCCCCTATATGTGACTTCTCCCGAGACATTCCCCTCGAAGAAGGGAGAGGATAAAGATCCTCCCACCTTCCCCTCTAACTTTATTTTTCCTCCAATTTCCCTATTAAGGGGGAGATCTTGCAGAAGTACCTTTTCGCCCACCACCGCTATATCTATGCTCTTCCTGCTTATGGCGCCGGAGAAATCGACCTCGGAATCCCCCCAGACCATCTTTCCTCCCTCCACAATTCCCGTGGAGGCGTTCCAATGGAAGAGTCCCTCCACCTTGCGGAAATCCCAGCCCTTTATATCCCCATCCCTTGCCTCGCCTTGCACCTCTACGATAGGAGAGGAGAGGTCGCCTTTTATGGAGAACCTTGCCTCTCCTATTCCGTTCATCCCCACCTCCTCGGGAAGTATGTCGGGAAGGAAAAGGTTCTCCGCCTTGCCCTCCAAGAACAGTTCCCCCTTAGCTATGTCCAACCTGCCCTTCGCCGTTCCCTTCCCTACCCCCTTGAGGAATTCCACCTCCGAAAACTCCACCCCCTCTGGGGAAGCTTGGATATGGAGTATAGCTTGATCCAGGGAGAAGTCCCTATATCCCCCCTGGAAGACCTCTATACCTCCCTGGAAAAGGGGACGGGAAAGCGTCCCGCCGACCTCCCCCCTCAAATAGGCTATCCCACCCACCCTCTTAACCCTCGCCAGTTTGGCAATCCGGTCGAGGTCCACATCCATTCCCTCCAAGGTTCCTTGGATCGTCCCAGTCTTGGCATCTATGGTGCCCGTGAAGGCGAACCTGCCCTTGTCATCCTCCACCTGCGCCCTTTCCACCCAAAGTGACCCATTTTCAAAGGTCAATTTGCTGTATAAGTTTTTGAGAAAAATATTAACAAACTTTAACTCTTTTGCCCGAAGAAGCGCCCCTATAGAGGGGGGATGGGAGATATCGCCCCAGGCAACCCAGGAGAAGTCGACTTCCCCCTGGGGGAAACTCCCCAACTTCCCTAAGCGTTGGAGCTCCTTCTTTATATTGGCGGGAAGGGCGGAGAGGTCGAGATGCTTTAGATCCCCTTGGAAGGCGTAATCGCGGGAGCGGAAATCGAAGAGGATTTGGGATATCACCTCTCCTCCCTCTACATTCGCCCTTGCTTCCTCCACCTTCAGGAAGTCGTCGTAATAAGTGCACTTCACATGGGTTTGCTTTATCCTCAAACCCCTATAGGCGAAGGGGGTCATATCCAACTCCGCCTCTATATAGGGCTTTTGGAGGGAGCCCTGCCCTATCACTTTCCCTTCGAATTGCAGGTTGGGGAGCGAGGAGAGGAAGGAAACCTTGCGCTTGGGGAGGTTCCGGCTCAATCGAAGGATGTCCTGGGTTTTCCCTTGGATATCCGCCTTGACATTTAGGAAATAGGGCTTCTCCAGGGAGAAAATCGCCTCTCCATCCCCGATCCTTATGCCCCCTATCCGGGTGGAAAGGTGGTTTATGTTGCATACCTTCTCGTTGCCTATGAAATGAAGGGAACAATCCTCGATGGGGAAAGGCAAGCGCTTATGGGAGAAGGAGGCATTCCTCAATTGGAGTTGAGCGTTCCAACTATTTTTCCCTTCCTTCCTTGAGAAGAGGAGGCTGAGGGTGCCTATTCCCTTGGCGTAAGGAGAAGAGAAGGGAAGGGACCGGACGCTCATCTTGAGCCTTAAATCCTCTAATTTTCTTTCCCCCTCAAGCGAGAAGGGAGCCCCCTCGAGGAAGCCCTCCGCCCTGAAGCGGGTGGATGGTCCTTGAAGGAGGATGAGGGCATTGCCTGCCATCCTCCAGTCGCGCTTTGTGAGATAGCGATCGGTGAGGTCGCCACCTATATCCTTGATCTCTATGGGGAAGGAGACGGGTGGTCCCGTGGGAGGCTTGGGCGGTTTGGAGGGAGGAAGGTTCCATTTCCCTTCCTCGTTGCAGATCAAATGGAAACGCACCCCCTTCACCATCACCCCTTTTATGCTCTGGGAGAAATCCTTCTTGCTTAAAAGGGCGGGAAACGAAAGCATTATCTCCACCTCTTCGACCGAAGCCAAGGGAAGAGGTGAACCCTTCACATTCAACATTAGGCTCCTTAAAAGGAGGGAGCTCCTCCAAGGGTTGATCTTCATCTCCCCTACCCTTATTTCCCCGCCCCAGGAGCGAGAGGCAAGGTCCGAGACCACCCCTTGGAGGTTATTGAAGAGGAAGGATAGATTGGCGACGAGCCTGATTAAGATAAAGCCGACGATAACTGAAAAGAAAAGAAGAGGAAAGAGGGAAAACAGCTCCCCTTTTAGCGAGGATGTCCCCTTCTCTTTTTCAACGCTTTGCATCTTTTACCATTTCTCCTTGTTAGATATGGTATACTTTTCCGAATGGTTAAGCAATAAGCCCAAGTTGACGGAAATGGGAGAAGAAACTATCAGCCTTAGCACCTATAAGGTCTCGATCTCGTGAATTTCCTACCCTTGCCCCCACAGGACCTTTTTACATGAAACTTCTTGCGCGATAAGAAGGAAGCCCTACTCTCTCTTTCCTATCAAGCATGTTCTTCATTCCCTTGGATATATCCCTCCCATTGCCTGATATCTCTTAATCGCTAATATCGTATGTTCTACCTTCACCCTCTCCCATCCCGGTGAAACATCCCTAATTAAGTCCTCTTCTTTCCCCACAACAACCTGCGTCTTTAAAGTGTGCCTCTTCCTCCGGGCTGAATAAAACGCCCTCCTCTTCCCTCTATCTTTCGGCTTTCTCCTCTCCTGCTCCATAAGTCCGATAAGGCAAAGAGGACAAGATTCGGTTAGAACTTCCATCCACTCCTCAAAAGCTTCCAAGGAAAGGCCGATGAGAAGATCACCCTCTCTTCGAACGGACAACCGTCTCGTCCTCCTTCGGAGGGGAGAAGGCGAAATAAAGAAGAATTGTTTTTGCTCTTTCTCAGCACATTTTTACGAAGGATTTTGGGGTAGGCTATAGTTATGGCAAGGAAAGACTGAAAAGGCTTATGGCGCAATAAGTTTATTTTCTTCCCTTAGCATGGGGCGGAGCACAGAGGTATTGACAGGATTTCCTTAGGTAGTAGAATGAGTCATTTATAATCCTAACTAAAGGAGGTCTTAAAAATGTTTCGGTGGTATCGGGGTGTAGTAGAAGTGTTTTGTGCTTTCCTGGTGGTAAGTCTGGGGGTTATGCTCTTGCCGGGCTGTGGAGGTGGTGGAGGTGGAGGAGGTGGAGGAGGTGGAGGAGGTAGCCCAGGTCCCCAATGCACGCTCTCGGAAAACACTATCCTCGTAGATCAGATATCCACCTTAAAATTGATCTCTGTAAGCGACGAAGGTGTTTACACCTATTCTTACACCGGCTCTGCGCCAGACATAAAACCGGGGCAAATCCTTTTGAGTGGCGAAGGAAAAGGTTATCTCCGCAAGGTTATATCGGTTGAAGATTTAAATGGAACACTGCGGGTAACAACCGAGCAGGCTTCTCTAACGGATGCCTTTAAGGAGCTTCATTTTCGGGCAACCATTCCGGTAAGCAAAAATGTCTATCGAGCAGGTGGTGGAAGGATAGGACGGGTAGCGGTGCGTCCCGGAGGCGAGGTTGGGGTAAATTTAGATGGTGTTTCCTTTGCAACCGGTCAAGATTATGATCTATCCATTAGAAACGGGGCATTTAGCTGGACGCCCACTTTGGATGTCGCGATCGATATATCGGATTACGAGATCCGAGGCTTTATGATCCAAGTAGGAGGAGAGGGCAGGTTCAATTTAGATGCCGATCTAAGGTCGAGCATCAGTGGCAGCATTAGCCCCCCGGAGAAAGCCCTTACCAAGGAGCCTATCCAGATTTTTGAAAGCGTAATCGTGATACCACCTGGTGTGCCTATCCTGATAACGGGTGAATTTACCTGCAGTGTGGGCACGGAACTCTCTATTAGTAGCGGTAATATAATGCGTTTGGGATTCGATTCCACCTCCAGGATTGAAGGGGGTGTAAAATATAGGGATGGTGAATTTTCACCGATTAGTATCTTCGATTACTCGCTTTCGCCTCGCATGGATAGCGAAAGGTCGTTAAATGCGTCTATCAAAGTATATATTCGGCCCAAGGTAGGCGTGTATATATACTCGGTTGCGGGTCCCTATGTGGATGTGCGTCCATATGGGAAGCTTTCCCTTATAGTTGACTCTAACCCGCGTTATGAAGCGGGGATTGGGATTGAGGGAAATGTAGGGGGAGAGTTGAAGATTTTGTCGGAGAGTTTAGTGGAGATAAAATTAAAGATCTTCGATCTATATTATCCAGTATGGACTTCCCCCTATTATTCTTCCATTGAGATAATCGTGAAATAAAGAGAGAGGGTGAGTAGGATGTTCAAGGGCAAAAGGTATATATTATCTGCGGCGTTGGTATGGACGGTCTTGGTGTTGGCGGGTTGTGGGATTTCGCTATTCAGGGGGCATTCGGGTGCTCCCTCCCCAACCGGTAGCGTCACTCTAAGGATCATTTGGCCAGCAGAGGAGCAAGGTAGGCTCATTCCCCAAGCTACGAGGAGCATCGGGGTTAAGATAACCAAGGGCTCCACCGTCGTGGTTAGGGATGTGATAGCAAGGGCGGAGGGGCAACAGCAGGTTAATAAGGTTTATTCCAATGTTCCCATAGGGACGGTAAATGTGGAGGTTTGTGCCTATTCCTCAAGCGATGGCACGGGGACGCCTTTAGCTATAGGCTCGACCAATGTTACTGTGGTGGCAAATGTTTCCACCCCTGTAACCATCACCATGTCCTCCACTATAGCGGTTGTTGAGGTGAGCCCCCAATCACCCTCTGTGTGTGTTGGTTATGTGGTTCAATTGACCGCTACAGCCAAGGATGCCGGAGGCAATGTAGTAATGGTTCCGGTGGGTGGTTATGAATGGACTTCCTCAAACCCTGCGGTAGCCACGGTGGATAGCAATGGATTAGTCACGGGCCAATCGGAGGGAAGTGCTACAATTACCGCTAAGGAGAAGGAATCTGGAAAAAGCGGCAGCGCAACGGTAAATGTAGGGATAACCCCTACCGGCGAATCCTATGTATTCGTAACCAAATGGGGTGGAAAAGGCAGTGGCGAGGGAGAATTTTATCATCCTTGGGGTATAGCGGTAGATTCGTCTGGCTATGTATATGTTGCTGATACATGGAACGACCGCATCCAGAAGTTCACCTCCGACGGAAACTTCGTAACCAAATGGGGAAGGCGGGGCAGTGGCGATGGAGAATTTGCCAGCCCCTCTGGTATAGCAGTTGATTCAGTGGGCTATGTATATGTTGCGGATACAGCCAACAGCCGTATCCAGAAGTTCACCTCTGATGGAAACTTCGTGACCAAATGGGGAAGGCGGGGCAGTAGCGACGGAGAATTTGACTGGCCTAATGGTATAGCAGTTGATTCAGCGGGCTATGTATATGTAGCGGATACAGAGAACAACCGTATCCAGAAGTTCACCCCCGATGGTGAGTTCGTAGCAAAATGGGGTGGACATGGCTGGGGTGATGGAGAATTTAACCATCCTGAGGGTATAGCAGTTGATTCAGTGGGCTATGTATATGTTGCGGATACAGAGAACAACCGTATCCAGAAGTTCACCTCCGATGGAAAGTTCGTAACCAAATGGGGAATATATGGCAGTGGCGATGGAGAATTTGGCTATCCTTATGGTATAGCAGTGGATTCAGCGGGCTATGTATATGTTGTGGATACAGGAAACAATCGCATTCAGAAGTTCACCTCCGACGGAAACTTCGTAACCAAATGGGGAAGGCGGGGCAGTG
>CAYVMD010000049.1:290-14831 GCA_964452465.1 uncultured bacterium | reverse complement strand
GGATACGGTTGTTTGCCGAATCCACAACATATACATAGCCCTTTGAATCTACTGCTATACCGTGAGGAGTGATAAATTCTCCATCTCCAGTGCCCCACTTTCCCCATTTAGCCACCAATACATAGGATTCGCCGGGAGGGGTTGTCCCTACATTCACCGTTGCGCTACCGCTTTTACCAGATTCCTTCTCCTTAGCGGTAATTATGGCACTTCCCTCCAATTTGCCCGTGACTAGCCCATTGCTATCCACCGTGGCTACCACAGAGTTCGAGGAAGTCCACTCGTAACCACCCACCGGAACCATTACTATATTGCCTCCCGCATCCCTGGCTGTAGCGGTCAGCTGCACCCTATAACCAACACATACAAAGGGCGATTGGGGGCTCACCTCAACAACCGCTATAGTGGAGGACATAGCGATGGCTACAGAGGTGGAAACATTTGCCACCACATCAACATTGGTCGAGCCTATGGCTAAAGGCGTCCCCGTGCCATCGCTGGAGGAATAGGCACAAACCTCAACATTTACCCTCCCTATGGGAACTTTGGAATAAACTTTGCTCACCTCCTGCTGCCCCTCCACCCTTGCTATCACATCCTTAACCACAACGGTGGAGCCCTTTGTTATCTTAACCCCAATGCCCTTCGTAGCCTGGGGAATGAGCCTGCCTTGCCCCTCCGCCGGCCAAATGATCCTTAAAGCGATGCTGCCAGTTGTGGAAGGGGCACCCGAATGCCCTCTGAATAGAGAAATCCCACAACCCGCTAACACCAGGACCGCCCATACCAACACTAAAGATAATGTATACCTTCTGCCTTTGAACATCCTACTCACCCTCTCTCCTATTTCACGATTACCTCAATAGAAGAATAATAAGGGGAAGTCCATACCGGATAATATAGATCGAAGATCTTTAATTTCATCTCTACTAAACTCTCCGACAAAATCTTCAACTCTCCCCCTACATTCCCATCAATCCCAATCCCCGCCTCATAACGCGGATTGGAGTCAACTATAAGGGAAAGTTTCCCATATGGACGCACATCCACAAAGGGTCCCGCAACCGAGTATATATACACCCCTACCTTGGGTCGAATGTATACCTTGATAGACGCCTCTAACGAACTTTCGCTATCCATGCGAGGTGAAAGCGAGTAATCGAAGGTGCTAACCGGTGAAAATTCACCATCACTATATTCCACACCCCCTTCGATCCTGGAGGCAGAATCGAACCCCAGATGCATTGTATTACCGCTACTAATAGAGAGTTCCGTGCCAACACTGCAGGTAAATTCACCCGTTATCAGGATAGGCACTCCAGGTGGTATCACGATTACGCTTTCAAAAATCTGGATGGGATTCGGGGTAAGGGCTTTCTCCGGGGGGCTAATGCTACCACTGATGCTTGACTTTAAATCGGCATCTAAATTGAATTTGCCCTCTCCTCCTACTTGGATCATAAAGCGTCGGATCTTGTAATCCGATATATCGATCCCCACATCCAAAGTGGGCGTCCAATTAAATGCCCCGTCTTTAATGGATAGATCATAATCTTGACCGGTTGCGAAGGAAATACCATCTAAATTTACCCCAACCTCGCCTCCAGGACGCACCGCTACCCGTCCTATCCTTCCACCACCTGCTCGATAGACATTCTTACTTACCGGAATGGTCGTCCGAAAATGAAGCTCCTCAAAGGCATCCGTTAGAGAAGCCTGCTCGGTTGTTACCCGCAGTGTTCCCTTTAAATCTTCAACCGCTATAACCTTGCGGAGATAACCTTTTCCTTCCCCACTCAAAAGGATTTTCCCCGGTTTTATCTCCGGTGCAGAGTCGGTGTAAGAATAGGTGTAAACACCTTCGTCTACAGAGACCAATTTTAAGTCTTGTATCTGATCTACGAGGACAGTGTTTTTCGAAAGCGTGCATGTGGGACCCGGGCTCCCCCCTCCACCTCCTCCGCAACCCGGCAAGAACATAACCACCAGACTTACCACCAAGAAAGCACAAAACAGTCCTACTACACCCCGATACCACCGAGACATCTTTAAGACCTCCTTTTTAGGATTATGAATGATTTATTCTATTACCTAAGGAAAACCTGTCAATACTTCTTTACCCCGCCCCATGCTAAAGGAAAGAAAAATGTCCTATTATACCATCGCATCAAATTCCCCATGATTCTCAACTAACCTTTCAGGAGAGCCTGAAGACCCTTATAGCCGCTTCCCCCTCAACGGGGCAGTGTTTTTCGCAAGAGCCACACCCCACACAGATCTCGGGGTTTACCCGGGGGATCTTGGGCTTTCGCGGTCCCTTAACGAGATCTATCGCCTGATAGGAGCAGTTCTCGTAGCAAACCAGACATGCCTTCCCCTGATAGGCAAGGCACCTTTCGTAATCCACCTTCGCCAAGCCGATCCTCAAATTTGGCTTATCCTCTATTTTGAAGGGTTTTATCGCCTGGGTGGGGCAGACCTCCCCACACATGTTGCAATAACGAGTGCAAGGACCTATGCGAGGGACAAGCCTCGGCACCCCTACTCCTTCCCATCCACCCTCGAATAGAGCGGGACGAAGCCCTCCCGTAGGACAAGCCCTTACGCACTCCCCACACCGCAGGCAGAGAGCCAGCAACCTCTCCTCCTCCGCACCCGGCGGTCTTATCAGCCGGGAGGATTTCCCTCCTTTCTTGAGCACCAATCCACCTACAACCCCCAAAAAGAGAGAGACCAGGAAGGAACGCCGGCTCAGCCCTACCCTTTCCTTTACCCCTCCCTTTCCAAAGGAGATGGCTTTGGTGGGGCACACCTTAACGCAATCCCAGCAGAGCGTGCATTCCGAGAACCTCGTCTCTCGGGGCTCTTCTCCTATCGCGGACATGGGGCAGATTCGCTGACATCTTCCGCAATCCACACAAGCGTCGGATACCTTACGCCGGAGGAGAGGAAAACTGGAGAAAAGACCAAGAAGGGCACCGAGGGGACAAAGGCTCCTGCACCAAAAGCGGGAGGCGAATATCTCCAGGAGGATTATAGGAACAATGGCAAGCCCTCCCCATACCACCGCCTTCTTCTCCAAAGGCATGAACAAAAACCAACCCCAAAGGCGAGTGGAAAGGGAAAGAGGATCCAAGAGGAAGATAAAACTAACACCGAAAAGGGAAAGGAGCACACCCACGAGGAGGATGGCATACTTCAGCCAAAGGGGAGGCTTCGCCCTGAATAGCCTCGCCAACCTCGTCCATTCGAATATCTTACGGAATATGTCCAAAAGGGTTCCCCAAGGGCATATCCATCCGCAGAAAACCCTGCCCAATAGGACAGCCAAGATAAGGATGAAGAGGGAAAGAAGGAGGGGCACCGCGGTTCTCCCTGCCACTCCAGCAAGGAAGGCGAGGGGGTCCATGCGGAGGAAAAGATAAGGGACCTTCGGTTCCCTTGTAAAAGAAGCGAGGTAAAGAAGGTAAAGGAAAACGCCTAACGAACCGAATTGGACGGCTCTTCGGAAAATACGCATAGTTTATGCTTCGTTTTAAACGCTTAACCTTCTTATTTTCAATTTATTGAGGTTCATCTCCCCTACTTTCAGCTCATAGGCGTATCTTATGTGAGGGATGTCTTCTCCTTTTTTGCCGAAGAAGGTGGCGCCGTAGGAATCAACCGCCACGGGGTCGGTGCCAATCACGATGGTATTCGCCCTCTTGAGTTCTCCGGGTCCTCCTGGGCCGTTAGTTAGCATAACTGTAATGGCATCCAAAATCGTCAGATGGGGGCGCACCCGGGTGGCGAAATCAGCTATGCATTGGTGGAGATTCGTCCTGTGCCAATAACCCCTATCCCAATTCGTTCCCATCTGATTCTTCAGCCCGAGCGTTAAAATGGAACCGCCGTGCACCTTGGCAACGGGCACATTGATGTAGCAATCCGCATTCAGGATGGCTTCCGCCACCTCGTCTTCCTTTAAAACCTTCCCTTTGGGGATGCTCACTCGCTTGTAGAGATTTCTATCCGAGAGGTAGAGGACCTCTCCTCCCGCATTGCGGGTCGCTTGCCCAATCCCGCTCAACTTAAAGGAAACCTCAGGGGGAGCAAGGGTATGATCGGCAACTATTACCCTCCTTGCTCCCGCCTGCCTACACATCCTCACCAAAGCCTCTATTATCTCGGGATGGGTGTTAGCACCAACATCGGGAGTGCGGTCGAATGCTGCGTTGGGTTTTATCACCACGGTGGAGCCCTTCTTTACGAACCTCTTCAGCCCTCCCATTTCCGCCAATCCCTTCTCCAGCATCCTCCCTGCATCCCTCCCCTGCACAACTACCAGATGGGGATAGGAAGGGGTAGCTGCAAGTCCTTCCCTTAAAACCTCCCGCAAACCAAGCATTCCGATGCCCGCTACTCCTAATCTCTTTAGGAATTCCCTTCTCGTTATCTTCATCACCGTCAACCTCCTATCTCTTCACAAATAATCTCCTATATCCATCCTATGGATGGGAGGCGTATTGTCAAGCATTTTTATCAATTTTAAACCGCTTATTCTATATCCGCCCCTGCTTCTCGTGCAAATCAAACTTCTTATCCTATCCTTTTCCCCTTCTTTTTGATATACTCTCCCCGAGGAGGTAAGCGTTATGGAGAGACTTGCGGAAATGCTTCCTTGCCTATTTCTGCTCTTGGCCTGCCTCGTCTACCCCTTCAACCTGATAGAGAATGGGGGATTGGACTGGGATAGGGATGGCGATGGAGTGGCGGACGGTTGGACACCCCAGATCCACACCCACGAGGGAGGAGAGGGTTATTTCCTCCTGGATCAAGCAGAGAAGATGGAGGGGAACGCCTCCCAGAAGATCGTTCATACCTCTGAGAAGGGCTGGGTAAGGATAAGCCAGGAACCCATTCCCGCCTCCCCCAACTCCTCTTACATCTTCCACTGCTATGCCAAAGGTAGCGCTAACTTCTCACTCATCGTCTACGAGTTCACTCGAAAGGGCGATTATAAGACCCATCACATAGGAGGGGGAAAGAGCAAGGATTGGCAGATCTTTTCTGCCTTGATTAAAACTGGCGAGGATGCAAGGCATTTCAAGGTCTCCCTCATAGCGGAGAGCAAAGGGGAGGCCTGGTTCGACGACATCGTCCTCTTTCCCCTTTCCGCCCGCCAGGTCCTCGTTCCTTATACCTATCACCCGCCCAAGATAGATGGCTCGCTCGATGACGAATGTTGGAGGGAAGCAGGCATTGCCTCTCCCTTCTTCATCCTGGGAGGAGAGGGAAAACCTGCCTCTCCTCAAACCGAAGCCCTCCTCCTCTACGATGCTCAAAACCTCTACATAGGCTTCCGTTGTCAAGAGCCGAGGATGGAAGCGATAAAAGCCACCTATCAAAGGGATGGAGAGCCCGTTTATCGGGATGATTGTGTAGAGGTCTATTTCGATCCTTACAATACGAAGAGCGAATTCTACCAGATAGTGGTTAACCCCCGGGGGACGAGGTTCAGTTTGGATAGGCTGGGGAGAGGACGCCATCGCAACTGGTGGGAAGTTCGCAGTAAAGGGAAATGGAACCCGGAATGGGAGGCGAAAGCGAAGATGGCAAACGACGAATGGACGGTGGAGATCAGGATGCCCTTTTCTGCCTTCGGGCAGGGCATCCATCCCTTGGGGATGTGGGGGATAAACTTCTGCAGATCGCGCAAGGTGGAAGGAACGGAGAACAGCAGTTGGGCTTATGTAGAAGGGGATTCTTTCCATGATCCATCCTCCTTTGGGCATCTCAGCTTCCAAAGCAATCCCTCCCAGCGCATCCTGCCCCCTCAACGGTTAAAGCCCTCCCTGCCCATCATCGTCCCTCAACCTCAAGAGGTAAAGTGGAGGGAAGGCTTCCTGCACATCACCGAGGGAAGCATCGTGTTGAACGACGACATCGGCAGAGAGGAGTTCAGCCTGATAGGGAATATCCTGGAGAGGGATTTAAGGGAGAGGTTCTCCCTTCCCTTGCCCCTTGTGAGTGGGAGGGAGTGGAGAGGTGGAAAGGCGATAATAATCGGGGAGTGGGATAAGAATAGTTCTTTGAGAAAGGTCTTGAAGCAAAACCCCGCTCCTTTGCGGGAGGAGGGCTATGCGATCGTGGTTAAGGGGGAATGCATCTGCGTAGTAGGAAGAGACGCGAGGGGCACCTTCTATGGCTTACAGACCCTGCGCCAAATCCTCCTCCCCCACCCTCAAGAAGGGATATTGGTTCCCTATGGAGAGATAAAGGATTTTCCTGCTTTGAAATTCAGGGGGTGGCATTGGCGAGGACCTAAAAGAGGGGAGGTTGAGCTCTACAAACGCCTCATAGATATCCTATCCTTCCTCAAATACAACGCCATCATTTGGGAGGTGGATGCCCTCTTCCCCTATCAAAAACATCCGGATATCGCCTCCCCCCAGGCTCCCACCAGGGAGGAATTGGAGGAGTTGATAGCCTATGCTCGAGCAAGACACTTCGAGGTCATCCCCCAGGTGCAGACCTTCGGACATTTCGAATATGTCCTGAACAAGCCCAAATATCAACACCTATCGGAGAATCCCACCCCCGATCCAAGATGGGGCTATTATAACTACTGCCCTTCCAACGAGGAGGTCTATCAACTCGTCTTTGACATGTTCGATGAGGTGATAGATGTGTTTAAACCTCGCTATTTCCACATCGGCCACGACGAGATAGTCTTCACCCCCATCGGCGTCTGCCCCAGATGCCAAGGCACTGCTCCCTATGAGCTTTTGAGGCGGGAGATTCAAAGATTATACGATTACCTCACCAGCAAGGGACTAAAGGTGATGGTGTGGTGCGACCAGCTGGAAGAGGACCGCACGGGAGGGGTTTGGAATGGCGTTCCCTACAACACTTATTTGGCGGAAGACCTCCTCCCCAAGGACATAATCATTTGCTGTTGGCATTACGATGTTAGGGAGAATTTCCCCTGGCCGAGAAGGCACAAGAACAAGGGCTTTCCCGTTATCGCCTGCGGATGGTATCACGCCCAAAATGTCTACGATTTCTCCTCCACCGCTTATAAGGAGGGGATAATGGGCTACTGCGGGACGACCTGGGCGGAGCCCAGGGATATGGAGAGCTATCCCGATCTAATGAGCGCCATCATCATTGGAGGGGAGAACTCCTGGTCTCCCCTTAAGCCTCGCCTGGAGGATTTCCCCTATCATCCCACCGATAAGTTCAGGGAGATAAGGGATTTGGTCAGGGGTAAAAATCCCCCTCGGGTCAAGGAATTCATCGCCCTGGAGGTGGTGGGGAATAAGGATGTCTCGGAGGAGGACTTCTACGATGAGGGTATCCTCTCTCCTGGCGTGAAGTGGAGCGAAGGCATCCCCTTCCTCATCCCAGAGAGATGCTATCATCTATCCAGCAAGGAAGGGGAGGAATCGCCCACCGGCATATCCCTTAAGATAGAGAAGAACTTGAAGGGAATATGCTTCCTCCACACAACGAGCGAAAGACTCTACAAAACCGAGGATATGTACGAGAGGTTCAGGACGGATCCCAAGAAGATCGGTTCCTATAAGGTTCTCTATGAGGATGGCTCGAGCGAGGAGATAGAGCTCATCTTCCGCAGAAACATAACGGAATGGAACGACAGATTGGGGAGCGGGGAAGCGCCGATAGTTTTGAAGGGCAAGGCGAAGGACGGGTCCCTGGTCCATATATGCGCCCTGAAATGGGAGAATCCCCATCCCGAGAAGAAGATAAGCGCCCTCCAGTTCCAATCCTCCCTCGCCGGCGTTCAACCCATTCTCCTCGCCATAACAGGCTGGCGTTGAATCAAGCCTTTTGCATGATGGAAAGGAGGGATAATAATGGTGCGATGGGTGACCTTTCTTTTGGGTCTATGCTCCCTTAACTTTGGTGTGTTCGCTCAGGTGTTGCAAACGAGTAGTCGCGAGTCGTTGTGCCTCAACGGCGCCTGGAAGTTCATGCCCGCGATCGGTCCCGCCCTTAATGAGCCGTTACCCCAGGAAGAGGCATGGGGGCTCATCCGCGTTCCCGGCAAATGGGCAGGATTCCGGCTCCCTGGCATAATCCAACGGGGGCGCGGTCCGCATTGGGATGCTTTCTCCGACCGGGTGGCGCGGGGCTGGTATGAAAGAACCGTGCACATCCCCGAGCGTTGGCAAGAACGGCAAATCGTCCTGGAGTTCAAGCGTATCGGCACCGATGCGATCGTCTTCGTCGATGGAAATCGCTGCGGTGAAGTGCGATGGCCGGGAGGCGAGGTGGACATCACCCAGTTTGCACGCCCTGGGGCTGACATCCGGTTAAGCCTCCTCGTAGTCGCCACACCCGATGAAGCGCAGGTGCCCGAATTATTCGCGGGACGCGTTAGCACACATAACTTTCAGGGTTGGCAATGGGCGTGCGGAATCACAGGGGAAGTATTCCTGCATAGTCGCCCTAAAGGAGCACGCATCGCCGATGTGTTCGTCCAAACCTCCGTGCGCCGAAAGGAATTAACCCTCAGCGTGGAACTGGTAAATATCGCCCAATCGGGAAGGATAGAGTGCACCACTCACCTACTCAACGAAAAAGGTCAAACGGAGCAGGTGTTTCGGGCTACGGCAGATGTTCATCCTGCTCCAACTCAGATCATTTCCCTGTCTTGGCGGTGGACTAATCCCCGCCTATGGGATGTTGGGCAACCAAACCTTTACACTTTGGTCCTCCAAGCACAAGGTGCTGGAATGGCGGACGAATTCGCTCTCGTATTCGGCTTCCGCGAGTTCTGGATCGAGGGGAGACGCTTCTTCCTTAACGGTAAAGAAATCCGTTTACGCCCCTTCTGTCTACCCGATGAGTGGACCGATTATGCCGGCGCCTGGGAATACATCAACGGAGTGCTGGACGGGTTGATGAAGGCAGGGTTCAACATAGGTGAACAGTGGCCCTGGGACGACCGGGAGCGAGGGCGAATCAACTTCCGCTACTTGTGGGCAGAAGCAGGGGACCGGAAGGGCTTCCTAATAATGGGCGCTCTCCCCTCCATGTTTCGGTTCCTCCTCGCCCCTGATTGGCGGTTCATCTGGGACGAAAAGCACAAAGCAAAATGGGCTGAAGAGATGCTGACCGACCTCAAGGTTCTACGCAATCATCCCTCCATAGTTTTGTGGGCGACAACCGCCAATCTGTTCGGGATGCCCCAAGATCAAAACCCCTTGCTTATCGGGAGGAAAGGGATGCGGAAGGATCGGTTGGCGGAGGCGGGACGAGAAGGTATTGCCTTCATCAAACGCTATGATCCCACCCGCCCCGTGTTCACCCATCAGGGGGCGGATGTTGGCGATCTTCACACGGTCAACATGTATCTCAACCTCATCCCCCTACAGGAGAGGGAAGAATGGTTGAGCGAATGGGCGCGAAAGGGCGATTTGCCCTTCCTGGCGATAGAGTTCGGAACACCCTTCCACGCCACTTTCTTGCGGGGACGCAACGGCTTCGGCGAAGCCATCTATACCGAGCCTTTGGCGACGGAGTTCTGCGCGATCTACCTTGGAACGACCGCCTATGCGATGGAAACGGATGCTTATCGGACACGCATCGCAAGTTCCTTCCAAAAGGGTCAACGCTACAGCAGTTGGCACGGAGCGCGGGAGTTGATGGAGCTACCTTCCTTCCAAGCGGTGGAAGCGCTGTTCGTCCGCAATACATGGCGCAGTTGGCGAACCTGGGGCATCTCCGGGGGCATGGTCCCTTGGGAATGGGAACCACAAGGGTGGCGACGAGACCCCTCGGTTGCAGATCAACCCCTCACCATCCCTTGGCAGGAGGGCAAGCGTGGTGCTTACTACGAAACGCTACCCCGCTGGGCAGTGTTCTACCTACAGCCTGAAGGAGGCTGGGCACCGCTCCCGATGGGACGAGCCCTTATGGAAAACAACGGGGCAACTTTGGCATGGATTGCAGGTGCCCCCGGTAATTTCTCGGAGAAAGATCACCACTTCCTCGGTGGGGAAAAGGTGCGTAAGCAAATCGTGCTCATCAACGATGCCCGCGATGAGCAAACCTTTGAAGTCGAGTGGAGCGTGCATGTAGGAAACCAACTCCTCCTGACCAAGCGCCTGAAGGGACGCCTTAAACCTTCGGAGACGCGCTTCGTCCCTATCGATTTTACCCTCCCCCCTGTAACCGCTCCCAGGGAGGGAATCATCCGCATGCTTGCTTACATCGGCACGCACCAGCATGAAGATTCCTTCTCGTTCCGCGTCTACCCCCCGCTAAAGCCTGCCACCGATATCCCCAGGGTGGCGGTTTTTGATCCCGAGGGCGAAACGACGAAAACCCTGAAGTGTTTGGGCGTTCCCTTAGAAGCATGGGATGGGAGTTCCAAAACCCCCCTCTTGGTTATAGGGCGCCGGGCATTGGAGAAAGGGCATTTGCCGGGCAATCTCCCCGCCTTCGTGCGCGAGGGGGGACGTGTGATCATCTTCGCCCAATCCCCCGATTGGCTCCGCCAAAACATGGGCTTTCGGGTAGCTCACCATGTGAGCCGACGCGTTTTCCCAGTGCCTTCGCAGAAGGAACATCCCGTGGTTCATGGGCTTGACGAAGAGGATCTACGGGACTGGTGTGGGGAAGGAACGCTCGTCCCCCAGTTCTGGGGCGGGGTGGAGGAGTTCCCGAACACCGACCCACCATTCGGTTGGCACTGGGGCAATAGGGGGAGCGTTACAAGTTGTGCTATCGAAAAGCCTCACCGCAGTGGATGGACGCCTTTGTTAGAATGCGAGTTCGACCTTGCCTACACACCCCTGATGGAGCTCCGTTATGGCAAGGGGTTAGCAGTGTGGTGCACCTTGGATTTGGAAAGGAGCGGTAAGGACGAGCCGATCGTTTCCGAGATCGTGCTCCGGCTCCTACGCTACGCAGAAACCACCACTGTGCCTATTCGCCTCCCCACCTTCTTCATAGGGGATGATGCCAGCGAGAAGACATTGCAAGCGCTGGGTGTAAAATACGAACGCGCTAATAGTTTACCATCTCCACCCGCATTGCTCATAATCGGCGATGGCGCCCCCCTCAGCGAGGAGCAGTTGCGCGTTTTCCTCCAGAACGGTGGGCGTGTATTCTTCCTCCCTCGGTCAAGGGAGAAACTGCCCTTCGGATTCCAAACGGAACGCCGAGCATTCGGCGGTTCCCTTCAAGTGCCCGATTGGGAAGAGTGTCGGGGCTTGTCTCCCTCCGATCTGCGATTGCGCACCGATGTGGTATTGCCCGTATTCACCAAAACGCAAGAGGGCGAAATCGGCGCCAATGGATTATTGGGACGCCTGCGCGTCGGCGAAGGGGTGGCGGTGCTCGTTTCCTTAACGCCCCAGATGCTCAATGCATCCGAACACACCTACCTGCGCTATTCCGCCTGGCGGTTGACTCGCACCCTGTGCCAACTTTTAGCAAACTTGGGTGCCACTTTCGAGATGGACGAACATAGTTTGGAGCTCGGATGGTTCCTAACAAGAACGCTCGCCCCCTCGGGCGAGGAGCTCCTACGCAACAACACTTTCCGTCAGGGATTGACGGACTGGGTAGTTGAACGATATGAGCCCGCTAAAGCAGTGGCGAGCGTGGTGGAGGAAGTGCCTTCACCCTTGCAAAACATCGCGAAAGCGGTGAAAATTTCCGTCATCCAACCGGGAACGGAAGGGTGGCATACGCAGATCAACCAACGCGATCTTGTAGTGCATCAAGGACAGATTTACACGCTTACCTTCTGGGCGAAAGCCGACCGTCCCTGTAGCATCACCGTTACCCTGCAGAGAGCAGGTCCTTCATACGAAGGCTTGGGGCTGTGGGAAACGGTGGCGGTGACGAGGGAGTGGCGGTTGTTCCACTTCCGCTTTGTAGCAACCCAAAATGATGATAAGGCGAGACTGAACTTCAGCGATTTGGGACGTCAGCCGGTGACCTTTTGGCTGGCATTGCCCTCGCTGAGGCGAGGGGAGCAGGAGGAACCGGAGGGTTTCTATCACCCTGATTACTTAGAGGGGCAAGCTTTAGGCGACGATCCCTACCGCTATTATCGGTGGTGAAAATGAAAAAGGGAATCCTTCTCCTCTTACTACTACCCCTTTTCTCCCTGGGTGGAGCGATATCGATTCATCCACAGAACCCTCATTATTTCCTCAGCCCGGAGGGCGAGCCCCTCCTCCTCACGGGGGTCTATACCTGGGACATCTTCTCCGATCCCCAATTCGATCACAAAGGTTTCTTCAAATTGTTGAAGGCGAATTCCCTCAACTTTGCCCGCGTCTGGCTCTTTTGGGGCTGGGAGAAGGAGGATATCCCCTTTCTTCCCCTTTACCAGCGGACGGGACCGGGCGAAGCAAGGGATGGCAAGCCCAGATACGATCTGGACAAATTCAATCCCTTTTTCTTTCAACACCTAAAAGATGTCTTGGAATCCGCGAAGAAGGAAGGGATCTACCTCCAACTCGTCCTCTTCGATGCTTGGAGCCTCAAGAATAAGGAAGGGACTTGGGATATCCATTGCTTCCATAGGGATAATAACATCAACGGGGTGGATGGGGATAAGGATGGGGATGGGAGAGGGACGGAGTTTTGCAGTTTGAAGGACGAGAAAATCCTTGCCTATCAGAAGCGCTTCGTCGATGAGATCCTGAAGATATGCGCCCCCTACGATAACATCTTCTTCGAAGTAGCGAACGAGAATTACTACGACCCAGAATGGGAGAGGTTCATGGGAAACTACATAAAAGAGAAGGAGAAGAATCAGAGGGTAAGGCACCTCGTCATGCTCCTGGATCTTCCCAATCACGATGGAGCGGGAATAAAGACCTGGGACCTTTCTCGCCTCAAAATCGCCTTCAGGAAATCCTATGCTTTAAATCAACCCCTGATAATGGATACCGACGGGATAGGTTCTCCCTCCGACGATGTGATAAGAAGAGCCTTCTGGACCGCTTTTGCCTCCGGTGGACACTTCGATTACCTGGATGAAACCCTCTCCCCTCAAAGGGGAGGGAAGATAAGCAGTCCCAAGCGGGCGAACCTCTATAGGCAGTTGGGTCATATCGCCCGCTTCGCCAAGGATCTGCCCCTTCCTCTCCTCGAGCCTCATGACGAGGTGGTTTTAGAGGGCAACGCCTCCGTTTTGGCGAGGTTGGGCGAGAGGTATATCGTCTACCTGCCCTTCGGGGGAGAGGTTAAGATCCGCCTGGGGGAAGGAGATTTCCTTTATAGATGGTTCGATCCCCGCACGGGGGAATGGTCGAAGGGCAAGCTCTGCAAGGGGGAAAGGGCAAGGAGGTTCAAAGCGCCATCGAACGAGGACTGGGTCCTTTATATGGAGAGAAAGCGGTGAAGGAAAGCATCTATGAGAAGTCCTGCAAAGTAGAGGGAACCGAAGATACGGTTAAACCAGAAGGCACCCGCAACGAACCATAAGGGCCAGACATCCGCCCTGTAATCCGGGGGCATCTCCTTCGGCTTCGGCTCTGAGAATATTCGATAGACCTTAAAGAAGGCGGGAAGGGAAAAGAGGACGATGAAAAGGAGGGGGGAGAAATAGGACCTGGAGATCAGATAGAAGGTCAAAAGATATTGGCAAATCCAACCGAGGATGGTGAGATGCCTCGCCCTTCTCTCCCCGAGCACAACGGGGAGCGTCCTTATGCCTTTCTGCTTGTCGAATTCGTATTTATCTATGTGTTTACCGAGAAGAACACCAGTGACGCCAAGAGCATAAGGGAGGGAGGCTATAACCGCGTCCCAGCTCCACCTCCCCGAAGCGATGAAGTAGGAGCCTCCCACCATCAAGGGCCCCCAGACGATGAGCACCGAGAGTTCCCCCACTCCTATGTATTTTAAAGGAAAAGTGTAGAATAGGAGGAAGAAGGCTCCTACGAGGAGGAGATAGAGGGCAAGAGGTCCTCGGAGAAGGACGAGGACGACGCCTGTGGATAAAGCGAGAAGCCCTGTGATGGCTACATAGAGGAGTTGGTCATAGATCGTTCCCAATCGATGCTCAAGGGGATGGGGACCATATTGGGCGCGGAAGTAGTTGTCCCTGTCCACTCCCATGAGGTAATCCACGAGGTCATTGAGGAGGTTATTAGTGGCATGGGCTAAAATTAGCCCAAAACAGCAAAGGAGCCAAAGGTAAAGGTTGAAATTGCCATCGCGAAAGGCAAGGATTCCCCCAATGGCGGAGGAGAGGAAGGTCATGATGAGGACGACCGCCCGCGTGCTTATGAGCCATTTGGAGAGGAAATCCAGCTCCTCCCATTCCTCCCTTTCTACGCGGGGGATGATTCGCAGGGCATCAAGCCAAAGGCGGAAAGGGGCTTTCTTCCTCATCATGCTAAAAGAAATTTAACCCCCAGGAGTAAGGTTGGCAAGGAAATGGCTTCCTCAAAAGCCAACCCCCTTGCCAAAAAAAAAAAAAAAAAAAAAACTTGTATTAATTTTTTAGGAAACCCGATTCCACCCAAAGGGGTTGGCTTCGCTCCCGGTTAAAAGGGGGGGAGG
>CAYVMD010000049.1:0-280 GCA_964452465.1 uncultured bacterium | reverse complement strand
AGAAAAAAAAAATAAACCCACCAAGAGAAAGGTAGAAAAGAAAAGGCCTCCCAAAAAACCAACCCCCTTGCAAAAAAAAAAAAAAAAAAAAAACTTGTTATAATTTTTTACGAAGACCGATTCTCACCCAGAGGGTTGGCTTCGCATCCTGTTAAAAGGTGGTGATGTGATTTGAGAGGATTGACCTAAGGCGGGTGTCCACTCCACCTGCCGAAAGCAAAAGAAGGGTGGGTCTCTGACCCTTCAAAAGGGGTGGCTTTCAGGGGCGAAACTAAACAAA
>CAYVMD010000048.1:0-15357 GCA_964452465.1 uncultured bacterium | reverse complement strand
ACCCGCGACCTCCGGGTTATGAGCCCGACGAGCTACCAGGCTGCTCCACCCCGCGATCTTCTATTTAATATTATAACACCGATCGGCAACCCGTCAATAGTTGAAAGGACTTGCTCGAACAAGAATAGGGGTTATACTTATTGAAGTAGCATCTCACACGCCATGAAAAGGTGATGTAGTAATGCCTTTGAGAGAGATGTTGAGAGTGAAGATACATAACGCTCGCTTAACGAAGACCTTCCTTCATTATGAAGGAAGCATATCCATAGATAAGGATATCTTGGAGGCACTGGATATCCTGCCAGGGGAAAAAGTACACGTGCTAAACCTAAATAATGGAGAACGCTTCACTACTTATGTCATCGTGGGTGGGAAGGGCGAGATCAGCCTAAACGGACCTGCTGCCCGCTTGGGCTATCCCGGGGATACCCTCCTTATTTTGTCCTATAGTTTGGTGGAAGAGGAAATATTGAAGGATTGGAAGTATAAAGTAGCTTTTTTGGATGAAGAGAACCGCATAATCAAAATAGAAGAAAGGAGCGTAGCAAATACTGAAGGGTAATCGTTTACTTATAACCGGAGGGGCAGGTTTCATTGGTGGGCATTTCACCAAGTTTATCTGGAAAAGGCATCCGGAATGGGAACTCGTCATCCTTGACCTTCTCACTTATGCGGGGGATTTAAGGAGGATAGAAGGGATAATTAATCAACCGAATGTGCAATTCATAAAGGGGGATGTGAGAAATAGAGAAGATGTAAGGCGGGCTATGAAAGGTTGCAACATGGTGGTGCATTTTGCTGCGGAGACTCATGTTGATCGTTCCATACTCCAGCCAGAAGCCTTCATAACAACGGATGTTTATGGGACATATGTTGTGTTGGATACGGCAAGGGAATTAGGAATAGAACGATTCCTCCACATATCCACCGATGAGGTATATGGAGAAACCACCGAGCCCTGTAAAGAGGATTTTCCCCTTTTCCCGCGTAGCCCCTATTCCGCAAGCAAGGCGGGAGCGGATAGGCTCGCCTATTCCTATTTTCATACCTATGGTCTGCCGGTGATCATAGCAAGACCCACCAACACCTTTGGTCCCTATCAGTTTCCTGAGAAAGTAATCCCCCTCTTCATAACCAACGCTATAGATGACCTACCCCTGCCGGTGTATGGAGATGGAAGGAACATAAGGGAATGGCTATATGTGGAGGACCTATGCCCTGCTTTGGAGATGCTCCTTGTTAGAGGCGAGCTGGGGGAGGTATATAATGTGGGAAGCGGGGAGGAATACATGGTCATAGAGATAGCGAATTTAATACTGGAATTCTTGAGCAAGCCCAAGGATCTGATAAAATTCGTAACCGACCGCCCCGCCCACATAAGACGCCATTGCGTTGATTCCTCAAAAATAAAGGAATTAGGGTGGGAGAAAAGTTTCTCCTTCCCAGAAGCGTTAAAGAACACCATCGATTGGTATAAGGAAAACGAGAAGTGGTGGCGAAGCATCAAAGAAAGAAACGAGGAATATATTAGATTTATGGAAAGGTGGTATGCGAGATGAGGCGATTTTTGCTCTCAGCAGTATTTCTTCTCTCTCCCTCCTTCCTCCTTGCCCTCCCCTCCGATGTCACCTCCCCCTATCACTGGACGGCAACCCTCTTGGGGAGCATGGCCGGAAAGGGATTGATAAACATGCCCAGTAGGCTTTTCCTGGGAGACGATACCTTCTCTCGGGGTGAGATGGCAAAGTTCGTGAAGGAACTCGCTGATAAAGCTACAAAGGAGCCATGGGATTTCTCCGATGAGGACCTTTTCGCCCTAAACCTTCTATTGGAGGAGTTCCAATGGGAACTCGCCGATCTGGGCGTCGATATAAACCAAATAAAGGAAGAGTTGGATTTGTCGTATTATCAGGGAGTATTTGTAGGTGGGAGGTTTAAAGGAGTATGGAGTTATGATAGCGAGAAGGACGAGGATAACGCCCGCCTGCTTTATCGTTTGACTACGCTTATGCCTTTGAGCAACGGCTTTGTAAATGTGACCGTTAATTCCGAAAGGCGCTGGCAAGCGGAGAAGCCGAGCGACTTCCCCAAATTGGATAGCGCCGTGGCTAAATTGCATTTTCTATCCCTCGATTGGGAAGGCGGTAGGGGTTATTATCGTTTAGGACCTGGCTACCTAAATTCCATCTGCTTGGGAGATAATCCCCCTCCTTATGCTTACTTAGAGGTAAGCAAGGACATAAAAGCAGGGAAATTTGGTTGGTTCAAGCTGAGACAATTCCACGCTACTTATTCTCAGGGCGGAGTGAGGAGATACCTAATCGCTCGAAGATATGAAAAGAGTTTTGGCAAATGGGAGCTTGGGGTATACGAAATGCATCTTTCAGACACGAAGCCTCACCTCGCTGTTTTCATTCCCTTCTTCCCCCTTTATGCAACCCAATATTTTTGGGAGAAGGATTATAATGTAAATGTCGCCGTTGGGCTGGAGGTGGCACGGAATTTCCCCCAAGGAGCAATTTACACCGATTGGTTCCTGGACGATATCACTACTTTCCCTTATCATGTACCAAGGAAGATAGGACTTGTAGGCGGTATAAGGGGAGATTGGGAAAAGGCTTCCCTCCATTTGGAGTATATCTTCACCGACAAAGAGACCTACATTCACAAAAATCCAAACACTTCCTGGCTTTACAAAGGGTATTGGATAGGCACCCCTTTGGGTCCAGACGCCAAGGGAGCCCTTCTCCGAATAGAGGGGCATAAGGGGTTGCCAATCGTTCTGCAGTTATTGTATGCTCGAGAGCAAAGGAGTACTGCCCCCATAAAGACCATTTCTTCTCAAATTCTCCTACCTTTTGATATAGGAAACGATAAATCAATAGGGCTGGCGACCTCTATTTACCGGAGAGAACACAGCGATGGGAGGAAGGAGGAGGGGACGAATTGGGAATTGAGGCTAGAGTATACCTTTTAATATGCGGTTTTCCATCGTTATCCCTGCCTATAATGAAGCGAAGAGGATAAGGAAGACCTTAGAGAGGATATTGGAGTTCGCGAATAAGGAGGAGATCCCCTGCGAGATCATCGTAGTGGATGATGGTTCCTCCGACGAGACCCCTCATTTGGTGGAGAATCTGATGAAGACCCATCCCCAATTGCGCTTAATAAGATCGCCCATCAATAGGGGGAAAGGAGCTGCGGTCAAAACTGGAGTTTTTAATGCAAGGGGGGAATACATTCTCTTCAGCGATGCTGACCTTTCCACGCCCATAGAAGAGCTCTTCAACCTCTTTCATTGGATAGAAAAGGGCTACGACATAGCGATAGCTTCCCGAGGGCTCCCCCAATCCCGCTTGGAGGTCCGCCAACCCTTTTTCAGGGAGTTCATGGGAAGGCTCTTCAACCTCCTCGTGCGTCTTTTTCTCCTGCCAGGGATTTACGATACACAGTGTGGCTTCAAACTGTTCCGGAGAGAAGTAGCCGTGGAGGTTTTCAAGAGGCAAAGGTTCGATGGTTTCTCCTTCGATTTTGAGATACTTTATATAGCGAGGAAATTAAATTATAAAATAAAAGAAGTGCCCGTCGTTTGGCGGAACGCTCCGGGCTCCAAGGTGAAAGTGCTGAGGAACGGCTTCTCTTCCCTGTTGGATATCTTCAAAACGAAGTGGAGGAAGATAGAGTGAAGAAGGAAGAGTTCGAAAGGATGTTCATGTTGGAGGATTTCTATTGGTGGTTCAAGGGGAGAAGAAGCATAATCTCGACCTTGTTGAGGAACTCGCCAAAGGGGAAAGTATTGGATGTAGGTTGTGGAACCGGTGCCAATCTCTTTCTGTTCAACGAAACAGCTGTAGGGCTGGACATATCCTTGGAGGCTTTGAAATTCGCCCAAAGGAGGAAAGGCAACCTTTTGCTTTGCCAGGGAAGAGCGGAAGCCTTGCCTTTTAAGGAGGAATCCTTTGACATAGTGCTTGCCCTTGATCTGCTGGAGCACTTGCCTGATGATATAAGAGGACTGAGAGAGATGTACAGGGTTTTAAAGAAGGGAGGAAAGATCCTCCTTACAGTTCCTGCTTTCAGGTTCCTTTGGAGCGAGCACGACGAGGCGCTCAATCACTTCCGCCGATATAGAAGGGGAGAATTAAAAGCAAAACTAAAAAGCGTGGGCTTTTCGATAGAGTTCATCTCCTATGTTATATTCCTCCCCTTTTTCCCCATTGCCCTCTATAGGCTTATTCAAAAGCTATTCCCTCCAAAGAGGGAACCCAAGACCTCCCTCATAATTCTTCCCCCTTTTCTCAACGAATTCTTATATTGGGTCCTCCGCCAGGAAAGCAAACTCCTATCTTGGAACATGAAGTTCCCCTTTGGCGTGTCCATAGCGTGTAGGGCGAGAAAATGAAAGAAGAGATCTTAAACTGGCTGAGGAAATTGATCAGCATCCCTAGCCCGAGTGGCGAAGAAGGACGCCTCGGGAAAGAAATCGGGGAATTCCTCAAAAAAATAGGGTTCAAGGTCGAATTCCAAGAGGTTTTCCCCGCTCGGGAGAATGTGATAGGTAGAAGAGGAGAAAGCGGGCTACTCCTCTGCACCCATTTGGATACCATTCCTCCCTTCGATCATCCCACTCCCTATGAATTGCGCATAGAGTATGACAAGGCGATTGGACGAGGAGCAGTCGACACAAAAGGACAACTCGCTTCGCTCCTCGTTGCCCTTTCCCACTCTTCCGCCCCTTGCCAAGTAGCGCTAACCGTGGATGAGGAAAAAGAAGGAAGGGGCTCCGCCATTCTGAAAGTGGAAGCGGAGAACGCCATCGTCCTGGAGCCCACCGACCTCCAAATCGCCATATCTCAGGCGGGGGCTTTGGAATACGAATTGGAGATAAGGGGAAAATCCGCTCATAGCGCGACACCAGAATACGGAGAGAATGCCATCCTTAAGGCGATTTCCCTCTTCAATGAACTCTATTCCTTGTCCTTTATGAGGGCGACACACCCTCTCTTTCCCCCTCCCAGCATAAATTTAGCCCTTATAGAAGGAGGAGTTGAACCCACTGTAGTTCCTCCTCTATGCAAGATGCAGATAGATATCCAGATACTTCCCTCCGTAAACATAGAAGAGGCTAAAAAAGAAGTGGAGGATTTCTTCGTTTCCCGTGGGGTTTCTTTCTCCCTCTTAGATATCGCTCCTCCCTACGAATTGAAGGAGATGCCCAAGGTAGGAAGGCTATTGGACAAATTCTTAAAGAAAGAAGGCAGGGAATCCGCCCCCGTGGGAATGAGGAGTTGGACCGATGCGGAAAACCTCTATAGAAAGGGCATACCTTCCATCGTATACGGAGCGGGAGAATTGGGGATCGCCCACTCTGCCCGGGAGTGGGTGAGATTAGACGATCTGGAATTCCTCACGCATTCTTTAATTTGGGTTCTGGAGAATTATCAATAGGCATAGTTTCGAGAAATAATGAGGGAGTTCGCGCTTCATAGCGTTTGGCAAGGTTGTACAGAGGAGATCCTAAGAGGAAAGGGTGTGGTGATGGTTATAGGGGGAGTGGATGTGGGGAAAAGTACTTTCTGTGCAGCCCTTGCCTTTCACGCCCTAGATAGCGTCCCCAAAGTAGCGGTGGTAGATGCGGATATAGGGCAATCCGATATCGGACCGCCCGGCACCATTGGCTTGGGCTTCGCCCATAAAGAAATGAACTCCCTTTCCGATATTCCCTTGTCTTCCTTCTACTTCGTGGGGGCGACCTCTCCTCATGGGCATTTTCTGGAGATGGTCCTGGGTACCCAAAGGATGGTCGAAAGAGCCATATCCCAGGGAGCGGAGATGGTGATCGTGGATACTACAGGATTGATAGCCGGAGGGCCAGCAAGGAAATTGAAGGACATGAAAATAGAAGCACTCCGTCCTTCCCACCTCGTGGCTATCCAAAGAGGGAGGGAACTGGAACACATACTGAAGGGGTGGGAAAGGACGAATTGGTTGAAGATCCACAGAATTCCCCCTTCCCCCTTGGCGAGGCTCCGCTCGCCGGAGGAGAGAAAAGGAAGAAGAGAAGCAAAGTATAGGGAACATTTCGCCAAAGCAACGATCCTGGAGATTCCCATCTCCTCCCTCGCCTTTCGCAATGCTCCCCTTTTTCACACCAAACCCCTCTCCCCTGCTAACCTCGTCCTTTTGGGAGAGAAATTGAAAACGAAGATAGTATGGGGCGAGGAAGACCCGTGGGAGTTAACGCTTGTGATAGAAGACCCTTGTGACGAGCTGGCACTATCGATGTTAGAGGGATTCTTGAGAAAGAGGGTCGTCTTGATCCCCTTGGGGAGGCTCAAAAACACCTATGTAGGATTGAGGGATGAAGGGGGAGAATTTCTGGAAGTAGGGGTGATAGAAAGCATAGACTTCACAAAAGGGGTCATCAAGGTGTTGACGCCCTGGAGAGAAGCGGATAAAATTTCCACCATCTCCTTTGGCACTCTCAGGATTTCCCCATTGAAAGGAGAGTTGGAAAACCTTGGAAGGTAGTAGGACACGTTTCTACCTCATAAGGCATGGCATGACCGAATGGAACGACGATGGCAAAATGCAAGGGTCGACGGATGTTCCCCTTAACAAGAAGGGGATCGTCCAAGCACGCTTGCTCGCGAAGAGGATGGCTAACTTCCCCCTGAGCGCTCTCTTCACAAGCCCCCTTCAAAGAGCGAGGGAAACAGCGAAGATAATAGCAGAACCTCATAAATTGGAGGTCGTAGAGCTCCCTGACCTACAAGAAGCGGGTTTCGGTGCCTGGGAGGGGTTGACAATAGAGGAAATAAAAAACGGGTGGGGCAATGCTCTGGAATTGTGGTACGAAGGCAAAAGCACTCCCCCCGGAGGAGAAAACCTCCTGGATATGCAGAGGAGAGTGGTTAACGCTTTGGAAAGAATTTTAGAGAGCAACAAAGGTAAGGAAGTGGCAATAGTTTCTCATGGAGGACCGATTAGAGCCTTTCTCTGCCACATCCTGGGCACCATTAAGCCCTACCGACGGATAAAGCAATCGAATGCCAATTTGAACATCTTGGATTTCTACGAGGAATGGGGATGGCAAATCGTTTCCGTCAACGATATATCCCATCTGGAACGGGAATTGCAGAGCGAGTTGGAAATGGGATATTGAAGGGAGGTGGCAAAATGACGCCTAAGGAAAGAGCCATATCCGCGTTGGAGTTGAGGGAACCAGAGGATATAGTGCCCACCTTTGAATTGGAATTCCAACTATCGGAGGAGCTCTTCGGTCCAGGAACCAGGTTTCTCACTGGTGAGGATTTGAAAGGAGCGATGGGGAAGGAAAGGGAGAAATTGTTGATCGAGAATGCTCTCCTTATGATAAAAACGGCGCGCGTCTTGGATTATTCGATAATAAGGGTAAACTGGCTCCCCACCTTGGATGACGAAATCTTCACCATAAGATTTCTAAAGAAGGAAGTGGAGGAGGAATTCCTCATAGCGGATGAAGCGAGCGGGACATATGGCATTCCCTCTGGACAAGATATGGAAAATTTCGTCTATTTCCTCCATGATCATAGGGAAGAGGCTCATCAGAATGCCAAAAGAATGGCGAATTACGCTATTGAGAGAAGCAAAAGGTTGAAGGATGCCGGCCTGGACTGCGTCACCCAGTGCGTCGACTATTGCTTCAATGCAGGACCATTTCTCTCTCCTCGGATGTTCTCCGAATTCGTTACTCCTTACCTTCAGGAGATAATCGGTGCTCAAAGGGAGCTGGACCTCTATGTCATCCTCCACACCGATGGCAATATTATGCCGATCTTGGACCAATTGCTCTCCGCGCAACCCCACGCCCTTCATTCCATAGACCCCATGGCGAAGATGGATTTAAAAAGGGTGAAAGAATTAGTGGGGGATAAGGTTTGCCTCTGCGGGAATGTCAACTGCGCCATATTGCATAATGGAACGCCAAAGGAGGTCATAAGGGATACCCTAAGGGCGATAAGGGATGGCTCTCCAGGGGGTGGGCACATCCTTTGCACCAGCAATGTTCCCTTCAAGGGGATGCCCTTAGAAAACTATCTGGCCATGCTTTACATAAGGCAAAGATATGGTCGCTACCCCTTGGATCTCGAGGAAATAGATAGAACAATCCAGGAGCTTTAATCACAAATTTACTATTTAACAAAAAGAGTAACAATCTCTCCCTTCCCAAGGGAGATCTCCACCTCTCCCCTATTAGAGAGCCTATCTTGAAGATTGCCCCGGAGGTCCGCACGCCACACTTCCTTCCCCTTGCCGAATTTCAGTTTCACCTTGCTGCTTTCTCGATAAGGACGCCAGAGCCTAAGGATATAACCATCCTTAAATGGATAAACCGCGCTCACAACCGCGGCATTGGAAGGCGTTAACCTTACAAGGGAGAATTTCCCTTCCCTAAAGACGGCAGTGGCGGGGAGAGATATGAGGGGTTGGCTGAATATCTCGTAGGCTTGAGCAATCCCCGCGGACTCCATATTGCCCCGATAAAAATTGACGGCGAGTTTGTATCTTTTCTTTCCCGAGAGGGGAGCAAATCCTCCGGGGGCATAGATGAACTTTCCTCCGTAAGCGAGGACAATGGCGAGGAAGTTATCCCGCTCGTTGAATAACCCCGCGGTTGCCCTATCCACATAAACCGCAATTCCCCTCCCTTCGCCCTCCGCTATGGCATAACCTATAAGGGGGAACCTTTCCTCGTAGGGCTTCCTTAATTCAAAAGCTCCCTGGGAATAGAATTTCGTCTTCTCGAGATTTAAGGGCAACACCAATCGTAATTTTAGGTCATCCCTCGCCCAACTGGGGATCCTTGGGGAAGGGCCCGGAGGTATGGATTCCCCCTCCCCCACAACTACACCGTCCCCGAAATCGAACTCCAATTCCACATCTACTATGGGGGAAAGGGGGGAGAGCCGCGTCCTAGCGTAGAAGGGGACATTTCCGATCCTGCCCTTAACATAAGCAACACCAAAGGGTCCTTCCTCCTTCGCCTGGATATCCTCTATTTGAGAGAAGAGGTCACCTGAGGGGAACCTACCGGTTAGAAAAGCTGAGCGGGATAGCAGGGGCTGGCCGGAGGGGGAATAGGGCATTAATAAGCCATCCTTAGAAAGGACGAGGCGAAGGAAGGGATTCTCCAAGACCACCTCCCCACCATTTTTCCGCACCCTGGTGCGGGGAAGGGAAGGAGGAGTTCCTTCCTTGATATTAAGGGTTAGATAACCGAGGGACGGAACCTTCGCCAAAACATAAGCGTGTACCTCCTTGGCGCTTCCATCCCCATGGCGAGAAAGTACCTCTACCCGGGCCGGAAGCAGTTTCCCTCCCGCCTCGAAGGCTGGGTTTTTAGCCACGCCTGGAGGCAGATCTACATGGATTTCCGCGATATCTTCCCGCTCATCGCCGGTTAAATTGACCAAATTAAAGCGTCGCCAGTCGTTATCGAGAAGGTTCTTCTCTATATCCGCGCAAATCCTCCTCACTTCCTCCCAGGCTTCCTCCACCAATTGGGCATAGGATTTGTAGCCCCTGCTCCAGATGCCGAAGATAACCGGGGCACAAACCCAGGCGTCGTGATGATGTCCCATCAACACCAACCGCCAAACATCCTCCACCCTCTCATCCTTCGAACCAGATAGAGCTAAAAGCCTTTCCGTCCGAAGGGCGGAATCCTCCGCCAACCTGTTGAATAGTTGAGGCTCTCCTCCCAAAAGCCCAAAGGGAAAGCGGTGTTCGAAACCAACATAGGCATCCTGCCATTCCTTCCTCGGGGGTCCCATTTCCTTTAGATATTCCTCCAAAGACACGATTCTCCAGGGATAGGGGAAAGGAGAAGGACGCATTCTTAAGCAAACGAAATAGCCACCCTCCACATCTCCTCTTCGCACCTCATATTCTCCCTCCACCCCCTCGCTGTGACTAATGCCCCACTGAGAAGGCAAAGAAGGAGAAGAGAAAAGCGGATTCGCAAGTAGTTCCCTCTCTTCCCCCACCCTCTTCAAGCTGAAGACGGCGAAATCCGCCTGTGCCTCCTCAGCGCTGACGATCCTTCCTTGAGGGAAGAGGAAGACCGCATCCTCTGGGACTTTGAAGCGGAGGCTAAGTCTGTGCCATTGGTCATCCGCAGGGACATCGGGGGATTGGGCACTCCCACTAACTCCTCCCTGCTCATTATGGGCATCTATATAGAGATGAGCACCCATTCCCCTTGCCCTGACCAAGGCGGAGAATTCCAACTCTTTTCCCCGTAATCCTGAAGCATCCAGCCTTTGGCAGAGGTTGATCCAGCCGATCCCAAATTGCCCCTTCAAAATAGGGAGGGAGGAAACGACCCAGGAAGCGATGAAATCGCCGAAAGCCATGAATAAAGGTTGCTTAACCCCTACCCTTTCGCATTCCTTCACCAGGTTTAGGGCAGGTCTATCATATGTTCCCCAACCTATGCGAAGCGGTTCGGGTTGGGGAATCGCTTCGATCCTCGTGCCATCCGGACCAACCCACCAAACCTTTTCCGCATTATAAGAAGGGACGAAACCGAAAGCTCCCCAACTGGTGCGATAGAGAACGCCCGAGAACCCGCATTTCCTCAGGATTTGGGGCAATTGCCCCATCATGTCCGGCTCCTGGGCAGCATAGATCCTCACCTGCTTGCCAATCGTCCTCTCCACTGCTTCACAACCAAGGACGAACTGTCGGATGACCGATTCGTTGCCGATGGTATACATGATCGGCTGGGTATAAGCTCCCCCCACGATCTCCACTTTTCCCTCTTCTACCAACCGTTTCAAGCGCTCGAGGCGCTCCAGATCTTTAAGGGTGAAGATCTCCACTCTCTCAAAATCGCCGTTAAAGAGGATCTCCTCCCCTGTTTCCTCGATCTTGAGGGAGAAGGCATCGAAATCGGCAGTACCAGGCTCGGGACCTATCTTCGCTTGGGGGAAAATGGTGACGGCTTCGTTGGGGACGGGGAATTTCACCTCCACGAAATGCCACTTCCCATCCGGAGGAACCCCCTCGCTGAACCTCGAGGAACCCTCTATGAAGCGAGAAGCATCCCAAGCATCAATGTAAAGGTGAGCCCCACCACCGGAGGAAGCCCTCACCCAACCACTGAATATCAATGTTTTCCCCCTTAAACTCATTACCTCCTTTGGTTGGCAGAGATTCACATAGTCTCCCTGCTTAAGCTCCAACCTCACACCAACATTTCCCTGACGAGCATATCCCTTCCCAAATTTCATCTCCCATTTCCCCGGGCCCCCATAGGTCCAACCTACAACATAACCACCCTCTCGTCCTTTTTTCTCCACATCGAATTTTTCCCCCAACAGCATCCTCTCTAAGGTATACGGCTCTATCTCCAACACCGCCTTCGCACTGGGATTCTCCTCCAAGGCTTTGAAGAGAGCATCCAGGGCGTCTCGGGTCGCCTGCTCATCGGTGAGGTAATAGCCTCCATGCCAAGCCCAAGAAAGGAAGACTTCCTCTCCTTCAACGAGCAAGGGACCCAAGAATATCAAGAAAAGCAAACCTCTCATTTTTCTTCGTCCTCCCCCCAGTTTGCAAGATTCTCTACCATTTGTTGGGAGTAGGAAAGGGCTGTTTCATAATCCCCTTGTGAAAGGGCAATTTGAGAAGCGACACTTAAGACCTGTATGTAGAACACACTTCTCCTTACCACCTCCAATTGCGTTGGCGGGAAGCCTTCCACTTTATCGAGGATTCCTCTTATTTTTTCCTCGCACCTCTTCCAATTCCCTTCTATTTCCTCCTCTACCTTAAGAAAGCGCAATAAAGAGGGAAAAGGAAGAGAACCCTCCAATACCATCTTCTCTACCTTCTCCATCAATTCTCTCGCTTGGCTGTAGATCTCTTCGGCTGAATACGCCTTCAATGGAGCGATGAGAAAGAGCACCTCCTCCCCGAGGGAAGATTTATCTCCCCAACCCGCATAAAAGTAATCTATCTCATCCTGCCATCTTTGAAGGAAGATGTGTTTCCCTGACCACAACCTTTGATAAAAGGGGTAAAGGAAGAGAAAACCTGTCTTTAAATCGGGGTTATAGAGAGCAAAGAAGGGGACGGAGGGATCCAAGGAAGCATAACTTTGGGGACCTCCCCAAGCGGATATCCCCGCATAACCTGGGCGCCCCAACTCCTTCGCCTTTCCAGCCACAACTCTTTGGGGAATGGAAAAAGCATAATCGGTAAAGACCCCGAGATCCACCTCCATGCGAGGGGCCAATCTCACAATGCTTACTTCCTCCGTTGTTTTGCCTTCTATCAGGGAGCGAACGGCTAAGAAATCCTCCGCTAAGAAGAAAACCCCTCGGTGATAGACGCCCTTTTCCAAGGGGGTGGTCACCTCTATTCCCCAATACTTCCCTTTCTTTGATACATCGACTTTCTCAGGTCTCCTCGCGGAGGTGCGTATCTCCCCTTGAGGGGAATTATAGCCAAACCAGGGACCTTCTCCCCTGGGGGAGTGAATGGGGAAGGTTCCCCTACTGCTTTTCGTGAGGAGGGTAAAAGTCCCCTTCTCCCGAGGGAGTTGAAGGATGTAAAAAGCCGTCTCGAATTCCCAAGTATCTTCTTTCTCCCTCATTTCTATGGCTAACACCCCACTCAGAAGCAAAAGAATAAATATCCAGACGATGAGCGCTCTCATCTTCCCCCCTTCAGCTCCCCGATCAACCACACATCGAAAGAAGGGAGGCTCAGGAACACGCTATCTTCCTTCAGGGCGACCTTCCCTTCCTTTGGTGAATCCCAGTCGGGAGAGTAGTAAAGGATTTTCGAAGTGGGTTTAAAGCCCGGAGGCAATTTCAGAACGACCTTCAAATCGTTCACGGGCTTAAACCCCTCTCCCTCTCGGAAGTTCTTATTGATGAAATGCAGAATAAGGCTATCCTTGCTCCGCCTTATTATCTTGTGGGTGGAGGGCTTAGCGCTCAATTCCACGACTCTGGGAGTCCAACCGCCCTTCTCCAAGAGGCCGACCAATTTCTCCAATTGGACATGGGGTGGATTTTCGAAAAAATCGGGCAGATAGGTAACCCTCCCTTTCCTTATCAGATCTCCCCACGGATCAGCAACTCGTTTCTGGAGCTTTTCGTCGTATTCCCCACACCTCCCCAAGAGCAAAAGCTTCCCCCCTGCCTCCGCATAATTCCTGAGCATCCTTATATTCTCAGCAGTTAGGGCATAAGCGGAGGGAACGATTATATGGGGGAAATCCTGGGGTGAGAGCTTGGAGAAGGCTCCCTTCTCACAGGTAGCGACGCTATTGGGGAACGCCCTGCCCTCCCCCAGGAATAGCCCTGCGAATTGCACCCCACAATTGGTAAGCATTTGCCCTACAACATCGTAGGCTTTGCTATGATCGGGCATATCCTTTCTGCCCCAATATTTGGAGAACATATCATAGATATTAGAAGCGAAGGAATAGAGAAGAAAGACATCAGGGGAAGGCTTCGTATCCCTGAATAGGTGAGGATGGGCTTTCACAAACCTCCCTATCCTTACCAATTCGTTCACCGGGCCCTTCCAAAGGGAAAAGCGATGATGGAGGGCATAGAAGCATCCGCTGGAATACGCCTCCGCGGAAAGCCATTGGAACAATTGACCCTTGCCCCTTTCGGAAAGGGAGGCGAAAACCGCCGGCTCCTCCTGAATGTCGAGGAACATGACGACGGGTCTATCGTAGCCGATCGCTTTTGAGGCTAAATAACTCGGGATATAAGAGGAACGAGGTGGAAGCCGATCCAAGCCCCAACCTATGTTTACGAAATCATAGATCTTGGACTCACCCACTACTACAGCGCAGAGATTTACCATATCGTATTGGTTAGCATTAGCGATTAACTCCTTTCCCCACTTCCCCCGGCAATATCCCTTGCTTTCCTCCACTATTTCTTTCTCCATCTCCAAAGTGCTATAGAGGAGGAAACGCCAATATTCGGGATGGAGGGGACTTTCCCAGGGTTTATCTTGGAGTTGCCCCTGAGCGAGAAAATCACGGTAATTGAATTTCTCCAGATCGGAAATGCCTAAATCCTTGAGGATAGGGGGTTTCTCCTTTTTCAACCATTCCCTGAATCCTTCGATGCAGTAATCACAAAAGCAAGGAACAGGGTAGGTCCAAAACCAATGCCCATAGGATTCGTCGTAATGGATCCCCACTATACCCGCATCTATGCTCGATTTAGCTATCTCCTTTACGAAGTTACTAAAATGGGGATTATTTAGGCACCCCTGCCACCAGGGGGCTATCTTTATCACGTTTCCTTGAGCGTCTCTATCGGCGTAGAGAGCCACATCCTTCTCAGGCAGGATGTCGGGGATGATGGCGGAGGAGGTTATCATGGCGCTCCAGAGGATTTTTCTCTTATAGGATTCCCTCAATGCCTCTCCCACTGCCATGCTTCTCTCCAGCATATCCTTGGGGCTCGCATACCATCCACAGGAAATGCCCCTTACCACTAAATCCACTCCCATGCTCTCCAATTCCTTGACATCCTCAAGGGTGGCGGTTCCCTGGGAAATGGCGAACACGAGCGCTCCCTGCAGATGCTTCTTTGTATTTATAATATCCTCCCCCCAAAGGTAACCCACACAAAATAAAAGAACAACGATCCCCACCTCTTTCATTTTTACTACCTTATATAAATTGACACCCTGTATGTTGTAGGGCTTACCAGGCCCAAGGGGCTTTGTTTATGTTATCGCGGGAAGCTTGCCACGCCCATCTTGCCCAGGTATCGTCCCACCAAACCCAGAGGAATTGGGGATCTATCGTCTGAGCAAGTTTCATGGACTTAACATGTCCGTCGGCAAACAGGAAGTTCTCCCTCATATCGGAGTGGTAAAGGTAGCAACCCCATCCGGTATCATAATAGTTATTAAGGTTGTTGCCCTTGCTTGCGTGGCACCACGGGTTGTGATCGGCGATTCTTGATTCCCCAACCAATATTATATCGGAAGCAGAAGGCATGTCAGCTAATCGTTTCGGCTGCCCGCAAAACACGCCATTCATCCCGTAGGTTCCTAAGACATCGAAATGAACTCCCCAGAAAGTCTCGCTCCAGGCGAAAGAATCGGTGGAGGGACAGCGGAATATGTCATAGTTTTTCGCGTAAGGTTGTATGATGTAGCGCCAAACATAATGGGTGCCCGCCCAGGCATTGCAAACCGGCCAACATGTGGGGCCCATTCTCGCTGCCGGGAATGTTTCGTCATAATCCTGGACATACATCATCATCGCCTGCCCTATTTGCTTCAAATTGGAGAGGCACACCGTCTTCTTAGCGAATTCCCTCGCTC
>CAYVMD010000047.1:0-16014 GCA_964452465.1 uncultured bacterium | reverse complement strand
AACTAAAGAGGCGGTTGATAAACTCGATAGAATATGTGAGGAAGCGCATGGCATCATGGTTGCGAGGGGGGATTTGGGTTTGGAGATACCTCAAGAAGAAGTGCCCGTCCAGCAGAAAAGGATCATAAAACTCGCTAATCGCCTGGGAAAGCCATGTATAGTAGCAACCCAGATGCTGGAATCTATGGTGGAGAATCCTCGCCCCACGAGAGCAGAGCTTGCCGATATAGCTAATGCCATATTGGACGGGGCAGATGCGTTGATGCTTTCCGAGGAAACGACCGTGGGCAAATATCCCGTGGAAGCGGTGAGAGTTATGCACCATGTTGCCAGAACGACGGAGATCTTCGCCGATTCCCAAAAGACCTTCGGAGAAAGATTAAGAGCGCAAGTGGAAACGGTCACCGATGCTATAGCGATAAGCGCTTGCCAAATCGCCGCCAGCCTTTCAGCGAGGGCGATAATCACTGTAACCTCATCGGGTTATACCGCCCGCATGATATCCCGCTATAGACCGAATGCCCCTATCATCGCTACCACCCCCGAAGATAAAACCCTTCGCAGGCTTGCTGTAGTATGGGGTGTGTATCCCCTCTTTATCCCTTATTACGAAGACACCGACGAAATGCTCTCCAAAAGCATCGAGGTGGCGCGAGAGGCTGGCTTCGTGAAAGAGGGAGATGTAGTAGTGCTCACGGGGGGAGTGCCGATAAAGGTCTCAGGAACGACCAACCTTTTAAAGGTGCATATGATAAGCCGGATCCTCGCTACCGGCAGGGGCTTTGGCACGGGTACCATCACTGCCCCTCTAAGATGGTTCAAGGAAGGCGTGGAGGTGCGAGGTTGTGCCGTCGCCCTGGAGAAATTAGAAGAAAATGTGCTTCCTTATTTGAGGGAAGCCAAGGTTATAATAACCAAGGAGCAGGGCATCGCCCCTTATCTCCTTCTTGCTAAAGCGGACATGGATATCCCTATCCTCACCGAGGTAAGCACAGGGAAGGAAGTATTGAAGGACGGATTGCTGGTAACCGTGGACATAGATAGGGGTTTGATATTGGAGGGGGAAACCAAAGTGATATGAGGAAAAGGATTCCTCGGAAACAATCAAAAGGAAGGACCCTTTACCTAATCCTCTTGATACTTCTTTGGATAGCAGGTGCAAAATATATTCTATACCCTGTGGGGAAACATGTAAAAGCCTTTTTAAATGTAAAGAAGGAAGTAAACACTCTAGTGAAAGAAAATCGAGCATTGGAGAAGGAAGTATCCACAGAGGAGAAGAAGGTTAAAAGTCTCGAGGCGGGGCAGGGTTGGGAGGAGGAATTGCGGCTAAGGGGATGGGTGAAAGAGGGGGAAATCCCGATAAAATTGAAAGGGAAATTACCTCTACCTCCGGAGGAGGAGCAGGGCACTATCCAGAAGATTCTTAAGTGGTTTGAGAATAAATAAAATTAAAATAAGGGATGCAGGCATTAACAACCTACCAAATCCACAAATTGGGGGAAATCCTTCTCGCTTCCCCTTCTCTGCGAAAAGCCCTTAATAGCTTCAAGGAAGAAGGGAAACTCTGGCTGGGAGCAGAGAGGGTAGGGGCTTTCTATACCCTCTTGGTGGGGACCCTGCTCCAAACAGTGGATAGGTGTATCATCATAACCCCCACAATCTTAGAAGGGAGAAAACTTTACGAAGAATTAGAGAAAGTCGGTGTTAGGGTTCATTTCCTCCCACCCAAGGATGAAGAGCTCCTGGAGGAAGAAGTGCTTCATTGGCGAATAAACGCGTTGGAGGAGTTGAAAGAAGGAAGAGGCAAAATAATCGTCCCACTACCGACACTTTGGGATCGAATAGAGAAAAGGGAAAGAATTGAATTAAGGGAGAAGATGGAGCTCCCCTTCGAAGATTTAATATCTACGCTCGTTGATTTTGGATACGAGAGGGTGGAAATGGTGGAGGCGCCGGGCGAATTCGCCGTGAGAGGAGGAATAATAGACATTTTCCCTCCCCATCTTTCCCAACCTATCCGCCTCGTCTTCTTTGGGGACCTCATAGAGGAGATAAAACAATTCGATTCCCTAACTCAACGTTCCTTCAAAAGGATTGAAACCCAGTTTCTCTTCTCCTTGGTTTCTCAGGACGGAGGGGAAAGTCTGAAGGATAAAATAGCGGGTTTCCCCAAGATAGCTTGGGGACTTACGCCCCAGGATTTGGAACTGGAAGGGAAGAGGATCTTCCTCTCCCCCCGCTCCCCCTCTATCAATATAGAGGTTATGCCCCCTCCTTCCTTCAAAGGGCAATTGAGCCTGTTGGTTGAGGATTTAAAAGCGAGGGAGGCAGTGGGTTGGACAATCGTCATATGCGCTGAGAAGGGGTATAGGGTAGGGGATTACCTTCGCCAGGAAGGAGTGAACGTTTGGGAGTTTCGAGAGCATGGGGAGATCTTCCCCAAAGGAGGAGTAAACCTCCTCTTCCTTGGACTTGGGGGAGGGTTCTTATTACCAGAAACGAAGTTTTGTCTCCTAACGGACGAGGAAATCTTGGGGATAAGAAAAGCCTGGCGCCCCAAGAGGATCTTCCCCGCTCGGGAAACCGCCCCTATTTCCTCTATAACCGATATGAGAATTGGGGATCTTGTAGTTCATCCCCGCCACGGAATCGGAAGCTTCCAGGGAGTTATGCCTTTGAAGGTGGAAGGAGTGGTCAAGGACTACATCTCCCTTGAATATGCGGGAGGAACCAAACTTTATATCCCCGTGGAGGAGGTCCGCCTCCTACATAGATACATAGGGGAGGAAAGCCCTCAACTCAGCAGGTTGGGGACAGGGGAATGGGAGAGGATACGGAGGAAGGCAAAGGAGTCCGCCCTAAAATTAGCTAAGGAATTGATAACCCTTTACGCAAAGCGGGAGATAGAAGGGGGAGTCCGATTCTCTCCTGATACTCCCTGGCAGATGGAGTTAGAAGCGTCCTTCCCTTATGAGGAAACGGAAGATCAACGGAGGGCTATTGAGGAAGTCAAGAGGGATATGGAATCGCCCCGTCCCATGGATAGGCTTATCTGTGGGGATGCGGGATTCGGAAAAACGGAGGTGGCCATAAGAGCTGCTTTCAAAGCGGTTATGGATGGATATCAAGTGGCGGTTCTCGTGCCCACCACAGTTCTCGCTCAACAACACTACTATGTCTTCAAGGAAAGACTGGCGCCCTTCCCGATAAGGGTAGAAATGCTAAGCAGATTCACTGAAAGGAGCCTCCAGAGGAGGATAATAGAGGATCTCGCCAAGGGAACGATTGATATAGTCATAGGCACTCATAGGCTTCTCTCCAAGGATGTGAAGTTCCGACGACCCGGATTGGTCATAATAGACGAAGAGCAGAGGTTCGGTGTCATGCAGAAAGAGGCGCTCAAGAAGATAAGGGCAAATGTGGATATCCTCACCCTTACCGCTACGCCTATTCCCCGCACCCTCAATATGGCGCTCAGCCATCTCAAGGACATAAGCGTTATAAATGATCCCCCCGAGGGACGATTGCCCATCAAGACCATAGTGGTAAAAAAGAGCGACGAGATAATCAAAACCGTTTTGGAAAGGGAATTAGGAAGAGGAGGGCAGGCTTTCTTCGTTCATAACCGCATAGAGGACATTTATGAGGTGGCTCAAAGGTTGAAAGGATTGGTGCCTCAAGCGAGGATCGGGGTTGTTCACGGCGAATTGCCCGAGCGGGAATTGGAGAGGAGGATGCTGGATTTCTACGAGGGGAAGATAGACATTCTTGTCGCTACCACGATCATAGAGAATGGTTTAGATGTGCCGAATGCCAATACGATAATCATCGATGATGCTCCTTCCTTCGGTCTAGGTCAACTTTACCAACTGAGGGGAAGAGTGGGGCGTTCCTATCGTCAGGCTTTCGCCTACCTCCTTTATGAACCCCATAAGCTAACCACTAAGGAAGCAAAGGAGAGATTACAAGCCATAGAGGAGTTCTCTCACCTCGGCTCCGGCTTGAGGCTGGCTCTAAGGGATTTGGAGATAAGAGGGGCAGGTAACCTCCTCGGACCCCAACAGCATGGTCACATAAAAGCGGTGGGCTTCGATCTCTATCTCTCGCTTTTAGACGAAGCGATAAGGGAACTAAGAGGAGAAAAGAAAGAGGCAGTTGCCCGCCCTTCGAGCGGGCAACCTCCTCATTTATCTTTGGCAAACGAAAGGGAAGAGGAACTCCCGCTACCTACGGTTGATGTCCCCGTGAGCGCTTATATCCCTGAGGATTACATTAAAAGCCCTGCGATGAGGCTGGATTTCTATAGGCGGATCGCCGATTGTAAAAGCAGGGAAGAACTGGCAGAACTGCGAGAGGAAATGGAGGACAGGTTTGGCAAAATCCCAAGGGAAACGATGAACATATTTCAGGTGATGAACCTTCGTCTTTTGGCAAGGGAAGCAAGGCTGTATTCCGTTCAGTATAGGAGGGGTAAGGTATATATACGAAGTTACAAGGAGATCAGCAAGGAATTGGCAAGGAGGATAGGTGGAGGAAGATGGGCGAGCGGAAGGTTAATCGTGGAGGCGAATGTATGGCGGGAGGAGGACATCCTCCGGTATCTCGAGAGGCTCTTACAGAAGTTGAAGGATTCTCAAGGCAAAAGCGTATAGCCGCGCCCCCTCTTTTCGATTGGGTGCCATTCTCGTCCGCCTTCGGCGGACGAGGTTACATAGGGACAAGGGAAAGGTCGCTTCCTTGTTGTGCTATCTTGAAACAAAGGAAGGGGAAATCCCGAACGAAATGTTCTGCCTCCTCGGCAAAGCGCGGATCTATATGATGGGCGAAGGAGAAGCGTTTCGCTCGAGGGTGCTTCACGATCATTATGAGGAGTGGCGTAAACCTTTCTTGAACTGCTTGCTTCAGGGTTACAAGCTGCCTGTATCCCCTCTCTGTGGGAGCGTCGGGGAAGTAAGCTGTCTCACCCTCTAAAAGGGTGCTGCTTTTTTGCTCTACTAAGAATCTTCCCGACTCTCCTATGATGAGGAAATCGAATGTCACCCCCCTAAATCTTGGTGCCTTTCTCCATTCGATAAGCTTGCCTATAAAGGGCAAAGGTTTTCCTTTCCTCAATTCCTCTTCAAAGAGCTTCTCCCCCACGAAGGAATCCACGATGACCATTTGCTCGCTTGCCAAAGGCGAACGAGCATGTCGCCCGACCAAGGGGAGGGAGACCGACTCTCCGATCTTTACCGAAAACACGCTCCATTCCGTTCGCCCCTTATTCTTCCTCAAGTACACTATGTTCCCTTTTTTGAGAAGATAGGGCAGCCTCCCGCTATTTGGTATGTGAACAAGTATTTCCTTGCCTTTAATTTCGTTTGCCGAAGGGAGCACGCCCAATTCCACTTTACCCAAGAACCTTCCCACTCTCTCTAAGAAAATCGCTTCTTCCAAAGGGGGGAGCTTCACCTTTTAGAATTCTTCCTTAGATACTCTGCCATCCAGTCCGCTATAGGCTCCAGGTCGAACGACCACCACCCCTCTGGATTCCCAATCTGAAACAGGGTCACCCCCACCACATACTTGTCCTTTCTTAGTTCCGCATCAAACCACTTCAACCATTCCTGATATTTCTCCTCGTTTCCCCTCGCCCTCCAACCATCCGTTTGAGGATTCCCCAACTTATCTATCCCTCCTTCCGTTAAGATGAGGGGCAGATTCCTCAATTCGGGGTGTTTCTTCGCCAGGAATTCATAAAATATCCTATAGCGAAGGGAATACCACCTCTCCTTTTCTATATCGGTCGAATACTCCAAGGAGTAAGCGTGGTAGCTCCAAGCTCCATTGTATATCTTTAATACCCTTAAGGCAGGTAGGAAAGCTTCCAGTTTGGCATAGATCTCCTCCAAAGTGCCCGGAGGATTCCCAACCGCTATGCTCCCCACGCAAGGGCGGCAACCCGCTTCTTTGATCCTTCTCGCCAGCCTTACCCAAAACTGCCCGAACCATCTCGCGGAGTCCACGGTCTCCCAAGTGGGCGTGGTTTCGCCTTCATTCGGTCCCTCCAGGTAATCTATCGCTTTTCGGACTTCCTTTGGTAGTGCCTCCACTGCTGGCCTTAAGACCTTCTCCCAAAAGTCATCCGCGCTTGCCGTGGGATCGTCTTCAAGATTGTAGTGCACATTGGGAGTCCTCTCCCAAACCCGCATAACTACGATCCCCTTGGGAAACCGTTTTTTGTAATCTAAAACCGCCTCCTGCATATCCTTGCTCGCTTGAGGATCGAGGACCTTTATCACCACAGGTCCGGCGGATATTATCTTTCTTGCCCCTTCTGTGTAGCTCCCAATGAGGTGGATGCCCAATTTGCTCGTCGAAGGCGAGAAGGCGTACAGAGGAAGCGTGCATATTAGGAGTAGCAACCTCATTTGGAAGATATAATACATCGAAGGGAGATTTCCTGTCTACTTTGCTTGTCGCCCGAATTTTAAAAAGAACGAAATTGACATTGCAAAAGGGGGTCCCTTATAATTTCCCAAATGGACGAAGATATCATCCCAATAAACGACCTAAGACAGCAACATCAGCTTTTGGCAGCGGAGTTGGAAGAAGCGATAAGGAAGGTCCTTCTCTCCGGGCGGTATGTTTTGGGGGAGAATGTGGAAAAATTGGAAAAGGAGATAGCGAAGTTGTGTGGAGCGAAGTATGCCGTAGGGGTCAATTCCGGTACCGATGCCCTGATCCTTTCCCTCCATGCCCTGAATATCGGACGAGGCGATAAAGTGATCACCTCCCCTTTCTCCTTCGTTGCCTCGGCCGAGAGCATCGTCATCGTTGGTGCTCGCCCCGTCTTCGTTGATATCGATCCTGAGACCTTCAATATCTCCCCTGACCTAATAGAAGAGGTCATAGATAAAAGGACAAGGGCGATACTTCCTGTCCATCTCTTCGGACAATCTTGCGATATGACCACCATCTGTAAAATCGCTGAGGAGCACGACCTCGCCATCGTCGAGGACTCCGCCCAAGCCGTAGGGGCGCTCCATAAAGGAAAGCCCGTCTGTTCCTTCGGGGATGTAGGATGTTTAAGCTTTTATCCCACGAAGAATTTGGGAGCGGTCGGCGATGGGGGGATGATCCTCACTTCCAAGGAGGATCTCTATAAGAAATTAAGGCTTCTCCGTTGCCATGGGGGGCAAGATTACACCTTCGATTTCTTGGGAACGAATAGCCGGTTGGATGAGATCCAGGCGGTGGTGCTCCTAACCAAGTTACCCTATCTCTCGGAGTGGACGCGAGAGAGGCGTAGGAATGCTCAACTTTACTTCCAACTTCTAAGCGATGTGGAGGAGATTACTCTCCCTAAGGAGGCCGAAGGTAACTTCCATGTATATCACCAATTCACCATAAGGGCAAAGGATAGGGAAGGATTGAGGAATTTCCTCCGCAAAGAGGGCGTGCAAACGATGGTCTATTACCCAGTACCACTCCACTGCCAACCCGCCTTTTCCTCTCTCGGTTACAAAAGAGGGGATTTTCCCCAAACGGAGAAGGCAGCGGACGAGGTTCTCTCTATCCCCGTTTACGCTGGTTTGAAGGAGGAGCAGATAATCCGCGTTGCCAACGCGATAAGAAGATTCTATGGGAAAAAAGAGGTGTAAGGGATGAAGGCTATGATTTTGGCGGCAGGGGTGGGCTCCCGCTTGGATCCTCTCACTCGCAACATCCCCAAACCTTTGGTCCCCATCGCTAACAAACCGGTGATAGAGCATGTAATAGAACACCTTAAGAAGCACGGGTTCGATGATATAGTGATAAACCTCCATTATCTCCCCCATAAGATAACCGAGAGGTTGGGAAAGGGGGAAAAGTGGGGGGTAAACATTAGATACTCTTATGAGGAGGAACCCCTGGGAACAGCAGGTGGGGTGAAGAAAAACCAGGATTTTTTCGATGGGACTTTCCTGGTCATAGGTGCAGATGACCTCTGCGATATAGACCTGAGGAGGGTTCTTGCCTTTCATCAGGAGAAGAAAGCAAAAGTAACGATCGCCCTTTCCTTGGTGGATGATCCAAGCGAGTATGGTGTGGTGGTTGTCAATGAAAGGGGGAAGATCTTGTCCTTCATAGAGAAACCAAGAGGGGAACGCATTCCCTCCAATACCGTCAACACGGGTATATATATAATAGAGCCCGAGGTTTTGGATCTCATTCCTTCCGATAGGTTCTTCGATTTTGGAAGGGACCTTTTCCCTCTCCTTATAGATAAAAAGGTCCCCTTCTATGGTTATCTTGCTTTAGGGTACTGGAAGGATGTAGGGAATATCAAACAATATAAGGAAACCCACAGGGATGTCTTATACAAAAAGGTTAATTTCGAGATTCCCCTAAAGGAGGTTAAGCCCTTCATTTGGAAGGGAGAGGCAACTTATATCGAACCCTCCTCTCGGGTTGAGTACCCGGTTGTCATCGGCAATAGGTGTACTATAAAAAAGGGAGCGGTGATACTCGAGGGGACGGTATTGGGAGACGAGTGCGTTATAGAAGAGGGGGTGGTGTTGAGGAACAGCATTCTTTGGAGGGGAGCGAAGGTGGCAAAGGATACGATATTAGAGGGGTGCATCGTGGGAGAGGGGTGTGAGGTTTATTCCAACGCCGCAGTCTTCGAAGGGATAATCGTAAGCCCTGTTCAAGCAAAATAGAAGGGAGAGAAAAGGAATGACATACGATGTAAAATCGCTCGATCTCGCTGATGAGGGACTGAAGAAGATCGAATGGGCAGGATTGGAGATGCCTGTCCTGAAACTCATCGGGGAAAGGTTTGAAAGAGAGAAACCCCTGGAAGGGATAAGGATCGGCGCTTGCCTACATATCACCTCCGAAACCGCTAACCTCGCCCTCGTTTTAAAAAAGGGAGGAGCGCAGGTTTTCCTTTGCGCTTCCAACCCTTTGAGCACGCAGGATGAAGTCGCTGCCGCTTTAGCTAAGCATTTCGAGATACCCGTATTTGCCATAAAGGGAGAAGACCGCGAGACCTATTACCAGCATATCCTTTCCGTCTTGGAACAAAAGCCCCATTTCACGATAGACGATGGCGCCGACTTGGTGACTACCCTCCATACTGAAAGGCAAGACCTTTTGGGCGAGACCAGAGGAGGCACGGAGGAAACCACCACCGGTGTCATAAGGTTGAGGAGCATGGCTAAGGACGGGGTGCTTAGATATCCCCTTATCGCTGTGAACGATGCGCGATCGAAATTTCTTTTCGACAATCGATATGGCACGGGGCAATCAACGATCGATGGTATTCTGAGAGCTACCAACATCCTCCTAGCGGGCAAAAAACTGGTGGTTTTCGGTTACGGTTGGTGCGGGAAGGGAGTGGCCATGCGAGCGAGGGGGATGGGGGCGCAAGTGATCGTCTGCGAGGTGGACCCCTTCAAGGCTTTGGAGGCGGTTATGGATGGTTACCAGGTTATGCATTCCTTAGAGGCAGCTAAGATAGGAGACATATTCCTAACCGTTACGGGGGATAAGGGAGTTATTAGGGAGGAACATTTCCAACTAATGAAGGATGGAGCGATAATGGCGAATTCAGGGCACTTTGATGTGGAGATAGACATCCCCGCCTTGGAGAAGATGAGCATTGCCAAAAGGCGCCTTCGTTCCTTTGTGGATGAATACACCCTGAAGGATGGTAGGCGCCTTTACCTCTTGGCGGAAGGAAGGTTAGTCAATCTCTCCGCTGCAGAGGGGCATCCCCCAAGTGTCATGGACATGTCCTTCGCTACCCAAGCCCTGTCTATAAGGTACCTCGTCGATAACGCTTCTTCCTTAGCTCCCCAGGTCTATCCCGTGCCCCCGGAAGTGGAGGAAGCGGTAGCGCGCCTGAAATTGACCTCCCTTGGCATCCAGATAGATGCCCTCACTCCAGAGCAAGAGAGATACCTCCAATCGTGGAGAGAAGGAACATAGAGCGTCCCTTCCTAAGTGGTAAAATTTCTCTCTTCACCCAGGAAGAGGCGCTCCAGCGAATCAGGGAGTTCCTGAAAGAAGATAAACTGCACTTGATCGTAACCTGCGATGCCTATGCCTTTACCGTCGCTTCCCAGGATGAGGAATTCGCCCAGATACTGAGGAATGCGGATATGGCAACCCCCGATGGGATAGGAGTGGTGATGGGAGGAAGGTTGTTGGGATTGCCCATTAAGGAGCGAGTTTCGGGGGTGGATTTGGTTCAGAAACTCTTCCCTCTGGCGGAAAGGGAAAATTGGAGTTTTTTCTTCTTAGGGGGGAAGGAAGGGGTCGCTGAGGAGGCAGCAAGGAAGATCAGGGAGGCATTTCCTCGCTTGAGCATCGTGGAGTGTCAGCATGGTTACTTCAAGCCGGAAAAGGAGAAGGAAGTGGTAAAAAAAATAAGGGAAAGCAAAGCGGACATATTGCTCGTCGGGATGGGGATCCCCAGGCAGGAAAAGTTCATTTGGCGAAATAAGGACGAATTGGGGGTGAAGGTAGCGATAGGGGTGGGTGGAACTTTGGATGTCCTTGCGGGAAGGGTGAAGAGGGCTCCCCTTTTAATGCGGAGACTTGGACTGGAATGGCTTTATAGATTGTTTTGCCAACCCTCAAAGATCGCAAAAGTTTCCACATTCCCTCGTTATTTCCTCCTCATACTTTGTGAGTTCCTCCGAAGGCTTAAGGCATGAGCCTTTCTCGAAATCCTTAGAGCGTTATATCCCGAGCGGAGGTCACCACCCATACCCTTTCCGCTCCCGCCTTTTTTAATGCGTAAGCACAAGCAGATGCTGTTGCTCCCGTTGTCATCACATCATCCACCAGCAAAAATCTCTTGCCTTTCACATCCTTCGGGGAAAGGCATTTCACCGCTCCCCTCACATTGAGAAAGCGCTCTTCCCTCCCTAAGCCGATCTGCCTTTTTACCTCCCTTCTCCAGGTGAGAAGGTCGGGATAAAAAGGAAGGGATAGCGCGTGGGCTACTCCCGCTCCTAAAAGGGCCGAGGTGCTAAACCCCCTTTCTTTTAAACTTCCCTTATGGGAGGGAACAGTGGTTATACAATCTATATCCCAGTAAGAGGGAAGTGCCTTACCTATCAATCCCCAAAGCTTCTCCCCTACCGCTATCTCTCCTCTGAATTTAAATCTGTGAATTAGATCCCTTAAAAGCCCTTCGTATAAACCATAAGCCCTTGCACCATCGAAATACAATCTCAGATCCTTACAGTGCCAGCAAACCCTCCCTTCTTGAGGTGCCCCACAAGTCTGGCAGGGATTTTTAATCCTTACGATTTTGCGCTCACAGTCGGGGCAAAGGATCACCCCTCTCTTCCCACATCCCAGGCAGAAGTCCGGATAGAATAAGTCCAGGAAGGCTTTAAAAATCCTCATCTAAGAGCGCCAAATGATAAGGTCCCTTGCCTAATCGCTCCGCTTTTTGGATCGCTTCTCTAACGAAACGGATCCCCATCTCCACACTTTCCCTAACGGTTTTCCCCATCGCCAGATACGCTGATATAGCGGAAGAAAGTATGCAGCCGGTTCCGTGCACCTCCTTATCGTTTGCCAAAGGCAAACGATAAGGGCGTCTGGCCGAAGGAGGGGCAACCGACTCGTTTGCCGAAGGCAAATGAGAAGGGTGTCCGACCGAAGGAGGGGCAACCGACTCGTTTGCCGAAGGCAAATGAGAAGGGTGAGCGACCGCAGGGAGCGCACCCGACTTCATCCTATAGGAAGGAAAATGGAAAATGCCCTCTTCTCCCACCAGAACATCCACAGGTTCCCCCTCCAAATGTCCTCCCTTCACCAGCACATTTCGTGCCCCCATCTTCCTTATCTTCCTGCCTGCCTCTACCATATCCTCCACTGAATGTATCTCCATCTCCGCCAACGCCTCCGCTTCCGGTATGTTGGGAGTTACTATAAGGGCAAGGGGAAGCAATTCCCTTTTTAGCCTCTTAAAAGCCTTCTCCGTAAGTAACCGCCTACCCCCTTTTGCCCAGATTATGGGATCAAGCACGACATTGGGCAATTTGCGTCTCTCTATCCTCTCCGCCACTACGCTCACTGCGCGGGGGGCGAAAAGCATTCCTATCTTACAGGCGTCAACTTCTATATCGAGGGCGCAGGCGTCTATCTGTCTTCCAATTATATGGGGAGGCACTTTTGTTATCTTTTCTACCCCGGATGTTGTTTGAACCGTAACGCAGGTAATGCAGGAGAGTCCCCAAACCCCTAACTTTTGAAATACCTTCAGGTCCATCTGTATACCTGCCCCTCCTGTGGGGTCCGATCCCCCTATAGTCAATACCCTTTTTATCGACCTATTCATTCCCTCTAAGATATTAGCCAATCGATATCCAATAACTCCCTTAGGTTTTCTATCATCCTATCAGGTTGAAGGGAAGATGCAAGGGCTTCTTCCCTCGTAATAACTCCCGTGAGCACGAGGATGCTCTTCATGCCCATGGATTTGGCCATCTTTATATCTGTGTCCAATCTATCGCCCACTACGACCATTTCCTCCGCTGTGACCCCTTCCCTATCCATTATCAAATTCAAAAGGAAAGGAGATGGCTTACCGATCAGTAGGGGTTGGGTTCCCAAGGCGGTTTCCAAACTCGCTACTATGCTCCCCCCTCCGGGGACGAGCCCATCCTCAGAGGGAAAGGTGGAATCCCTATTTGTGGCGATGAATTTGGCTCCCATCCTCGCCGCTTTAAAAGCCAAGCATAATTTGCGATAGTTGAAGCTTCTATCCAACCCCACTACCACATACTCTGCTTCTTCCGCCCTCTTCACCACTTCTATCCCCGCCCATTGTAATTCCTTCTTCAATCCCTCTTCTCCAATTACCAGCGCCTTCCTTGCCCCTTCCCCCTTTAAATAAAGGGCAGTTCCCCAAGCGGAGGTCACGATCTCTCCGACTTTTACTTTGATGCCCATTCGGGCAATCTTTCTCTGATACTGAAAGCGAGTGCGAGTGGAATTATTGGTGAGGAAATAGATCTTTTTGCCCATTCCCCGCAGCGCCTCTATCGTCTCCTTGGCATAGGGTAGGGGCGTGTTGCCCCTATAGATGACACCATCGAGGTCGAAGACCAGAAGGCGTGTGCCCTTCATCCTTTGTTAATAAGAAGCGAGGAGAATAAAGGATTCCTCCTATTCGCCTGGAAAATAACCTCGCCTACCTTTACTCCCATTAATTCAGCGATTATGGGGCATTTTGCCTTCAGCAGGAAGAACGCGGGGTATTCCGTTTCATCGAGGGATTCGAGATTAGCTTGCCCCTTTGCGATTACCAGCTCTGCCGAATCCAATTCCCTCCTGAACTCCTCCCCCGCCATTTCCAAGATGAACCCTACCGTATCGATTTCCGTGGACACCACCTTGGTCAATTTCGTTAAACCTGCCTCCTCGGCATCCTCTATGGTAACATCGTTTAAAGCGGGACCACCCCTAACTCCCACCACTATCTCTTTTCCTTTATTTAAAAGGTGTTCTATTAAGACCTTATCGAAGAAGATCTCTCCTGCGTTATCCAGAAGATAGAGGATCTTTCTGCTCTTGGAGACTTGCTCCTCGAATATCCGCCATTCCTCCGAAGGGAGGGGAACTTTCAACGCTTCTTGCAACGACTTTTCCAGGTCTCGCTCCAGGGGTAAAGCGTAATCCACTATGTTTCCGGCAACGGCTATACGAACCGCTGTCTCAAGAGGGTTTTCACTTTCCTCTAATAGCCTTCTCAGGTAAGGATAAGCCGACCTACCTTGTTCGTTGAATTTTCTCTTTACCTCCCGATAGGGATCGTCGATGCCCAGAATTTCCCGCATCAACCGATGCATAAAGAGGGTCACGCTCATAGGTGTATCCCTTAAGGTGAAAGAGGGGATAAGCCTGCTCGCTTCCTTGACTGCCTCTAATATTGCCGATTCTTCCCTCCCTGCTAATCTTCCCGCCTCTGCGCATTGGCGGAGGACGCAAGCGATACACTCCGATTTGATCCTCATCCTATTCCTCTACTTCTTCCTCGATTCCTTCCTCTTTTTCTTCCCCCTTTTCTTCACCGGGCGTTTCTCCCTTTTGGGTTAACTCCGTTATCCTCTCTAAGCATTCCCTTATTTCCTCGTCTATCTTTGCTACCTCTTGGCACAAAGAGAGAAGGGTGGAGTTCTTAACCAATCCTTTAGGATAGAGATCGTAAACTTTCTCCCCCATCTTTTCGAAAATCTCCTTCTTCTCTCCCTGCAATTTCTTTATTCGCAGGCGTAATCTGGTTATTTCCGCCTGCACTTGTACACCTTTTCCTATCTTACTGAAAACTTCTCTCAATTTATCCTTTCCAGAATCGGACATCTCTTTCTCACTCCCTTTAGTTGTATTATAATAACCTAAAAGGGGGTATCTTGACAAGGATTTCGAGGGTGTTATACAATAAGCTAACCTTTAGGAGGTGTCCGCTATGAAGATGAGCACGGATTGGAAGGCGAAATATAAGGCTCTCGAGGAAGAGCATGAACGTTTATTGGCTGAGGTAAAGGTATTGAGGGAGCGGGTGGAATACCTGCAAAAGCAATTGGGGAAGCCCAAGGAAACCAAACCTGCAGCGGTGGAAACTGCTCCGCCCTCAGAGGAAGTTTCTGCCCCTATCACCAGCGTTGAGGAGTTAAAAGATACCCTCAAAAAGCTGGTTACCAAAATAGCGATGATTCTCCAGGCGGAAAAATGTGTGATTAAGTTGTATGACAAGGATACCGGAGAGTTAGTTGCCCAGCCCCCTGCCTTTGGGATGACCGATGAGGAAGTGCGAATATATCGCACGAGGGCAACGACAGGAGTAAGTGGTGAGGCGTTCATGACCGGCCAACCTATAGTGATCGAGGACTCCTACTCCGATCCTCGTAGTTCGAAGGAATTTGTTAGCCTATTAGGCATAAGGAATTCTCTCACAGTTCCTCTCATAGTGGAAAAAAGGGATGAAGAAGGGAGAGTTATAGACAGAATAAGAGTTGGGGTTTTGAAGGTCTTCAATAAGCGTTTTGGGGAAAAGTTCAGTGAGGAGGATGTAAGGTTAGCAATGGTGCTCGCTCGTTCCGCAGCTGCCGTCATTGCCCAAGCTACCCTCTACCTCCAAACTCTGGAGGAGAAACGCCAGTTGGAGCGAACCCTCGAAAGCATGCTCGTTGGTGTCCTCGCTATCAATTCACTCGGTAGGATAACCGTTCTGAATCATGTAGCGAGGCAACTGTTGGGAATTCCTCCTAATGATGGAGTAGGTAGAGATTACAGGGAGGTAATCCAAGACGAGAAGATAAGGGAGATAATCTCCAAAACCTTAGAAAGTGGAGAGGAAATGGTTGAGGAAATAGCCTTTAGCTTCGAAGGCGGGGAGCGCTTCTTCCAGACCCAAACTGCTACCATAAAGGATGAGACAAATGGCATGGCGGGTGTTGTGACCATTCTCTCCGATGTAACCGAGTTGAAGAGATTAGATCAGATGAAGACGGATTTCGTATCCCATGTTTCCCACGAATTGCGCACCCCTCTAACCTCCATAAAGGGCTTCGTTGCCACTCTCCTCGCTGATACGGAAGGGTATTACGATCTGGAGACACGGAGGGAGTTTCTCCAAATCATAGACCAAGAATGCGATCGGTTGACCCGCCTTATAAACGATCTCCTCAATCTCTCGAGGATAGAAGCAGGTAGGGCGCTGGAATTAATGCTTCAGCCAGTTGATGTGGTGGACATCGCTAGCAAAATAATAGAGATACAGAAAAATTACACCTCCAAACACCAATTCGTCCTCGATGTCCACAAGCCGGTTCCTATCATAATCGCCGACCCGGATAAGGTGGACCAGGTAATCACCAATCTCGTGAGCAACGCAGTGAAATACTCCCCCGATGGGGGTGAGGTAAGGGTAACTATCAAAGAAGATCCCGAAACGGGAGGAGTCTTAGTAGCTGTGAAAGACCAAGGCATGGGAATCCCCAAGGAGGTTCTCCCTCGGCT
>CAYVMD010000046.1:0-16489 GCA_964452465.1 uncultured bacterium | reverse complement strand
GAGTTGCACTTCTTGGGTACACACATCATAACCCCCGCCTCCTTGATCACTGTTAGTTATGAGTACCTTTCCGAGAGGGGAGGGAGTTCCATTTTAGGATTTAGGGTAGGGAGGAAAGACAACTGGGGTATAACCTTCCTCTCCCGACCCGGTTTCAAATATACCCCTCCCACGGAAGCCTCCAGGGAGGAGTATTACATTGGCTCCGGCACTCCTGGACCCTTCTATCTCTTCTATCGTCCCGTCGTGGAAGGTTCGGAGGAGGTGCTAATAGACGGAATCCTTCAAGGGAAGGAGAGCTATCAGATCAATTACCTCACTGGAGCGATCACCTTCAACAAGCCCGTGCCCGTAGGGGCATCCGTGGTCATAAGATATCGCTATAAGCTAGAAGCGGGCTCTTTGGGGAGCAAGCGGGTAATTGGCTTGGATGGGGTTTTGAGGGTAAAAGGCTTGCCCCTTCTGCTACAGGTGGCACAAAGCACCGATGGGTTACATTCCGGCACTGCATTTGGCTTAAGGTTACAAAGGGACCTGAAGGGCAAAACGGGGAATTGGTCCGTTTCCTATAGCCTCCGTTCCATAAGCAAGGATTTTGCCCCATTAGAATCGGTGGGCTTCTTCCGCCAGGAAAGGGGACATCTTTTTAACCTCCGCTGGACGAGCCCAAACCAATTCGTAACAGCGGATCTAAACTTCTCCAGCGGGAAGCGTCCTTTCGGCTATTTCTTCTCCTCCACTAATGCCCTTGCTCCATACAAAAACCTGTCCCTCAATATCAATATCTCCACTCCTTCCCTTCCCAATATAACCTTCTCCCATCTAGTTGACTCGGCGGGAGGGACATATAATTACTTCAACCAAAGGGATGAATTGTGGATCTCTTGCTCCAAACTTTTCAAAAAAGAGGAAGAAGCCCCCTCCGCTCCCTTCGAAGAACAAGGTTTAACCTCCGAGATGGGAACTCCTCGCTACGAGCTTCCTACTTCCTACCCCAGCATGGGTTATTATGGCTGGGGCCTCGGCGGATATTATCCCTCAACCTCATCCTCTTATTACTATGGAGGATATTACGGATACGAGGGAGGATATAGAGGTTATGGCACGCCAAGGAGGATGGGGCAAATTGGGTTCTTCACTCCGGGCATTTCCTGGAATTTCAGCCTTTCCCGGATAGAGGGTAGGGGAGGTTATGAGGGCTCCTTCAGCAACCGTTCCCTACTTGGTCGTTTCAACCTGATCTATGTCCCTAATGAGAAGATGAAATTCTCCGCCGATCTCGCAAGAAATAAGTCCTCCACTACCTCCAGCGTTGATTCCTTCCAAGTGGCGTATAATCCTTCGGAGAAATTGTCCTTTTCCTTTTCCTTGGACAATTCGAATTCCGGTTTGCTTGCCTCCTCCTTCGATTACTCTCAACCGATAGCCCCCGGCTACTATTACGGGGGACTTGCCCCTGGGATGAAACAAAAGAGGCGCACCTTGGATGTTCAATTCCTTCCTACCTCCAGGGTTACCTTGGGGCTCTCTCTGAACCACCAGTATAGCGAGGGAGGATACTCCACAAACACTTCTTCTGACGGCGTCAACTTATTCCTCACCTATCTTCTTTCCTCGCACCTATCCCTTACTTCTAACTTCCTCCTCCAGAATATGGATTTCATAGGTTTCATAGGCGCAGCGGGAGGAATGAAGAGCAAGGTGGGTTTCCTCACCTTAACCTATCAGCCTTTCTCGTCCCTTCCTTATTTCAACATAATACTCGATTATCAACTCATGAATACCACCAGCAGATATGGTGACACCTCGACCTCCGCCCTCGCCCACGCCTTGCGTGTTTTCTCCCTCCGCGTCCAAAATCCCTTGAGAACAGGAAAGACCCTCTTCGCTCAACTCCAGAAAAGCAAATCCAGCGGTACGGCCCCTTATTCTCGTTTCGAGATATCCACCGGTATCGATTTCCAACTCCAAAAGCACCTTACTTTCACCCTGGATTTGAGGAGGATAAATTACACTGGGGGAACTCGTTCCTCAGGCTCTTCTTTAGCAGGCTATAAGGCTTTCACTTTGAACGGTGCCCTCAGCCTAAGATTTTAGGATAGAGGTGAAAAGTTTGATTAAGAGATTTCTCATCTCCACGGTTTTCTTTTTGCTCTATTCTTCCGTTTTTGCCATCCCTCCCGGCGCGCTCGTTGTGGATGTGAACGATGCTTCAAATAAATTAGAGGTTGACAGTGCCATATGGAATGCCCTGCTTAGGCGCGGTGGGGGAGGGGAAATAATGAGGGAATGGGAGGCTTTGAGACGATTAAAATCCTTTCAAAGGAGGCTTCCCCCTGCCTTCGATCGCTTGGTCTACCTGCGAGAGAGGGGAAAATTGCTACTTCCCAAAGCCACGCGGGGCGAATTGACCTTCCGGTATGAGGGATGGACCTCCGATGAGGAAACCAAGTTGAGGGGATTCGTTCAAATTTTATATCCTCAAATAAAGCAAGTGTATGGAGACCCTGCTTGGGGTGGGGTTGTTACGATAAAGAAGGATACCTCCCTATCCGATTTGCAGGTTGTATTAGCAGGGGTTTACGATGTTTCCACTGCCACCATTCGGATGGAATGGGGAAGAGCAGGGGATGTGGAAACCGCCTATCGGCTTCTCCATCTCATGCTCCACGCTTTTCACGGTCCCCACCAAATAGGATTTGACGCCTGGGAGGAAGGCATGACCTGGGCTGCAACCCGGGTGATCTTTTCCCTTGCATTTCCCCAAGAGGACTTTCCCTATTATTGCACCTTCTATCTGCTCCAAATATACGACCTCCTCAACCAACCTGCCCTTGCTTCCCCCACCTTTTGGCCCCAATCCTTCCAAGGGATGACCATTTGGCGGCACGCCCAAGCCCTATCCGCTTGGCTGAAGATCTACATTGAAAACCCTTTCTTCTTTAGCGCTTTCAACTCTCTTTATTATCAGCGCGTCGTCATAGATCCTTCAACCTCTTCCGACGAAGAAAAGTTGAAGTCCCTCTGTGCCCAGGTTGTCCCTTGGGTGGAAAATCTTCCCTTTGATGAGTGGTACTCCCAGCAGTATATCTTCCAAACCCAGCCCCAGTATGGACCTAACCTCTATGTTTGGAATATGCCCGATGTGCCAGATAACCCCGACACCGAGGGGTTCGGACTCTACATGATTTTAGTTTACTTCCGTGCCGAAGCGGGAGATGAGTTTCCCCTCAACGGGCAGGTTATGCCCCGCTATTGGAACTACGACTTCAGCATCGATCTGCCCGTTGAACCACAATATGAAATAGTAGATATACAGGATGGACTGGGCTTCGTAGCACCGAAATTCTTTAACATAGGGGGAAGCCAAAGGGTAACCATTGAGTTTTCCCTGGGAGGAGTATCGGTTTCTATTCCATTCCCCTATGGCGTAACCGGAAGCACTGCCGACCCCAAGGAGGTATATGGAGTGCTTAAGGAAGGGCTGGATGGCGATTTCTCCATAAACGGAACGAACGTTCCTTTGACTAAGGGCGTTTTTGGCGTGGATTACCCGATAACAGGATGGCAAAAAATGGATATCGTTTTTACCTCTCCCGAAGGGAAAACCGTTCAAAGGAGGGTAAATTTTGGAGATAAGGGTTATGCAGTGGTGATCTCCACGCCAAGGGAGAAGACCAAGGTAAGCAAGGTTTTCTCCAAAGGACTTTATATGATAAGCCCCCCTCTGGAACCTGCCTCCCACGATGCCTCCTCCGCCCTGAGCATTCCACCCGATAGGCTCCTCCTCGCCCGTTGGGATCCCCTCAAGGAGGGGACGAATAAATACAGGTTGTATCCCGATGTTGGCTTCTCCCTGGGCAATGGCTACTTCCTCCGCCTCTTGGAGGATAGGAATATAGAGTTGGAGGGCTATGCCCGAGCCCTGGATAGCGAATTCTCCATCAGCCTTAGCCGAGGTTGGAATCAAATAGGCTATCCCTTTACTGAGGGGGGATGCCCCCTGGGCAACCTTATGGTGAAAATCCCGGGCGAGCCCCAACCCGTTAGTTTCGCCGAAGCGAATAAAAGAGGATATATCTCCCGTACCCTTTGGCGTTTCAACCCCCAAAAGGGAGAGTATGAGGAATTAGACCCTCTCCAAGGGGTGCTCCAACCCTGGGAAGGATATTGGCTTAAGTGCTTCAAAGAATGTTGGCTGATAGTTCCCGGACCAAATAAGGGGAGGAAAATGGTATCCAGGTCTACCCCTTCTCAAGAGGGATGGGTGGCAAAGCTCAGGATCTTCTCCCAGGGGAAAGAGGTCTCCCTATTATTTGGGCAAATGAGGGGGGCTTCTCTCTCTTCCGATATCTATGATCTCGAATTTCCCCCTCCTTTCGCCTCTTCTCCTCTTGCTGCTTTCGTGGGGGAAAGCGGGCTACTTGCCTGGGACATGAAGCCCTTCTTAAGCCCCTCCCAATGGCTATTGCGGATCGCCACGAAGGGCGAATGCGTCATTTCCTGGCCGGATCTTTCCGCCTTTCCTCGAGGCTTCTCCCTCTTCCTTACCGATCTCTCCAATGGCAATAAGGTTTCCCTGCTTCATTCCGCCTCCTATAAATTCGAGGGCGATGGAGGACCGCGCGAGTTCCTCATTGCGATGAAGAGGAAGAATCCCCTCCTAATAAGCAATCTGTTGGTTAATAGCACAAGGGGTAAGGTGAGTTTTTCCTTTTCCCTTTCCCGGGAGGCGGAGACAAGAGCGATCATTTCCTCCCTCAACGGGAATAAGTTGCGCGTCATCTACTCCAGGGGCACGAGGGAAGGCATAAACATCATTTCTTGGGATGGAAGAGACGAACAGGGGAGGCTCGTTCCTGGGGGAATTTATCTACTGGAGATAGAGGCAAATAGCGAGGGAGAAAAAGTGAGGAGCATCAGGACATTCATCCTGCGATAAATGCGTTGACAACCGAAGGGGAAAGAGGGATGATTTATAAGAATAATCGGTTAAAAAGGAGGGTTAAGAGATGAGGAGATGGTTACTTTTAACCATATGTGGGTTTTTGTTCCTCGCGGGATGTGCTGAGAGAGTGAAGAAGAAAGAAGTCTCCGAGGGGCAAGCGGTAAAGCGCACTTTGCACATAGCGGTATTGGGGAAATCCATTCACCCTTATTGGGACGAGGTGAAGTTGGGGGCGGAAGCGGCAGGGAAAGACCTAGGCGTGGATGTCTACTTCTATGTCCCTCCTAAAGAGGATGTGAGGGCACAAATTTCCCAATTGGAAAGTTATATCTCCATGAAAGTCGATGGTATTGCCTTCGCCGCTTCCGATCCGGACGCGGTCACGGAAACGATAAGGAAAGCGCTGGATATGGGGATTCCCTGTGTTGCCATAGACACCGACGCCCCCAAATCGGGTAGACTTGCTTATATCGGAACGGGAAACTACGAAGCAGGTAGGATCGCGGGGGAGACCTTGGCGAAGTTCTTAAACGGAAAGGGCAAGGTCGTTATCGCCACCGGTTCCCTCACCGCCATCAATTCCTTGGAGAGGATGCAAGGATTCAAGGACGCCATATCCAAGTATCCCGGTATAAAGATAGTGGATACGGTTTGCGATTACGAGGACCAGTCTAAGGCAGTTGCTAACGCAGAGGCAGCGCTTTCTGCTCACCCCGATCTTTCTGCCTTCTATGGCGTGTATGCCTTCAACGGTCCTGCAGCGGCCCATGCGGTGGAGTCCGCTGGAAAAGCAGGAAAGGTGAAGATCGTCTGCTTCGATACCACGCCGGAGCATATGGAATATATAAAGAAAGGAGTTATAACCGCTACCGTAGGACAAAGACCCTATATGATGGGTTATCTCAGCGTGGCTCTACTTCGTGACATCGTGCAAATGGGAGAGGATAAGGCGCTCATGCTGATCCCCAAGAACCGCATCATCGATACGGGAGTGGATGTCGTAACAAAGGATAACCTGGAGGAATACCGCGCTTCCTTGGAGAAATTGGGAATTCCCGTTAAGTGGTGAAGTAGAGAGTTATTCCGTTTCCTCTTGAGAGGAAGCCTTGGTATATGTAGCGAGGAAATCCTCCTTAAATTGGAGGAAGCGATCCTCTAATATCGCCTGACGGACTTCCCTTACGAGGCGGCGGTAGAAGTATAGGTTGTGAAAGGTAGCGAGGCGAGCTGCTAAGATCTCCTCCGCTTTGTAAAGATGGCGAAGGTAGGCGCGGGTGTAGCCTTTGCAGGCCCAGCAATCGCAGGTAGGGTCAAGGGGGGAGAAGTCGGTGGCAAAGCGGGCGTTTTTTATGTTTAACTTCCCCTCCCGTGTATAAATACAGCCATTCCGTCCCAATCGTGTGGGGAGAACGCAATCGAAAAGGTCCATTCCCATTTCTATCGCCTTGAGGAGGTCCACCGGTGAACCAACCCCCATCACATAGCGGGGCTTAGAAAAGGGCAGAAGGGGTTCAACCCAAGAGATTACCTCCCACATGAACTCTTCGGGTTCCCCCACGCTTACACCGCCCACTGCGTATCCATCGAACCCAAGGGAAGTGATACGCAAGGCGCTTTCCCTCCGCAGATCCTGGTAGATGCCTCCCTGAACGATGCCGAAAAGCAGTTGATCCTCCCTTTTATGTGCCTTCCTACATCTCTCCGCCCAAAGGGAGGTCCTGAGCGTTGCCTCTCTAGCATAATCCTTCGGGGAAGGATAGGGAATGCATTCGTCCAAAACCATCGCTATGTCCGACCCCAGCCTTTCTTGGATGGAAACCACATCCTCAGGAGTGAGGAAGTGCTCCGAGCCGTCTATATAGGAGCGGAAGAGGATGCCTTCATCGTCGATCTTCGTTAGGTCAAGCAAGCTATACGCTTGGAAGCCGCCGCTATCCGTCAATATAGCGTAGGGCCAATTCATGAATTTGTGCAGACCTCCTGCCTCCTCGATTATCTTGACTCCCGGACGCAGATAAAGGTGGTAGGTATTGGAAAGGATCAACCTATAACCCATGGAAGCCACTTCCTCCGAACTCATAGCTTTAACCGTGGCTTGGGTTCCTACCGGCATAAAGGCGGGCGTCGGAATGGTTGCATGGGGAGTATGTAATAAGCCCGCCCTTGCCTTACATTGTGACGATGTTTTCACAACCGAAAACGCCATGGAATAGCTCTTCCTTCCGCTTTTGCAGAGCTAAAAATCGCCGCGAGTATTTGAAAACCTAAATCAGAAATTCAGGGCGCTGAGATGTAGAGTCGCCCCGTGAGGGGATCCCATTCCACTTGAGCGTCCAGGGCAACGCGGAAGAAGGAAGCGGGAACATAGGTTCTGTTATATCTTATGAAGGCAGGGATCTCCAGGAGGACGATCTCTTCGTTAACCTTTGCCTCCTTGCTTCCTATCTTCAGGAGGATGTGCTTATCCGCTCGGTGCGCCTCTACCTCCCTGGTTGGTGCATGCCAGATCACGCTACCCCCAGCAGTCTCGAAGACGGCGCGGAAGGGTAGAAGCGCCAACCTTCCCTGGACGAAGGGGCGAGCATCCGGGAACTGCACCTCTGTGTCATTGAGGAACACGGTCATTTGGGGAATGAGCAATTTTTCCCCCGCCTTTATAAGATCGGGATTGGACAGATTGTTGACGCTGGCTATCGTGCTGGGAGGAATGCCATATGCCTTAGCTATCCTTATTAAACATTCGCCCTTCTTAACCGTGTGCACCTGGAAATTGTTATTAGCGGGGGAGATTGCCGGGGAGGTAGAAGTAATAGTAAGGGCGGGAGCTTGGCTCACTACAAGCGGTGTCCCCTTCGTCTTAGGGGCTTTGGCATAGGTCTCCTTGGGCTGAGGAGAAATAGGGGTTCCCTTTACCTCTGCCTTCCCTGAAGGGGGGGGCGTTGTTATCGTAGCCTCAAGGGAGAGCGACTTCTGGGTTTTTCCTCCCGCTTCGCTGGGGGATATCGGGGCGGATTTGGTTTCCCCCTTGCTGAGCACAGGGGGCAGGACAGGTATGGTGGGCGTGGAGGTTATCTCCTGCTTTCCTCCTTCTTTAGGGGTTACCTTTGGCTCTGCAGGGGCGGATTTGGTTTCCCCCTTTCCCAAGGGTGGGGTTGCTTCTCTTGTAGGAAGGGAAAGGGTGAGAGAAAGCTTTTCCTTCGTGGGCTTTGCCTCTAAAGCCTTTCCGATATCTTCCTTGTGGATCTGGGGAGCGGATGCCTCCACCTCTTTTGCGGGTGGAGGAGTGATCGTTGGCGGTTGGACTATGGAGCCTTCCTGGGTGCTTTCCGTGAGGGAGCTCTCCATCACGGTCTTGCCGGTTGGATTATCCACTATTACCTTAACCTTCGAAGATTCCCCTTTGTTCTCCATCAGGTCGTAAGCGAAAGCCTGAAGGTTGTGAGGTCCATTTGAATAATTGGTGGTGTCCCACATGTCGGTGAAGGGAGGGTAATTCTTGAGGAATTTGAACTTGTCATCTATGAACAACATCACATATTTGATCCCCGATTCATCCTCTGCCCTTATCTTCACTTCCACCTTGCCCGATAATTTCGCCCCTTCCTTTGGATAAAGTATCTCTACCCGGGGTGGATTCACATCGCTTCCCGTATTATCCACATAAACCATTATGGTAGCTTCCCCCGCATCCTCTGGACTGCAGTAAGCCTTTGCGGTGAGGCGATGAGGTCCTGTAACGAGGCGAGAAGCGTTAAGATAGAATGCCCGTTCACCTGAGGCAAGAGGTATCTCGAAGGGAACCTTCTCCATCAACTGATTATCAAGGTACATCTCCAATTGGTTGACGGGATGGTCAGGGGTCGAGGAGAAGGAAACTACTATCTTTACATTTGTCCCTCCGATTCGCGCACCATCGGTGGGAGAAAGGAAAAGGACCTTAGGAGCATAACCAGTTGCATAAGCAACTGTGGCCATCACGATGAACAATATGCATGCCTTGCTTGCCATCATCTTATGAGTTTTAGATAACGACATTCTAAGATTGCACCCCCTTGCAAAGCATAAATTTCTTTAGAGGATAGAATATATTGGATTTTTTGTCAATGCCCTTTCGGGCAATTTTCAAGATCTTCCCCTGCATAATTCGAAAAGTCGTTCCATGAAATAAAGATAATGGGGGTAAGGAACATCCGGAGGTATCCCATGGTCGGGGGCGGGGATATAACCTCCTTCCTGCACCAGGGGGGCTATTCGTTTTAACTCTGCATCTATAGCTTCGGGCCCCTTTGCTAAAGCCCGCTTATCTATGCCTCCCATCATCCGCAATTCCTTACCGAACTTCCTTCTTACTTCCACCACATCCATTCCTGCCTGCACCTCGAATGGATAGAGGAAATTTATGCCCGCCTCCAACCATATTGGAATTAGGGAGGATATGTTCCCATCGCTGTCCAGGGAAATCCACTTCACTCCTCGGGAGCGCAGAAACTCGACGACCCTCCTATATCTCGGCAACATGAACTTCCTTACCATATCTGGACTTATAAGGGGTCCCGTCTTATAAGCCATATCCTCCCAGAAGCCGAACATGTCTATATCGGTATGTTCCAGGATGCGCTCCATCATTTGGATCAAGAAATCCGCTACCGCATCCATCATCTCCTCGACGAAGGCGGGATCGTCGTAAAAGAGCATGCATAACTTTTCCACCCCTACCAGATTGCGCAATGGTCCAAAGAAGCCTCCCCAGCGATCCGCGATTATTATCAAGGGGAAATCCCTGCCTCGATAGGATCTCAATTTCTCAACCCAACCCGGTCCTATTCGTTCCTCAAGGTTGGGGCGCATCCTTTCCAGGAAGAAACGCTGGAAATCCTCCCTCCTCTCCACCGGAAACCTCAAAAATTGGGGCATGGAGGACATCGGGTTCTTCTTGAACTCTCGCATGAGGATGCCCTCATGGTTTATGTAAACGATCGTCTCCTCGTCCTCGGATATCACCTGGCGTTCGAAAGGAGGATGAGGGAAGAACCAATGCCCAATCCATTCCCAATGGTCGGTGGGAAAAGGCAAGGGCTGGAGGGGATCGTAGCCCTCCCTCTGCCATCTCTCGATCGTTTCTGGCCACATCCCCATCCCCACCCCATAAACGCAGCGGTCTACCTCTTTATACTCTAAGAGATTCCAAAACCTCTCCCTATCGTTCATGCGGGTTCTTACTTTCCTATTTTAACCTTTTCCTCCACCGTCTTCTCGTTCCCTGCGGAATCCTTCACCTTGATCTTAAGGGTATGTTCTCCCGCTTGTAAAGGAGGGGTTTGAAGGGAGAAGGGTTCGTTATCGCTGTCGAAGAAGCCATCAAGGGGAGTAGTGGAGTAGGAGATCTTGTTGCCATCCAAGGTGAAAGTAACCTCGGTGATGGGGCTTTGTTTGTCGTAGGCTATACCATCCAGTTTCACTACTCCTCCTTCTATCTTCATTTCCCTACGGAAGAGGTAAACCTCGGGAGGAGTGTTATCCACCACAACCTTCACTATCTTCTTGGTCGTTAGTGCTTCCTCCTCGGGATTGCCAGGCCTGTCGGAAACGGAGACCATCAAATACCATGCCCCATCCTCCAATTTCTTCGTATCCACCTTGTAGGATGCCTGAGAGGCGGGAACTTCTCCTTCCTTCTTCCAATTACTCGCATCCTGGGAGGTATATATCTCCGCAACTAAGGCATCGTTGTTAGGATCATTAGCCTTCCATTTTATCTCCACGCTACCTGAGAGGTGATCGCCCCAGCCAGGCGTTTCTAAAGTCAAAGAAGGAGGTAGGTTTTGAGGGCGGAGGGAGACGGAGATACTGTGAAGGACCGGCGTCTGGGAAGGGTCGGAGGTTTTCAACCTCACCCTATATTGCAAAAAACGAGCGGGAGGGCTCAAGATCTTTCCATCCATCCCACAGGGCATCCAAGGACTCCAACCCTCGTTCGGCACACCAGAGAACCCGCTTCTCGTCTCCACGCTTACCTCGCAACCTGGGGGGATATCCGCGTCTATCTTCACCTTTCCCCATCTGCAAGTTATCCCTCCATCAAAGACCGAGGAAACGAAGGTTCCCTCTCGCGCATAGGAAGAAGAGGAGAGGAGAAGGGAAGGAGGATTAGAGGCAAGGGCTAAGATGCCTTTGGAGGTCTTCTGGAAACCCGTTATATGAGAGCTCTCGTCCTTGCAAATCAGACCCCCCTTATCCGGCGCCAAAGCATCCGCTAAATATACCCTCCCCCTATCTCCGGTCCCTATCAATAGGAAGCCCTCGTCCTCTATGAGGGAGAATATGCCCTTTTCCTGAGTATCTATCGATGAGTTTACGCCCTTAGAGGTGATCTCCCAAACCTTACCACCTGGATAAGAGCCCACATACACCTTGCCATCCCTTGCCACGAGAATAGCGTTAACCGTTTGAGAGGTGGAGAAAAGGATCCTCCCTTCGTTGCCCTCCAAGGAAATCACCAATCCTTGAGGGGATGTCCCGAGCAAAAGAGCGTTGCCTTTCTCCGCTATGCTCATGATATGTTGGTCAGGGGCTTGGTAAAGGAGCATGGTTCCTCCATCCTTATCCAAACTATACAGCTTACCTGCTTCCCCGCCGGTGGCGATGAGCAAGCGGTCCCCAGTAGGGAGGAGCGCCCATATGTATTCAACCGGCAACTCCGCTATAAGGGTGAGCTTACCCTCCCCCGGATCAAAAGCGTAGATCCTTCCTCCCGGGAAGGAAGTGGCATATAGCCTATTTTGCCACCTTACCAAGCGCAATCCCGCTTCTTTACTGCGGAGGACCTCCCTAGTCCCCTGAGCGTTAACTGCGTATATCGCCCCATTCTCCAAAGTGGTTACGAGATAGCCATCCCCCTCTTCCAGGGCGGAAAGAAGGAGGGAGCCGGGCAGGACCGCGATCTTTCTCCATTGGGGAGCCAGGGTGATCTCCCCTCTTTTATTCACGACGGTCGTGTGCACCTCTCCTTTGGAGAACGCCTCATATCCCCTTTCCACCCATTGCCTCCTCGAGGGTTGGGTAGGAGGGGTAGGGGGGCTGGGGGGAGCTGGTGGCGAAGGAGGGGGCTCGGGTTGCGATTGCTGGGAAGGGGGGGCATCCAGCATTATAGGGGGAGGGAGCTGGGAATTACTAACCCTGTGGGAAACAAGCGATAACTCCCCTACATAGGCTCCTTCTAACTCCCCATATCCCTCTTCCTCGCTATACTCTCCCTCCTCGCCTCCGGCACCCTCTTCGGGACCCGCCCCGGGTGGGGGAGCTTCCTCGGAGGGAGTTACCTGTTCTTTGGTCTTGGATATGGTGATGGCGATGCTACGAACCCCAAATAGCACCCATTCGGTAGGTAGGCTCTTTACCTTTACATAGGGGATGCGGTAAAGAGGGGAGGATTTAGGAGAGGAGATCATGCCTTCTATACCAGGAGGAAGGGGGGAAAGCAATTTATCCCCCACCTGAAAGCGGGATTGGGGCATGACCAAGCAAACGAATAGTTCGTTGTTCTTGGGGCTTTCTTGGAGGTTTTGGAGGAGATCATCCAAATTGGTGGGTCTTTTCACCCCCCTCGTCTGAGGGGCGATCTGAGCGCCCGCTCCCACGATGATTTGGGCTCTCCCTTGGCTAGCTTCCTTAGGGATCTCTATCTCCAGGGGGAGGCATATCTCCTCCTTACCATAGGGTTTGAGATAAACGCTTAAATTTATCTTCTCCCCCGGTTGAACAACCGCTTTATCCGTCCTTATTCTCATCACCTCTGCTTCTTTCTTTCCCCTTTCCACCTCCACTTTGATCTGCACCCTCTCGGGTCGGATGCTTTGGAAGGGGTTATTTTGGAGAAGGTCGAGGAGATCCTCTGGGAGCAAGAGAACATTGAAGCTTGCCCCATAAGAGGAGGAGAAGAGATCCTCCCTTATTATCCGCTTGCCTCCTTCTAATTGGACATCTACCTTGATTTTGGTGAGGGCATCCACCGTATCGGGGAAAGTAAGGAAAAGGGCGGAGGAAAGAGCACCACCCACAAGGGAGGGGGTGAGGGAGGGATGCTTTACTACTTCCACATTAAAGGTTTGTTTTCTCTTTCCCTTTTCCTCCACTTCTATGGAAACGGGAAGCATCTTTGCGTTTGTCCCCAAGCGCCCACTTATAGCAAAGGCTCCATCCCTCAAGAGGGAACCCTTTACCTCTCCAGGAGAGGCAAGTTTGGTGGAGAATTGGTAACTGGGAATAACCTCGTGCACATAAGCGGAGGTTATCGGCATCTCCACCTCCCCCAGGTCCATCATGGAATGCCCGAAGGCGACGAATTCCCCGTTCTCTATATAAGTAAGCGTCCCCACTGCGGTCATTTGGATGTCTCCGCTGACCAATTGACAACCGAGGGCAGCCCCCGGGATGAAGGGACCCTCAACCTCTACCTTGCCCCCCGAGGGAGCTTGCATAATGAGGAAGCCCGTCTTTTTCAAGATGGGGGCTATCCTTTCCAAAGCCCTTTCGGAAAGCCCAGATACCATGAGAGGAGTGGCGAGAGGAACCATGGTGATGTAATCCTCTCCGGAAGGAGGATTTATTCCCAGCTCCCTAAACGCACTGCTCCTCACCTTAACGGGTGCTGAAGGGAAACCCCTGCTTGGCCCCATCTTCAGCATGTCCTCGATGGGACGGATGCCCGCAATGGGTTCCTTGGAGAAGAGCCAGGTTAGGGCTACAGCTCCGATGAGCTTGCCGTTTATATAGACCGGGCTCCCGCTCATCCCAGCGATGACCATAGCTCCTCTCTCCGTTATCGGTCCTCCCGATAGACGAGCTAGGATTATGTCCCCGGTCACATCCTCCTTGGGCAAAACGCCCAATATCTCCACATCGAACTTCTCGATCTTCGTCCCCTTGAAGACCGTTAACCCGAATCCCTTCATCCCTCGTTTTAGATCCTTAGTCCTTAGCATGGTCTCGGGGTTGAAGGAGAGGGCGAAGGAAGCGAGGGAGATGAACATCGCTACTATGAATGTCAATTTGCGCATCTATTCACTCCTCCTTTTCCGCTTTGATTGAAAAAATTATAATGCAATCCACTTTAAAAATTAAGGGATTTCTTTTCCAGTGGTCGCTAAGGCGAGGTTGCTATATTTTATCCCCTTGATGGAGGAAAGGTGCCTGCTCGCTTCCTTTATATCCTTTACTTTTCCCCTCATCATTACTGCTTCAACGCAATTGTCCTCGTCCAGATGGATGTGAAGGGAGGATATGATCAAGGGATGGAAATGGTGCTGCTCTTCCAGAAGATTGTAGATAAGCTCTTTGTGATGATGATCGTATACAATGGTCAACACCCCCACCGTTTCCTTCTCTTCCTCCTCCCACTCCTTTTTCACCAATTCTTTCTTGAGGATCGCCCTCAACGCCTCCGATCGGTTGGCATAATTCATCTCTTTCACGAACTCATCCAACCTCTGGAGAAGATCGGGATTCATGGAGATGCCGAATCTCACCACTTTCTCCTTCATTCTATCTCCCTCCTCATATGATCTTCCATTCCCGAAGAAGAGACGGATTCTCTAATAACCTGCTCGTCTCACCGTCCCAGACCAATCTCCCCTTCTCCAACACTAACGCTCGGGGGCAAATCTCTTGAACACTATCAAGGTCATGGGTCGCTATTAGCATCGTCTTATCCAGCTCTCCAAGTATCTGAAGAAGTTCCCTTCTCCCCTGAGCATCCAAATTGGCTGTAGGTTCGTCCAGAAGGAGAACCTCTGCTCGCATAACCAATACCCCCGCTAAGGAGGCGCGTTTCTTCTGCCCTTGAGAGAGGTTGTGAGGATGATGTGCCTCGTAGCCTTCCAAGCCCATCTTGATCAGCATTTCCCTTGCCATTTCCTCCGCCTCCTGTCTATTATGCCCCAAATTCAAGAGCCCGAACACTACATCCTCCAGAAGGCTGGGCATTATCAGTTGATCATCGGGATCCTCGAAAACTATCCCCACCAGTTTCCTTATCTTGGGGATATTTTCCCTGGTTAAGGGCACACCGAAGATCTCTATTTCCCCTTCGAAGGGCAAAAAACCTCCCAAAACCCACAGCAGGGTGCTTTTCCCTGCTCCGTTTGCCCCCAAAAGCGCTACCTTCTCCCCCTTTCTAATAACGAAGGAGATATCCTCCAAAGCCCTCGTCCCATCGGGATAAGCGAAGGAAACACCTTTCACTTTTATCTCCTCTCCCAGAGGCGATGCGGGGACCGCCCTTTCCCATCCCCTTGCCTCTATCGCTAAAGCCACCATCTCGCTCCTTTCTACGCTCCTTATGATGAGGTTCGAGAAGATCTTCATCTCTCGTAGGGAAAAGCTCCTCAGACTTCCCCCTCTCGCCTGTAGAGCCCTTGCCATTCTCCTCCCTTCCTCCAGGACTAAATTTAAATACCTAAAGATCAAATATAGCAAAAGCAGAAAGGGAGAAGGTTTGCCCTCTCCAGCCATGCGGGAGAGCATCCTCTCGGGAGGAACCCTCAGCATCGCGGCGGATAGGAGAAGGAAGATCCCACAACAACGGAGGCTTATATCCAAGATACGCTCCCCTTTCCCTCCCAATAGGAGGGAAAAGCCAACGAGCGTCCCCATTGAGATGACGAAGGGGAGGAACCTACTTAGAAACCATCTCTTGGGGGGGAGGGAAAATAGAAGGAGGAGGAAGGAGAGGGCAACCCCACCCAATAGCATCTCCCATCCCCAAAAGGGAAGGAAGAAGAATAGGATGAGAAGCAGAAGGATAACGACGAACGCGCTCGACAATTCCGTTTTTCGATTCCTAAAGGATTATAAAGCCTCGTCTCAGGTGAGGAAAGCGCTTTGGCGCTTCTCCATCCAATAAACGATGGGAGGGATGACGACCAATTGAAGCGCTATGCCGGGAAGCCCCGTAGCGACCGCTCCTACAACATACCCCCAAGGGGGAAGGTTAATCCCCAGGTAATTGCCGAGAAGGAATACAGCAAGCAGAAGGGCTAATCGGTCCCCGATTAGCCCTCCCAAAAGGCTTAGCCACAACCCTGCTTTTAATCTCCTGTAGAGAAGGGCAGTTACCCCGCCCAGGCTTGCTAACTCCCATATCATGAGGGGCAGGGTGGGAACTACGGGGGGCATGCCGGTGAGGAGGGTAGATAGGGGAGGGATAACGAAGCCCAAAAGTAGAGCGAGGGAGGGCGGGAGGAGGAATCCTCCCGCCAAGATCGGTATGTGCATGGGCAAGAAGACCTTTCCCAAACCCACGAGGTGGAAGAGCATGGGGAGGGCAAGCCCTAAGGCGCCAAGAAGTCCTGCCCTGGAGATATCTCGCACCGTCCAGCGGATCATTTCTTTATGGCTCGTACCTTGTGTCCCAATAGGTGCGCCAGATGCTTTCCTCCACGATCTGGATCTGGCTTTCACCTTCCACGGGGATGGGGTTGCCGGCGGAATCTATGTGATCGGTGTTGCTGTGCTACTGCTCGGGGCGCGTCCACCTAACATGTC
>CAYVMD010000045.1:0-16739 GCA_964452465.1 uncultured bacterium | reverse complement strand
TATCTGCCCAGGATAGGGCGCAAACGATCAAGACCCTGATAGACCCCAACACGAAACCCGAGGATCTCGCCCGCCCCGGTCATGTATTCCCCATAATAGCCAAACAGGGAGGAGTGTTGGTGAGGGCGGGGCATACGGAGGCGGCGGTGGATTTGGCAACCCTTGCCGGGCTTTATCCCGCGGGTGTGATTTGCGAGATCCTAAACGACGATGGCACCTGCGCTCGTCTTCCCCAACTCGTCGAGATCGCCAAGCGATTTGGTCTCCATATAGTTACGATAAACAGCCTCATAGAATACAGGCGGAAGAGGGAAAAACTCGTCGTTAGGTCGGCGGAGACCCTGCTTCCTACCCGATATGGGACCTTCCGTGCCTACGCCTATCAAAGTTTGGTGGATGATAAACCCTACCTCGCCCTGGTCATGGGAGAGATAAACCCCGAAGAGCCGACCTTGGTGCGGGTCCATTCCTCCTGCATCACCGGCGATGTTTTCCATTCCCTCCGCTGCGATTGCGGGGATCAACTGGAGCTCGCCCTGCAGATGATAAGCGAGGAGGGGAAAGGGGTCGTGCTTTACATCCAACAGGAAGGGAGGGGCATTGGGCTGATCAACAAGATAAAGGCATACGAACTACAGGACAAGGGATTGGACACGGTGGAGGCGAACGAAGCCCTTGGCTTCCCTCCCGATCTGAGGGATTACGGGATAGGAGCACAGATCCTGGTGGATCTGGGGCTACGGAAGATCCGCCTCCTCACCAATAATCCCCAGAAGATAGTAGGGATATCTGGCTACGGTTTGGAGATCGTGGAGAGGGTTCCCCTCCAGATCCCTCCCCGCGAGGAATTGAGGGATTATTTCCTTGCTAAGGCGAACAAACTCGGTCACATGTTGAAGGAATGAAAAGGCAGGTGGAGGACGATTCCTGAAGGTAGTGCTCGAACCTTTATAATATTTGTGAGGGCAATTATCGCCTGCCTGGTAGCTATTTTGTTGCTTATATCCCCTTATAGGCAGGATGTCCTCTCCCTAACACCTTTGACTTATCTCCTGTTGGTGGGAGTGACCTATGAACTTAGCGCTGCCTATCTGGAATGGGCAGGCATAGTGAAAAGTGAGCCATTGAATCTCTGCCTTTACCCCGTTGATTTTTTGTTCTTAGTCGCCCTCGTGGGATTAACAGGGTGGGAAAAAAGTCCCTTCGCCGTCTTTCTCATCCTTCCTGTGATCTTTTACGCTTACGATTTTGGCTTCCGCGCGGGTCTGATATTCTCCCTCTCCGCCTCCTTCCTTCTCCTCTTCCTTGCTTCTTTCTTCTCTTCATCTCTTTACTTCTTAGGCGAATCATTGGCTATGGTGTTCCTTTCCCTCCCCATTGGAATTATGCAAGATGAGCGAAAAATAAGAGAGGAAAATTTGGAGGTACTGGGGCGAATCAAGGACCTTCTCATGAGCACTCCACCCTTGGAAGATACTTTGAAGGAGATCCTGATTACGATAGGTAAGACTATCGATGCGGATGCCGGCGCTTTCTACCTTTATGATGGGAAATCGAACAAACTGGTCTTACATCCCGTAAGATGGGGGTTAGAGGATATAGGAAGGGAACGTGAAAGGGTGCTCGAGCGAGGCATATCCTTGGAGGAGAAGGGCGTTTCGACGAAGGTATTCGAGGAGGGCATCCCCATCTTGGTTAAGGACGCGAAGAAGGACCCTTTGATTATCAAGGAAATTGTGGAACTATTGAATGTGCAAAGCGATATGTGCTTTCCCCTCGTCCTTTTCGGTGAGAGGAGGGGGGGGGTCCATTTGATAAGAAGAAAGGGTAAAAGACCCTTTAGCGAGAGGGAGTTTCAAAGAGCGGGGGACCTCCTCCAGTATGCTCTACCCATCCTGGAGAAAATAGAGCTACAATACAAAATAGCGGAGGAGCATCGCTTGCGCAGCACTCTCTCCAAGTTCGTCTCCTCCTTAGCCACAGCCATTGATATAGAAGACTTGGCGAGGGAGGTAGTTTATGGATTAAAGGAACTAACCAACGCCGAATACATCGCCTTTTTCGAGTGCCTCCACAAAAGACCGAGGGTTTTGTTCCATCTCTCAGAAGATCTGCAACTATCTCCTTCCTTCCTGCAGAGGGTCTGCGATATCGTAATGAAAGAGAAGAGTTTGTTTAATATAAATATAAGAGAGGAAGAAGGGGCAACCGTGCTCATCCTTACATTCTTTGAGGAGGAAACTCCCGCTTATCTTCTAATTGCAGCTCGTTCTACCCCCTGGGAGTTCCCTGAGGAGGTAAGAAGTTTGGTCTTATCCCTTACCCCCGAGATCGAAAATGCCCTACGCCGGGCGCGAGACCGAACGGAGTTACAGAAATACGCCTTCCATGATCCCCTCACGGGGCTTTTAAACAGGCGAAATTTCTACCGGCGGATGGCGGAGGAATTCCGTAGGGCGATGCGCTATAATTATCCCCTATCCATCGCTTTTTTGGACCTAGACAATTTCAAAAGTTTCAACGACAGGTTCGGCCATACCCAAGGGAATAGGGTGCTATCAGCTTTGGGTAGGCTCATAAGGGAGCATATCCGCTTGAGCGACTTCGCTGCCCGGGTAGGCGGAGAGGAGTTTATATTGGTTTTCCCCCACATATCTAAATCCTCCGCTACGAATGTAGCCGAAAGGATAGCAAGCATCATCAGAGAAAACCTGGGCATAAGCGTGAGTATAGGCGTGGCGGAGTTCCCCGCTGATGCCAAGACCCTTAAAAGGCTGGTGGAGAAAGCGGACCAGGCGATGTATGAGGCAAAGAAGAGAGGAAAAGGATTGGTACATGTCTATGGGGATGACAAATCCCAGGAAAAGGAGGCCGAGACAAGATGAAGAGATATGAAGGAAAACTGATAGGGAAAGGATTGAGATTCGGGATAGTCGTTTCCCGCTTCAACGAGGTGGTGACCAGCAAGCTCTTGGAGGGCGCTCTGGACTGTCTCTATCGCCATGGGGTTGAAGAAAAGGATATAGAGGTGTTCTGGGTTCCCGGCTCCTTCGAGATACCCGTAACTGCGAAGAGGATAGCTAAGGGGAAGAAATTCGATGCCATTATCTGCCTCGGATGCCTCATCAGGGGAGACACTCCCCACTTCGATTTCCTCTCCGCGGAGGTGACCAAGGGGGTAGCTCAGGTCGCCCTGGAATACACGACCCCGGTTATCTTCGGGGTCCTCACCAGCGATACCCTGGAGCAGGCGATGGAAAGAAGCGGGGCGAAACAGGGCAATAAGGGCTTCCAGGCAGCCCTATCCGCCTTGGAGATGGCAAATCTATTCAAGGAGATAGAGGATTAGCAATGAGAAAATTCCTTCTAACCCTATCCTACCTGGTTGTCTTCCTCGCTGGCTTCCTCCTATGCTACCACCTCTACAACGGTATGCAGGAGAAATCCGCCCTTAGCGCAAACCCCGCCTCCATTCCCATCAGGATAAAGGGAGAAAGCCCCTTCGTGGCAGCGGTAGCCAAAGCCGGTCCTGCCGTGGTCAATATCGATACCACCTACAGACCTTCTTCCCTTTCCCCCTTTGGCTTTCTCTTCGGCGAGGAGACGATAACCCCACCCGTGGGGAAGGGTTCGGGGGTTCTGATAGATCCGGGAGGGATAATACTGACCAATTATCATGTGATAGAGGAAGCGCGTTCCATAAAGGTGACCCTTGTAGATGGACGGCAATTCAACGCTTCCGTCGTTGGCGTGGATCCTCAGAGCGATATAGCGGTGATCCGTATAAAGGGGACAAACCTTCCCTATCTCCAGATGGGGGATTCCTCCGAGTTGAAGGTTGGGGATTGGGTTATCGCCATTGGCAATCCTTTCGGGCTTTCCAATACCGCCACAGCGGGCATTGTAAGCGCCCTGCGGAAAGGACCCTTTGCGGTGGAAGGGAGATCCTTGAGCGTGGATACGCTGATCCAAACGGATGCAGCTATTAATAAAGGGAACAGTGGAGGGGCGTTGGTTAACCTAAAGGGGGAATTAGTGGGGCTGTGCACCGCCATCCTTACTCCTCCCCTTCAGGAAGGGAATGTAGGCATTGGCTTCGCTATAGCGATAGACTCGGTGAAGAAATTGATACCCCAGCTTTTGACCAAGGGAAAGGTTGCCCATCCTTGGTTTGGCATAGGTTACCTAACCTTGACCAAGGAGATCAAGGAAGAGCTGGGCATCCCCACGAAGATAGAGGGAGTATTAATTCAAAGGGTCTTTCCCCGTAGCCCGGCGGAGAAGGCAAATGTCCAACCTGGAGATGTGGTAATCGAAATGGATGGGCAGAAGATAAGGAAGACGGACGATGTGGTGAGGATCATGATGGGCAAAGAAGTGGGAGACCCCCTAACCGCGAAGATCTGGCGCGAGGGAAAGATCATCACCATAGAAGTAAAGTTGGGGGAAATGCCTCCCTCTTTGTGAAGTTTTAAAACTCCAATCCATAGACCTGCCTAACAACCTCGTCGTAGCCCTCTATCCCGGTTATCTTCCAATTTTTCCTTTCCTTTTCCAGATGAATGTTCAACCCAAGGCGAAAGAAAAGAGGGGTACTCATATCGAAGGTTTGTATGAGCAGTCCCACCGTTCCCTTGGCTTCCGCATAGGGAGGGGATATCTGGAGGTTCAAGTCCTCGATGGCGATCTCGAAGAGGGAAAACCTTGACAATTCCTGCCGAATATTCCGCTTTATATCCCAGAAGGTTATCCCCCAGGAATCATTGTAATGGGTAGAGAAATGGGGGAGGATGCGAGTCGCATCCTTGTTCCTCACTCCTTCCACAATCTCTTGAAAGAGCATCACTATCCTCTCCCTATCGGACAGGGACCTATGGCGAAGCAGTATGAAAGAGCCTCCTGCAACGAGGAGGAAAAGAAGGAGGTAAAGGAACTTTCTCATTCTGGGAACTTCTGTTATATTATTTTTAAGAGAAGAACGAATCCTTGTCCTTTTTGCCATCGGGGCGTGGCCCAGAGGTCAGGGCGCCTGGTTCGGGACCAGGAGGTCGGAGGTTCAAATCCTCTCGCCCCGACCATATTCATCTTCCCGCGGGAGTGGCAGGAGTAGGAGTCACTGCAGAGCCAGCTACTTGTAATGATACCATTCGGGTGTCGATCACTTCCGGTCCGCTGAGCAACTCGAAAGGTGCCCTATGAGAGCCTTCCCTCAGGGGCAAAAGGTTCAACTGAAGCCGGTAGCCTTGTCCTACCGCGAGGTAAGGCAGGGAGAAATAGTAGGAAAGCCCCCTCAGCTCCATCTCCGTCATGGGGAGGGCGCTGACCAAGCGGAGACCCTCGAAAAAGCTAGTGGGAACCCGCAGGGATAACATGGAAAGGGGAGCGTTCCCTCTATTGGTTAGGGTAATCGTCAAGGTGAAGGAATTTCCTACAGCGAGTTGGCGGGGGAAATAATCCACCTGGAATTCCCACAGAGGGGGCTTCTTTATGCTTTTTAGGAAGATAGCCCATAGTATCAATACCAATACTATACCTGCTAATATAGAGGTCCCCAAGATGCGTGCTACGCTCCTTTTCACCGTCACCTCTCCCATTATGAGGCGGGAGCGGAACAGATCACAGGAAGCGGGAATGGTATCGGGATCGCTTATGGTTTGGATCTCTAATTGCAGGGGATGGGTGCATTCGAGCGTCCTTGCATTGAAGAAGCGGCAATACCGACAACTCACCAGGTTCTCTCCACATTTCGAGCACAAGGGGAAAGGTGACACTCCCTCTGGGTTGAGAGTTCCACAACGCGGACATTTATACATCACGGGCATTTTCCTCACCCTCCAATTTCTATTATAGTATTTGCCTAAATATTTGCAAGTTTTTTGAACATGGAAAGTTGCCGGACCCTCGCTTGCTACCCGCTCTCCTCTCTATTATAATTTCTTAGATGAAGAAATTCCTCCTCGCTTTCCTCTATATAAATTTCCTGTTCCTCTCCATTGCCCTATCGCAGCAACTCGATAGGTGCGAGGTGTTCCTCCTCAATAGGCACTATACCGATGTCCCCTATTTTTCAGCGGGCGACGATGTCTTCCTCGCCATCGACATAACTCCCCTCTCTCCCCTCCTTTCGGGCAAAAGCCTTCACCCCGTGAGCAAGGAGGGGAAGAAGTTTTATTCGCTCAGGGAGTTGGGGGAGGTAGAAATCCTCTCTTGCCAATGGAGGGGGGAGCAAAAGCGAGCCTTGATTGCCCTCAAACTTTCCCGCAAAAACCTAACCTGGGAAAAGAAGGGTTCCCAACTCGCCCTCAAATTTTCCTTTCCTTTGCCGCTCAAGTTCACCACGGGCAAACTCCCACCCCTCCCTGGTGAAGGAAAAGAACAAGAGGAAAAACCCGCTCGCGTATTCTTCGATATAGAGGGAGCACACCTAAACCCGCCCAAGATAGAGGAGTTCATAGAGAAAGACAAATTGAGGGTCCGGCTCAGCCAATATTCGGTTGCTCCCGATGTGGTGAGGATGGTTTTGGACCTCCTTTCCCCTTACGAGGTGAACCTCTGTTCCCCCTCCCCTTCCAAGGAAATAAACTTGTTGATTTCGCCTCCTTCTGCCTTGCAAGGCATGGGCATTTTAGAGGAAGTCCAAATGGAGAGGATAGACGACAGGGTCCGCGCCAGGCTCAAGGTTTCTCGGGGTGGGAGTTACAAGACCCTCCTCCTTAAAAGCCCTCCTCGCTTGGCGGTGGACATAGAATCCGCCTATGTTTCCCCTTCCTTTAACACTCCTCAACCTCTTTCCCCCATAGCAGAGGTAAGATGGTCTCAATTCTCGTTCACTCCCCCCGTGGTTCGGGTTGTCTTCGACCTGGAGAGGGAGACGAGGGTTAACATCAAGCAAGACGATGCTTCTTATATAACCTTGGAATTCGGTTCCCTCCCCCCTGGATTTCCCCTTAAGTTAGAGGAAACGCTGATCCTGATAGATCCTGGGCATGGAGGGCAGGATCCGGGAGCCATTGGCCCAGGCGGATCCCAGGAAAAAGACGCAAACTTGGACATTGCCTTGAGGCTGAAGTCCCTTCTTCCCAACTCCGCACTGACGCGGGAGGGAGATTATTATGTTTCCCTTCAACAAAGGGTGGAGAGCGCTTCTCAGATGGGAGCAGGGATTTTCATCAGCATTCACAATAACGCCCTGCCCGGGGGGAAGGGCTCGGGAACGGAGACCTATTACTATAGGGAAGACAGTTTCCTCCTCGCCCAATATATCCACACTGCATTGATAAGAAAGCTTGGTCTGCCGGATGGGGGAGTAAAACGGAGGGGCTTCTATGTGATAAAAAATGCTCCCTGCCCAGCGATCCTGATAGAAGGGGCCTACATCTCCAATCCCCAGGAGGAAAAACTTCTCGCCACCGAGGAGTTCCGCCAAAAGATAGCGGAAGCCATAGTGGAAGGATTGAAAGCATTCGCAAAGGAGGCAAAATGAGAAGGATCCCGCTCTTCATCTTCATTGCCTTATTTATCTTAGCAATAGGGATTTTTATCCAAAGCAAAAGACCTCACCTCAGGTTAACCCAGCCTGAGATAATTGTGTTACCGGAAGCCAAGACCCCACCCAGAACCAAAACGGTGGAGATATTCCTCGCCGACTTCTCCACTTCCTCACCCCACCTTGTACCGGTAAAAGCGGAAGTGGATGCAACCTCTCCCCTCACCTCAGCGATAAACCTCCTCATTAATCCTCCCAAGGAATGGGGGCTTTCCTCTCCCATTCCCCCTGGCACGAAATTGCTCTCCGCTTCCCTGAAGGGGGATACAGCCTACCTGGATTTCTCCCAGGAGTTAAAGGAGAATTTCCCCGGGGGCTCCCTAACCGAATTGCTTCTTCTCAACTCCGTAGCCAATACCGCTTGTTCCGCCTCGGGGGCAAAAGCAGTGCAGATACTTATAGAGGGGAAAAGGGTGGACTCCATTGGAGGGCACCTTGACGCTTCCCTTCCCATCCTGCCCAGCGAGGAATTCGTAGTAAGGAAATGAGTCTTCCCATCGGCATATTCGACTCCGGGGTGGGGGGGCTCACCGTGGCGAGGGAGATCCTAAGGCGCTTGCCCAACGAATCCCTTCTCTACTTCGCCGATACCGCTCATCTTCCCTACGGTAGCCGTTCTCCGAAGGAGATAGAATCCTTCGCCCTGGGCATAATCTCCTTTCTCGTGAGGGAAGGGGTTAAGATCGTCGTCATAGCCTGTAATTTTTCCTCCGCCCTTATTTACCACAAGGCGAAGGAGCTTTATCCTGGAGTACCGATAGTGGGAGTGCTTCAGGCGGGAGCACGAATGGCGGCGAATTCACCCTATGAGGGGATAGGGGTGTTTGCCACCCCTGGCACGGTCAGGACGAAAATATATACTAAAGAGATAAGGAGATTGGCGCCCCAAAAAAGGACATGGCAGGCGAGTTGCCCTCCCCTCGTTTCCCTTATAGAGGGTTTTGCTCCCGAGGAGGAGATTAGAAAAGCCTTAAAAAGATGTCTTTACCCCCTCAAAAGGAAAGGGATCGAGGCCCTTCTTCTCGGATGCACCCACTATCCTTTAGTCAGACATCTCATCGAGGAAGAGATGATGGGGGTAGAGATTCTCGATCCAGCAGTGGAAACCGCAAGGGAGGTTAAGGCTATCCTGGAGGAGCATGCCCTAATAGCGAATTCCCCTCCCCGGCACCGCTTCCTCGCTTCGGGTGGATCCGCTTCCCTTCTAAAATTCGTCCCCTCCATTTTGGGGGTTGATATAATGGAGATTGAGAGGATAGAATCTATAGGAGGCGTAGATGCTTCGCGTTGACGGAAGGACAAATACCCAGCTGCGCCCCATCTTTATGAAGCGAGGAGTTCTAAAATACGCGGAGGGCTCCTGCTTCATAAAGATGGGGGATACGGAGGTGATAGTTTCTGCGACTATAGAGGACGATAAGGTACCCTCCTTCCTGCGGGGCACGGGTGGGGGATGGATAACCGCCGAATACGGGATGCTTCCCCGCTCCACTCGCAATCGCATCCCCAGGGAGATCTCCAAGAGTTATCCCTTGGGGAGGATAATGGAGATACAAAGGATGATAGGGCGCAGTCTGAGGGCAGGTTTCGACCTTCAGAAGTTGGGGGAGAGGACGATACTCGTAGATTGCGATGTTATAGTAGCGGATGGAGGGACGAGGTGCGCAGCGGTTAACGGGGGATTCGTGGCGGTGGTGGAGGCCATGCATTACCTTCGCAATATGAAGGTTCTGAAGGAAATTCCCATTTTGGATTTCGTCGCCTCGGTGAGCGTGGGAGTGGTTATGGGAAGGGAGGTTTTGGACCTTTGTTTCGAGGAGGATTCATCCGCTTCCGTGGATATGAATGTAGTGATGACCGAAAAGGGGAAGATAGTGGAGGTGCAAGCTACCGCCGAGGGGGCACCTTTCACTCAAGAGCAGATGGAACGCCTCTTGGATATGGCGAGCGCCGGCATAAAGCAGATAATCGCCGTCCAAAAGGAGGTCCTCAAAGGGATAATATGAAAGGAGGTCAGGCTGATGCACCAGATGTTTAATTTCCTTCAAACTCATGCTCCCTATTGGATATTCATGAACACCCTTTTACTTTTAATACTTTTAGCGCTCTACCTATCCAACCTCTCCAGGGTGAAGACCTTGGAAAGATTGCTCTCCTTCCTTCGAGAGGGGGAGAATTGGACGGATCTTAAAAGGTTGCTTTCCCGTCAGCAGTCCTTTATGGCAGAGACAGAAAGGCACTTCCGAGAACTTAGCAAAACCCTTGACGAATTGAGGGAATTGCAACGGCGGGATATCCAAAGGGTGGGCTTCATACGCTTCGATGCCTTTAGGGATGTAGGAGGGGAGCTGAGTTTTTCCCTTGCTCTCCTCAACGATAAGAAGGAAGGGGTGGTAATAAGCAGTCTTTATGGAAGGGAAGGAGCAAGGGTTTATGCGAAACCGATAAAGGAAGGCACCTCTCCCTTCCCCCTCTCGGATGAGGAGAAGGAAGCGATAAGAAGGGCTTTGGGTGATTAAAATGGCGGAGGAAGTAAAGAGGTTCTCAAAATCGGAGGTAGATGAGCGTTTAGCTGCCCTTCTCAGCAATGCCAGCGCCATAAGGGCGGTGGCAAGCGCTGTGGAGGGGACCCTGGGGCCGAAAGGGCTTAATTGCATGTTGGTGGATAGGTTCGGCGACATCGTCATCACCAACGACGGAGCAACTATCCTCAGCAAGATAGAGGCGAACCACCCCGCTGCAAAGATGCTCATAAACGCCGCCAAGGCCCAAGATGAGGAGGTAGGGGATGGCACCACAACCGTTACCATCCTCGCCTCTGCTTTGATAACCGAGGGTGTTAATCAGATCGCCAGAGGCGTCCCCATAGCGAAAGTAATAGAGGGGATAAAGGTGGGGGTGAAGAGAGCCATAGAGGTTATGGAGGCGCATAGCAGACCGGTCGAGGACTTCTCCTCCCCCTTGCTTTATCAATCCGCCTATATAGCAAGCAGGGAAAACGAGGATATCGCGAGGTTAGTCGTGGAAGCGGGAAGGATAATGGGCAAGGAGAAACTTTTGGATCCCGCCTTCAAATTGAAGGATATGGTGGTGGCGAAGGAGGGGGCGGAGAACGAGGTCTTCCTGGGATTGATAATAGATAAAGAGAGGATGAACCGCCAGATGCCCCGCAGGGTGGAAAGAGCAAAGGTGTTGGTGGTGGATGATGCCCTGGAGCCGGAGGAGATAGAGGACGATGCCCTGGCAACGGAGAGCGGATTTAGGGAATATCAAAGGTTGAGGAACGAATTCAAGGAGGGGATCAATAAGATAATCTCCCTGGGCGTGAAGTTCGTGGCTGTATCCAAGGGGGTAGATAGGCTGGCGGAGGAGATGCTTACCGATGTAGGGATCCTTGTCCTGCGACGCCTTTCCTCGAAGGATCTGAATAAGATAGCGGAGCATACGGGAGCAAGACCCATCAAGAGGTCCTCCCTTTATAAGAGCAGGGAGGAGATAGAATCCGCCCTTGGTTATGCGGAAGAGGTATTCCACGATGAGAGGCTGGAGCACACGAGGGTGCTGGGAGGGAAGGGAAAGCCCGTAGCGACGATCCTGGTGGGAGCGTCAACGGAGGAAGTTAAGGAGGAAAGGGAAAGGATAGCGAAAGACGCCGCGTCTGCGGTTCAAATGTCCCTGAAGGGGGGGGTTTTGCCGGGAGGGGGAGCGATAGAGATGTACGCCATAAAGGAAGTGCAAAAGGCAAGGGAGGAAACGAGGGGGATGTCGGTATATGGAATAGATTGCGTCATAGAGGCTTTGAAGAAGCCCTTGACCCACATCGTCCTTAACGCGGGCTTCAACCCTCTGGAGAAGATCGGGGATGTGCTGGCTTCCCAAGCCCAAAACGATAGCGATTCCCTGGCGATAGATTGCGACACGGGGGAACTGATAGATGTCATGGAGAAGGGGATAGTCGACCCTGCTCCAGTTAAAATCAACGCCCTAAAGACCGCCTGCGAATTGGCGGAAGCGGTCCTACGCATAAACACCATAATCAAGATGAGGGAAGAGTCCCAGACACAGGAGAAGGAGAGCGAGAGCCAATAAAAGAAGAGGCGTAGAGCGAGAATATGGGTTCTTTTCTCGAGATGAAAAATTTTAGAGAGATATCGATAGTTTGAGGGGAATGGTTTAAAATATTTGCCATGAAAAGAAGGGACTTAAACCTCGCCAGTTGGGGGAACCGAGGGGGAAAAAGCGAAGGTATCGTTTTAGGTAAAGCGATGCAAACAGGATAGAGCATTAGGGCACGACTACCTCTTAGATATTTTATAGAGGGTCGGGCTAAAGATGGGCATGAGTCTAATATTTTATGGAATTCAACACGAGAGGAGGATCATTTATGGGCAAGATTCTCTTCCTTTCTTTTCTTGCCTGTATGTTTGCCTTTCCCTTTGGACCCCTGCAACTTGAGGTTAGCAATGGAAGGGAAGAGTTATTCCAACGGATCGTGGAGTTATCCCTTCAACTTCCTGCCGACCTCTTTCCCCGGGTTTGGGAGATAGATAAGAAATCCTTTAGGGAGGTGCCTGCCCAATACGATCACAAAAACCAAACCTTGCTTTTCCTCCTGCCCGGACTTACTCGCCCCTTAACGACGAGAAGGTTTAAGGTGGAAACCTCTAAAGAGAGAAGCTCCCTACCCTCCGATCTTAAAGTAGAGGAAGATAAGGATACCATTCGCATAACCAACACCTATTACCAACTGGAGTTTCCCAAGAAGGGGAACGGAGGCTTCCCCAACTACATCCTCTTTCGGATCTCGGGGAACAAGGAGAATTTCATCTTCGAGGACAGGCTCTATGAGAAAGAGAGGGGCTACTTCACCCTGAGGGGCGATCAGGATGCGGAGGTCAAGGTCCTCCTCAAGGGATCCCTCAAGGCGATAATAGAGGCAAAGGCAAGGTATTTCAGCGATCATTACGCTCCTGGCAATGCCCGGGCGACCTACCTCTACGAGTTCTCTGCCTATAGCCCAGTAATAAAGGTTTCCGCTAAGGTGGAAAGGGATGACGATCTTCCCTGGAGCGAAATTCACTTCCTCCAGATCTCTCGCAGGGATGCAAAATTCTCCTTCTGGGCGGGAGGAATGCCCTTCCAACAGGGGCGTTTCAGCGATGCAAGGCGGGGTTACGGGTTCTCCAAGTGGGCGGTTATGTTCAACTCCCACGATGCCATCGCCCTTTACAGCGAAAAAGGGATATCCCTCTTCGATGGCGTGAGCGAGTATTTCAATTACATCCAAGAAATGCCGCGTCCCTTCAATGAGAGGACCTATGCTTTCCAAGGTTTAATCTACATAGGACCTACGCCCAGGGATATAAGCGAGATATCCCGCTTCTTCTCGCCTCCCAACGATTTAAAGATCTCCACCTCCTCCTTCACTGCTCCTCTCATTCCTAAGCCCAAATACATCGTCAAGAACAAGGAGATAGCCCTGGGCTTCGCCAACGAGGAGGAAGGGATGGGGCTTCTCAGCCTATCCAACCTCCTCACCGGGGAGGAGCTTATCCAACCCAATGGGGAAATTCCACCCCTCCTCTGGAAGGTGTCCCTCTCCCAAGGCAAGAAGGAGGATCTTATCATAGATAATTTGACCCCCTGCGAGCGGAAGGCGAGGATTCTGCGGGACGATAAGGGTTGGCAGGCGATCCTCTCCTGGAGGAACATAGATGTTGGTGAGGAGAGGGGGGTGCTGGATGTGGAGGTGAGAATAGAGTTGCCCAAGGGCTCTCCCCTCTCCTTTTGGCGGATATCCGTTGATAATCGAAGCAAGAGATTGGGAGTTTGGGAGGTTTACTTTCCCACCTTCACTTGTGTTGGCGAGGAGGGAGCGTTGGATGTGGCGGTTCCTCGTTCCAATTGGGGCATGCTTTATAAATCCGCCAAGGGGGATATAAACGGTCCTTACCCAAGTTGCGGTTGGCCTATGCAGTTCATCTGCATAAACAAGGGGGATTCCGGCTTTTACCTCGCCGCCCATGATCCTCGTGCCTTCCCTAAATTCTTCTCTATTAATCCGGGGAAATCTTTCTTCTTCCGCACCGAGGTAGAGAACATGGGCGTTCCCGGCTCGGATTTTCATTCCTTCCCCTTCGCGGTAGGCGTTTACAAGGGAAACTGGCTCGCCGGTTGCAAGATGTATCGCCAATGGGCTATAAAGGAAGCGCCTTGGACGAGGAAAGGGCCCCTCGCCACTCGGAAGGATACGCCTGCCTCGATAAAAAACCTCGGGCTATGGATGCGTGCTGATGGAACGAGGGAAGAGGTAGTACCGAACATGCTCAAGGCGCTGGACCTTTTCCAAGTTCCCCTCGGTGTCCATTGGTATAATTGGCACGAGATCGGCTTCGACACACAATATCCCAATTACTTCCCCTACAAGGGTGGCTTTCCTCAGGGAGTGAGGGAGTTAACAAACAAGGGGATATTGGTGATGCCCTATATCAATGGGCGTCTTTGGGATTCCTCCCTCGATAGTTTTAAGGACACCGCGATAAAATGGTGCACCAAGGACCCCAACGGTGAACCCTACATAGAGGTTTATAATCCTCAGGTAAGGCACGCGGTGATGTGCCCTTTCACCAAGTTTTGGCAGGATAAGGTCAACGAGATAACCGCCAGGCTGATGGATGAATGCGGGGTTAACGCTATCTACATAGACCAGATAGGGGCAGCGGGGCCGGCGCTCTGTTTTGATAGGAGCCATGGACATCCCTTGGGCGGGGGGAGTTACTGGGTGGATGGCTATAGGGAGCTTCTACAGAGGGTGAAGCAAAAAGCAGGGGGGAAGGTAGCGATAACCACGGAAAACAACACCGAGTGCTACATGGACGGGGTGGATGCCTTTCTGATCTGGAACCCCCGCAATCCCAATGAGATACCCATGATGACGGCGGTCTATTCCGGTTACACCATCTACTTCTCCAGCCCCACCCATGGTCTGCTGGACGACGATTCCTTCGCCATGTTGGAGGGCAGGGATTTCCTCTGGGGATGCCAATTGGGTTGGATGGGCTTCGAACTGTTAGAGCCGGGATATCGAAAGAAGGCGGAGTTCCTCCGCGAGTTGGGAAGGTACCGCCTCCTTGCCCTGAAATACCTTCTATATGGGGAACTATTGGGGGAGGTGAAGCCGTTGAACTCCCTACCCGAGGTGAGGGGAACCTGGTTCGACTGGTATGAGCGTCAAATATCCGTTTCCCTCCCTGCGATAATGGGCACAATATGGAGGGGAAGCGACAACACTATAGGGGTTCTGCTCGTCAATGTGAGCACGAAGGAACAAAGCATCTCCTTTCAACTTCCGGGATCCCTATTCCCTCCCGATAAGTTGATCCTCCAGAACGAAATCTCGCCCTCCGGTAGGAAGCCCTCGGCGCTATTGAAACCGCCCTTCACCATCACCCAAACCCTTCCCCCTCGCTCTATAAGGCTCTTAGAATTCAAGAGCCTCTCTTTAAAGGAAGCGGAGAAGGAATCTTCCCGCTTCCCTACCCTTCTACCCTACCTCGCCCTTCACAAAGCAGGTTTGGAGTGGGGCCTTCAACCCGAAAGGAAAGAGATTGCGGAAGGGGAGGAGTTCAGTTTGACCTTCGCCGCAAAGGCATCGCGCTCCATGTCCTTGATCCTAATTATCGATGGGAAGGAGCATTCCCTTGCCTTGGAGAAGGGCAAGGCAAAGACGATCGCCATCAGAGGCAATACCCCTTTAGGTTATCGGGGCGATTTCCTCGTAAAGGGCTATCTCAAAATAGGGGGTAACAAAATCCCCCTCCAAGTGCCCCTAAGCGTGGTTGATCCCTTGAGCCTTTCGCTTCAAATGAAGGAGGAGCCAAGGGCAGGGGAAACCTTCGAGGTCTCGGCAGTTGTTACAAACCGCTCCGAGCGCCCCCAGTCCATACGCTTAGTTCTGGATATCCCTTCCGCCTGGAATTGCAAGCCCGCCCGCTCCCTACCGATTGACATACCTGCTGGCTCCTCCCTGAGCATCCCCTTCGCCATCTCCATTCCCAACGATTACCCCTCCCAGAGCCTCGATATCCAAGGGTATATAATCAGGGAATCCTCCACTCTTCCAATCAAGGTCTGGCCTCCCCGTCCATCCGCGAGTTGCCCCTTCCTTTCTCCCCAGATAGACGGTGATCTATCCGAATGGCAGGGGCTGGCTCCTCTCATTCCCCAAGGGAATTTGGTGAAGGATTGGCGAGGAGAAGGCGATCTCTCGGGGAGATTTTGGGTGGGCTGGGATGAGGAGAATTTCTATTTCGCGGGGGAAGTGGTGGACGATGTTTTTCACCAACCTTACACCGGAAAGGAGATATGGCAGGGAGACTGTATACAAATCGCCTTTCTCCCCCATACCCTCCCACCTTCAGAGCCAACCTATGAGGGAGTGCGGGAATTCGGCATCGCCCTCACCCCTCAGGGGGCGACGCTTTTTCAGTGGCTTCCCCAGGAGGGGGAAGTAAAGGAAGCAAGGGTCGTTGTAAAGAGAAACGAGAGGAGGACGATATACGAGGTCGCCATCCCTTGGATGGCGATGGGGAAAAAGAAGCCGAAAGCAGGAGATGTGATGGGGTGGGCATTCACCCTGAACGAGAACGATGGAGAGGGCTTCAGGGGTTGGCTCGAATGGGCGGGAGGCATCTGTGGCGCGAAGGATGCTTCCCTATTTGGCAAGATTAGGCTAATCATTCCTTAGCAAAAATGAATTTCTTGCGCGATAAGAAAGAAGATCCTGCTTTCCTTTTCCCCTCAAGGACATCCTCCTGAAAAGGATTGCTTTTGGCTCTTTCCCAGCGCGTTATTATATTTTCTTTACCCTTTTACAAAAGATTTTTGGCATGTTATCATTATGGCAATGTCAACTTGAAAAGGCTTATGGCGCAAGAGGTTTATTCCTTAGCAAAGAGGAAGGAGGGAGAAGGATGCAAGGTAGGCTTCTCTTTTGGGGAATCGCCTCCCTTTTAGTATGGTTGATGCTTCCCCCCCAGCAGGCGAGAGGTGAAGCGAAGACGAATTTGGTGGTGAATCCGGAATTCGAGATAGATCAGGATGGCGATGGGCTCCCGGATGGCTGGAACCTTCCGCCCGACCTCTGCGCCCTCGACACCTCCACCTTCCACTCCCCCAGCCATAGCCTTCGCTA
>CAYVMD010000044.1:0-17012 GCA_964452465.1 uncultured bacterium | reverse complement strand
GGTGGGGGTGGCGGGAGAATCGCCTGTTGAGGAGGGGAATTTCACCAGGAAACGCCTCGCCCAGGCGAGAGGGGAGAGGGAAACCCTGACCCTCATGTTGGGTCCGTGGTCGGTGGGGCTCCATTGGGAGGCGCCATCGGGAGCAGTGAGGGAAATGTCCGCGTTGTCACCCAGGATGAATAGTTGGGGGGCGATGGTGGGGGTATAGGGAAGGGTGAAGATGGGGGAGAGGGCGGTGGGAAGAGGATCGATGGGGAAGGAGAGGGGGGATAGTTTCAGGAGGTAGCGGACGGGCGCCCAGAAGACGATCTGGGGTTGGGGGATGACGAGGTCCTCCTTTTGAAGGGTGAGGGAGGAGGCATTCTCGGCGTAGAAGAGGAGGATGAGGCGATCGGGGAGGTTGATGGGGTAGCACCAGAAGTCGAACCATCCCTGAATGGGCTCCTGGGCGTTGCGGAGGGCGAGGATCTTCTTGGGCATCCAATTGGCTCCGTCCCAAGCCTCAACGAGGAGGCGTCCCTGATTGGAGAGGGAGAGGCGAAATGCCTGCCCCTTATCCGCTCCCCCATAGCCGGGGTAGGAGAACTCGAGGGAGAGATACCATTGATGCTTGGCATTGGGCTCCTCGTAGAACCAGGCGGAGAAGTAGAAGGAGGGCAAGGTGGTGCCGAGGGGATTGGGGATGCGTTGGAACTGGAGGAGGTCATTGGAGGATAGCCAATAGTCATCCTTCCCTCGGATGGCGATAATATCGAAGAGAGGGGAGGGAGGAGAGGTCCAGGGGAGGGAGCCGAAGGAGGTGCCCATTGCCTCCTTGGGCAGGGGGATGAGGAAGCCGGAGGGATGGGCGATGGCATTGGTGAGTAGCCAGCCGGGAAGGGAGAAATCCTCCGATAGGCAGAATCCCGTCTCCTCCGTCCTTTTAACCGGCAGAGTAGCGTAAATAGAGAGGGAGCACATCTATTATTTAAGATGCGCTCCCTCTCTTTTAGACTACCTTTGCCCTTCCATTTCGAAAGGGATAGTGCTTCTTTCTGAAGGATCCGTTCCGCTAAATTATGTCGCTATGGGTTCATCCTACGGAGGAGGTGGAGGCATGTTCATCCTCCGGAGGAACTCGAACCAGCGGGGCGCCTCTTGATGGAAGCGCAGACCCCGATAGGAATCCTCCCAAGGTACTCCTGGATGACCAACCGGCAGGTAGATGGAAAGCCCGGTATCACATATGAGGGTCTTGGGATCGTAAGGGTCAAAATACCTCTCTGTAAGTATCTCGCCAGCATATATTACAGCCTTCTCCCAAGCAGAAATCACCGCAAGGGCTGCGTTCTTTATTTCGGAGGAGGCGAAATAGTAGTTTACCAAACCTGCAAAGCAGACGATATCGGCGTGGGGGTAATATTGATAAGCCACTTCCTGCGGAACCGAAAGAGGGTAAGATCCCCATGCTATGTAATATAGGTCCCACCAGGTGTTGAGATCTTGCGCTGCCGATGCCAATTCATATCCAAAGGTATTTCAGGGCAGCAGCGAGGTCGTCAAGATAAGCCGTCCTCACCACCGAGAGGGTTGTAGGAAACGTTAGTTCAGGATACTCTTGATAAAAACTTATTATTAGGAATCTAAAGCATATTGTCCTGATTGCTCCACGGTCAGGGAAAGGAAAGCGGGGCTTCCTTCTTATCCCGCAAGTAGTTTATCATTAATAACGACGTTGGACTGAAAAGCTACGATAAGCTTGATTTGGAAGCAGGAGGTGAGAAAATGGCAAGAATGTGGAGCATTATGGGAGCGTGCCTCATACTTTTATCGGCAGGTATGCCCACCAAGGGTCCTTTGAAGCCATATATAAAGAATATGAATGTGGAAGGCTTCGAATTGGTCTTTGCCGACGAATTCAACCAGGTGAGTTGGACGGATAAGAGCCCCAAGGGAGAAGCGAAATGGTTCTGCTCCCCCTCCCTGCCGGGAAAGTACATCGGTTTCCAGACCCACTCCAAGGATTCAATGGTCGTCAAGAACGGCATTTTGGTCAATACCCTCTCCGTTAAGGTCCAAAGCGATGTCAAAGGCAGTTTCTGCGCCGGGCCGGTGGGCATGAAGGACAGGTCGGGCAAAGAGCTGGTGAGGATCCTCACCCTCGGCTCGAAGATAAATAGCAGGGAGGGTCTCGTCTGGGGCACCGCAGGTTGGGTAGGGATGAGGTTCACCCCTTCACGCAACATCACCATCAGCCAACTGGGACGATACAACATCCCTGGATCCAAAGGTTTCTACGATATTCGGATCTTCGACGCGGTCACCGGTGACGATGTGGCAAAGGCGATCGTGGACCTTAAAGGACAGCCGGAGGGCTGGGTCTATGCTCCTCTGGTAGGAAAATCCAGCGTCACCCTGCGCGCCGGTCATCCCTACTACCTTATGACCAACACCTTGGGATGGGACAAGGAGAGCAATAATTACATCGTGGATCCCTGGTTCGATGGGAAATCCGCGGTCATAGCCTCCGAGGGCATCGCCATCAGCGAAAGCGTGTGGGGAGTTTGGGATGCAGGTTCCCTATTTTCCCTCGACCCCACCGGAGCGGGTTTCACTCAGCAATACGGATACTGGGAGGCAAGGGTAAAGATGCCAGTTGGCGGTCTGGGGGTCTGGCCTTCCTTCTGCCTTTACACCATCGGCAAACCCGGCTCAAACCTATCCGAGGAAATCGACATCTTCGAGTATTACGGCAACGCCTACGAGGAACACAAGGATGGAGGCTTCGGCATGCGCAACCACAACTGGGGCGAGGGTCCGAAGGAAGCGGAGGTGGATATCTGGCCGGTGGTTTCCAAGCCTTGGCAGAATTGGCACATTTACGGCTTCCTCGCCACCCCCACCAGATGCGTTTTCTATATAGATGGCGAACCCGTAAAGGAATTCCCCACGCCGAGGAGTTATCTCAACTCCCCCATGTATATGACTCTGGAATACAACATCGGCGGTTGGTGGCCGCTAACCGGATTGGTCGCCAATTCCCACATGGATGTGGACTGGGTGCGCGTCTGGGCGCTCCCCGAGGGATTATTGGAACGATAAACTTCCCACTTCGCGTGCGCTTTCGTTCCCTAAGGCGGGAAGTTCAATAGGCGTAGATCTTGCCATAGGGTCGGCGGGAAACCGGCAGGAGCTTCTGGAACTTCCCCTGTAGGAGGGAATCCGCATCGATATTGAAATGAGCGGAATATTCCCTCACATAGCGCTCCACTATCCCCCAGTCCCTCTCCTCCAGGGGAAGCACCCCCACCTCCTTGCCCAGTTGATAGGGCTCTACATTGCCCCGCAGATAGATAACGCCTCCATGCATGCCGGTTCCTATGTAGTGCGCCTTGTGGAATTCGTTCTCCTTCAATTGCCTGCCCAGAACTATCACGATGCCTCCCGCCATATATTCGCCGAGGAAATCCTGGGCGGTGCCTCCGATCACCAAGACGGGGACCTTGTCCTTATACTCCTTCATGTGGATACCTGCCCGGTAGCCCACATTATCCCGGATGAATATCTTACCGCCCCGCATAGACATAGCCACGATATCGCCCGCCCGACCGTGGACCACGATCTCGCCATCGTCCATCGTATTGCCCACGCCGTCCTGGGCGTTGCCATGGACGATGATCCTATGTCCATCCAAAAACGCCCCTAAATCGTTCCCGGGGCAGGAATGGATTTCTATCTCCACTCGGACGGGCAGAAAGAGCCTGGTGCCGATATACCTCTGCCCATATATGTTCCTGAGGATGAGCCTGCGCGCTCCCTTGAGAACCGCTTCTCGCATCAGGTCGTTCAACTCCTTATGTTTAAGCCCTGCACCATCTATCTCCGCCACCTCTCCCTTCAGATCGAGGCGAGGCATCAACTCCTGTAGGAGGCGGACCCCATCCAGGAACATATCGCGCAATCCCCAATTAGTGCCTGCCATTTCTCTCACTCTCCTGCTCCTTTAACTCCTAAAACTTCCAACTCCCAGTCCTCCAACCCCACTCCCCTAAGATGATCGCGGTTCCCGCGCACGCTTTCTATGGCGTTTATCCCCATTCCGCCCAGCATCTCCTTGATCTCCAAACTCCAACCTCGGAGGAGGTTGATGAGCCTCTGGCTCGCTATCTCGGGGTTTATCCTCTTGGAGAGGTAAGGGTCTTGGGTACAAATGCCCCAGGCACATCTGCCGGTGTAGCACTTTTGGCAGAGGGTACAGCCCATGGCAACCAGGGCTGCGGTGCCGATGTAGACCGCATCGGCTCCCAGGGCGATCGCCTTGAGCACATCCGCGCTACAGCGTATCCCACCCGCCACAATGATGGAGCACTTGTGGCGGATGCCCTCCTCTCGGAGCCTTTTGTCCACGGCGGACAGCGCAAGTTCTATGGGGATTCCCACATTATCTCGGATTATCTTTGGCGCTGCTCCAGTACCACCCCGCAATCCATCGATGGCTACGATGTCAGCCCCCGCCCGCACGATCCCCGAGGCGATGGCAGCCACATTGTGCACGGCGGCTATCTTCACCGAGATGGGCTTCTCATAGTTGGTGGCTTCCTTCAAGGCGTAGATGAGCATGGAAAGGTCCTCGATGGAGTAGATGTCATGCTGGGGCGCTGGGGAAAGGGCATCCGTGCCCTGGGGTATCATCCTAGTCCGGGCTATAGGTTCAAGGACCTTCTCCCCCGGAAGGTGCCCCCCTATGCCCGGCTTAGCCCCCTGCCCGATCTTGATCTCTATGACTCGCGCGCAATTCAAATACTCCGGGTCCACGCCGAAGCGACCGCTGGCGCACTGGACGATGGCACATGAACCATACTCCTCCCGCATCTCCTCTGGTAGACCACCTTCCCCCGTGTTGAACAGGGTGCCGAATTCCTTCGCCGCCATGGCCAGGGACTTGAAAGCCTGATAACTGATAGCACCATAGGACATAGCAGAAAATATGACGGGCGTCTCTATCATGACATTGGGAGGAAGTTGGGATTTGATGCTCACCCCATCCTCTCGCACTTCCAATTCCAAGGTATCGGGCTTACGACCCAGGAAGGTCCTGAGTTCCATCGGCTCCCGCAAGGGATCGATGGAAGGGTTGGTGACCTGGGAGGCATTGAGCACCAAGTGGTCCCAGTAGATCCTGTAGGGCTTGTCGTTGCCACCGCCCGTCAAGATCACCCCACCGCTCTCCGCCTGCTTCTTTAGATCCTGGATCTTCTCCCAGGTCCAATTGGCATTGGGACGATACTCCGAGGGACGAGGCTGAATGTAAAGGGCATTGGTGGGACAGAAGACAACACAGCGCTGACAGCCCACGCACTTCTCCTCCTCGGAGACCATGCGATCCAACTCCTCATCCAAATGATGGACATTCTCGGGGCATTGCCTTTCGCAAACTTGGCATTTGATACACCGATCCTCGCGACGCAGGATCGTGAATTCTGACAAGAGGTAAGAGAACAACGCTATCACCTCGCTTCCCAAATCAGATGGACCGGGACACGCTTTTCAGGTGGTCCCGGGTGTTCAGCCTCACAACCACCGGCTCACCACCCCAGGGGGTCCAAGTTAGATCCACCTGGGGAGAGACCGCTCGGATGGCGGATTCCTCCGAGGAGAGAAATACATAATCCCCCCGCGAGGCGGCGGTGATCGGTCTGAGCCTTATGCGATCGGTGAGGCCGAACATCTCGTTGTGGCGAGCCACGATAACGGTGAAGGGTCCATTGATCAGCAGGGGGGCATACACCATCCGGAGGATGGTGTATAGCCGTCGCTCCTCCTCGTCCATATGGGCGATTATGTCCCACATGGGGGGAGCGAAGATCTTGGACACTATCTCGATGGGCAAGCCTTGTCTCCTCATCAGTAGGTCCACCGCGTAGGCCATCACCTCGGTGTCTGTGTAGAGGGTGCAGTAGTAGCCGAACATCTCCAGAAACCTCCTATTGGTGCCATAGGAGGAGATCTCACCATTGTGCACCACACTCCAGTCGAGGATGTTGAAGGGATGGGCACCACCCCACCATCCGGGCGTGTTGGTGGGGAACCGGCTGTGCGCGATCCAGATGTACCCCTGGTATAATTCATCCAGCATGAAGTACTCCGCTATCTCTTCGGGGAAACCCACCCCCTTGAACACGCCCATGTCCTTGCCCGAGGAGAAGACATAGGCATCCTCTATGTAGCGGTTGATGTGCATCACCTTCTCCACCACGAACTCGTCGGCGGGGATGCCATCCTTGGGATCGTTTTTGGGAGCAACGAAGTAGCGCCAGCAAAGAGGGGGGTTGAATAACCGCACCCTTCCATCGGTCGGGATCTCCTCGTCGTGTATGATGTGGAAATGCTCCTTCAGGAACTGGTCGACCTCCTGCTTTGCCCCCCAGTTTTTGTTCTGGAACACGATGTGGAGGGCGTAATACTCTTTATATTCGGGGTAAAGCCCGTAGATAGCGAAGCCAGCGCCGAGCCCATTGCCCCGAGCATACATATTCTTTATGGCGGTGATAGCCATTTCGCCGCCGAACCTTGCACCCGATGTATTCATCACCCCGAATAGCCCACATGCCTGCGATTCTTTATCCGGGGTGTAGCGCTCCGAATTCAACCTCTGTAGGCTCATAGCTCCTATATCACCTCCAGCATTACATCCTCTTTCAGCAATTGCCACCTCAAGTCCTCAGGAATGTCGGTGAACCCGAAGGCTTCCTTCAGAAGTTCCTCCTTGAAGGATGCCACATCCGCCTGCATCCTCATTAGCCGAAGGAAGATCCCCGCCCGGGCTATCTGCCCCACCAAAACGAGGCCCACGATACGCCCATCCTTAAGGGCAAACTTACGATAAATCCTGGATTGGGGCTCGTATTTCGTGAGGACCTCGAAGGAATCTCCAAGGTCTTGGGTGATATTCAGCCCGGCGCTGATGATGTAGAGATCGAAGAAGTGCATGGCGTTCATAGCTGTAGCCCAGCGGTATTTCCTTGCCACCCCGGCCATATTGAAGCCGGCGGTTCTCCCACCCGCATAGGCGTTGGTCCAGAGGGGAAGTGGTCGTCTATCATCGATGACGAAATCGTAAACCTCCGCGCAATCTCCGCAGGCATATACATCCTTAGCGGAGGTCTCCATTCTCTCGTTGACCAGGATGCCCCTGTTCACCGCGATCCCCGCATCCCTCGCCAACTCTACCCGAGGCACCACCCCTACAGCTACCACCAGGAGGTCACAAGGAAGGTCCTCCCCATTGCTCAGGATAACCCTCTCGGCGCGTTCCTCCCCCACAACTTTTTTAATGGTAGTAGCGGTGTATATCACCACCTCCTGTTCCCGAAAAAGGTCCTCAACGATCGCTCCCGCGGTCTCATCCACCACCGCGGACAATACCCGAGGGGCGAGTTCCACAACGGATACCCCAATGCCTCGCTTCCTCAACACCTCCGCGGTCATAAGCCCTATCACTCCCCCGCCCAATATCACCGCGTTCCGAGTCCTCGGCAGGGCCTCGGCGATCCCCAGAGCATCATCCATGCTGATGAAGGTGAAGACATTCTTTTTATTTAGCCCCTCTATGGAGGGCACGAAGGGCTTTCCCCCGGTAGCGAGCAGGAGCCTGCCGTATTTGAGCCTCTCGCCATCGTCAAGCTCTACCACCTTGTCGATGGGGCTGAGCTTAACCGCCCGGCGCCCTTCGAAGGTGGTCACCCGCATCTTTTCGTAGAAGTCGGGCGGTCGATAGAGCAGCTTTTCCCGAGGCACCGGCGTGTCCAAGTAATAGGGAAGCAGTGCTCGAGAGTAGAGAGGGTAAGGCTCCTCGCTTATGAGGGCTATGCTCCTCTCCTGGTCCACACTGCGCAAGGCTTCTATGCATCCCACAGCACCCGCGGAGCCACCAATGATCACATAGTCGAACCTGTAGGTCATAGCCTCATACTCCCCCTTTCTACTTGGTCTTCCTCAAGGTAGACCAGGGCTTGGTTGGGGCATTTCTCCACGCACATAGGGGTCTCTAAACCCTCGCAGAGGTCGCATTTGATGATCTTCCTCCTGGGCCGATCCATAAAAATGACACCATAGGGACAAGCCATAACGCAGCTGTAACAGCCCACGCATCTCTCCTCATCGTAAACCACCCTCCCGCTCTTGGGATCCTTGCGAAGGGCACCGCTGATGCAGGCGAAGACGCAATCTGGCTCCTCGCAATTGCGACACTGTATAGCGAAAGTCAGGGGCAATTTCTCCTCCACTACGATCCTTGCCAAGGGTGGGCTTTCATGGAGGAAAGCCTTGATGATGTCCTTGGATTTGGAATGAGCCACCTTGCACCATATTTCGCACAGGTGGCATCCCATACAGACCTCTGGTTTAGCTATAATCTTTTGCATCCATATCCCTCCATTTGGAGCATTAAAGCCAAAAACCCATCCTGCGGTGTCCAATGGACACTACAGGATGGGCATCATTGCTATCGGAATTGGCACCGCTTCGTGCCCTTCCTCGATAAGCATCAAACTAACAATGCTCTACCCTCCATTAACCTCGCCACGCGAGGGTAGAGGCGTTTTTACTTAAATTCCTTCCCCCCTCCTCGGGCAAAATACCCGGGGCGTTTCACTTGCCCAGGTTCTCTATGGCGAAGGCGGCAGCGCCTAAGATTCCCGCGTCATCACCCAAGCCAGCAGGAACTATCTTGCAAGGACGCCAAGAAGCCCACAGCGCCCTCGCTTTCACCGTTGTCTCTATTGCCTCCCACAAAACCTCGCCCGCCTGGGCTATACGCCCTCCTATGATGAATATCTCCGGATTGAATATATTTATTAAATTGGCAACTCCTATGCCCACATAATAGCCCGTCTCCCTCATGACATCTATCGCTACCCAATCTCCCTCCTTGGCCGCCTTGGCTATGATCTCCGGCGTGAGATGGCGCCAATTCCCTTCCACCATCTGAGAGAGGACCGATTTTTTGCCCTCCTGCAATCTCTTCCCCGCCCTTCTTACTATAGCGTCCCTCCCCGCAAAGGCCTCCCAACAACCGAAGTTCCCACAGTTGCAGGAGGGACCATTGGGATCGATGGTCATATGACCCACCTCGGCGAACATCTCCGTGGAGCCGAGCATCAATCTCCCATCCAGGATCGCCCCTCCTCCTATCCCCGTCCCGAGGGTTATCATGACCACCCAATTGTATCCCTTACCCGCCCCGAACCTCCACTCGCCCAAGGTAGCCAAATTCACATCGTTTCCTAAGAAGATGGGAAGGGGAAACTCCTCCTGCAAGGGTTTGACGACCTCCACATTCTCCCAGCCGAAGTTAGGGGAGAAAAGGCAAATCCCCCGTTTGGAATCGTGTTGCCCTGCCATCGCCAAGCCAATAGCGACGATGTCCTCCTTCTTCACCTTCGCCTTGCAGATCGCCTCCCGAAACGAATCGGCGATCTGCCCCAGAGTGAACTTCGGGCCCTTCTCCACGAGGGTGGGAAGACGGGAATCCCCCAATATCCTGCCTGTCTCATCTACTACAGCGGACCTAATGTTCGTACCGCCAACATCGCATCCTATGAAAAGCATGGTCTCCTCCTTTCCAAAGAGAAATCGTGCGATGTTTTTACAATATAAAGGAATTAAGAGGAATGGTCAAGCGGTTTTAGGGGCATTGGCTTTACGAATAGGGTCTTTTCGTTGGTATAAGTGACGAATCCTTGGGGACTCTTCCTTGGCTTTCGAACATATTTGCGCAGGGTCCAATCCACGGGCACGATGTTCGCTCCCCTCTGGGAGGAAAGGTAGGCAGCGATTTGGGCTGCTTCCTTCAATGTGTTGGGTGGGACCTCCTTTTTGCCCTGCCTTCTTATCACAACATGCGCTCCCTTGGCTCCCCTCGCATGGAGCCATATATCCTCGGGAGCGGAGGATTTGAAAAGAAGTTCGTTCTGGCGAGCGTTCCTCCCATACTCTATCACCCACCCATCGGAGGAGATGACGCGAGGTAGTTGGGGCTCCTTCCTTTTCCTCTCCCGCTCCTCCTTCCTCTCCCCCTCCAACTCCTCCAAACTGCTTGCCTGCTCCACCTTCTCCAGCTTTTCCCTCAACTCCCTTAATTTTTCCTCCGTTTCCTTTATCCTTTCCTCCAACTGCTGAACGGTGCTCTTCCCCTTGCGGTAAAGGGCGAAGTACCGCTCCGCATTCTGCTGAGGGGAAAGGTCCTTTTGAAGGGGTATGGTCTCCTCCCTTTCATCGGGTTTGAAGATGTTCTTAACCCTCACGCTCTCCGCCCCCTTCCTTATCCTCCCCAAATTCATTAGGATGAGCGAGCCCCATTCATAATACCTCTCCGCGGACTTCCATTCCTCCATTGCCTGCTGGCAATCCTCCTTAATCTTTTCCCACCTCGTTATCTCCTTCCTCAACTCATCCTCCATCTGCTTCTTTTTTGCGAGGAATTCCTCCTCCTCTTCCTTCCGAGCGAAGAATTCCTCCACCACATCGCTCATATCCTCCCCCCTTTGGAACTCGTATCCCCGACTGGGAGGGATTGCCCAAAAGCCCACCCTTCTTCCTTCCTGCAATATGAAACCAGGCTGGAATTTCCCCTCTTTCACTATCTCCTCTATCTCCCCCCAAACCGAAAGGAACCTCTCCACCTCTTCCTCCCCCAGGGGCAAAGCTTTGTCCAAGGGGAGATACGCCCGGAAGGCTATCTCCTCAACCAGGAAGGGGCTCATCCCCTGAAAACGGTGAAGGAGAAACTCCCCCAATCTTCCTTCCCCTTTCATCAACTCCTCCTTCCATTCCTTAGGAGAGAGAAGAAGGGGGTTCTTCTCCTTCATCGTAGGAGGCAATCGATAGGGTAGTTTGGGGATGATATGCCTCTTTGTGCTCATCGTCTCATCAACTAATCTCAGCGCCCCCAAAATATTTTCTCCCTCGTCCAGGAGGATTACATTGCTATGTTTCCCCATTATCTCTATCACCAGGGAATAATGGGAGGAGAAATGCAATTTCACGATCCTCTCCCACCCCACCTGCTCTGCGGAGAGGAGAAAACTCCCCCTTATATATTTGCGCAGTTGCATGCAGAAAGAAGGGGGCACTATGGGGTTAGGGTATTTGCGAGCGAGGAGATGAATACGAGCATTTTGAGGGTGAGCAGAGAGCAAAATGTCCCTCCCCCTCTGAAGGGAGATTATGAGCAGATAGGGTTGAGGTTGATAGATATTGTCTACCCTTATTTCCTTAGCCTTATCGTTTATCTCCCTTACTACAGCGGAGATAACAAGGCTGTCGAATCTCATTAACCGGAAGAGAAGGGCAAGAAGGTTATATCCGCTTCCCGAGCGATGAATTGAAGCTCTTTGAGGAAGTTTCCAACCATAGCGCAGAAGTGATTAGCGCCCGCCTTCTCTATAAGGTCGTCCTTATCCACCCCCAAATCTATGGCGATGTGCGGCCACATATGCCCCCACAAGATGTTCTGCTTTATTTCGGGAGTGATGGGGAGTGACCTCCCTAACCCCGCCTGAAGATAGTAATCTCCCCCCATTCTGAAGAGGCGCGCCACCGTCACCTCCCCCTCCTTGCCATCGTAACCGAAGGCGCCTCCCGCCTTTCCCTGGCATTGCCCCTTCACGGTCAGGCGAGGGAGGACTTCCTCCGCCTTGTTGGAGTGGGAAGCATAGAAGAGGGAGGAGGCTCCGCAATTAGATATTATGATGTAATGGTTGGATACATATTTGAGGTCGCCGAAGAGCGAAGGAATGCCCGGCTGGAGCCCTTCCAAAAGAGCACAAGTTATCAACCCTTTTATATCCCCCTCGCAGACCGTGGCGAGGGGTGTTTTCTCCCCCTCGCTATCCTCCCCGAAGGGGATAAAGGCGGGAAGCGAGCAGGCGGTGACGCCGTAAATCTCGGAGAGCTCCGGCTGGCATTTTATCGATACCCCCACTATGTGCTCGTCCTTCAATTCTTCCAACCTGTCCTTCCCTGCCAGATAAAGGGCGATTTGCTTCCTCAGGATCTCGGGGGTAAGCATGACCTCGTCGTATTCTATCCTGGCATTATGCTTCAACAACCATTCCACAAAACCCTCTATGCGTTGCGGATCGTTTTTCTCTATTTCTTCCGCCTTTCTAATTAATATGTATTGATCCTCCGAGAGTATATCGCCAACGAGGAATGTCTTGAGAAGGGGGATGTCATCCTGAAGGTGTTCCATGCGCAGGCAGTAGGAACCACCCCACAGGAGGAGGGAGGAACGACGCAATCTTTGCAGGGCAAGCATGGCACGCACCCACTTCGCTACCTCTTCCTTATTGCCCCGAACACGATGGTGATTAAGGGCTATCCCTGCCTCCCAAAGGGAGGCACCTACCGCAGTGATACACACCGAGCCCGCCCAAGTGGGATCGTCCTCGGTGAAGAGGAGGGTGGGTAGTTTCATCTCCCGCACGAGGTGAAGGGGAAGCTGGGGCTCCGTCCAATGCCAGAGGCAAAGGACGAGGCATTGAGCACCCTCCTGCTTGAGTATATTCGCTACCTGCTCGACCTCGCTAATCCTCCTGATCCCGAAGATCTCGTCCTGGGGGGAGCGGATCTTCTCCATGGGATCTATAACGGGGAGGGAGTTTTGGAGGAGAAAGTCGCGAAGGAGGAGATGGTGTTCACGAATGTAGTTTTCCCTCTCCCCCGCGAAGGCAGTTTCCCTGGGATCTGTGAAGGAGACTATACCGATTGACATGAAAGGCACCTCCTTTGTTCAATGATAGCAAACTTACCGGGGGTTGTAATCCTCAACTATCCTGCTCACCAGTTTGAGGCGCTCGTAAGGGGTATCCGGTGGGGGCTCGTCGGAAACCCCCAGGATGAGGCGAGGGTGGAAGAGCTCTATTATCTTCCTAGTCGTTTGAACGAGTTCCTCCTCCGAGTAATGGGGGAGGAAGAGGATAGCGGGGATGCCATCGAGGAGGATTAAGTCCCCCATCGCCTGCTTCAGCTCCTCAAGGCTAACATCGCCCTGGGGATAGGGGGTGGCCGCCTCTATGCCATCGCACTTTATATCCCTAAGGTAGGGAAGGAGGGGGCGCATCGAACCATCTATATGGATGTGGGAGAATTTTCCCGCTTCTTTCAAGCGGGCGTTCCATTTTTGGTAATAGGGGATGTGATACCTCTTGAAGAGGGAAGGGGGATCCAGATTGGCATCTATGTTTTCCCCGAAATTTATTATCGGCAGGGGGGATTTTAGGAAGGTATCTAGCAACCTATCCCCTGCCCTCTCCGCTACCTCCATATAATGTTCCATCTCCCTGGGGTAATCTTGGAGGGCATAGATGGTGTTCTCAAATCCCATATAGGTGACGATGAGTTCTTGAAGGGGAGAACGGGAGAAAAAGCACTGGGGCACTCCCCTATCACCCACCCTCTCCAAATCCCTTTGATAAGCCTCCTCGTCGAACCAGTATTCCTCATCCTCCAGGATATACTCCATGATCTTGAGGTCCTCTACGGATTTAACGCGGTATTCCTCGGGGTAAGCGGAGAGGCGATAATGGGTGTAATGGAGGACCTCCCTCAAAGTGCCCAAGGGGGTTTCCCAAACGCGGATGAGGCGCTCCCCGTCATCCGACCAATAGGCGTTGTGCTTCACCTTATGGTAGCGGACGCGAATAGGGTTGGTGAAGTAGCGGATGGAGGCGTTGAGATCATCATAAACATCCTCCAATGTAGCATCCTTGAATTGGGGCGGAAGCGTCCCCCTCCTTTGATTTACCCAAAACCAAAACTCTATGCGAGGTTGCCAGACGACGCCACCCGGCTCCTTTCCTTCGAAAACCGCCATTATCATTTCCCTGTGGGATTTAGGCATGCTTAGCTTATAGATAGCGAGAGAGGATATCTTGGCTTCGAGGGGGGAGCTTTCTCCAGTCCTTTATCTCGTATTGCAACCCCTCCACATCAACAATTAGGAGATGCCCTTCCTCCAGTTCCCGAACGCATTCCCGCAGGGACTGAGTGGCGAACTCCCTTTCCCCCCTATCGGGCTTCACCTTCCAGCGTGCTCCCCGTGGCTTCTCCCTTATGAAGATTATCTCGGTGATCTGGGGGATATAGAAGAAAGCATCCAACTCCTCCTGAAGATGTCGCCGAGACTCTTTATCCAACTTCGCCATGTCCTCAATGGCGCCTATCTCCTGTCCCCTCTCATCGAAGAAGAAGATATATTTTGAGGGATAGGTTAAAGGGAAGGCAGACCTAACCCTTATGGGCGAATATACCTGGTCTCCCACCTGCAGTTGGAGGGGACCGTTGGGGAGACGGGTTATCCTAACCTTCTGAGGATCCAGGAATTCCATAATCAGACACCTATAGCAACGAGGCGGGACATCTCTCTTTGCAATTTGACCAACCGCCAGTAGATGCCCTTCTTCTTAAGCAGTTCCTCGTGAGTGCCCATCTCCGCGATCCTCCCGTCCTCTATCACGATCAACCTATCAGCATTGCGGAGGGTGGAAAGGCGATGGGCGATGGCAAACACCGTCCTCCCCTTTACGAGGCGATCTAAGGCTTCCTGTATCTGCCTTTCCGTCTCGGTATCGACGAGGGAGGTAGCCTCGTCAAGGATGAGGATGCGAGGATCGCTGAGGATGGCTCGGGCAATAGCTATCCTCTGCCTCTCCCCACCGGAGATGGTTACCCCTCTTTCCCCGATGAGGGTATCGTAGCCATAGGGGAAATGCATGATGAATTGGTGGGCGTTTGCCGCCTTCGCTGCATCTATTATCTCCTCGGGCTTAGCGTTGGGCTTGCCGTAGGAGATGTTCTCGGCAACGCTACCGGAGAAGACATACGCATCCTGGGGCACCAAGGCGATCTGGCTTCGCAGGTCCTTCAGTTTTATCTTCCTGACATCCACGCCGTCTATGAGCACCTCTCCCTCCTGCACCTCGTAGAACCTGCAGATCAGATTTATTATGGTCGTCTTACCTGCCCCACTCTGCCCCACAAGCCCAATTATTTCCCCCCGTTTGACCTCACAGGAGATGTTGTGGAGAACGGGCATATATTTATCGTAACCGAAAGTAACATTGCGGAACTCCACCTTTCCCTCTATTCGAGGCATGGGAATAGCGGATTCGTCATCGAAGACCTCGGGAGGAGTATCCAGGATCTCGAAGACACGATCGGCAGCAGCGAGGGTTCGGGTGAGTCGATTGAGGATGCCGGTGATCATCCGCATGGGCTCAACGAGCATCATCATGTATTGCATAAAGGCGAAAAGGGTTCCCATGGTAAGCGTGCCAAAGACGACCGCCCTTCCCCCTACGAACCAGAGGAGGAAGTTCACCGAGGAAAAAAGGAAGAACAAAAAGGGCATATAGGTTGCCCAGGTCTGCTCCGCCCTCATAGTGGAGTAGAAGAGATCGTAAACCCTTTTCCCGAACCTCTGCGCTTCCCTCTCCTCTTGAGCAAACGCCTTCACTACCCTTATGCCGGATAGGACGCTATTGAGAACCGCGTTCAACTTCGACCATCTATCCCAAATCCTGTGGAATAGACGGTGGATCCTCCTCCCCATGGTGCGGGTTAGATAAGCAACGATGGGAGTGGGAATAAGGACTAATAGAGCGATGACCGCGTTCATGTGGACGGTGATGATAACGATTCCGATGAGGAGGACGAATTGGGAGACGAAGAAGGGGACATCCCAGCCAAGGAACTCCTGGAGGGCACCCGTATCCTGGGTCACCCTGCTCATAACCGCCCCTACTTGTCTTCTATCGTAGAAGGAAAGGGAGAGGAATTGAAGGTGCTGGAAGAGGTCCCTTCGCACATCGTGGATGGTCTTCTGACCTACAAAAGCATACATCCTCTGCTGGAATATGCCAAGGAGAGTGTTGAGGAGGCTTATGGCGATGAGGGCAAGGATCAGGATGTTGAGGAGGTAAAGTCGTTGGGGAATAGGGAGGGGAGCAGAGGGAGCAAGAACCTTGTCTATCAATTCCCTATTAATGAGGGGCGGAATGAGTTGTAAGACGGTGCCAATTATGAGCAAGACAGAAATGAATAGCACCGTATTCATATAGGGTCTGACATAGGAGAGAAGACGCTTGACCGTCTTCCCCTTGGGGGAACAACGAGGGCAGGAACGAGTCCATTCATCCAAAGCAAAGCCACACTTAGGACACACCCTCTGCCCTTTTTCCACTTCTATATCTGGGGGAATCTCTCCAACCTGGGCAAGTTGCGAAAGGGCGTTTGCAGCTATTTGAAACTTCCGGGCGGTAGCAGTAGAGAAGCGAAGAAGCCGTCTCTCCTGCCCATCGGAGAGGGCAGAAAAAACGCCCCCTCCCACGCCTATGTCCGCTTTGAAGAAGTTATACTCCTTAAGGGGAAGGGAAGCGAGAACGGAGGGTCTTTCTGCATCAGGCGCAATGAGGAAGATTTTTTCCCGAGTGGCAACGAGAAGACGAGGGGAGAAGTTACCCTTTTCATCGATATCGGAGGAAAGGGAAAGTAGGATGTCGTCCGCCTTTACTCCCTGGGAGGCAAGAAGCTCCTCCACAGGTTTTGGCAGTTCTTCCTTTAAGGGCATAAAAGGTCACCGATTTATAATTATGCCCCAAGCAATAGAAAAGTCAAGGCCTGGTTTTCCTAAAAATAACACCCTTGAGGATTTGTTGTCCAACAAAAATTGCCAAAAAATGCGAATTGGGAGGTTAATAATAATGAAATAGCTCATAACCAAAAGCGAATCCAAAATTTTTAAAAAGCCTTTGACATCATTTTCGATTTTATGATAATTTTTTAAAAAATTTTCTAAAAGGAGGAGGGAAAAAATGAGGTGGCTTAAACTATGCCCTGTGTTGGTGATCTTCTCATTATTCTTTGTCCCTTGGGATAGGGCTTTCGCAGGGGTTCCTCCGCCGGGGAAGGAGATAAATCTAAGCAGAGAAAAGTTCGAGTTCATCAAGCGTCCACCCAAGGTCTTTGTCCCC
>CAYVMD010000043.1:0-17788 GCA_964452465.1 uncultured bacterium | reverse complement strand
AGTAGGACTTGAACCTACGACCTCTTGCTCGTGAAGCAAGCGCTCTCCCTCTGAGCTATGCGCCCTTCTCATTAAAATAATAAATACCCCAAGGTTTTTTGTCAACACCTCGCACCTCGTTCAATTTCGAATAGAGTTTATTTTGAGGAAAGACATACTTCTATCCTGCCAGACATCCTGGTCTCCCCCCTCCTCAATCTTCTACATTTTTCCTTCCACTAATCTCCTTATATCCTCTCTCCATATATCCTTGGGAGGATTGTGCCAACCGAAGGTGGATACAATCTTCTCCATCGCCTCTATGACCAAATCCCTCCAGTCCTCGAGTTCCTCGCCCTCGATTATCGTTTCCCATTCTACCTCCTCGTCTTTGCCCTTATATATCCCCCGTAAAGGACCTCGTTCCTCATCCGTTTCCACGAGGAGCTTTCCCTTTATATTGCCCAGTTTGATTTTTACCTTTACCTTCCCCTCGTAGACCTTCTCCTCCACTAAACATTTGAGGAAGCGGAAAACCCGGATGAAGGTAGCGAGGATGCCGGAAGTTACGCTGAGCACCCCCTTTTCCTTTAACTCCTTGAGGAACTTTCTCCTTTCGCTTGCCTTTATTTCTCTCAAATATTCCTTTAATTCGAAACTCCTCTTCAAGGCATCCTCGATGCATTCCATCTTATAATGCTTATCCCAATCCTCGTCTAATCCTGCATAGTAGATAAAACGACCATCTCGCCAGAACCGCCAGAAATCCCTCCAACCCATCCCTTTCCTCTCTCCTTCTATGAATTCCCCCCTTTCTTTAATCTCTCCCATATAAGCCTTGGGGAAGTTCGACCCCTTCAGCCCGAAGGTGCTATTTAACACCTTCTCTTTTAACTCCGAAGGAGGAAGGGGGCTCCTTTCGTATAAAGGCTGGAAGAGAAACTGCCAGTAACCCTTCCTCTTTATCCTCTCTATTATCGCCTCTTCGGGTGGGTTCATTATCTATATTTTAAAATTATACCCCCATATTCCCTTGACAGGGAAAAATTTCCCCTTCATACTTTTCAACAAATGGTGGATACACACTGCCATCTTTCCCATCCTGCCTTTTCCCAAAAGGAGGAAGAAGTGATAAGAAGGGCCCTAGAAGCGGGTTTGCATTGGATGGTCCTGGTTGGTTACGATATACCTTCCAGCGAGCGGGTGCTTACCTTTAACAAACGGGGCTTCCCCGTAGCAGTGGGGATCCATCCCCACGATGTAGGGGATGTCAAAGAGGAAGATTGGGATAAATTGGAAGAACTCGCCCGCCATCCCTCTGTATCCGCCATCGGGGAGACCGGCTTGGATTTCTACCGTTTCCTTTCCCCCCGGGACAAGCAAGTGGAGGGCTTCCTCCGTCATCTATCCCTTGCCCAGCGATTGGGATTGCCGGTCATAGTCCACTCGCGGGGGGCGGTAAAAGAAACCCTCCAAATCTTGAAGGAGTTCCCCGATTTAAGGGTGGTGCTCCATTGCTTCGAAGGGGGAAAGGGAGAATTGATAGAGGCGATCGATAGGGGATATTACATAGGGGTGACGGGAAACATCACCTATCCCAATTCCCGTGTGAGGGAATTGGTGGACTACTTGCCGATAGATAGGGTGCTTTTGGAGACCGATTCTCCCTATCTCCCCCCCCAATCCTGCCGAGGAAGGACGAACGAGCCCGCCTATCTTGGAGAGGTTGCGGAAACGGTTGCCTTTCTTAAGAAAGTTGCTGTAGATTATATAAAGGAAGTTTCATCTTACAACGCGGAGGTGTTGTTTAGGAGGCGAAAATGAGCGAGGATAAGCGGAAGGAAGAGATAACACTCCCCAACGTTTGGGACCTCTTAAAGGCGTTCATAGTTACCCTCTCGGAGAACGCCTGGCGGTGGATGGGATTGGTCGTGAACCCTATCACCCAGGAGATGGAAAAGGACCTTAAGCAGGCGAGGGTTGCCATAGACTGCGTGGAGATGCTCGTTCAAAAGTTGGAAGGGGAGATCTCCCCTCAGGAATTGAGGGATCTGAGGGGAATATTGGCGAATCTACAAATGAACTTCGTCCAACAAACCCTCAAAGAAGGAGGCGAGAAGTGATGGATTGCTTGGAGGCTATTCATGCGAGGCGGAGCATAAGGAGGTACCAGAAAAAGGAGATACCGAAGGAGGATCTGTTTAAAATACTGGAGGCAGCAAGGTGCGCTCCTTCCGCTGCCAATCGCCAGCCCTGGCACTTCATCGTGGTCATAAATCCGGAGGTAAAATTGGCTTTGGCACGTGCCTGCAATGGGCAGGTTTGGATGGCGGACGCTGGGGCGATAATCTGCGGGTTGGGTTCTCCTGAGATAAGCGAAAAGTGGTATGCGGTGGATGTGGCGATAGCGATGCAGTCCCTCATCCTCGCTGCCACGGCTCTGGGCTACGGAACCTGCTGGGTTGGCGCTTTCGACGAGGACGCAGTGCGGGAGGTGTTGCAGATACCCTCCAACTGGCGGGTTGTTGCCCTCACCCCGGTAGGCGTTCCCGCGGAAAGCCCTGCCCAACGACCGAGGAAGGCTTTCCCCGAGGTCTTCTCCATAGACGGTTTCGGGAATCCCCTCAATTGGTAAGCAACAGTGAGCGAGAGAGCGGTCGTAACCGTCATAGGGCAAGATAGGGTAGGCATAGTCGCCGGCATCTCCTCCGTCCTGGCAAGGCACCAAGTTAACATTTTGGATATAAGTCAGACGATCATGCAGGACCTCTTCGCTATGATAATGCTGGTGGATATCTCCCAAGCGGATGTTGACCTCGCTACCTTGAGGGGAGAACTGGAGGAGAAAGCGAAGGAGTTGGGCGTGCAGGCGCTTATCCAGCACGAGGATATATTCAGGTTTATGCATAGACCGTAAGGAGATCCCAAATGCCTCTTTCCCCTGAAGAGATACTGGAAACCATACGAATGATACGCACCGAGCATCTGGACATCCGCACCGCTACTATGGGGATAAGCCTCCTCGATGTGAAGGGGGAGACGATACCCGAGATCGCGGAGAACATTTACAAAAAAATAGTGGAGAAGGCGAGGAATTTACGGGAGGTGGTGGAGGAGGTCTCCGCCAAATACGACATCCCCATCGTCAACAAGAGGATCGCCGTGACCCCCGTCGCTTTGATAGCGAGAGCGAAAGAGGATGAGGATCTATTTCCCCTTGCCGAGGCTCTGGATAAGGCAGGAGAGGAAGTGAAGGTGGATTATGTGGGGGGCTTTGGCGCCCTCGTCCATAAGGGTTGTACCCCTTCCGACATAGCGCTCATGAACAGCATCCCCCGTGCCCTTGCCCATTTGAAGAGGGTTTGCTCCTCGGTGAATGTCGCCTCTACAAAGAGTGGGATAAATATGGATGCGGTCCTCCTTATGGCGGAGAAGATCAAGGAAACCGCCCAACTATCCGCCCAGAACGATAGCGTAGCCTGCACGAAATTGGTGGTCTATTGCAACGCCCCGGAGGACAACCCCTTCATGGCGGGAGGATTCCATGGCGTAGGTGAAGGGGAGGTAGCCATTAATATCGCCATCTCGGGTCCAGGGACTGTGAGATCCGCCCTCCAGAGGATGCCTGATGCAGACCTTGCCACCCTAACGGAGGAGATAAAGAGGGTCGCCTTCAAGATAACTCGGGTAGGAGAATTAGTGGGAAGGGAGATCTCCCGCAAGTTAAAAGTTCCCTTTGGCATTGTGGATCTATCCCTGGCACCTACTCCCGCCGAGGGCGACAGCGTGGCGGATATCCTGGAAGCAATGGGTTTGGAAAAGTGTGGAGCGCCCGGCACCCTCGCTGCCCTTGCCCTCCTTATAGACGCGGTGAAGAAGGGAGGGCTATTTGCCTCCTCCTCCGTGGGTGGGCTCTCGGGCACCTTCATTCCCGTGAGCGAGGATGCAGGGATGGCCAACTGCGTCTACATAGGAAGCCTCAACTTGGATAAATTGCAGGCGATGACGGCGGTCTGCTCCGTTGGGTTGGATATGGTGGCGGTGCCAGGCGATACGCCTGTGGAGACGATAGCGGGCATCATAGCGGACGAGATGGCGATTGGGATGATGAATAATAAGACGGTGGGGGTGAGGATCATCCCCGTCGTAGGAAAGAAGGAAGGGGAATGGGCGGAGTTCGGTGGGCTTTTAGGAAGGACGCCGATAATGGGGGTTTCCTCCTTCCGGTCGGTTAAGTTCATACGAAGAAAAGGCAGGATTCAAGCTCCCCTGGTAAGTTTCAATAATTAGCACCATTTTTAATCTAATGGGAAAAGATGAAGAGAGGATAAGGCGAAGGTGGCGCCTCCTTCATTTGGGTTGCACCACCTTCGCCATTCTTCTTATCAGCATCTCCCTCATCCTCGTCCCCATTCTCTTCAAACTCTTGAGCTCCCCTCGCTTCCAGGAGAAAGCCCTTCAGATGCGCAGATTGGAGGAATGTATAAAAAATTTAAAGGACCTGCGTTCCGCCCTCGAGAGATACCGGGAAGCGACGGGGGATTACCCCTCCCAATTGGAGGGCCTTCGTCCCCTCTACCTCAAGGATCCCTCCATCCTTCATTGCCCCAATGACCCTCGTCCTCCCGCTACAATAAGCTATCGATACCAAAAGCCCCTTTCCCCTCAACCCGATACCCTCCTACTAACCTGTCCCTGGCATCCCCATCCTCCCTCCATTCGCTTGGATGGAAGGATAGAGTTCAAATAGAGATCACTTTAACCCCTCTCGTTTGAATATCCACTCCACCGCCGAGAGAAGATCGGGCTCTATCCTATCGGGCTGGAAGGGAGCGGTGAGGATCTTGGGCAACTCGCTTTTCCCCTGTCCGGTGAGGAGCAATATTGAGGTGCATCCAACTCTCTTTCCCGCCTCTATATCGGTCATCGCATCCCCTATAAAGTAGGAGCGCTTCAGGTCTATACCCCATTCCTTCTCCGCTTGTAGAAGGAGTCCGGGCCGAGGCTTCCTGCAAGGACAACCCTCGTTCGGCCTGTGGGGGCAGTAATATATGGCGTCTATCCTTCCCCCTGCTTCCTCTATTTCTCTCTTCATCCTCTCGTTTATCTCCTCCACCGTTTCTTTTTTCACTATTCCCCTTCCAATACAGGATTGGTTCGTCGCCACGATTATGAGAAAAGGAGTAGAAGCAAGGAGGGCAAGGGCGGGCTTCGAAAAAGGATAGAAATGAAACTCCTCCCAAGTCTTCACATAATCGGGGCGATTGAGGTTTATCACTCCGTCCCTATCCAGAAAGATGGCTCGCCTCTTCCCCTTTTGGAAGGATGGCATATCGGATCGCTCCAAAGCTCTCATCCAGGCGGAGTAGTTCCCTCCCTCTCGATATGCCCTGAGAAGGACATCGCCCATCGCCTCATCCCCTTTCGCCAAGAGGGATTGGATCACGCTTTGCTTCACGCTCTCGAAGGCAGCAGGGATGCCTTCTTTGCTTAACGCCTCCTTGAGCAACTTTACCTTCCTCTCCAGGGTCTTGGGGTCTTCCATTTGAGCGCTCTCTAAAGGAGTGCCCCGCTTGGGGACGAAGGAGGCGATCGAGAGGTGGAGAGGAAGGATCTGCTTCAAATCGGAAGCCATATCCGCTATGGCTAACACCTCCTCTATACTTTCTCCAGGCAATCCTATCATGAAATAGAGACGAGCGCGTTGAAATCCCGCTCTCTTTGCCTTGAAGAGAGCGTCTCTCGTTATCTCCTCATTGATATGCTTATTTATCAACCTTCTCAATCGAGGAGAGGCTACCTCGGGGGCAAGGGTTATCGTCTTCTCCCCTCCCTTCGCCATGTAATAGAGGAAGGATTCCTCCAAGGCATCGGCGCGAAGGGATGCCGCGGAGAAGGGGATTCCTTTTTCATAAAGGCGCTTTGCGATCTCCTCGATCTGAGAATGGTTGCTCACCGCCGTTCCCACCAGGGCGACCTTGCGGGCAATTCCTTTCCATCTTGAAGCGGAGGAGATGATCTCCTCGGCGCTCCTCTCCCTATAAGGAGAGAAGGAGGAAGGGACGACGCAGAACCGGCAACGCCAAGGACATCCGCGCGCCACCTCGATGAAAACGGTGGAGGGAAACTCCGCAAGGGGGGAGATGTATTGGGAGGAGCCATCGTAAAGGTTGAGGTCCTTCAACCACCTTCTCCTAATGCTTTTAGAGACGCCTGGCACATAGATTCCTTCCACATTGGAGAGAAGATGGAGGCGTTCGTTCCTATCTTTGCCCTTTTGGAGAACCTCCATTATCTCTCTCACCATCTCCTCCCCCTCGCCGATGGCTATCGCATCTGCAAACCTAAAAAGGGGGAAGGGATTGATGGTAGGGAAAGCGCCTCCCACGAGGACTATGGGGTGTTCTTCCCTTCGTTCTTCCCTCAATAAGGGGATCTGGGACATCTCCAGCATCTTGAGGAAATTGAGGGAGTCCAATTCGAAGGACAGGCTGAAGGCGAGGAGATGGAACTCCATGGGGAGCCTATCGTTTTCCAGGGAGCGGATCTCCTCAGCGAAGAAGCCCCTCTCGCAGGAGCAATCCGGGAGTTTGTTTATCTCCCTGTATAGGATATGCATCGCCAAGCCTGTGGAGCCCGCCCGGTAGGGTAGGGGAGAAAGCAGAAGGCAACGCCATTTGGCGGACTTGAAGATCGTGCCCTTCTCCTTCTCCAATATGTTCTTTCGTAGTTTAAAGAGGTCCATCCTTCTCATTATAGATTTTACAGGAGCGAAGGATAAGTGGTATTATGCTATTAGCAAAGATGGAAAAAATCACCCGGGAAGAGGAGCAGGAACTTCTCAAGAGGTGTCTGAAGGGGGATGAAGAAGCTCTGGAGGAGTTCGTGCGCCTTTTCGAAAAGCAGGTCTTTAATCTTGCTTATAGGCTGAGTGGGGATAGGGATTCCGCCTCGGATATAGCACACCAGGCACTACTACGTGCCCTAGGAAATTTGAAGAGCTTCCGGGGGGAATCCTCCCTTGCTACCTGGCTTTATCGCATCACCATTAATGTATTCTATGATTATGCTAAGAAAGGCAAAAGAGAGATTTCCTATGACCAGATGGAAGTAGGAGAGGAAGGGGAAAGGGTGGAGATAGCGGATGAGGAAATGCCCTTAGAGGAGGTGGTGGAGAGGGAGGAGGTGCGAAGGATAGTGCAAAGGGAGATAGCCTGTTTGCCGGAGTACTATCGCGTCGTCTTGGTACTATATGATATAGAAGGGCTCTCCTACGCGGAGATATGCGATATGTTGAAGTGCCCTTTGGGGACGGTCAAATCCCGTCTGAATAGGGCACGTCTAATGTTAAAGGAAAGGCTGGAGAGGTATCGGGAACTTTTAGAGTGAGGAGGCTGTCTAAAAAGTGAAAATGCGTTGCGAGAGAATAAGAGAACTTTTTACCGACTACCTGAATGGAGACCTTTCCGCTCCTCTGCGAATTTTGGTGGATAAGCACAGGGAGGAGTGTCCCATCTGCGATAGGGAATTGAGGAAGTTGGAGAAACTGAGGCAAACTCTGCATAGTTTCCCCAAGGTCTCTCCTCCCCCCGATTTCGCCCCCAGGGTAGTCAGGGAATTCCTGACCCGTAGGGAGAGAAAGCCTGCTTTTCTCAGAGATTTTCTCCTGGGTGGGTTGGAGGTTAGGCGAGCTCTCGTCTACGGAGCTGTTGCTTTGGTCGTCGCGGTTGCCCTCGCCCTTCTCTATCTCCTCCCCTGGGGCACGATAGCGAAGGAGCTGAGATTTCCCTTCCCCTTCACCCTGAAGAGGTCCCCGATCCCCTATTACGGCAATATAGGGAAGGTGGTCCTCATCCCCCAAACTGGGTATCCCCTCAACGGACGAGTTTGGCGCCTGGAGATCACCCTCTATCCTCCTGCACCCGAGATGGGGGATACCTGGCTGAGCATCTACCTCTCCCCCGGGCTTTCCTTCCCCCAGCCCAACCCCTTTATGCCTGTCCAAAGGGATATCTACCTCGGCAGATTGAGGGGCAACATTGCCTTCTTTACCGATATCTTAAAGATAGCGGATGGCGTAAATTGGGTTAAAGTGGAGTGCAGGAGCGGGGGAACCAGATGGGGGGAAGGTGTCCTCTTAATCCCTTCCACTTCCTATGCCCCTTCCCGCATCGCCCTTGCGGAATACGATATAGATGCCTTGCCCCTGCTTGCTAAGATATGTGCTAATACCGGCAAGACGATCTCTCTATCCGTCCCCCTCGGTGGCAGGGTGAACTTCTATTATGAGGGGGAGCCCGAGGGGGCTATAAACGCTTTCGCTTCCCTCTACGGATTGGTGGCTGTAAAATACGATAACTGCTATCTCTTGGAGTTGCCTTAAGCAATTTTACTCCTGTAAAGGGAGGGTGAGGTGATGAGGAGATTGCTCCTCTTATTAGGCATACCTTGCCTACTTTGGGCGCAGGTATCCGTTATTCAAACTAACTTCCAAGGATGGACGAACTCCTATGTGTTGGCGAAGGGAGAAACTCGGCTCGTCGTGGTGCCTGCTATTGGGGGAAGGATAATGGAATATTCTCTCAGGGGGCGAAGCCCTATCTGGATTAATCCCACCATAAAGGGTGGGGCCGTATATCCTCTCCGCAGGGATGTCTGGTGGAACTATGGAGGCTACAAAACCTGGAACGCTCCCCAATCCGTTTGGGGATGGCCTCCCGATCCCTTTCTCGATGCCGGCGGGACCAGCGTGGAAATTATAGATGGAGGGATAAGGGTGACAGGGGCTCCTTCCTTTTTAACGGGGATAGTCTTCATAAAGGAGATCACCCTGACCCCGGAGGGAAAGGTTAAATTGGTGCAGAAGATGAGGAACATAAGCAATAGGGAGATCCGCTGGAGCATTTGGGATGTAACGCAGGTTTCTACCCCCTGCTTCATCGTCTTCCCCGCCCAAGAGCGTTCCAAATTCCCGGAGGGGCTCTATTTCTTCGATGAGCGCTCCAAGCAAAGCAAGCAGTGGAGCATAAAGGGCAAGTTAGTGATAGTGCAATATAAGGGGGAAACCGGGAAGATCGGTTTGGATTCCACCGCAGGTTGGATGGTCTATCTCCAAGACCGCCTCGCCTATGTGAAAACCTTCCCCACCTTACCAGGACAGGAATACCCCGACGAGGGATGCTCCGTGGAGGTTTACACAAATGAAGCCTCCCTCCCCTATGTGGAGATGGAGGTCCTCTCCCCCCTCGTCATCCTCAAACCGGGGGAAGAGTTCTCCTTCCCTGAGGAATGGGGCATCTGGTTGTTGAGAAGACCGGTGAGAACCGAGACGGATATCCCTGGCGCCTTGAGGGAGCTCATCCTGGCAGGGCTTTTGCCCTGGCAAGCCTTCAAATATATACCTTAGTCATTTACGACATAAAGATTCCCCTGCATATCCCCAACGACTAGGGAATTGTCCATTAATGCGGGGGTGGATACGCAGTTGCCTTCTCCCAATCTGCGGTTAGAGAGGATCTGACCCGTTTTTCGATCTATGACGAATAGGGTGTTGTCGAAGGTGACGACGAATATCCTATCCTTGGAAATAAGGGGGGCGGAATTGAAGCAAGTTTTCCCCAATTTGGTCGACCAAACCTTCGTTCCCTTGTCCGAAAGGCAGAGAAGCTCCCCCTCCATGGAGAGTATGAGGAGGTTGTCGTTCGCCCGGACGGGGCTGGAATAGCCGAAATTCCCGCCGAATTGCCATAATTCTTCCCCTGAGGAGGAGTTAAGCGCTATTACTCCCCCCTTCTTGGTGGAATTGTCGTAGGGCTGAGTGAATATCACCTTATTCCCTAAGAGGAGAGGATTGCTGGAAGCGGGGGAATAGTAGATGGAGCGAGCGGTTTCCTTCCGCCAGAGGAGGGTTCCATCGCGCAGGGAGAGGGCATAGAAATTCTTGTCCCAGGCGCCTATGTACACCTCCTCTCCCGCCACCGCTGGGCGGGCTTCAAATGGTCCATTTGCCTGGAATTGCCAGATGGTATTTCCGGAATTGGGGTCGAGGGCGTAGAGGATTCTGCCCGCGGGAACGATTAGCCTTCCTCCTGCCACCACTAAATCCCCTGTTATCCCGTTGGGGAGCTTCTTCGTCCAAAGAGGTTTCCCATCGTTAATATCGAGGGCGCAAAGGTTCCCATCGGAAGAACCTGCGAAGAGACGATCTCCGCTTAGGGCGGGAGTGGAGAGGATAGGGGAGGGCAGGCGATAACTCCAGATTTCCTTCTTTGATTTCACATCCAGCGCCGTTACCCTCCCGCTCCAACCGCCTATGAATATCTTGTTGCCGAAGGAAACTATATCTGCCTGTATCGCCTCATCCAATTTCCAAAAAACCTTGCTATCCGAAGTAGAAGGAGATTCCTTCGGTTGCTCCTCCCTCTGTAAGGGCAATTTGATCGAGCCCTCCTCCCCTTCTCCAAGTTGGCGGGTGGATATTGTAATCTCATCGTTCTTTATCTCGATTACTCGATAGGTGGCATCGTCATCCATTAGCCCATTGGTCATGAGGCAATTTATCCCCTCCACCTTCCAAGCCATGTCGGAATGTCCGTGTCCCGTGAGGAAAAGGACCACATTATAGGGGCGAAGGATTTGGAATAACTCCTTGGCGTTGAGGAGGAAATTTCTGCCCGGGAGGGGAGGGTGGTGGCAGGCGAGGATTATGGGTTGAGAGGGAGGAAGGGAGGCGAGGGTTTCCTTCAGCCATTTAAGTTGGGTGGGATCTATTAAGCCATATTGGCTGAAGGGGAAGGAGGAATCCAAGATGAAGAAGGCGATCCCTTCCTGCTGGAAGAAATAATAGCGCTTGTATTGGGGGAAGAACCTTTGGGCGAGGAGCCATCCCTCTCCATTCCAGCGAACATCATGATTGCCCAAGGTGTGATGGATAAGGATGTTGAGGGGAGCGATGATCTGGGAATAGGTCCGGAACTCCTCCTCCCTGCCTAACTCGGTTATATCCCCGGTGTGAATGAGGAAATCCGGCTTCTGGGACATATTGAGGATCTCCTGGACGAAGAGGGTGAGTCGCTTACCCCCGGTGGAGCTCCCTATGTGGGTATCGGTGAAGTGGACGAACTGGAGGGCGTAGAGCCTGGTGAAGAAAAGGCAAAGCAAAAAAGGAAGGAAGCGTCTTATTCTAATAAACCTCCTTTCATGTCGTTATGTAGCCATGGGCCGTTTTCGCCTGCGCCCAGGTCTTAATGAAGAAACTCTTGAGGAAGGCGATGAGCCAATGGAAACTAAACAGGAAGAAGATGGGGAGGTAGAGGATATCCGCAGACATCTTCTGTTTCCAAAGGCGGAAAGCGAAGAAGGCGTACATGATGAGGAGGGAGTAGAACCAAATATAAGCATGCACATAAAAAAAGGAGATGGAGAAGTGAAAGAGGAGGGAGAGAGGGTAGAGGAAGGTGATCAGGGCGGATAGATACCAGGCGATGTAAAACATAGGGGAGAACATATAGAGTATATCCAGGAAGGAGAACCGGTCATGGAACCTCTTTCTCATGATATGGAAATGCCCCTTTATCCACCTCGCTCTTTGGGATATTAAGGCGGACCAATAGGGTGGTTTCTCGTCGTAGCATTCCACATTCGGCGCGTAGATCACCTTTATCCCCCTTTGGGTCAATTTACAATATAGGTCGTAATCCTCTATGAGTTCGTTATCCCAACCTCCTACGCTCTCCAATATCCTCCGCCTTATCATGACGCCCGTTCCCCCGATGGTGCAAGAGAGCCCCAGCACGCTCCTGCCTTCCCAAAAGGGCATGCCGAACATCTCGTATTCCAACTGCTGGCATTTCGTGAGGAGGTTGAAGTTCGGGTTTTTCGTGGACAATTTCACCTGGATGGCGTTCAGGGAGGGATCAGCGAAGTACAGGGAGGCTTTGGAGAGGAAATCCTTTCCCACCCTATTATCCGCATCCATTTGGACGACGACATCTCCCCTGCAATGCTTCAGGGCTTCGTTCAACGCTAAAGCCTTTCCAGAGATCGGCGTCCTTAATTCTATCACTTTCAATCTCTCATCTTTGATGCTACTTGCCACCTCGTAGGTTTTGTCTACGCAGTTATGGCACACGACGATTATCTCCAAATGGGGATAAGTTTGGTTTAGGAAATCCTGGATTATGTCCTTGATCACTTTCTCCTCGTTATGAGCGGGAATTATGACGGAGAAGAGGAGGGGATTATTGTTATGATGGGAGGAAAGGGAGGGAGGTTTGTAGAGGAGACTAAGAAGGATGATGAGGAGCCAGGCGAGGGAGATAGTGAGCATGATGAGGGAAGCGGGGATGGTGAGGAAGGATAGGTCTATCATAACGGTGTGATGGGAAGAGCAGCGGGTATTCCCATGGGAGGGAATAAGGAGAATACGAGGATTGCCAGGACGAGAACTCCAAAAAGGGCGACGAGGAAAAGCGGGAGGAGGTCCTCACGGGTTCTTATGCCCATGATTTGGCATATGCCTTCCCTCGATTTATTCTGCTCGGCGAAAAGAACGGCGCTACCGAAGAGCACCAAAACGACGAAGGATACTAAGAAAAAGAGAGAGAGCACTGCTAAGGAGGAAGAAGGCGACGATGCATAGAGCAGATCCTTTTCCATTCCCAATCCATTTTACCCACCTCTCCTCTCTCCGTCAACCCCGTTGTGTTTTCAAGAAGTTCTTATGATATGAGTAATTATTCACCCACGCTTCCCCAAGCGGGCTATTTCAGCGAAGGCGGAGGGTGAGAAAGGCGGAGGGAGACGAAGGGAGCGCCTCTTTAAGGTTTACTTTCTCCTGGAGCCTCTCCGAAGGATCGCAAAGGAAGGCTTCCCTCAAAGGCAGAGAGGTTTTTACCCTCACTGTCCCTCCTTTCCTCTCCGCCCTCCAGAGGCGCAATACCCATCCCTTCCCATCCTCCGCTCGCTTGAGGGTAGTCAACATGGCTCCTTCCACTTCAAGGAAGGAACCCTCCCCGGGCAGAACGCCCTTTCGGGGGGACAAATAAAGAGCGAGGAGGGGGTGAGCTGTGCTCCAGGCTAATTGGGTGGCTTCCGTGTTGGAGGGATTGCCTCCAAAGGAGAAGATCGAATAGCGGAAAGTGAAGGAACCTCCCTGAGAAGCCTTGTAATTGGTGTCCCAATGGTTGTGCATGATGAAAGAGAAGAGAGAGCCATCCGCCAGCCTCAATTCATCCTGCCATTCCTTATAAAAGGGTTGCCCAAGGGATAGAAGAGGGGCATCCTGGCTCACCCAGAGGATCCCCTTCGTTTTATCCCTCAAACCCGCCCACTTGTGTAGCGTGAACCAATTCTTACAGGCATGGGTGAACTGTTCCTTCAGAGGCTCCATAATCGCCCCGGGATACTCCATCCTCACCTCGGGCTTCTCCAGGGCGAAGGGGAAGCAGATGAAGACCATCTCCTTGTCCAATGTCTCCTCCTTGTCCATCTCGATCGTTATATCTATTCTCTTTATATCCTTGTAAAGGCGAAGGCGCAGGAGGTATTTGGGCGTCTTGTAACCGGAGGAGGAGAAGCAAAGGTCACAGAAAACGGGACCGTTGTTCTCCACCCAGACCTTGCCCCTTCCCAACTTGTGCAATACAGGGTTATCCGGAGGACCGGCAAAGTAGAGATAATCCCCCAATTTCTCACCCTTCTTCAGCAATTCCTGCTTCAATTCCTTGTCGTAAAGGGAGATTATCCCCTCCTCGTCGTAAGCTATGCGGAAGAAGGGGGTCTCCAACGCCGAGGAGGATAGGGAGGAGGAGGGAGGGAAGGCGGATACCCCTCCTTGTTCTATCCTGATCGTCTTATACCCCAGGGAGGGAACATTCTTTATATAGAAGACCACCTCGTCTCCGTCCCTTTGCCAGGGGATTTCCTTTTTCCCATCGTAGAGGCGAAAGTCTTCATAAGGCACCTTGACCTTCACTATATCGGAGCGAGGGAAGGAGAGAGGGTTGAAGACGAGGATGGAGCTCTCCTTTACATCTATCAGGGAAGCGAAGCGCCTCACGCCTTGTTCCCTCAGCCTTTCCGCCCTTTGGTAGGCACTGTGAGCGAAGGAGGCTTTTATCTCCCACTGCCGAAGAGTTGTCTCGGCGAAGGGATCGGAGACGCTACACCATGCCCCCCAAGTATGTTCGTCGAATAGGAGGATATCCCTCCATAGTTTTTGGAATTCTTCCCGGGGATAGGAAAGGGAGGGATTGAGCATTTGGGAAAGGGAAAAGAGGATCTCTCCTTCCACCGCCCAATCCTTTGCCTGTCTGTTCATTGCCAATTCCTTAGCGGTGGAGACCGCCCCATCCTCCCAATAAGCGCCGGCATCCAATCTATAAGTGGGTATCTTGTCCTTGTATTTCTGCTCTATGTAGCGGAAGAATTCATCGTTGAGGGCAACTATAATGCGAGGATAGGCGTATTTCGCGTTCCATTCCTCAACCAATTGCATAAAGCGAGGATCCAAGGGAGCGTTGTCGACGAAGGCGCCATAAAGGAGATAGGCATCATAGGGATATCCGTTGCGTTCCAGATCCTCTACGAGGGAGTGGATGCGGTTGCCAACCACCTCCAGGGAATCGAGAAGCCCGATTTCCTGTGCCCCAGCGTATCTCGGTGAAGGGAAGAAAAGCACCTTCCCTCCATCCGGACCCTCCCAATAAAAGGGATGGGGAGGGTAGGGGAAACGCGCTCTGTAGGTGTTTATCGCTTCTGCGAGGTACTTCACCCCGAAGGAGTGAAGCAAGCTGGGAAGGGTATAGATCGCGGAAGGGACATCGGAGAGAAGGGCGGAATCCAAGGGGAAGTGGTAGATATCCGCCAGGCGCTTGGCATACAAAGGCACTCTCAGGAACGACTCCGGGCTACAAAGCCCCGTTAGCATATTGCCGTATAGCGCCTGGAGGGAAAGCCGATTTTCCCTCAGAAGTTGAAAGAGTCTTTCCTTCAAATCTGGTTCATCCCGTAGGAAGTTCTCCACCTGCCAGGCGACCTCCAGATTCCATTTGAAGGCGAGATTCCTCTCGCATTCCTCGATGGCGGTCTTTATATTGTAGTTGTGCCTCTGCACGACCCTATCCTGGACATCGGTGTAGCCTATGTCGGTGTGAACGCTGGGAGCCAGGAACAAGAGGAACTTTCTATACCTCTTCACTTCCACCTCGCATCTCGCTCCCTGCACCTCCACCTCCAAGCGTTCACCGTCCTTCAATTCATCTGGTAAGGAGAGGGAAATCTCGTTCATCCCGCTCGCTATATGTCGTCTCTCGCTTTGGGATACCCTGAGGGACTTCAAGGCGATCTCCACCTCCCCTTCGCCTCCTGCGTTGTTTAGATAGATCTGGAGAACCTGTTTAGGAGAGTTTCCTTCTCGCAGGAAGAAAGGGGAACAGGTTGCCCTAATATCGGTTATAATAGGTCCTTCCAATTCCAATCCCTCCTCTAAGGTAATAGCGTCGTAAAGGAACCAACTGCCCTGTTGATTGGTGATGGAGATCTCGTTCTCTCCTTGGCGGAGCAAAGAGGCGGGGAAGATGAAGGAAAGGGTCCATCTTTTCCCCTGGGCGGGATCGTAGAGGGAAGCAGCGCCCCCACCGGCTGGGGTAACGACGGGGGAAAGGGGATGGGAATTTATGGAGAGGGAAAGGCGAGGGGGACTGCCATAATGGGTGTTAACGAGATGAAGGGTGAGGCGGGAGGTTGCTCGGGGTTGATGGTCGAGGGAGAAGATAATGCGGAAGGTATGAGGCCTCGCCCCTGCCCAGAAATCGCTCGGTCCCGGATGGATGTAGGGGAAATCCCTTGCCTCCTTGCTCTCCCCCACCTTGAAGAGAACATCCTGGGGAAAAGTCTGAAGATAGAGGGAATAGTTCCCGCTTAGGGCGAACTCCCTATAGGAGCCATCCGCCTTTCCTATCTGAAAGACGACGGCGGGCTTCGCGAGGGAAACCACAAAAAGCAACGACATAGTGAATAATTTTAACATTCGCTCTCCTCTCATATCTCAAGATTTATATCAGTTTAGCGAGGATTTGGGAAGGGATAAACGAGAGGAACTTTCGCCATTTGGGGTAGTCTAAATAATAAGAAGGGAGGTGAAGATGGTGAAGGGACCGATGCCGATAGAGATGGAGGGTCCTTACCCTATAGATTGGGTGGATTACTTCGTCTCCGCCAAAGATGTACCAGTGGTCTTCATCCTATCCCGGGACGGGAAGATCCATCATTATATTGGAAGGGCTGATTCCTCAGCGGCGGATGTAATAAAGGAGGAAGCCAAAAGGCACGATTACTCCTTCTTCTGGTTCAAGGTTGCCTCCTCCCCCGAGGAGGCCTTCGCGACACATTGCAGTTGGTGGCATAGGTTTAACCCCCCAGATACCCCTGCCCATCCCTCCGCTCCCCCGGGCAGTGATTGGAAGTGCCCCCACTGCGCTTAAACTTACCTCATCGGCTCAACTTCAGCATTCCTCCCTCTGGTACCTCCGCGGAAAGGACGGAGGAAAGGGAAAAGGTTTTTCTATCAACGAGTTGAAGTTTCTCATCGTATATCTCCCCCTGCCAGGCGCCGGAGAGAAGGGAGGAATGAAGTACTACATCCCCACCCTCCGAGGCGTTGAGGATGTAGATCTCCCTAGGTTGGGAGGATAAAGGCACTCGGAGGGGAGAAGGAGCGCCGATATAAATGAAGGTCTTCTCCCCCTCTATCACAAGGAAAGGGAAAGAAGGATTGCTCCCTAAGGGATAGAATTTCCCCTTTAATAAGGAGTCCCTATGCTCCTTGTAGAATTTGAGATAGGCGGACATGATTTGGAGATGAGAGGGTGGCAAGCTTGGCAGGTCGAGGGAGAAGGCGGGAACGCCTCCCATGATCATCGTCTGAAGGTGCTTTGCAACCTCCTGGGGCGAGCACTTCGGACTCCACATAGTGGGATCGGTTTTCACTACCACTCCCTTAGCGAAGGAACGAACATAAACGCCGAAGCGCCGGTTATCGTCGTAGTTATGGGGCGTATCGGTGGTTTCTATAACATTGAGGAATCGCTTGTTGTGAAGGTTTCCATGCATGATGCGGTATTCTATAACCGCATCGGGCTTGACGGAGATGGCGGTCCTATATATCGCCTCTAAGCAGGCAGAGACGCCCTCCGAGATGGTTTGGTAAGCATGGGGATGCTCCGCGTGGCATTCCAGGGGTAGGCTGTCCACGAAATCTATCCACAGACCGTCGACTTCTAATTCCTCGAACAAATAGCGCACTACTTCCTCCAACCTTTTCTTCGTTGCGGGATGGGCGGGGCAGAGATTTATATTCTCCACTATTTCATCCCCTTCCTTGACTTTGCATCTCGCCTCCTTCAAACCCTTCTTATAGGCTTGGCTCTCCGAACCGAGCCAGAAGGGGGCAAGCCATACCTCCACCTTCAGCCCCAATTCCTCCTGCATCCTCCTTATCAATCCCCTGAAATCGGGAAACTTCTCTCCGCATGGGATATAATCGCCGTATCTTCCATTGGGCCACCACCATTCCCCTTCCTCCTTTGTGTTCCATCCTGCATCTATAAGGAAGGTTCCGATTCCCACTTCCTTTGCTATCTTTGCGTTTTCCCAGATTATCCTCTCGTTGATGTTGTCCTCGTAGGGATACCATGAACAGTAGACGGGCTCGTAAGCCCAGGAGGGGATGGGATTGGGTTGATAGGCGAGGGAGGAATCGACGAAATCCGCATAGCGCTTTGCTACCTCGAACCAATAGAGGGAAGAG
>CAYVMD010000042.1:0-17914 GCA_964452465.1 uncultured bacterium | reverse complement strand
TGCCCTCCCGCTATAACCACGCCGAACTTCTCCCTGAGGAGGCTCCTCAACTTCCTCACATCTACTCCCTCAGGGTTATAGATGGCAGTCACCGTATTGGAGGCATATCTCTCGTCCGCGAATAATTTTAGACCCATCGCCTTGATCCCCCTCCTTATAGCCTCCCCTACCCTCTTATGCCTCATCTGCACATTATCCAGACCTTCATCCAATATCTGGCGGAGGGCTTCCCTCAAGGCGAAGAGTTGAGGAAGAGCGGGGGTATAGGGGGTTTGGTTCCTCTCCATTGATTTGAGCATCGCCCTGATATCGAAGTAGAAGCGAGGCATCGTGCTTTCTTCGGCACATCTAAGGGCTTTTTCGCTCACCGCCAAGAAGGAAAGCCCAGGTGGTATCATGAACGCCTTCTGCGAACCTCCCACCACCACATCCACTCCTAATTCCTCCGTGGGGAGGTCTATCGCAACAAGGGAGCTTATGGCATCCACGATCCACAGAATATCCCTACCCCTCAACAGCTCCTTGACCGCATAGAGGTCATTGGTGACGCCGGTAGAGGTTTCGTTATGGGTCATGAGGAGGGCTTTGGCATCGGGATTCTCCTCCAAGGCTTTTCCCAAAGACGATGGATCAATCGCCTTCCCCCATTCAGTATCCACCTTGACCACATTCGCCCCGTATGCCTTGGCGATGGAAGCGAACCTATCCCCAAAGACCCCCACGCTCGCGCATATTACCTTATCACCCGGGGATAGGAAATTAACGATGGCCGCCTCCATTCCTCCCGTCCCCGCGGAGGGGAAGATCACGACCTTGCCGTTTGTCTTGAACACCTTTTGGAGGTTCTCCACTACTTCCCTTTGGAGCGCCTCGTATTCTGGTCCCCGATGGTTTATCATCGGGCTGGATAACGCCCTCTGCACCTCCGGGGTGAGAGGCGTAGGGCCAGGTATGAATAGCCTCATCTTGGGCACTGGGAACACCTCCTTTGAAATCGGATAGATTTTAACAATTTGCAGGAAGGATGTAAAACATAAACTCCGCTGAGCTCCTCACTCCCCAATCGCTTTGACTATCACCCTACGGGTGCGGGGGCCATCCATCTCCAGGAGGAATATGTTCTGCCAAGTCCCCAGATCTAGCCTCCCAGCTGTTATGGGCAGGATAAGGAAGGGCTTGAAGAGGATGGAGCCAAGGTGAGCACGAGCGTTATCATCTATGCGATTGTGAAGGTAAGGGCGATTGGGGACCGCTACATCGAAAAAGGATAGAACATCGCTTATCAATCCACTCTCATGCTCGTTGAGGTAGAGGGCAGCGGTGGCATGGGGGACGAATACGATAGCAAATCCTTCCTTGATGGGACATTTGGAAAGGATGGAATGGACCTGCGAGGTTATATCTATCGCCTCGGTCTGCCCCTTGGTTCTCAGGGAGAACTCTTCCGAGAATACCAACCGATATCACCTCTCTTCCAAGGAGTTAGGAAATCGCAAGGGGGCAATTCCCTGCAATCCTTTCGTTACTTCAGCTCGCCTATATCGACGAGCCCTTCCGCTATCTCCAAAAATGCAAGCGTAAGGGGTTTCGATTGGAGAACCTCTTGAAAAGAGGAGAAATCCGTGCCCCATTCCCTATTCATTTGCTCCACGTTGGAGAAGCGTCTCCTTAAGTAATTCAGGTCTATGAGGGGCTTAACTCCCCCCTGGAGTTGCCTCGCCCTTTTGGCAGCCGCATGGATCAGGATATACACATTGGGGAAGCGCTTGAGCAAAGCATCCGCTCTTGGGAAGAGGACGGTCAACCCAACTCGCCTCCTTTTTGGGATTAGAGACCTACTTAAAGATTATAGAAGGAATGGTAGACAAAGGCAAAATTAGCCAAACATTTTGGGGGGGCGAGGCTTTGCCTCGCCCCCCATGATTTATCGCCAGAAGGGAGATGAGTATGTCTCGTAATAGATGCCCGTGGCTCCTCCCTTTGGGGATGTCCAGAACAACCATATCTTATCCATGTAAGGACCGTTCATGCCCAGGAGGTAGTTCCCGAAGACGGATAACTGGCTCTCGTTGGTGATGATATCGATGGGCACCGCCCTCTCCTGGTTCACCACCGATTCCTCTCCTAAGGTAGGAACGACCTTCTGATTGTTGAAGAGGAGGGTTATCTCCACTCCCTCATCCTCGGGAGCGAAGTAGATGAAACCGGTGAGGGGATCCATGGGATACCACTCATACTTACCGCCCTGCACCTTTACCCAGATGGTCCCTTGAGCGTCCATGAAGGCGGTGGAGCCATAGGCATTCTGGGGAGGAAGGAGGGAAAAGGCTCTCACCCTTATCGCCTTGTGGAAGAGGGAGACCTGCCCCTGTACCAGGGGGGAGTGGCTCCTGCGCCAGAAGATGTGGATCCTATCCCTGTAGAGATAGGTGGTATTGGGATTGCGAGGATCCCTCTGTCCCTGCCAACCAGGTTGTCCAATGGGGGGATGGAGCTTGTTGAAGGAATTCTCCACCACAACCTCCGGTTGAGCATCTGTGAGGGAAGAGGTGGTGAGGCAGAGGAGGCGCGGGCTATACTCAACCCTCACCTCGCCGAAGAACGGCTGTTGGAAGATCAGCATCCCCGCATTGGTATCCAGCCATATCTTGCCCAGGGTAGGATTGTCCACGAACCATCTCTGATTATCCCCATCCCATCTCCAACCGGTAATCTCCTGGTTATTCACCCAGATGCGGGGGGCGAGTTGAGGATTATCCCGGCGGGAAAGCCAATAGAGATGTTGGGCATAGTAGATGGTTCCCGTTTGATTGGGCTGAAGGACCTCTCCCGATATGCGAGGGAAAGGAAGGAGATTGCCGGATAGGGTGAGCCGACCATCGGTATAATCTATGGGATAGCGGGAAAGGAGGATCTTCATGCTTCCCCTACTATGGAGGAAGCCAGCGTATACCAACTCGATTATGGGGGTGGGTTGCCCATTGAGGCTGACGACCCTCCAAAGAGGATAAGGATCCCTGGCATAGGTAACATCGGGAGGCGTGGAGACCTTACGATCGGCTTGCCAGGAGTTGACATCCATGGGATTGAGAGGGTTGCTGTTATAGAACATCTGCCAACCACCCTTATCACCCGAGAACCAGAAGAGGAAACTCCAAGGAGTTGCGGTGGGGGTAAGGTTGGCAGGGATGATGGTCAATTTAGGATTGTTCTTATAACCAGCATCAGCGCCTATCTGGATCTTCACTGTCTCATCGGGGGAGTAGAATATCCTGCCATCCCAAACCTTGCTATTCTGCCTATAAGCCCAACCTCGCCAGAAGAGGTGGAGCCCTGTAGTATCGCTGAACCAGAATGGCTCGGTATGCTTTATATAGATAGGGGGATCTTCATTGGGGTCGCCATTGGGATTGCCCAGGGGAGGAAAGAGAGTGGCATCGGTGGAGGAAGCGACGGTGCTATTAACGAGTGCCCAGTTGGGACGCCCTACGGATAGGTCATCGTAGATGTGGAGTTCAGGCCATTCGTCGGGAGGAAGCACAGGAAGGGCGGTGGAAAGAGGCGTAGCGACGAGGCGAGTTGTGAGGAGGCTCCAAGCACCGCTCTGGGCGTTATCCAGATGGGAAAATGCCAATCTGAGATCCTTCCAACCGCTTTGGGTCAATTCCCTAGCGATAGCCGGCCACTGGACGATGTGGCCTAACAGATCGCCCTTGGCGATGGAGAGGGGTGTCTCCGTCACGGTCACCTTCAAAATGGGATTGCTAAGCGCTTCTGGCTCTATCGCCAAACCAGTATTGGAGTCCCTTTGAAGAGAGAGGCTCTGGTCCAAATCCTCGTAGATATGGAGAGGAGCAGAGTAAACACCCGCCGGCTGGCCAGTGGGGATGAAGGCGAAGTTGACCCTGAATTGAGCGGAAGTTGGCTGGGAGGAATCGGGAGTGGCTTTCCTTATCTGTCCAGGCGCTCCCGCAGTGGAATAGATAGCAGGGAACTGGTCGTAATCGATGTTGGTGAGGATGAGGGTGCGGGAGAGGAAAACGCTCGGGTCGGTATCCTGGCTGTAAAGGTGCTCCCTATCCGCCCGGAGGTAAAGGAGATTTATGTTCCCGGTGTTCTTTACGGTGAACAACTTAGCAGGTAGGAAGAAGGGAGGATGGTGGAAGGCACCACTGGCGATCTTGCCAAAATCTATCACGGACTCATCCACCCTGAGGCTGGGCGTGGGAGGCACGACCAAGCGCAAAATCAGGTTCCTGTAGGGCTCCTCCCGAAGATCCGCAGGAGTTTGGGAATTGGGATCCCAATTGTTAGGGGCGCCCCAATAACTTCCGGAGAAATTGCAAATGCCCCTGTCCCTCGGACCCCTATATACATCCCAGAACACCCGGAGCATGAATTTCCTATCTATGAGATGGAAACGCGGGGAGGTGGTGTCCGGATTCCAGGTGCGATAGCCGAGAGGGGGATTGGGATTGGGAACCCAAACGCCGTTTACCGCATCCCAAACATAGCCATCCGCAGGTGGTTGATAGAGGGGAACCTGGACATAGAGGTCAACATCCACATAACCTCCTGCGGGGACGGTTATATTCTGCTGGAGGGGGCTTACGCCTCCCGGAGCAACCGCCCTCACCTCGCGAGCGGGGATGGGAGGATAATCGGCATCGGTCTCATCGGGGAGGTAATGGGGTATGATCGTGAGATTGCCATTCATCCGCAAAATATCTGGCGATTCGATCCTCACTTCCCTTATATCCACTTTCGCCATGTTATGGATGCGAATGCGGATGCGGGAAGAGGCTTGATTGTGCTGAACATCCCCGAAGTCGCAGAAGAAACTAGCAACCCAATGGCTGGGATTCGCCATATCGGGGTTGGCGGTGGTGTAAACCCAGTTGCCATTCCCATCTCGCCGTTGAGCATCCGCAGGAGCCTCAGGGATACCAAGAACCTCCACAGTTAAGGGATTGTTGATTATGAAGTGGGTTCTCCCTTGCATCGGCGGGTTCTCAGCGTAGATGATATTATGATAATGCCCGGGACCTTGTTGACCGGTGGCTATGGTGAGACGCGCTCCCGCGAACCAGAAGAACTCCCTCCGCATTCGCCAACCCGCAGGCCACCCTGCCATGGGGGTACCATGGGGAAAGCCGGGGGGAGCAGCAGGGACATTCTCCCTGGGTCTAAGTTCGATGTAGCCCCTTGCCCTCTTTCGTCCCGGATGGGAAGGGTCGTCCTCTAAGGTGACATTGCTCGAGGAGATGGTGAAGTAGCCAGAGGGGAGGCTGTTCTGGGCAAAGAAGGTAACTCCCGTGGTTTCGGGTTCCAGATTGGTTATCTCAAGGTATATCCTATCGCCCCACTCGTAAGTTTGATTGAGAAAGTTTATCGCCCCCTGCTGTCCATCCACTGTATATATCCCCGGTCGCATGACCGCGAAAATAGGATTCCAGTTCTCGTCCGTTATCCTCAGTTGAGGATATTGAGGGAAGAGAGTGACCACTACATGGGTCATATCGGAGGGGATATCCCAAAGGTAGGCGGTATTGTAGATCACCGAGCCAGAGGGCACGGTGCTGAGCACCCGCACCGTAAGGGTTATAACGACGAATTGCCCCGGCTCCAAAGCAGGTAGTCGCCATACTATATAACCGCCCGCTGTAGAGACGGGAAGGGGCATAGCACTCTCATAGGCAGTGCGGGGGTCGAGGGGATCGAAGACCCAGACATCGTAGAGGGGAATAGCTCCCTGATTGCCTACGATTATGGTATAGGTTATGGTACCGTTGGGCGCAACCTCGTCCTTATCGCTATACTTCTCGATGAAAGGAGCATACCAACCCTGAGTGGTGAGGATGGCGTAGAGGTAACCATCCTCGGAGCCAATGTAAACGGTGCTATCGGAACCGATGGCGGGGGAAGATATCACTTCCTTTTGAGGGGCGGCGAACACCCACATCACGGCGCCATCGGTCACCCGGAAGGCGTAGACCTTATTGTCCTTGGAGCCGACATACACATAGCCATTGGAACCTATGGCAGGAGAGGAGATTATCGCCCCACCCGTGGAAGCCTCCCAGGCGAGGGTGCCATCCGCCTTAACCGCGTAAAGTTTTCCATCATCCGCCCCTACTATTATGAGGCGATTATCGGGGCTAGGGGTGGGATTATCGGGGGAAGGAAGGGGATACCAGATGGCAGGGGAAGAGTTGATCGGCTGACCTATGGTGTAAGCCCAGTTCGGCATTCCACCGGGATCTACTTCGTAGAGTTTACCATCGCGAGAGGCAACGTAGATGAAATAGGTATTGGGATCGGGAGGCTGGGTGGGATTTAGGATGCTGGGATAGAAGATGGCGGGGGTAGATATGGCATCACTGGCGATCTGGACCGGCCAACCCGCCTTCGCAATGCCATTATCTGGATCTATAGCATGGAGCTTTCCATCCGCTCCCCCTATCAAAATGGTGCCATCGGGCGCTAAGACAAGGGAGGAGGGAATGTCTACATTGGGAGGCACAGGCACGCCGGTATCGTATGGTGTGCTCCAAGCAAGGGTGCCATCCGCATAGAAGGCGTATACCTTGCCATCGTCGGCGCTAACGAGCACCATCCCCTGCCCGATGAGGGGAGCAGACCGAATAGGGCTTCCTATGTTATAGGACCATTTCTCGCTGACATTGTATTGCCACTGCCCAGTGTTGGGATCCCATCCCGCTTGGTCCTGGATACAGAAGAACCAGCCCTGGGAGTTGCCGAAGTAGACATTGCCGGAATCGTCAACGGCAGGGCTGGAGACGACCTCGCCCTGCTGAGCGGGATCCGTGGGTTGCCATCTCCACCGCAGAAGCCCATTCCAATCCAGGGAGTAGAGATATTTGTCATTGGAGCCGAAGTAGATGACATCTACCCAGGCAGGCTCGAAGGTCCCCTCCTCTCCCTCCACCGGTTGCATTATCTGTATCCTCCTTATTGCGGGAGAGGATCTTACCGCGCCACTTGTTTGGAAAGCCCATTTGAGGTTAGCGGAAGGAGAGCCTTGATACCTGCTCCTTCCCGTCCTCCTCTCCTCGTAGTGGAACATAGGCCATACATCGGCGGGGCGGATTATGCTCACCCTCGCCTTTACGCTATCCACCTTGGTGGGGTTAGTGGTAGACTGACAATCGAGGACGATCTCGTATACCCCCGTGGGGATGTTGAGGGGCACAACTACTTGAAGGGTATAGTTGCGACCACCTCCTGGCTCTATAGGAGGAGTGGTCCAAGGGGAGGAACGACCATCGAGGGTGACCACCATGCCGCCGGGGGCGGACCAGGATAGGTTAAATGTATCAGAAGTAGTATCTTGGTTAGTTAATGTTATGTTGAATTGAAGAGTGCCCCCGGGCACGCCTCCCTTCGTTGCCTGTCCGCCCGCTCCCGTTCCAGGCGCTCCATAGATGCCCAATCCATTGTTCTCGATGACCAAGTCCACCCGGGCGGGACCCAGGACAACCACTCTTGCCGTCACGCTATCTGCCTTGAGGTTATTGGTAGTAGAAACTGCGTTGAGGATTATATTACCGATAGTGCTGGGCGTGCCCCCAGGGACGGTGATCTGCAATCTGTAATTAGCCGAACCATCCGCGGATATGGGGGGAGTGGTCCAGGGCAAATTATGCCCCGTGCCGCTCTCATCGACGATTTGAGCGCTCCAACCCGCCGGGAGGGGCGTTGTGGAGGAGATGTCCAAGGTAAAGGTATCCGCTGTAGCGTCCTCGTTCTGGAGGGTTAGAGCGAATTCCAAAGTGCCTCCCACTGCTCCATCCATCGCCTTGGAGGCGGATCCGCCCTGCCCGCTATCCAACCCGCCATAGACATCGTCACCGTTTCCCTCTATTACAAGGTCCGTCCTGGGCACGAGGACATTCGCCCTTACGCTATCCACCTTGATATTGGGCGATGTGGTTGACCGGGCATCTATGGTTATGGAGGTGGTCCCGCCCACCGCATTCGGCGGTATGGTGACCTGCAAGGTGTAAGTGACGGAGGCGTTACCACCTATAGAGGGGGTAGTCCAAGGGGAGGAATGACCATCCAGGGTAACCGTCCAACCAGGAGGGGTGTTCCAGGAGATCTCAAAGGTATCGGCATTGGCGTCCTCGTTCTGGAGTTCTATGGAGAAATTGAGGGTTGAGCCAGGAGTGCCGGTTTGGGTTGTCGAACCACCTTGACCCGAACCCAAGCCCCCATAGGCATCGTCGCCGTTGCCCTCTATAACCAGATCACAACGAGCGGTTATAACCCTGACGGTGGCGGTGACGCTGTCTCCGTGCTGGGGATCGGCAACGGGGTTAACTGCATGGGCACTGAGTTTCAGGGGATAATCGCCAGCGGTGGCGCTTGCAGGGACCTCTACCCTCAGGGTGTAATTGGCAGAGCCGTTGGAGGGGATCTGAGAGGTGGTCCAGGTGGTTGCTGGCGGATACAATTGGTGATCACTACCATCGTTTATGAATACCCTCCAATCTTCGCTGGGAGGAAAGCCGGAGAGGGAGAATTGGAAGTTAGTGGGAAGGGAGGATTCGTTCTGTAGGGTTATGGCGAAGGAAACGCTACTGCCAGGAAAGGCATCCTTCTGGGAGGAACCTCCTCCCCCTCCTCCGGAGGGATCGTAAACATCGTTTCCATCACCGTCTACCAGAAGATCGGTTTGGATGGTGGTGATGTCCACCTGCGCCTTGACGCTATCCACCTTGTTTGGATTGGTGGTGGATTGGCAATCGATGACGATCTCGTAACTACCGGGAGTTGCATCGTTGGGCACCTCGACCCTCAGGTAATAGGAAGCGGTGCCATTGGCAGGTATCTGGGGGGTAACCCAGGGGGAATTGTTCCCGTCGAGGTAAACCGCCCAACCAGAGGGTGTGGTCCAGGAGAAGCGGAAGGAATCCGGTGCCACATCCTCGTTCTGCAGATCTATGCGCAGTTGGAACATCTCGCCTTGAGCGGAGAGCCTGGTTGCGCTTCCCCCTGCTCCTGTGCCCAAATCACCGTAAACATTATTCCCGTTCCCCTCTATTACGAGGTCAACCCTCGGCACCACTACCGTTGCTTTCACGCTATCCACTTTATTCGGGTTGCTCCACGACCTGCAGTTTACTATTATATCCGTGCTTCCCCCCGGGATATTAGCGGGGATGTTGGCCTGGAGGGTGTAAGTGGCGGTCCCATTTCCCCCTATCTGAGGGGTTAGCCAGGGAGATGTATGTCCATCCAAGGTGACCGTCCAACCCGCTGGCGTATTCCAAGTAAAGAGGAATGTATCGGGGTTGTTATCCTCGTTTTGGAGTTCTATGGTGAACTGGACGGATGAACCAGGGGAACCTATTTGAGTGGATGACCCTCCCGCTCCCGAGCCCATGCCACCGTAGACATTATCGCCATTACCATCTATAATCAAATCCACCCTTTGGGCGAGGAGAGGAAGGGAAAAAGCCATTAACAAGAGAAATAGATATCTTCTCATATCACATCGACCCTCCTTTGAGGGTGTCAACGAATACAGGTTGTTTCAATCTATGGTAAACGCGGATGGTTTCGAATCCGGTAACCCTCTGCTTTTCCTGGGGCTCAGCCATCTCCACCACCGCCCAGAGCATTCGATTATTGAGGGGGTTGACCATTATCACCTCGCTCGCGGAGGGATTCGCCAAGGCTATGAGATACTCCCCGCTCGCCATCTGCTTGGCATCCACGGGGAAGAAGTGCCTCGCATCCACAGCGGAAAGGGGATGCCTACCCTGGGGATTGGTCAGGAGCCAATCATCCGCGATATACTCCCAAGCCACCGGCAGAGCCACATCGGAGCCAACGAAGGGCGAAGCAGGATCGAAGACTTGATTGGGAAGTAGGAGGCGGAACACGCCCACCACAGGGGGCTTTGTGGTATCCTCAGGACTGATTATCCCGCTGATCAACAGGTCGTATACCCCATTCACATTATCGGTCATTATCTGGACCAAGGAGTTCACCGCGGTTATCCTGCAGATATCGCCATTGGGTCTTTGCACCTTGCTGAAGGCATATACTATACCCAAACCCGGCTCAGCCTCGTAAGCTCGGTTTATCATCACGAGGGACACACCTGGCTCCTCTTTGGCAAGCTCCCGCTGGTTGTTCCTCCACTCCAAGGTCAACCTGTAGTTCGCGACGACCGTCCAGAAGCGCCAGATCGCTCCCGCTTGGGGATGAGCGGGATCGTTTATCGTCTCTACGGGGATGATCTTGGTGAAGATGTATTTCCTTCCCTCCCTTTGGGTCCTCGTTGCCCAAACGATGGAGCGGTTCGTCCACTGCCTTGCCGAGGGATTCCACTCCTCCACCAGGCTGACGATGCGGAAGTTGCCGGGATCGGCGATCAGGGTGAAGTAGCGGGTGAGAGAAGCATTGGGGTTTTGGGGATCGGGAAGGGTGAAGGCCCAGCGCCAGGCATCACTTGGCTGTCCCAGGGAACTGCTCTCCCAACTGCCTATCGCCTGGTTGGGATTGCCGAAGCCCGCCCAGGATAAATCCCCCACCTGCCACTGGACTACTCCTCCCCTATCGGTTATGAGGATGCGATTGCTCCCAGTATCCACCACCAGGAAGGAATTGGCTCCCAACTGCCTTACCACCTGGGGATAGGTTAGAGGTTGGGTTACGCTTTGCCCATCCGGGCTTCGCCAGATCACGGAGTCTATGCTCCAAGAGAGCTTCCCCGCCACCCTTCCCACGCTATCCACCTTATCGAAGTCCACATTCCCCTCTAAGATCCCTCCGTTGTCCGCTATCAAGTAAGTGGGCTCATGAAGGGCGAGGAGCCAACCCTGGAAGAAGGTAAGGAGGAGGGTCTTGCTAGCTCCTGCCAAATTCGCTATCAAGCCCATGCTTTGGGAAAAGAGTATGCCTCCGGGGAAGGGCTTCTGAACGAGGTAAACGGGAGGATTAGGGGGAGGGGTGGAGAGCGCCTCCTCGTTGAAGAGGTAGGAGTTGGTGGTATCATAGAGGGAACCGGACTGGATATCGAGGATGCTTATCCTGTCGCCCAATTTAGCGGTCCTCGGATCACCCTGCAGGGCAACCAACTTTAAAGAAGCCCCTACATAGACCACTTCGTCGAGGACCACGGGAGCACAATTGGGCACGAGCGGAGCACCATCCAAATCGGTGTTCCTCCGCCACACAAGGTTGGTGGGAAGGACGAAGCAGTAGAGATTAGGGGAAATCGCATAACCGTTGTACCAAGCGCCTCCCTGTTGGACAGGATAGGTATCGCTCAGGAGCCAATGTTCCACCCTCCTGTTTCTCTGGACATCGTAATACTCCACACGCAGGAGATATTGGGGAGACACATCTCTGGCGCTCATGGCAAGCCCTTCGGTAAAGGTTATCTCCCCCGTTTGGGGGTTGAAGTCGTAGCGGGGAGGAGCACCGAGGGGAGGAACATCTATATTTATGCCTAGGGCATTAGCGATGGTCTGCACATCCGCATCGGCGGTGCTGGCGTATCTCACGAAGGGGATGGATCCTTCCGCCACCGGATAGTGGAGGCGAATGCGGAAGGTGGGGTTGAGCTCGAGGGCGTAAACACCTCCGTCAGGTGCAACCGCGTATATCATCCCTTGTTTATAGGAGACCGCGGGAGGATAAAACATAGGTCTGCCCGCGTAATAGCGCCAGGCGGGACGAGCTGAGCCCCAAGGAATCTTGTATATCCATCCACCAGCGGTGGTGCAGATGAGGTTGTCATCGGGAGTGAATATAATGGCGGAAAGGGGGGCGCTATCCAAAGCGACTATCCCCCTCATTTCGAATCGGCCCCTTGCCCAATTCCATTCAAGATATTGGATTCCACTCCCTGTAGCAGTGCTACCCCCTATCGCTATACGCTCGTGGTTACGATTGTTCGCCTGACCTGCTACGGAGGGAGCGGTCGTAAAGGCGGTGAAACTGCCGAGGGCAATGGGAGCCCCCAAATCGAAGCCATCCGTTGTTCTCAAAGCATATAACATGTTCCCGCTTCCCACGAATATCGCTCCCCTCACCAAAACGGGGGAGGTGGTTATCGCTCCGGGAAGGGCCCTCTGCCAAATGGGAGCAAGGACATTGGGATTGGGAGGATAGAGAGGGAGACAAACCAACCTGTTGCCCACAGGGGCTATGACCACCTCTACGGTTTCTCCTGGCGGACCCAACCAGATGGAAGTAACGAGGGGGGAAAGAGAAGCACCGCTGACTGGGGTGGCACCGGTATTGTAGCTCCAAAGAAGGTCGTAGGGAAGAGTGGGATTGAAGGGGTTAGCAACGCCGTCATCGGGATTGCCATCGTTATCTATATCCCGGTAGGGATCCGCGTCGAAGGCGTAGACAACGCCGTTATTGGACACGGTGACCACGATGCCGTTCCAAACCACCGGCGAATAAATGCCGAAAGTATCCCCTGAGAACTCCCACTTGGCATCCAAGGGAGGCTTTATCTCCTCGTAGGAGAGGGCGGATTGCCGGGAATCCTTTCGGAAGGAAGACCAAGAGTTAGCCCAGAGGATCATGTTCCAAACTAACTTTATATCCTCGCTATGGGCGTTCTGGATATACTCTCCCGCATAGGCTCCGCTGTTCTGCCCCGAACTCGTGCTCCTTCCTCCACAGGGATCGTTTATATCGCAACCGACATCGCCAGAGGTAGCGATTATGAGCCCCGCCCCATATTGACCAGCAGCTATGTAGGGTCTGTCAGGGCGGGAGGAGTGGTAATTCAACACTACGGGTTGGAGCACAGCGGGGTCGTAGACGCTTATGAAGTAATTGTTTATATTCTTATCGCCCAGTTGGGAGATCTCCTGGTAGGTTAATTGGAAGGGATAGGAGAGCAGGGGATGGTAGGGATCGGCAACGATCGCGACGCCTCGAGGACCCTCGTTTGTGAACTGGAGGGGGGTTATGAAATTGGCATCGGCGATGCGAAAGCCGGAACAATCATCTATCCAAAGGTGCCCCCCTGCATCCACGAACCTTCGCAATTTCTCCAGATCCTGGGGAGTGAAGGTGGTAAAGCGATGGTTGGTGATGAAAACGAGGTCGAATTGCAATAGATCCTCCACGCTCACCTCGGAGAGGAGGACCTCCCAATAGCATGCCATGTTCTTCTTCACGGGTTGACCAACATAATAGGGATTTTGGGGATCCCTGCGATCTCGATAATTCCAGCGATATGCTATCTCGGGAGAAACTGTAGCAGGGGCGAGGGGATTGATGAGTTCCCAGCCGTAGGGCTTCAGATCCTCCCTGCTGTCCAGCACATAGAAGACATAGGGATCGCTATTCTCGGGAGGGCTATTAGGATCGCTGGGATTGTAGGGAGCGGAATCCATCAAAAGATTGCAAACCTTAAACACCCGCTTCTTGGCAGAATAGGTGAACTGCCCTGCGAAGCAGGTGGGGAGAAAGAGGAAAAGAACTAAATATAGCAAGAATCTCCTCATTTCATTTCACCTCACCTTGGCACCTCTCCTTCGTAGAAGAAGGAGGGGCTCACTGGCAGATAGGGGAGATTGGGCCTGCCGGGGCGCAGAGGATTGGGGGAATTATAGACCAAAGCGGGATCCCATTGGATCGTCACAACCCCCGGATACATTTTGCTCGTCCATTCCGTCACATCGTAAGTATCGGGTGGCCAATTCTGAACGATAGCACCCTTTATTCTTATCGTCCAATTAAGGGGGGTTCCCATCTCCAACTTCCACTCCCCGGGAGGGGGGATTATGTAGAAGGACCCATTCTGCGCATACATCAAGGCGGAGAGTTCTATCTCCAATGGCTCCGCCCATATCCCACCTATCCACGCGGTGTAGAGGGACTGGGGATTCAATTGTAGCCAAACCCCCTTAATATAAGGGGGAAGGGTAGGAGGAGTAAGCCAATTGAGGTTATTGAGTGAGGATATCTCGTAGGAGGGAGCAACGGCGCGGGGTGCGAAGGCACCGGCATATTGCCAAACCCCCGTTTGGGCGTCCAGCGCCCAAACATCTATGTAACAGAGGGCGGGCACGCTGTTCAAGGCGGAGGCCACGCGCAAATATATGCCCTCCCTCGGCACACCCCCATAGGGAGGGGTTCCCGTATTGGGGCCGGAGTAGAAGTTAAGGAGGAAATATTCCCCTTGGTGGAGATGCCAATGGAAGGGAGGTTGCCCAGTAAGGCTATCCGATTCCACCGCCGCTGTAGTGGTGAGGGAAGGTAGCCCGAAGGGGATTTGGGAAGTATTCACGCAAATGGCATCCGTCGCCAAAAGGGCGAGCGCGCTGTTTGGATTCCCTTTTCCTAGGAAGCCCTCTATGTAAATCGTGCCCCCCGAGACTATCGTCAATGCCTCATCAGGCGCCACCGTTCCCTTTATCCTCACATTCCCCTGAGCATATATCACCCCATTGATGTCCCTGTTCCAGAAGACCTTGGTATAGGTACCATCTGGGAAGGGTCTATCGTGGCGCACCACGGTGATGCAAGTGGTGAGGGGATTACCTACCACCCATTGATAAGGTGCGGGCTCCAAGAAGATCTCCGCTCCAGGAGGAGTGTAGACGCTACCCGCCCAGGAGGATGTAGCTACCCTTCGCCTCATCCAATCCATCCGGAGCATATCCAAGTTGTGGCTGTATTGGATATCGCCCCCGTTGTTTATGAAAATTCCCCCTCTCCGCCGAGCGAGATTGGTATAGCGCCCCGTGTCTATTGTGGGTGGCTCCGCATAAGTGATGGAACGGGGCGAAGCGTTCACATCCAAGCGGTCGAAGACGCCATCCCTATAAAGCCCGCCGAGGGTGGTGAAATTAGGATCGTCGCTGGGAAACACGGGCTGACCGTTCACCAATACCCCTGCGGGTGCTTCGTTGAGGCTTTCCTGATGGAATATCAACCCCGCTACCTCCACCTTCTGGAGGGGAGGGGTTAAGGTTATCCCCACATCTGATGTGTTGGGATCGCTATCGCCCATCCAGCGGAGGTGACCGTTTACCCTCACTCCCCCCACTATATTCAGCACCCAATTGGGGGCGCCGAGGCGGATGTAATCCTCCCTCCTATTTTTATTCGTGATGAAGAGGGCATAATCGGTGATGTAAATGGGCTTATACGCCACGAGGCTTCGCTTGTAAGGGGGGAATTGATATGCCTTGAGAACGACATTCGGATCAGTTACGGGATTGAAGGTGGGATCCTCCCATCTCAAATAACTGGTGTCCCCCGGTCTTCCCACCGCTTCTATCTTTATGAAGGTTGAAAGGGGATCGTAAGGGTTGAATTGGTAGGATACACGGAGGAGCACCCTGCCATCCCCCATGTTGAAGCGCACGAAGGGTCCTTTCCCATCGGGACCGCCTTCCTTAAGGTAGTCGAAATCGGGGTCGTATTGCTGATAGAGGAGATAGCGGGGATCATTGGGATTAAACGGATAGGGAGGGACCATGCCTGGGCGCCAATCCGCTCCTTCGTCGCTCTGGGTAAGCATTTTGTTTGCATACTCTATGCCCGCTTGAGCAAGGGCATATGCCTTAGAAGTGCTCTCCTCGTACCTCGTCCGAGTGAAGATCCTGTTTATAACGCCCACATATATCGCTGCGAACAGCGTCACAACAAAGAGGATCCCTATCGCTACTATCAAGGCTTGCCCTTTTTCCTTATTCCTTCTTCCCATTTCTATCGCCTCGCGTTCTCCACTCTGATGGTATGAACAACCCAGAAGGGATATTTCCTCTCCGGATCGAAAGCCTTTTCATTCCCAATAGCCACCATTATCTCCTCCGCGGAAGGATATTGCGCCCACACAACATCCCCCCTTTGCAAGGTGGACCAATAGTAGGTTACTTCTATCTGAGAGCCTTGAGCAGGAGGGTAAAGGGCATTGAAGATCAAAAGCCTTCTGTCGTAATCGATCGAGTACTCATAAATACGATTGCCCGCGGAATCCGTATAAGTTTGAGGGTCAGCCTCCACCTTCTTGCAGGGGACGCCGTTCACCTTTACGGTCTCCGTGCCCGGGATTATGTAGGCGTTGGGAATGGGGGTTTTAGAGAGGGGATCCCTGGATTGGGGAAGGGGATATTGGTAGGTAACGCCGTCGGCGATTATAGGGTTTTCCGGCGCTCCCCAAAAGACGAAGTTCACGATACCCCGGCGAGAATCCCAGGTGAAGTACCTTGAGAGGGGATCGGACCAGGAATCGTACCAAGAATCGAAGAGCACGGTGTTCGTCCTATCCACCACCACTATATGCGGCCAGACTTGGGTGTTCGGGGGCACCAACTCCTTGAATAATTTGGTGCCATCGTTCTGCACTCCCGCCCAGAGCCCATAACTCGCCCAGAAGATCTGCCCATTCGTCAAGGGCTGGAGCACCTCCCTGGTATAGCGAGGGAGGAAGGAGATCAGGGGCTCGAAATGTAATACTCCAGCGCCATCCTTCCAGACATCCACCGCATCTATCGTGGGAGGGGTAAGGTTAACGGCGTTCTTCTTCCAATGGTACATATAAGTCTTACCATCCGGGGCGAGATTCAAATCGTAGAAGAAATTGGGCTCTTGCCAATTAGCGAACCGAGGATCCTTGGGATTAAACTCCACCTTGTAAAGGCAGAAGAAGTTATCCCCCTCGCCACCCCTTAAAAGCTCTAAGTTGCCATAGGGTCTTACAGCGGTGTAATCCTGAAGGTTATCGTCCCAAACCCCGGGTTCCCGCAAGCCTATGAAGAGCCTGAGGATGGTTCCTTTAGGGGTGAGGGGACGGTGAAGGCGGAAGTGCAATTTCGACTGGTCCTGATTGCCACAGTTAGGGCATATGTAGGGATAGGAGGGCTCATTGGTGGGATAAGGAGTAGTTTGTCCACAAACTTCGCAATAAAGCTCCTTCAGGGGCAGAAGGATGTCCAACTTTGCATAAGGGGCCCAAATATCCAAGCCATCGGGCGCGATTCCAATTATTATGGGGGGAGAGGGATCCCAAGCGTAGATGGCGGTGGGGATTTCCCTCTTCAGCCTATCCCCTACTATTCTGGCGGTATCCTGAAGATCGAGATAGATGTTCGCCTCTCGGACGCTTCTAAGGGAGGAATTAAGGGGGACAAAAAGGATGCCAAGCAAAACGACGAAGATGGCTATGGCGGTTAGGAGCTCAATCAAGGTGAAGCCACGCCTATCGAGCATTTCACCACCCTCCCAAAAGAATGGTGTCTAGATCCGTCTTCCGCCACCTATCCCCGCTCCTCCACGCCGCCCTCACCTTCAGAGAAGCCCCCCTCACATTGTAAACCCTAAACACCGGTTGCCCTTTGAGTTCCACGACGAAATCATAGACGGGATTTCCGTCCACAACCACTCCTCTCTCCGGCACCTTTCTGATGGTCCCCCATTCCCCTGTCACATTTTGGCGGTTATTGGGATCGCCGAACTCATAATCCACGAACACCACCCTCCCCTCCTCACAGGGAGTGAAGTAAAGCTCGTATCTTCCCGTAACGGGGTTAACGCCCAGATAATATTCCCGCCAACCAAGTTGGGTGGGATCCCATTCCCTCCTATAAGTTGTGGCTGCCTTCTGGATGGAGATGGGATAATCCTTGCTCGGGCGATAGAATATCCTCACCCTTCTGCCAGCGTCAGCGGGATAATTGAAAGTCAAGGTGCCATCCTTGCCGATGGTCACCCTATCCGGTGGGGCGCAAGGGGGGGAATTGCGTTCATCGAAGATAACCTCGCCGGTATCGGCATCCAGGCCCAGTAGCCCATAATAACCATCCGCGGGATCGATGGCGTGGAGATAGGGGAAGGATAGGAGGGGTGCAGCCGGGAGGGTGAAGGGGAGTTGTCTCCCCTCCCTGAGGATACGCCAATCCAC
>CAYVMD010000041.1:0-18092 GCA_964452465.1 uncultured bacterium | reverse complement strand
AAAAGAGGGCAAACCAAGCCCCATAAGATTGCTCGCTTAAGTAGGGGAAGATCCCCACGGAAGTATCGCTCGCGCCTTGATAGCCCATAGCGTAGGATATGACCAATAGCAATTTCTTGAACAGATAGAAGAACCACAGGGAAAAGGAAAGGTCCAAAGGCATGAAATAACCCATTGCGATGATAAAGGGATAGAGGGGGAGGGGAAGCCAACCGATGGCGTTCCAGGGAGGGGTCCTTATATATTCGCCTACATTAAACTCATCGTGGCGAACACGAATGTAGAGGGGAAAGGTAGGGTAAAGCGTGTGGAGACCGTTTATGATATCCATGAGGGCAGTACAGGCAAAGCCAATCCAGAGTATCTTATTCTTAAAGAAGGCGGACCCCCCTCCTCCTTCCGTCATAGCCAAGGGCAACTGGATAATGGGGTAGCTCAACTTCTCGTTCTCCACCCATTGCTTCCTTATGATGGAGTTTATAGCGAGCATTGCTAACCCGAAGAAGAAGATGAAAAGGCACCACCAGAGGATAGGGGCTAGCCAAGCTTTGAGGAGAACCTTGTTCCCGAAGAAATTTACCCCACCAGTGAAAAATCCCGCCACGATATCCTTATTGGGGACTATCAACCACTTAGGGAGATGTTGGAAGAAGAGCTCCCTCCATTTGTTCTCAGGGGTAGCGAGCCAATAAGGGATCGCCATCTCGGGCACTTGGAGTTGGAGGGAATCGTGCCCCGCGATGACGCTCGCCAAGGCAAGCATAACATAGATCGTGATGAGCTCCCCCTGGGTGAGAGCCAGGGAAGGGAAGCTCCTCTTGACCAAGAGGTTCAGGAGGATGAGGACGAGGGTGGTGAAGACCACATTCCAGGGAAGGGCCATGACGCTAGGATGCCCTGTATGCCATATCCCCTCCACCATCATCACCCAATATACATTGGGCGGGATGAGGAACAGTCCTATTAGGAGAGCCCGCAGCGAAAAGCCCTTCCTCACCTTTGCTCCTTCTATTTCATCTTGATGACCAACTCCTCGTCCTGCTTCAAGGTCAAAGGAGCGGAGAAGATGATCCTTGTCTTACCGTCCTGCCATTCCGTTCTCGCCTTCACTGGCTTGCCCTGCTTCTCCACCTCTACCTTGGCCGGCTTTCTTAAGGGTTGTAGCGAGAGGGAGGAAATCTTAACCTCCCCCCTTTCCATCCTTATCCCGTTCGTCTGGGATGTTCCTGCCCTCTTTTGGGAGAAGAAGCCCCAGCCAGTGGGGAAGATGAGGAGGGAACGATGATCTTGGGGCTGGAGGCGCGGAGCTAGGGATAGCTCCCCTGTCTCAGCGTTATAATTATAGGATTGGATGGCAAGGAGGATAGTTAGCACATCCATGGGGCGGAAGTAATGCCCCCCGCATTCGATGTGGTTCCAGGTAAGCCCTCCCGCGTTGTAGCGGTCGTAAACCGCCTTCGCCACCTCCAAGCCTTCCTTCACCAGCCCCTCATAAATGAGGAGGGAGGAGAACATGTATTCCGTCCCCGTCCAGGGAGAGCCCCACTGCCCTCCTATCTCCCCCGAGGGAGCTCCTCCCCTCGGCCAAGCACCATTAACCCAACATTCGCCCTTCTGCCAATCGATATAAGCCATCCCCGGCTGGAGGGGCTTCCTGTTGTATTTGTAGGCGGATTTTATCGCCTTCAGGGTCATCTCCTTGGGGACGATGTAGCCGAGACCGAGCATATCCGCATACCATTGCCCATTCAATTGGTCGAGCATGCAACACTCGTCCTTCTGCCCGCTACCCACATCGTGGTAAAGGATGAAGTATTCCCCGTTCCAGAGCTCCTGAACGAAGTTCTTGCTCGCCCTCTCATAGATATCCCTATATCTCTTGGCGGTCTCCCCATCTCCCAATATGCTCGCCATCCTCTCGCCGGCTATGAGGGAGGTTAACCAGAGGTGAGCTACATAGACTGAGGTCCCCTTCATGGGCCAACCGTCGTAGGTTAGAGCGGAGCCCTCTATGTTGGGGAGGTAATCGCCATCCGTATCTATGGATAATTCGTAATCCATTGCCTTCTTCACCACTGGCCACATCTTCTCCAGGAAACCCCTGTCCCCCATCCAGAGGTAATCCCGATATACCATGAGGACGAATTGGGGCATCATATCTATCCGCCAATAACCATCAGGAACATCGAAGCGAGCGGGGAAGAAGTGGGGGATCTCTCCCTTAGGGCTCTGCGCCCGAGCGGTGAGGGAGATCTCCACCTTCTCCAGGTCGGGGAAGAAGAGGAGAACGGGGAAGGAACCATAATAACTCACATCAGTGGTCTGGAGACCACAGCAGGCGTTCATCCCTTCCCAAATGCCGAATGTACCGTCCTTGGTCCACCAGGAGCTCTTGTACAAAGTAGTGAATTGGGCGTTTATGGCATCCGCCAACCAGCGGGGCAATGTGGAGGAGTAAAGGGCATCGTGGAAGAGCAGGGATTCCTTCTTGAGATAGGGGAATTTCCCCAGGGCATAATCGGCGACATCCTTGGCTCCCTTGAACCATTCCTCATACTTATGCCCCAGCCTCCTATGGAGGGCATCGTAGAGGTTAGGGAAATACCAGGATAGGAAGAAAAGGACCTCCTTCTCCTCCCCGGGCTTCAGGGAGATCTTCCTCGTCAAGCATCCGTTTCTTCCCTCCCTCTTAGAAGGAAGGTCGCCAGTTTGAGAGAAAGCCTCCCATAGGGAATCGATCTCATCCCAAGAGGAGGTCATCACCACGCCATCGCCTCCAATGAGCATCTCCCCCCAGGTGGACTCCGCCCCCGTTAGACCAGAGGCGGAGGAGTATTGGGAGTTGGCAAGATAGGCAACCATGTTGCGAAAGAGCCTGTCCCAGGCATAGCCCTGTCCAGGCCAACCTCCCCAAATCGCCGAGGCGTAGACGAGCACCCTTCCCTTTCCATAGGTCCCTTCTATAAGGAGGGGATGCCCCTCCGATGTGTTGAGGACGACCTTGCCTCCGGGCTTCACCGCTTCCACTTCGTTGTAGCCCCCGATCTGGGGGAGATGGGTGGGAGAAATACCCGCCAGAATGGGGTGCTCCTTCACCGCTACCATACCGACGCCCTTGTTGATGGCGTCGTAACTCCCCTTAAATTTAATCGGGCATATCTCCTCTATGGGCGTTCCCGTCAACTTGCCCCACCGTTCGTCGTTATAGCCGTAAAAGGAATCCCATCCTCCCGTGAGGAGGAAGGAAGCTCCCTCCCTCACCGCTTCTTGGATTATCTTCATGTGCTCCCCTCCCAAGGACTCTGCCATATGGGTCGTTTCCGCCAGCCAAATTATGTCGTAGTTCCTCGCTAATTCCCTTGGATCGCTTGTAGGGAGGGAGAGCTTGCCTCCCGGGAACCTCGCCCGTTCCACCTTCACTCCCTCACAGGAGATTGTCTTGATAAATTGCTGGTAGTAACCGGGGTCGGCACGAGAGATAAAGAGCACCCTTACCGGAGGGTTGAAGGAAGCCCCCACTCCCTTGGGCACTCCCATGAAGAGCCCCTGATAATTCCTACCTTTAACGGGCTTATTGTCCACCGGTCCTTCGTATCCCTCCCCTATGCCGACCATGTTCTGGCAGGAGAAGAGAAGGGAGACCTCCGCCTTTTTCGTGGAGGTGTTCTTTACCTTGAAGAGGAAGAAGGCAATGGGGAGGGCGGAATCCTTGTAGTTGTGAGGGATGAAGGGAGAAAAGGCGGTCATTTCCACCTTGACCGGCAGGTTGGCATCGATGTAGCGAAGGAAGGCGAAAGGGAATTCGCCATCGTAGAGGATCCTCTCCACGGCGGGGAGAGTGCCCTTCTCCAACTGGAGGATCTTGCTAACTGGTTTTCCTCCCTCCGTCTTCGCCCAAATGGCGAAGAATGTATCGGGGCTGGAGAAGGGATTGGCGGTGTTGTTGAAGATCTGCCACTCCTCGAAGCCTCCGTTGGGACGGATCTCCAAGGTTCCCGTGCCCAACCCACCGAGGGGGATACCGGAACGCCCTATATAGTTCCCCCGCGTTGAGTCGTAGGAGGCGCTGAGGGCAAAACTCGCAATTAACGCCATCCACACTAAGAGGTACCTCTCCATCATCCTCTCTCCTCCTTGGTCATTTTGGGCTATCGCTTAGACCTTTCTCTCAGCATCCATTTTACCTTCCTCTGAGAGGTTTGCAAGCCTTTTTATCCCCCTTGAAGGAGAATTTGCAAGGGCGGGGGAAGGGATGTTATTATAGAAGGGTGGAAAAATTAAGCGGTCCCGTCTGGCTTATGCAACCCATCCCCTATTTCGGAGAGCCACTGGAGGGGCTTTGGTTTTGCGAGGCGAAGATAGACGGCTGGCGCGTCCAGGTGATAAAATACGAGGATGGGAGGGCGGAGATCTGGGGAAGAAGGCTGGAACGGAAGCCGCACTGGACCCCCCACCTCCCCTACTTAATAGACATTCTCCAGGAGATCCTTCCCCCGGGCCTCCTTCTGGATGCTGAGCTCTGCCATCCCGCGGGAAGGCGATTTATCCCCTCCCTCTTCACTCCCAAAGGGGAAAGGGACGCCCAACTCCTCGTCTTCGATATCATCTTCTACGAAGGAAACTTCATCGGGGACCTGCCATTGATACAACGAAAAGAGATATTAAAATCCCTCACCCTTACGCCTCCCTTTATCCTTCTGCCTTATGAACCCCTACAGGATCTCTATCTCCAATTAAGGGAAGCGGTGGAGAGAGGAGAGGAAGGAATCGTGATCAAAAAGGCGGATTCCCCCTACATCTTGGGCAGGGAGGCGCCCATCGCTACCGAGAATTGGCGAAAGATCAAGCCTTAGGCCTTTCCCTCCCTTGCCTTCCGCACCGTCCATTCCTCCCCCATCTTAAGAAGGTGCTCCCCCTCCTCCAACGAGGCACACCAGATCCTCAGGCACATTCCCTTCGGAGAGAGATGCTCCAATAAGGGCTCAACATCGGAGGGGGAGACATCCAAAACGAGGTTCCTGCCCGCCTCCTGAATCCTCTTCAGGAGAGGGATCCAATAAGGCATCGGTGGTGCTCCGCTCCCCGGCACCCATTGGATGGCTTTCAATTTGGGGAGTTCAAGGAGGGCATCCAGGTGCTTTATCGCCCCCGGACCATCGAGGTGATAGATGGAGTAATCGAGATAATTTGTCTGCGCCTCTAGCTCGGGCAGGAAGAAGCGACGAAACATGGAAGGGGAGATCATGCAGGAAAAATCCTCCTGGAGGGGATAGGATTTGCCCGGCGCCCAAAGCGTTAGCCAACCGAAGGTTCCCTCTTGATAACGCCTTATGATGGCATATTGCTCCTCATATAGCCTGAGCCATAAATCGGTTAGATACTTCACCGCCCTTTCCACTACCTCAGGATCTTCCAGGAGGTCGAGGCAAAGGCGGTCGGGTCTCCTTAGGTGGGAGAGGATGTCCCCCACTCCTCCTAGGTCGGTGAACCCGACGAGATATTCACCCTTGCCCTGCTCACAGGCGAGGGTGATCATCTCCAAGGTAAGGTTCCACCACTTGTTTTGGGACTGGAATTCTATCCTCTCATACTGGCTAGGATCTTCTATTATCGGCTCTTGCCAAGTTGTCTCGGGCATGAAGATGAGGGGACAACCGAGATAGGCGCTGGCTATGGTGGGACCAAGGTTGGGCCAGAAGGCGGGGAAAGCCTCGCCAAGGAAGGCGGTTCCCTCGCACCAGGCTTTCCAACGCCCGATTACATACTCGGGATCGCTCCACATCTGCTCCAAATCCCTGGGAGGGGGGTAATCCACCGCCTTGCGCGGAGCCCAGACCTGCATAACCACCCTGTCCACTATCTCGCCCTGCCACCAGGCAAGAATGCGTTCCTTCGCCTCTTCCCAATCTTCCTTATAAAGCATAAGGGATCACCTCAACATTCTCTCCACTTCTTCCAAATCCATCACATTTAAAACGAGGGGCTGGGATAGGTCAGGGAAGGACCTCTGCCATATGGCGTATATCTTCTCCTCGTCCAGGAAAGCGGAGACATACCTACTGCTTCCCGTTCCCTCTGGCGAACAAAAGAGAGGGAAGTTTAAGCTCAACCTATGAAGGATAGGGAATTCGCTATCCATCCCGTAGGCGAGCCCGCCTATCTCCTCGCAGGAATAGCCTCTTGGTCTCCTCACCCCCCTCTCTGACTGGGGGTGTTCTTTCATGCATTCCGCCCCATCGTAGAAATAAAGGGAGATAGGGGGTAGATCCTGGAGAATGCCAAGGGCAGGAATGGGAAGCCTCTCCGTTATCCTGGTAACTGCAACATCCCAGGTATACCCTCGGGGCAGGATATCCTGGGAGAGGATGCGGAATTTTTCCCCTTCCCTCACCGCCAGCCCCGAATAGCTACAGGTCCAACAAAAAGGATGCTGGCAGAAGATCATGAAATTCCTCCCGTTTAGATCGAAGAGCAAGGGATCTTTCAGATGAAGGTTCCCCGGATTCGTGGAGGATAGCACATCCCTTATCCTTTGGTTGGAGATATCCTCTATGCTTTCCCCCTCCATAACCTCTATCTCCCATATGCCCGTCCCTTCCTTTTGATAGCCTTTTACTTCCTCCGGATAAGGCTTCTTCTTTTCCAAGGAGAAGAACAATTCCACCTTTTCGCCGAAATAAAGGCAGGAGCCCTCTATGGATAGGACCTCCTCTCCGTCGCGCCCCAAATCCTTCTTGCTCCAGGCTCTTATTTTCTCAAAGGTTTTACCATCGTCCTCCGAGAGGAAGACCGCGAGTTCCAATCCCCTTTCCCCCGCCTTCGTGCCCAACCTACTATCGCCGTAGCTCCTATATCTCCCTGTTAAAACAAGCCTCCCCTCCTTATCCTTTCTTATCTTACCCGCCCCAAACCAAAAGCCTGCCCCCCTTCCGTAGGGCTCTATTATCACCCTCCCCCTCTCTTGGTCGATAAGGTTCCTCGCTAGATCTACGAGCTTCTTTTCTATTTCTTTATCCAATCGCAACCTTCTGTCACCTCGATTTTTTAATTCTATCCTTTTGTGAGATACCAAGTAAATCATCTGATTTTCCTGGGAAAACAAAGTCTTCGTGAATCGATTGCTCTATCAAGATTAGCAAAAGGAGGTGGTGGAAATTTGGGAGGGTTAAAGTGAAGCCTCTCGTCCCATAGGATTTGGAGTCAGGACCTTGAAGAATTTTCCCCTAAAAATTTTAACTTCTCGCCCCAATCTCCTTCCCCCCCCCAAAAAAACTCGTTATAATTCTTTATGAAGACCAATTCTCCTCCAGAGGGTTGGACTTCGTATCCTCTTAAAGAGGTGGTGATGTGATTTGAGGGTATCGAGTTGAAGCAGGAGGTGCCCGCCTTCCTGCTTAAAATGAAAGAAGGGTTGGCCCCCGACCCTTCAAAAAGGTGGGTTTTCAGGGGCGAAATTAAATGAAAGGAAGAAGTGGAGTGATGATGAAGAAGAAAGGTTTCACATTGATAGAATTGTTGGTGGTCATAGCTATCATCGCCATTCTTGCTGCGATACTCTTCCCAGTATTCAGCCGAGCAAGGGAAATGGCGAGGAAGACGCAATGCATGAGCAATCTGAGGAACTTAGCCCAAGCTGCCCTGATGTACGCTCAGGATTGGGATGAGCACTTCTTCCTCACTGCCGATGCCTATTGTGGCTCACCTACGCCGGGTTGCTGGGCTGTCCAGTATCTCAACCGCCACAGCGGCATATACCCCTATATAAAGAACGAGGCGATAATGATTTGCCCCAGCAAGGGTAGACCTCCCCTGGAAATTCAGGATTGGAGCTATGGTTGGAACAAGTCCCTCGGTCCCGATTTCTGGTTTACCCCCGGCACTTCCCTTTCCTCTGTCGCCCAGCCTGCAAAGGTGCTCATGTTCGGCGAATGCCATGTTGTGTGGCATCCTATTTCCCTGCGAGCGGCTTGCTGTTTTGGTGGACAGACTCTTCCAGAGGAACCCGGGCACCAAAGGCATCTCGTTGCGTTCCGCCACAACGATATGGCTAACATAGCGTTTGTAGATGGGCATGTGAAAGCTTTCAAGAGGGAGCAGATCCCCGATTGGGATGGGCAGATGGACGCAGCCGGCAATCGTAACACAAATGTTTATATAGATGAACAATGCAGGAACGCTGAGGATTACGGGATGTAACTAATAGCCGCTGACCTTGCGCAATCTGCGAGGGGCATGCTAAATAGCTCTATTAGCTGGAGAATCTCAAAGAGAGTGGGGAGGCGTTCCGCCTCCCCACTCTTTTAAAATCCCCTCTGAGAAGTCCTTTTCCCTTGCTTGAATTGCCTCCCCTTCTGATATACTGATTAAAACCAACGAAGGGGATGACATAATTTGAAGGTTCTTCTTTCCTTACTGCCTTTAATATTCGTCTTCGCCTTTCTCCTTCCTTCCCATTGCGAGGGGAAAGGCTTCTTCGGCATCGCCCCTGGTGCGGAAACCGGGGGTTATTTCCCCCAACTCTTCCCCCTCTTGAAGGAGGCAGGCGTAGGTTGGGTGCGAGGCTTTCCCGAGTGGGTGAACATTCAACCAAGGGAAGGGGAGTGGCATTTCGAATCCGCGGATGCTTGGGTGAAATCCGCTAAGGAGAATGGTTTGGACCTCCTCGGCATCTTCCTCTATGTCACCCCCTGGGCTTCCTCTGGAGGCGATACCCGCACCTTTCCCCTCAAGGATATCAAATATTGGCGAGATTATGTAGAAGGGATTCTCGCTCGCTACCACAACGATATCAAATATTGGGAAGTCTATAACGAGTTTGCTTCCTTCAGCAAGAATGGCACCCCCAAGGATTACGCTCAACTGGTCGTGACCGCTTATGAGGTGGGAAGGAAGGTAGATCCAACCTGCAGGATAGGGCTGAATTGGAACGAGTTCGATATGAGCTCCCTCCAACGAGTGATAGAGGAGGGAGCGGGGGGACATTTCGATTTCGTTTGCGTCCACCCCTACGCTATGTTGGACAGGGTGATGAAGGGGAGGGAGGAGGCTTTTTTGGGGATGATGAAGAACTTCCGCCGGATGCTGAGGATAACGGGACAAAGGGAGGATATCCCCCTTTGGGTGAGCGAGGTGGGCAGACCCGCCAAGGAACATGATGGGGAATCCGAACAGAAGCAGGCGGAAGCGCTCATTAAGGCATATACCCTCTGTTTAGCACAGGGGATCGAAAGGGTATTCTGGTTCGAGGGGAGGGGTCCCACCTATGGACCGGAGGGGAGCTTTGGGATAGTTCGAGACGACTGGAGCAAGCGCCCCTCCTTCTATGCCCTTCAGATTCTCACAAATCTCTTCGGACCCCAGCCGAGGTATCTCGGTTGGTTGAATTTAGCCGAAAACGCGAGGTGCTTCGTAATCCAAGGTAACAAGGAAGCGGTATGCATAACCTGGACGGTGGGGGAAGGGAACAGGATCCGCCTGCCCTCCGGGGTGAGGGCTTTCGACCTTCTGGGAAAGCCCATAGAAATGGTGAGAGAGCGAGAGGTTCTCCTCACAAACCAACCCATCTTCCTCTCCAACTTGCCCAGAAGGTGGGTGCAGGAAGCGAGGGAAAACAAAAATAAGCTATTCGCTTGGATGAAGGATTACAGCAAGGCGAAGGAGAGCTCCTGGCGAATGGAGGAGGGGAAGGATGTGATGGAGGGTTTATATCTCATAGATTGGCAGGATGGGAGGGACATCGTCGGTCCCATCGATGGCGCCTACGCCCGCCGAACCGATAGGGGGAAACAGCACTTCTATATAGAGTTCGATGTCGACGATTCCTTTGCCTCGCTGGGGGATAGGGAGTTGGAGGTAACGGTGGTCGCCCGTCGGCTCAACCCCGACCAACCCGCTGGCTGTAATTTGATCTACGAATCCCTCACCGGTTACAAGCACATAGATGACTGGTGGACCATCCCTCCCGAGCCCGGCTGGCATCAGCACACCTTCCGCATTAGGGACGCCAATTTCGCCAACTGCTGGGGTTGGAATTTCTGCGTCAGCGTCGTCGCCTCCCCCGGGGATATATACCTGAAGGAAGTAATTGTGAAGAAAGCGAAATAGAAAACGAGGGCGTTAGAGGATGAAGCGGGAAAGATCCTCCTGCTCCGTTATATCGCCCAATTGACGCCTCACGAATTCCGCATCCACGACCACTGTCTGCCCCTTCAAAGAAGGAGCGTTGAAGGAGACATCCTCCAATAGGCGCTCCATAACCGTGTGGAGGCGTCTCGCCCCTATATCCTCCGTCCGCTCATTGACGATGCGAGCTATCCTCGCGATCTCCGCTACACCGTCCTCGGTAAAGCGCAGATCCACTCCTTCCGTAGCGAGGAGGGCTTGATACTGCTTACAAAGGGCGTTCTCCGGCTCGGTTAGGATGCGGCGGAAATCCTCTTCCCCCAGGGGGCTCAACTCCACCCTTATGGGGAGGCGCCCCTGCAGTTCGGGAATGAGGTCGGAGGGACGAGTGGTATGGAAGGCGCCAGCAGCGATGAAGAGAATGTGATCGGTTCGAACGGGACCGTATTTCGTCTGCACGGTACAACCTTCTATTATCGGCAGAAGATCCCTCTGCACCCCCTCCCTGGATACATCAGGACCTACCCCCTTCTCCCTTCCTGCTATCTTGTCTATCTCGTCGATGAAGACCACTCCGAGGTTTTCCGTCCTCTCCTTTGCCTCTCTCCTAACTTCCTCCATATCTATCAACTTCCCCGCTTCCTCCTCCGCGAGTATTTCCTTTGCCTCCCTCACCGTCACCTTCCTCCTCCTTTTCTGCTTGGGAAAGATATTGCCCAGAAACTCCTGGAAATCTATCCCCATCTCCTCCACTCCCGCGGGGGTGAAAACCTCCACCGCAGGCACAACCCTTGTATCCTCCACCTCGATCTCTATTATTTCGTTATCCATCTCCCCCGAGAGGAGTTTTTCCCTCGCCTCCGCCCTTTGCCTTTGTGCCACCGCCACCTGGTAATCGTACTCAGCCTCGGCAGTAGGTGGATTCTCCACCGGACCACCGAAGAGGACCTGGAAGGGGTTTACGAGGGGAGAGCGTTTTCGAGGGAGGGGATAAAGGATATCCAGGATGCGTTCCAGGGCAAGCTCCTTAGCCCTCTCCCTCACCTCTTCCATCCTCTCCTGCCTAACCATTTGCACCGCCACATTCATCAGGTCCCTGATTATGGAATCCACATCCCTGCCCACATATCCCACCTCGGTGAACTTCGTCGCCTCTACTTTTATAAAGGGGGCAGAGACTATCCGCGCCATCCTCCTCGCTATCTCCGTCTTCCCCACACCGGTGGGTCCGATCATGAGGATGTTTTTAGGGATCACCTCCTCCCGGAGATGGGGAGGGAGGAATTTCCTCCTGTATCGATTGCGAAGGGCAATAGCTACCGCCCTCTTCGCCTTATATTGCCCCACTATGTATTTGTCCAATTCCTCGACGATCTTTTGGGGCGTAAGATACGCCATCGGATCTTCCATGCTCAATCCCTTCCTTCCAAGGTCTCTATGGTTATCTGATCATTGGTGTAAATGCAGATGGAGGAGGCTATCCTTATCGCCTCCTCCGCGATTGCCTCAGGGGGCAAATCGGTATGCTTGAGGAGCGCCTTCGCAGCAGCGAGGGCATAGGGACCGCCCGAGCCAATCCCGATTACTTCCTCATCGGGCTCCAGCACATCGCCGGTCCCCGAGACGACGAAGAGGTGCTCCCCATCGGAAACGACGAGCAAAGCCTCTAGTTGCCTCAGGGAGCGATCGGTGCGCCAATCCTTCGCTAATTCCACGCAGGCGCGCAGGAGATTCCCCTTGTGCTCCTGCAATTTGCTCTCCAATCTGTCGAATAGGGCGAGGGCATCGGCGGTCGCTCCTGTGAATCCCGCTATAACCTTACCACCATACATCCTGCGCACCTTCCTCGCCGAGTTCTTAAGGATGGTATTCTGAAATGTTACCTGCCCGTCGCCGGCGATCACCACTTTGCCATTCCTTTTCAAAGCAATTATGGTCGTGCTCTTCATCCTCTTGGGTGCGCCCTCCTATGGATTTCCTTCAACTTATCCACCGTAAGGTGGGTGTAGATCTGAGTGGTTACGAGATGAGAATGACCGAGCAGTTCCTGCACGGTCCTCAAATCCGCTCCTCCTTCCAAAAGGTGGGTGGCGAAGGAATGGCGGATGGTATGGGGATGGGCATAGAGACCACTTTCCTTTGCCATTTTGCCAATGATCTTGTGCACTCCTCGCACCGATAACCTCCCTCCTTTCCTGTTCAGGAACAACGCCTTCTCCCCTCCCTCGTCCAACAAGGGTCTTGACTCCCTGAGATATCGAGCCAAAGCCTCCTTCGCCTTGCTCCCGATGAAAACCAACCTCTCCTTGCCTCTCTTTCCTCTTATCCTTAACTCCTCTTTATCCAGGTCCAAATCGGCGAGGTCCAAACTTACCAATTCCGAAACCCGCAATCCAGTGGAGTATAAAAGTTCCAGTATCGCCCTGTTCCTAATCCCTAGGATGTCCTCCCCCGCCAAGGAAAGCATCCTCTCTATATCCCTCACCTTGAGGAAGAGGGGGAGCCCTCGGCGATAGCGAGGCGAGGAAAGGGCAAGGAGGGGATTCCTTTGCAGTTTCTTCTCCCTCACCATCCTCTTGAAGAAGGAACGCAGGGCGGAGAGCTTTCTAAGGAGGGTGGCCCTACCACATCCCTGCTCCTGAAGCGATCCCAAAAAGGCGCGTAGAAGGGGGATATCGACCTTATTCCAATCCTCACAACCTGCCTCTTGGGCGAAGTTTGCGAACTGCAGGAGATCGGTGCTATACGACTTTAAAGTAGTAGGAGGGTAACCCCTTACTTCCTGCAGATAATTCAGGAATTCCTCTATCTCCGTCAACATGTCCATAACTAATTATAGCACTCCTCCCCAGATATTTAAATCCCTAGGGTTTTGCGTTTCATTCGACCTCTAAATAGCCCGCCCCCTGGACCGCAACCGGAACCTCAATCAACGGCTCGAGGGAAAGGGGGATGTAATAATCCCTCATCCAAGCCTCTTTGAGGGCGTCCACCTTATCCTCCTCGACCAAAGCGATAACGCATCCTCCCAAGCCAGCCCCCGCCACCTGCGCTCCCAACACGCCCGGCACCTTCCTTGCGATATCCACCAACATATCTATCTTGTAGGTGCTACAGCCATACTCCCCGGGTTGATACATCAGGCGGAATTCCTCCCTATCAGGATATCTTCGGCAATTCTCCATCAAATGCTCCAGATATTGGGTGGAGACATTCGCCCGGTAGGGGACCCTTTCCCCTCTTTCGTTCAAAGCGGTCACCCTATCCCCATCATGGGAAATGTTCATGAGATGCCCCAATGTCCCCATATGCCCTTGTTGGATGAGATGGAGGCATTTGGCGCTCCTCGCACACTCCGCTATCCCAAAGAGACAAACTCCCCTTATGGGATAACCATCGAAAGGAGGGAGGGAATGGTTGGCGAGGACCCTCTCTAATTCTTCCTTCCTTTGGGGAGGGAAATAGGCGAGGATCTCCTCCCTACTCATCCTCTCCGGCAGGGAAAGAAGCATGCGGTATATCTCCCATTCCTGGATGCCCAAATTGGAAGGGTTTACATCTCGGAGATGCTGTATTTTGTCCGCATATTGTGGGAAGTTCTGCTTCAGCATCATCATGCCTATTTCGTAGCAAGCGACCTTTTGATTGAAGGCGTCCCTCACGGTCTCGCTCTTCTTCGCGGGTTCCTGAGAATAGCAGAATAGGATCCTATATCCCCTGGGTAGAGGAGCCCTCCCCACCAGTTCCAGGGGGAAGAACCTTATCTGACTCACACTTCCCTGCACCCCAAACTCCATAGCAGCGTGGTCACCATGCCCTCCCCGCGTTCCTACATACCATTCTCCTTCCCCGCAAAATAGGATGAAGTCCCTCGGTGAAGAGGCGATCCCATTAACGCGCAGAATGGACTTCGCGGAGGCGACAACAAGGGCGGAGGAGGAACTCAGCCCGGAACCGATGGGGATATCCCCATAAACAACCGCGTTGAAACCCTTGAACTTAATATCCCGATGCTGATCCTGCATCTTCAAAACCCCCGCTTTTATATAATTGATCCAGTCCCCTTTCGTCCTGCTTAATTCTTCCTTCAATTCCTCGCTCTCTATCGCCCTCAACCAACTCGCCCACCTCAATTTCCCCATTTCCTCTTGGATGCTAAAGCACCGAGGGGGAAACTCTCCTTTGAGGTTCACCGCTTTCACTTGGTCATCCTCCCTCGGCTCGACCGCCATTATTATCTCTTTGTCCACGGCGATCACATTTACCGCCCCACCCCTATGATCTATATGCCTTCCCATGAGATTCAGCCTGCCGGGGGAACGCACGAAGAAGACGCTTGAAGAGGGGTTGAACTCCTCGGCAAACTTCTCCAGAACCTTAAGATAAACCTTTCGCTTCTCCTCCAAGAGGTTCTCATCATCGGCATAGATATGCCTCAAAACCCCTTCTAACCTCTCGTCCCCCGCTTGGAAGAGCTTCATCCATTCCTCCACCCTCTTTAGATGCTTTCCACCCCTCAACCTCCTTTCCTCCATCTTCACCCTAATCCTCTCCAGCTCCTCCGGGGTATTAAAGGTGAGGACCTCTTCCTCCCTCAGAGGGAAGGTGTCGATCTTAGCCCCCTTAGAGTAAAGCACCTCCACTATGTCCGTCAGCTTCTCCTCCCCATCCTCCTCGCTCGGTTTCACCTCCTTCAATGCCTCGTATAGTAGACTCGTTTTGATCAGGTAGATAGATTGATTAGTTTCGTCAAGGGGAGGAAACTCCCCCTCCCTCCCCTTGGTTTCCTGAATCCTCTTCACCCTTCCCTCCTCGTCCCTCACCACCCTACCGAAGCTCTTCCCTTCCCCGATCTTAGTGGCAAAGAGCAGGTCCATATCCTCATCCTCATATCTCTCCCTCATCCTCGCCAAAGCATTCCCCAAAACGAGCTTGTCGCCCGCGATGATCAAAACATCCCCTGCAAAGCCGACGGATCTTAGGTATCGGCAAGCACACTTTACCGCATGGGCGGTGCCAAGTTGCTCCTCCTGGAGGACGAAGCTCACATCGGGAAACTCCCGCTCCACGGCGGCGATGACATCCTCATACCTATACCCCACCACTACGATGACAGGGAATCCGCAATGCTTTAGGGTGGTTATCGTTTTGTTTATGAATGGAACGCCATCCACAAGATGACAAACCTTATTGCTCTCCCCACCCATTCGGGTTCCCTTGCCACCCGCGAGGACTATCGCCACCCTGTCTTTGATATTGGACCTTATAATGGGGAAGCGCAGCGTTTCCATCCTTTTCAATTTAGCCCCAAAACCAAGGAGAAGTCAACGATTAGGGATCCGTCCTCCTCTCAAAAGCAAGGTTGGTTGACTTCCCCTGCCCGGAGCGTTTAAATTCCCCTGGGATGAAGAGTTTTGCCGAGTTCTCTGCCCTTTGTCAAGACTTGGAAGGGATCACTGGGAAGAAGGAGAAAATCCGCATTGTGGGGGAATTTCTGAAGGAATCCTCGCCCGAGGAGGCGCAGATCACCGTCTATCTCCTCCTGGGGAAGCTCCCGGAGGGGAAGAAGACCTTCGTCTCGGGTAGAACGCTTTTCTCCCTCCTCGACGAGATCCTCCTCACCTCCCCAAGGGATTACCACGAGATAAGGGATGAGGCGATAGACGCAGGGGAGACGGTGCGGCTGCTTTACGAGAGGCGCTCTCGGTATACCTCGAGAGGTCTCTCCCTACAGGAGGTATACTCTCACCTTCTAATGCTGGGGGATTTAAGAGGGCAAGGGGTGGAGAGGAAGAGGAAGGCGATCTTGCGGAACCTCTTCGCCCGCATGGATGCTCTGGAAGCTAAGCACTTGGCGAAGATACTGCTGGGGGAGATGCGGATAGGAGTGCAGGAAGGGATGCTTCTCGAGAGCATCGCCTATGCTACCTCCCTTCCCCTTGCCTTAATAAGAAGGGCATTCCTGCTTTGGGGGGATGTGGGAAGGATCGCCTATGTGGCGAAGAAGGAAGGGCTTAAAGGGCTGGAAACCTCCTCTCCTCGCCTATTTCAACCCCTCCAACCCATGCTCGCCCAGACCGCTTCCTCCTTGGAGGAGGTTTATGAGGAGATGGAGAGGTTCGCCCTGGAGTTCAAATATGATGGGGCGAGGGTTCAAATCCACAAGAGAGGAGAGGAGGTGCGCATATTCTCCCGGCGACTTAAGGAACTCACACCTGCCCTTCCCGAAGTAGTGGAGGAGGTGAAAAGGGAGTTGAAGGGAGATGGGATAGTGGAAGGGGAGGTGGTGGCAATGAAGGAGGGAAGAGTTCTGCCTTTTCAGATGGTGATGCAGAGGCTCACGCGGAAGCACGATATCGAGGGAATGGCAAAGGAAATCCCCCTCAAATTGTATCTCTTCGATTGCCTCCTTTGGGATGGAGAGTCCCTAATAGACAAGCCTTATGAGGATAGGTGGGAGGTCTTGGAAAGGATAAGGGGGAACATCGCGCTGGCGGATAGGCTCATTCCCAGGGATTTGGAGGAAGCGAGGTCCTTCTACGAGAGGGCTATCGCCGAAGGGCAGGAAGGAGTGATGGCTAAAGCGTTGAAGGGAGTTTACACCCCAGGAAACAGGGGGAAACTGTGGCTGAAGGTGAAGAAGGCGATAACCTTAGACCTGGTGATAATCGGGGCGGAATGGGGATATGGCAGGAGGCACAATTGGCTCTCCGATTATCATTTAGCCTGCTGGGACGAGGAGAGGAAGGAGCTTTTGATGCTAGGGAAGACATTCAAGGGATTGACCGATGAGGAGTTCGAGGAGATGACGAGGAGGCTTTTGGAGTTGAAGATACGAGAGGAGGGCGGGGTAGTTTATGTGAAGCCGGAAATAGTGGTGGAAATAGCTTTCGGGGATATTCAGAAGAGCCCTCGCTACAAGTGTGGCTATGCCCTGCGCTTTGCCAGGATAACTCGGATAAGGGAGGATAAAACGGTGGAGGAGATAGACGATATCTCCCTGGTAAGGAGGATATACGAGGCAAGCCTCTCCGCCTCCCAATTCTGAGGCTTCCAATTAGTAAGGCTAAACGCTTAAGGAAGCCGCTGCTTCCTACGCTCCAATTGAGACCGTCGTTCCCATACCCCCATTAAGTAAGCCAAGCAGGATTCTTAGACAGGCGCCGTCAAGGGAAAGCAAACCCCTACCGGGAAGACCCTTAAGAGAGCAAAAGAAAGGCTGTTCTTTGTCCTCTCACAATGCAGCATCATGTTCCATTTACCTCCGTCTTTCCTGAAAATAAGATCTATTCGAAATTGAGTTAGGCTCTTCCCCTCTGGGCTCCATCTTGAATTAGATTTGAAACCATAATTGAACAAGTCGATCGCCCTTCCTTCGGTCTCGTGTCCTTCTCGTTTGCCTTCGGCAGATGAGTTTGCGCCAATATCCCAAAATGGGTCTTCCATTCCCCTAGTGGAGGACATTTCGGTAGATTTTGGGTTCTCAAAAATAAATTCCCCGTCCTTCACGGCGTAATACCCTTCTGTCAAATGAGGAAACAAATTCTTTTCCAATAGATTTTTGGGAGGAAGCGCGACCTCTTTACAAAGGGATGCTAAGCATGTTATCAATATCGTGGTGTTTACTTGAAAAGGCTGATAACACAAGAGGGGTAAGAAAACCCCCAAAAATTGTAGGAGGTTGAAGATGATGAGGATAACGAGGAGGGAATTCCTGAAGAAATTGGGAGTAGCAGGTATTGGGATGCTCGGTTTGTGGGGAATTGCGGAGGAAGGAGTGAGTGGCATGAGGGATAAGAGTGAGAAAGGAGCAAGAAGAGGAATGCAAATAACGGCTTCTACGAAAACCACGGCGAAGCAGAAGCGTGTGCTTCCCACTCCCTCCCCGGAGAAGCTCCCCCGCTGGCGGGGATTCAATCTGCTGGAGAAGTTCAATGTGGGACGCAACCAGCCATTTGGGGAGCGCGACT
>CAYVMD010000040.1:0-18223 GCA_964452465.1 uncultured bacterium | reverse complement strand
CCCCGCAGGAAGTAAAGATCCACTCCACCCTTGGAGGGCGGATTCTCCACGCCGGCGAGGAACCTGCTATCTCCTATACCGATGTAATTGCAGGAATCTCGAGAGCCGGCAGAGGAAGCGATTATCTGCACCTTCCAGCCCTCTTCCTTAACCATCCGCACCTCGGCTTCTCCCTTAGAGGGAGAGAAGACCAAGGTGGCGTTCTGGAGAGCCCTTATCCAGTAGCCCTTCCAGCTCTTCAGGGTTCTATTGGCTCCGCTCAGAGCGGGATGGATGAGATAGTAGTCCTTCGCGGTCTCGTCGAAGCCCCACAGATATCCTTTCACCAAGCCCTGCTTCTCCGCTTCGGTTAGCCCTATGACATTATTGCCCACGAGTACGCCCAGGGAGGATATATCCATATCGGTCAGGAAGGGATTGCCCACAATGTTCCAACCCGTCCTCACTCCGTATTGGGTGGCGGTGGTTACCCTGGAACCCTGGGTTATCGTTGCGGTGACCGGGCCCTTCACCCAGAAGCCCAAGCCGGGAACAAAGGTGGGGAAGTTGGGTTGGTTGCCGTATACATATCCACCGGCTTGGGGATTCCACCAAGCAAGGTTCTGCTTAGGGAATGTAGGACCGAAGATGTCCTCGATGGAGGCGCCGCTTACATTGAGGGAGATGGTTGCCATGCTTATGGCGGGGAAGTCCTGGGTGACTATCACTTCGAATTGCTTGGTTTGTTCCTCACCGCCGATATTCACTGTAACGCTCCAGGTGCCAGGCACATCGGGAGCCACGGTTTCTGTATAGCTTCCCTGATTATCGGTATTTATATCCTTGTCTATAACCATCTGGCCATTCGGTTTGGTGACCGTAATATGCCCCGCCTGATTGGGCATCGCAGAGACGGTGATGGTCACCTGGGGATTCTTGCCTATATCTATGGGAGGCTCGGGCGAGATGCTTATCACCATGCCCACCCTGAAGACGATGCGCTTATCCTCCTCGGGCGCGCTCGTGTAATTGTTGTAAAGGCGCCCATCGCTCGCCTCCACATAGAACCTATACTCCCCTCGAGGGAAGGTGGAGATGACCTGATACTCCACGCCCTTCACATAATCCACGGCGGAAGGATCGACCTTCCCCATGGAGAGGACGGTATATTGCGCCCAGGTGGAATCCTGCTTTTTCTCCACGACCGTCCTCACATAGGCGGGGGGATCGTTGTTGGCATCGGAGTAGGTCGCTGTGAATTTGAAGGGCGTGGTATCAGGGATACCTATCGTGGAGCTTATAGCGATGTTGGAAAGGACGGGCTTATCGTTCACATAGGGCAGTTGCACCTCGCCATCCTTTATGAAGGGTGGAATATTGACCTGCGTGCTGGAGGGGAACCTCACGCTATCGGTTCCGTCGGAAGCCTCGAAGTGGAAGTAATGCTGACCTGTGCCAAGGTCGCTACCATTGAGGACGACCTGATAAAGCTTACCATCCATTGTGAGTTTATCGTTGGGATCGACCTCCTGCAGGTCATAGGATTTCGCCTCGGTTACGAGTTTGATGTAGGAGGGCAACTGGTTGTTATCGTCAACGAACATCACCGTGAAGGTGAAGGGATCGTTCATCCCACCGGTAGAGACGCCCGTCTGGGGATCCCTGGGAGATATGCACTGGGAAGCAGTCGCATCGTCCGGGGCGGACTTGGGGTCAGCCCCCGGGGGCAAGAGCTTAGGTGGAGTATTAGGCACGACCTTGGGACCTAGTATGAAGGGCGATTCGGGATAGGAAATCTCTAGCGGTGTCCCATCCTGGAGGGTTATGAGGAAGGAAGCTCTGTAGATAAAGTAGAAGTTGGTAGCATCGAAGGTGGGGAGAGGAATAGTGCCGGCGTAAGTTGCCCCAGTACTCGGATCACCTCCCACAAGGTTCATCTGCACCGAACCGTAATCCTGCCAGGAATCACCTACCTTTCTTTGCACCTTTACCTGAACACTTTGGGGTGGTTGCCCGGCGGTATCCTTGTAAACCAAGGTCCAGGTGTTCTCTATCGTGCCCAAATTAATATCCACCGCCCCCAATGTCCTTCCCATACCGCTTATCGTCACCACGCCACCTCCATATGCCTTGCTTACAGAGGCAGGCACATCATCATCCTTACCATCGTTCGCTGTGAAGCCTATGGAGTAGAAGGTATTGGGTCCGTAGGGGAGGAGGCTAGAGAAAACGAAGGTTGCCCCGTCCTTGTAGAGGGTATCCTGGGGATTCTCCTGCTCCATCGTGCTCCCAATGAAGTTGTAATTCCAAGAAGCCCCTGCGTTTGTCGTTTGGGCGATCCTGATCTTCACCCACTGGGGCGCATCATTGTCTAAATCGTAGTATGCCGCCTTCCAAGTGATAAGGGTTTGGGGAGTGGGAGTGAAGCCCGTTTGGGTAGCCAAAGAGGCATCCCCGATGAACGGTCTTTGGTTAGCGGTTATATCGGGCCCCGAGATATCGTAGGCAAAGGGATACTTAACCGTCTCGCCGGTCTCAGGATAATTGGGCTCTCCCCAATCGTCGGTGAATTCGAAGTGATAGCGATAGAGGAAGTTAGGTTGGAAGGGCTCTTGGGTTTCGGGGTTGAAATATTTGGAGATGTAGCGGAAGACCGCCCCCGTCGCCCAATCGTTAGGGGAGCCGATCCATGCGGTCCTCTGCATAACGAATCTACGCGTCTCCAAAACATTGCCCGTCTGGGGATCTATCTTTGTGATGACGAGGAGGGGGAAGCGGGGTGGATCGTTATCGGCGTCCTTATAGCGGATCTCCCAGGTGAAGGTCGTGCCGGAAGTGCCCGATACAGGGGAGAGAGATTCGCCCCAAAGGACGGGGGGATTGTTCACCCAAGGTCCAGGTAGGTAGTCATTGCCCACCGGATTGTCCCACGGGTCGGGATTCACATCCAAGTCGGGAGGATTGGGAAGCGTCATCCTCACCCCATAGACGATGTCGTTCGGTCTGCTATGGGGGTCATCGTCGGGTCGGCGAGGGAATTTAGCGGTGCGCCAAGTATCATTGGTATCGAAGAAGGTGGCGTATTTGCCCGGCGGGAGGGTGGTTTCGAAGTAATACCATTCGCCATCGCCATAATCGCCGTTGTTAGGAGATGACTCGTAGCGGGTCATCCAGTACTCGATCCATTTGCCTTTACCATAGTCGTAGAGGAACACCCTCACTCTGTGAGGGGCGACATTCTTGGGCTGGGTATACTTCACCCAGAAGCGAATCTTCGAATAAGCGGTGACCCTGCGCCATTTATAAGGGGCAGGGCGAGGGATGGGCGAAACTTCTTGGGCGGGGTTCCCGTTATTAACGCTCAACAATAGCGTGCCATTTCCTTGGGGAGTCCATACCTCCAAGGGGTCGGTGGTAATTTGAATAAGGGGAGCATTACCCACCCCCTTCATGGGATCGTGGTCCTTGAATTTCTCCGAGCCATACTTCCAACCCGTGTAGCCATAGGTGAATCCACCTTGATTCAGCACAGGGGAGTTCCACACATAATAGGGGAAGATGGAACTGCCATACCCGGGGATTTGCTCCGGCACCTGCCACCCCAATGCAGCATCCAGAGGATATAAGGTCACCGGCACTTGATTATCGTAAAGCGTCACTCTCCTTGTGTAGTCGTATTTATCCTTGCCCGGCACATCTATTTGAGGTTCGGGACCACCTGTCCACCGATAGGAAACCTCGCCATCGCCGTCTCGATTGGGTGGACGGAAATCCGCCGTCGCCTCGAAGTAATAAGCGATCTTATCCTGGCTAAAGGTATAATCCCGACCCGCACCATCGCCTGCCCCGCTATCCAAGCGCCGGGTTGGATAGCCAGGATTGTTATGCCCGGCTGGTTCTATATAACCCCTCGCGCCATAATCCCCAAAGGAGGTATAATGATTGGTGAAAGGACGTCCTTGAATATCGGAGCTCCCTCTCGCCGTTCTCTGAGCGTAAACGATATATGAGGTAGATGCCTCGGGATCCACGGTATACGCCTTCATGCCATTGTAACTCCTGGTCCAGGACTGCTCGACGGAACCGAGGTACTCCGTAGGCTGGACGGTGTATTTGAAGACGACGCCGTTCCTGTAGTCTGCTCCCGTGAGTTGGTCCACCGGCTTTTCCGGGCTCTCCACCACCAAGAAGTGAGGAAGCCAAGCTCCTTCTTTGGGAGGGTTGGTATTATTAGCCCTATCCTTTACCCATACGACAGGGGTCCCTATATGCCTCAGGTTGTCGCTCATAGCAACGGTGGAGGGGAAATCACCCGTGTGAGGATCCCGCCAGTTATCTTGGGAAGCAGGGTAGTAGTCGTAATCGGTATTGACGAACCAGCGAGGAGGTAGCCCCTCAGGATGGGAATATCTAACCCTGAAGGTATATACACAAGAGGAGGAACCCGCATCGGGCTGACCGGAATCGGAGGGTTCGATGGTTACGCCATGTCCATAAGCTCCCCCCACTGGGACCAATTGCTCTCTATATATCCCGGTAACCACCAATGTCCTACGAGGCGATTCCACGATATCCGGCGGTTGGGTAGCGTTGGCAGCAGCAGAGGAGGATATCACATACCAGGTGAAACTCCTCGGACCGTCGGTATAGAATTGTCCCACCATATCCCATCCTGGAACTACTGCCACCCAATAGGCATCCTCCGCGCTCACCGCCCACCCCATCCACATGGAGTAACTACCAACCCCGTCTATGATAAGGGTGGGCAACTGCCACCATATTTCGTTTTGGGGCTTATGAACGAGAATTATAAAGGTGAATTGCGTGTTCGCGGTGCCATCAGCGGAGGCATCAGAGGGCACATAGGCAGGCTCCCCTACCCCCCCCTGCCTGCTGGGGCGAACCGCATAATCGCCAGGGTAGGAGGTGTTCGCTAAGATCACCCCGGTTAAGAAGAGGAAAATAAGTCCGATTAAAACCTTCCGCATATTGTTTCCCTCCTTGTTACCTTAAACTAACCATCTGGAACGCCCTGGCAACCTCGCTGGAATCGCCCCTCGCCACGACCTCCACGAGGTAGATGCCCGCCGGCAACATCCTCCCCTTTTCATCCCTGCCATCCCAGGAGATCGCGTTTGCACCCGCGGAAAGCGAGCGAGGCGCCAGGTTCCTGACCGTTATCCCGGAAGGCGTGCTCACCTTCACGCTTACAAGAGCGGACTCGGAAAGGGTAAAGGCTATGCTCGCTCCACCTCTTTGGGGAACCACCCTCAATCCTAATATCATCGCCTTCCCTCGCCCCTCCACCGCCTCTATCTTCAAAGTCCTCTTCCCCACCACATCATAAGAAGCGGTGGCCCCCATGAAGGTTCGCTTACCGCTTTCATCCACTATATAAAGCCTGATGCTTCGAGGCAATTTTTCCATGCCTTCCCAAACCAGTTTGCCCCCCTCGGGAGCGTTCACCTCCACTATCCATTCCTTCTTATCCCCCACCCCCCTGATATCCATCGCCAATCCTTCCTCTCCCTTTCTGAGCCTTATATAGGTAGGCAGGGGAGAAGGAGGCTTCTCCACGATCCTTGCTTCCCCTACCCCGATGTAGTTGTCATCGTCCACTACGCCCTTGGTAATTAAACCAAGCTTCAGCACCCACCCTTTATCGGGAAGCGACTTCGTTTGAACGATGGAGGAAGTCGTCCCTGTAGGTTGAGGGATATCCAAGGGGGAGAAGATCAATCTGCAGGGCACCAACGCCCTCACGAAGTAACCTTCCCAAGGTGAGAGGATATAAGAAGCCTTGTTACTCCATTCATACGCTCCTTTTTCGGGATTCCAGTAAAAGATAAACTCCCTTATCCAATTCGCGCTAACCGCTTCGCCCCATTCCTTTATCTGCCCGAGATAGGCAACCCTTACCCTCCCCCAAGTGGTGGGATAGACGAAGGGATTAGCGATCTGGTTCCAACCCTTGCCCAATTCAAGGGAGAAATCTTGCCACCAAGGGACGGGGGTGGGCTCCTTCGATTGCCCTTTTGAGACATCCAAAGTTGCCCCATTATCTATCTTAACCCAGAAGGATTGCCCCACTCTGACCTGGGACATGTAGGGATCGTCGGGGAAGTAAAGATAGCGATTCTCCCCAGGGCTCCATCTCGCCACCCTCCTATTCAGATCGCCCAGATCCTGAAGGACGATATTCGTCCTTTGATCCTCTAGATTGAAGGGAATGGAGAGCATGCTGATCCCCTTGGGGACCGCTCTCTTAAAGCCCGTGCTCGTATCCAAGTAGCAGGTCAAGATTTTCGTGCCTATATCGGGGATGACGACCTTAACCGTAATCGGCAGGCGTCCCATCGGTTCAGTAGGGGGCAGTATCTGCCAAGAAACCTTGGCTTCCGGATCGGGAGCGGTAGCGGAAGGGCGAGGAGGAATGGTAGGGAAATCCTTGGTAAGGGATTCACCCTGGGCAAGCGTTAAGCCGGGAGGTAGGGTCAGATATGCCTTGGCTCCCTGGATGGGGAAAGCAGCAACGCTATAAAGATAGGAGGTGAGGGTGAAAGGCATAGGTGTTTGGGTGGGAGTAAGGAATGAAGGAGCGAAGATGGCGGTACCAGCGGGGGGAGTATAGTCGTTGGTGGACCAATCGACGCCGTAGTAGAAGACGAACCTTATCTTCCCTCCTGGCTGGACCCAACGGGGACTCCATTTAAGGACCAGGGCGGCGCTACTTCTAACATCCGCTCCTCTTGGCTCGTATGTCCACATATCATCTGCATCAGAGAGGGCATCCGCATTGCAAATCAGGACGGTGGTGGGTGGTGTGGCATCCCATTGCCCGATGGTTGCCCGGGCGAGGAGCGTGGGCTGGCGGAAGTTGTCGGAAACCTGGATATAGGAAGGAATCTGAACGCCTTGGAGGGTGGTTTCCCTCGTAACCTCCCCTATTTGGGGCACTCGGAAGGAGACGGTGGAGGGAGTGGTTACATTGAGGACCTGCATGAAGCCGAGATTGTGGGAAGCCCAATCCTTATTCACTATCTCGTATTCCACCCTTATGGCGTCCCTCATTACGGTTACCTTCTGGTGAACCCATATATTTATGGGGCGGGCGGTTGTATCGCTTCCGATTTCTTCGTCCTGAAGCCACACCCCAACGATATTGTTAGCATCCGCCACAGCAGGAGCGATTATGCTCTGCCCCCCATCTCCCACTGTATAGGAAACACCGCTTTCCTCTTGATCGGATGTCAACCTTTCCTCCACCCTGACGATTGCCAAGGTGTTCTCGTCGCTGAGGATGTCCACATTATTATCCGTAGTTATATTGGGATTTCCCCCCACGGTGGTTAAGGTAATTTTGTAATCATCGCTCACCGTTGTAGTGATATAGGAATTAGCAACGGTCCCCTCCGCCCATAAGGAGCCCAACCCCAGGAACACCAACATCATCAAAATCGTCATTGCCTTTGTTTTCATGCTCCCTTTCCTCCCTTCATCTTGTCGGGCACCTTCCTTGCCTCCTTTCCTTAAGGGGGAGGTGGAGGCGTCTCAACATTTATCCTATAGAATTGCTCACCGAAGATATAGCCACCGGGAGGACGTTGAGTATCTTTGTTATTTATAGCTCCCACTCTCCAGTAGAGAACTTTAGCCTTGGGAAAGATTTTAGAGAGGTTGAGGGTCAACCCCTCGACGGGAACAACTTCCCCCGCGCTCGCCCAGATATATTGGGGAGCGCTACGCCAGGTCTTCTGCTTATCCGCGGGGAAAGAGGGATCGGTGGATATCTCGAGCACATACTCGTTTGCTCCCGCAGCAGCGGTCCACTGGAAGGTCACATTGCTCAGGTCAACTACGGTTGCTCCATTAGCGGGATAGGCGGGAGTAGGGGGATAGAGGGGCGTATAGCGGCCCAGGTAGACGAATTCGGTGTAGCGGTATTCCACCTCCTGCTGTCTTGTGGTTCCACCCCCGGTTGTGCCACCGGGAGCGAGAGGGGTGTAAACGGTTATGGCTCTTAGATAATAATGATAGGATTCGCCTGGGATGAGGGGCATAACGCTGACATCCTCGGTATCAACGCTTGTCCCATCCTCGGAGACTGTGTATCGCGTGACGGTTGGAGATGCGTTATAGGTGCGGTCGACGCAATAGGAGGGAGTAGCAACACCGGGATATACGCGCTGGCTCCAACAGGTGAAGAGATCCGCATCGGAGGGGCCGGTGGGAGGAGGACCACCACCGGGGCCTGTGCGGTAGACCATTATCGCGTAGATGTTCGTGGGGTTAGGGATTTTCCTGAAATCCCAGGAGAGATACACATAGGGATGTCCTCCCTCTTGACAAGCATAGCAGGTGCTCACCTTGGGACCGCTGGTGGCGGGTTGTTGCATAAGTTTGTAGATGCCAAAGGCTAAGAGCAAAGCGGGAATGGTGTTCTGAAGGGAACTTCTCGCCTTCTTCCGCATCTCCATCTCCGCAGGGAGTTTTGTTAGGGGAGGGGTCTCATAGACTACCCTCACCTTGTCCCCGCTCTGGATACCGCGGGGAGCTTCAAGGATGGTAGCGGTAGCATCGGTTAGGGTTACCTCCTTCACCTTGACCCTACCTACCTTCTCCCCTCTGCGGAGCACGACCATCTGCATTCCTTCCTTTATGCCTTGACGAGAACCTGCATTGATAAGGACCTCGTTGCCTATGGTAGTAAGTATGGCATATTCGGGAATCCCCCGCACAGCGAAGGAGAGGAACTGCTTGGATATTTGATAGGCTGCTTTATTTAGGGCTTCGTCAACCAAGATGTCGTCCTCTCCCTTATAATCGTATTTAGGTGAACTGGTAGCGGTTACTAGAGCACCCGTTATCGGTTCCTCGGTGGAAATATCCAACATCTGGCAGGCTACGGTAACTCCTGCTTGGGTAGCTTCTCCCCTCTTGATCTCCACAGCGACCACGTTGCCAATGATTATCCCATCTAACCCTAAGGCGCGCCCCAACAAAAGTAAATCGGTTTTATCGAGGGGATAAGCAAGCCCTTGCGCCTGCACCTCCCTCTCCAACTCGTCACGGGGCACGATGAGGTAATACTCCTCCATGGTGGAAAGGGCAAGGGCGACCGCATCAGCAGCTCTTCTTCCCAGGACTTTCCCATCGTATTTACTTAGGTTATCGAAATCGACTATGGCTACTTCCAATATCTTCTTTGGAGGTTGGGCATTTGCTGGGATAAAGGAGGTCAAGCACAAAGCCACGATGAAGTATGCCAAAATAGCAAAAGATGCTACACTTTTTCCCATAACAGTGCCCTCCTTTTTCTCATAGATATAGCGATTATACATATCCATTCTCTTTCGAGCAACAAATTTCTTTGCCAACTCAAAGGCACCTCCCGCCTTCTTTTTGGGTAGATGCTACCACATCCTTCATTTTCTGGCAAGCATTTTTTAAACATTCCCATACCTCCTCCACCTGTTTTCTCATTTCCTCAATACCCCTATCCCCGCGAATGACGAAATCTGCTACCTTTAACTTCTCCTGCCAACTCGCCTGGGCTTTCATGCGAGCCTTCGCTTCCTCCTCAGAAAGACCTCTTTTAATTAGACGCTCCATCTGAATCGAAGGTTCCGAATAGACGACTATTACCTTTTGAAACAAAGGCACCCCTCCGCTCTCCACCAGGAGGGGGACATCCACTATGACGATGTCATCCTCCTTGAATTTCCTGAACTTTTCCTTCAATTTCCGATAGACAAGGGGATGGATGAGGGAATTGAGGAGCTTTCTTTTATCCTCGTTGAAGAAAACAATCCGGGCTAATTTGCGTCTATCTATGCGTCCTTCCTCATCCAATATCCCTTCCCCAAAAGCCTCCACAACCCTTTTATATCCCTGGTTACCCTTCCTCGTTAATGCTTTCGCAATTTTATCGCAATCCAAAACCTTTGCGCCCTTCTCTTTGAACATCCTTAGGGCGGTGGATTTCCCGCTGGCTATCCCCCCTGTTAGCCCTACCCTCATTCTCCCTCCTTGGAGGCTTCCTTTAGTTGTTCCAGTATATCACCTGCTAAATCGCCGATCGTAGTGGTAGGTCTTTTTTGTTGTTGAAGGTATTTCTCCGTCTTCTCTCGCGCCGCCTGGCGCTTCAATTGCCTGAGAGAGAGGATCATCCGCCTTTCTTTATCCTGAATATCTATGATCATGGCTTGTATCCTCTGCCCCTTGCTGAATACCTCCTCCGCCTTTTTGCCCTTCCCCTCGCCTACCTCCCGAAGGGGAATGAAGGCATCTATGCCCTCGGAAAGACGGACAAAGGCACCGGTGGGAACAACCCTCACCACCTTCCCTTGAACAACATCTCCTTTTTTATACTTGCTCGCTGCCTCCTGCCAGGGATCGGGAAGTAACTGCTTCAAGCCCAGGGATATCCTCTCGTTTTCCTTATCCACCTTAAGGACAAGGACTTCTATCTTTTGCTGCCTTTTGAGGACCTCACGGGGATGCTTAATGTAGGACCAAGATATATCGCTGATATGAAGTAACCCATCTATCCCTCCCAAGTCTACGAAGGCCCCGAAGTCGGTCAACCTGCTAACCACCCCCGTTACCACTTGCCCAGGGGTAATGCGAGAGAAAATCTCCTCCTTCTTCCTTGTGTTTATCTCCTCCGCTGCTGTCTTATGGGATAAAACGAGCTTCCCCTTGCTTTTGTTTATCTCGATTATCTTCAGGGGGATGGTTTCCCCTATCAGGTGTTCCAGCCTTTTCCTCTTGAACTGGGAGAGATCCACCTGAGAGGCGGGGACGAAGCCCTGGATGCCGAGGTCCACGAGCAATCCCCCCTTCACCCTATCGATAACCATCGCGGACAGGATCTCCCCTTTTCTGTAGGAATTTTCCAACCTCTGCCAGGTGAGCTCGAAATCTGCCTTCCTCTTGGAGAGGATTATGTTGCTCTCCTCCATATCTGCCTTTACAACGAAGACGTTAACCTCCTCGCCCACCGTAAGGGCCTCCTTGGGAGAGACCTTCCCCTTCAAGGATATCTCACTGGCAGGAAGAAGCCCCTCGGTCTTTGCCCCAACATCCACCATCGCTCCCTCCTCGCTCACTTGAACGACCGTTCCCTTTAGGATCATCCCCCTTTGGATGGGACGTATGGTATCGATAAGGTCTACCTCTTCATTTTCGATTTCCTTTTCCATGTCCCTCTCTTCCACTGCGAAACCTCCTTTATTTTTGGCATTGAGGGCAGAGGTAGGAGGTCCTGCCTCCTATTTTAATGGTTATTATAGTTTCGCCACATCTTATACATCTTTCCCCTTCCCTTTGATAGACCCTCGGTTGATATAGCCCCGCTTCCCCCCATATATTCACATAATTGGAGAAGGTCTCCCCTCCTGCTTGCAGCGCTTCCATCAAGACCTTTCTGATAGCGTGGTAAAGCCTCTCCACCTCCTGGGGGGTTAAGGTATTGGCGCTCCTTTCTGGATGTATGCCCGCCTCGAAGAGTGCCTCGTTGGCGTAGATGTTACCTACACCTGCCAGGAGGGACTGGTCCATAAGAAGGGCTTTTATCTTCCCCTTCTTGCCCCGCAGGACGGAATAGAAGTAGGGAAGGGTAAAGTTCTCGCTCAGGGGTTCAGGACCGATGTTCGCCAAACCCTCCAATCCCTTGTAATCCCCCGCTTTTACAAGGCGCATCTCGCCCATCCTCCTCAAATCGCAGTAATGAAGTTCCCTCCCCCCGATATGAAAGGTAAGGCGCTTATAATCCTTCTCTACGAATGTCAATTGCCCCGTCATGCGAAGATGAATTACGAGCTCCTCCCCCCCGTCCAGTTTCCAAATGAGATACTTCCCCTTCCTTTCCACACCTTCTACCATCCTCCCCTTCAATCTCCTCTGGAATTCCTCCGCCGGCAGGTCCAACATATAATCATCGAATACTTCAACATCGTCTATCGTCCTACCGACGATAGTCTGCTCTAAGCCTTTCCTTATGGTTTCTACCTCTGGTAACTCCGGCATGCCTTCTTTATTTTAGTAGATAAAATGAAAAATGCAATACTTCTCGCGCAGTTACTCGGAGATTATCTCCAAATTAGCCCGAGGGACTATTACCCTCTCTCCGCTCTCCAGAACGACTTCCGCAACCCTCGCCTTGGAACCGGTCTCCAGGATGCGCAATTTCGGTGGAAGGGCGGAAACCCGTCCAATCTCCCCGAAGAAGGGCTCCCTTATCATCCTCACCTTCGTCCCCACCTCGAGGCGATCGGAGGTCTCTTCTCTAAGGGAAGGATACTCCTTGCTATGAGGGATTATTATCTCGGGGCGAACTACCCCTGCCCTTATCTGGGTTGCCCCATTGATAGAAGCAAGGTGGGAATCGAACTCCTGGAGGAGTTGGAAGGTGCGCTGGGAAAGAGGCAGGTCCCCGAACCCCTCCATACAGATGAGGGTGAGGGGAATGTCCTCCTGTCCGGTTATGGCAACGCCTATATCATATCCAAGGAATCGGGAAAGAAGGATATCGGAAACGCTTCCCACTATTATTCCTATTACCCCTACCTCCACCGCCCTCTCCAGAGCTTCCCTGGATAACCCTCCCCCCACTATTATATGTCCCCTGAGGTCTTCCCTTATATCCTTTGCCTCCAGAACCTGCTGAGGTGAAGAGGCTACTACTTTAAGGGGACCCCACCTTTCCCCTCCCACTCCGAAGATCCCCTGCAGGAAAGCCCCTTTGGTTTCTATGATGGCTCCCTCCTCCGGGAGGATCTCCACCACTTCCCCTTGGATATAAGCGGGAAGTAGGAGAGGCTGGGGCTCCTCACGGATGGAGATGTTGCCGGTAAGGGTGGAGATGCTCTCTATAGTGCCATTAATGGGGGAGCGCAACTCCCTCTTGGATAATCCAAAGAAGGAGGAGGCGAAGCCGATGACCTCGTCCCTGGCGACTTTATCCCCCTCCTTCTTGGAGAGATAGCGAGGAAGCACCTCGCTATCCACACCCAGGATCTCGCTCGCTTTGAGGACATGGACTATCCCTGGAAGGAAAGTGCGAGCCACAGGGGTATCGGGCTCTACTCTGTCCCCCTGTTTGACGAGCACCTCTCCTTTGAGGGGCAACCTCCTCGTCTTTCTTATGGTTGTATAGGGGGTTATTCTAAGTCCGGGGGTGTAGGCGACGCTCATCTTTCCTCCGGAAGAGGCAGACCCAGCGCTTGATAGGAACGCCTCAGATAATTTATCCTCGCATTATCCTCCTGGGGCAGAGGAATTGGTCTTCCTCTACAATCGATTATCAAGCCCACCACTCCTCCTTTCAAGTTCCTCTCCACTTCCCTTCCCTTACCGACGCCGATGTCAAAGTTGCCTCTCGGTTTGATAAGGAAAGTCTTCTCGCCCTGAAGGGGAATTAAGCGGAGTTCCCCAAATTTTATCTCCTCGTAGATGTCGTCGCTCTTTAGGGTGAGGGCTACTTCTCCCTCTCGGGCGGTACCCATAGGGGCGACGAGGGTACCGAGGGGGACGACGCAATCCCTCCAAAAGATCTCCTCCGCCACATCGGGCATGACGGAGGAGAGGACGCCGAGGTGGGGCATCATGAATATGCTATCTACGGCGAGGAAGGTGATCCCCCAGGGTTGAAAGGCGTCTATCATCATCAGGGCGGACTGAGCGCGCAGAGGGGCGTGGGAGAGGACGCCTCCCGAACCGATTATCATCTCCACCTTCCCCATATCCACCAAGCTCTCTCCTCCCACCTCCTGCGTGAAGAGCTCGCCGATGGTCCTTTCCCTATGAACCCCCACGAGGCTCCTCGCCAGGCTCTTGTGGTGTTCCAGGGCGAGGCGAAGCGCCTCCCTCGCCACCGCCTGCTCTATATAGAGGTCGCGGAGGGTCTGGGGTATGGTCGTGGGGCGAATCATCTTATTGCGGAGGATGCTCCGAATGGCGGAAGGGGATATGAAAAAGGGGATCCACCTTTGGATATTAGGGATGCCCGCTTCCACCATAACATTGCAGATGGAGTAGGACATCCCCAGGTTAGCGGAAACGGTGCGGTTGTATACCCCCGAGAAAACCGAGAAGACATCGGTGGTTGCCCCTCCTATATCCACCGCCAACACATTCCCCCCTATCCTCCTCGCCAAGAGTTGCACCATCAAGCCAACCGCATTGGGAGTGGACATAATGGGATGGGTGGTGGTGTTCATAAGGAGGTGATAGCCTGGCGCCTGTCTCATGACATGTTGAAGGAAGAGCTCGTGGATCGCCTCCCGCGCAGGAGCCAAATTCTCGCTCTCCAAAGTGGGGCGAATGTTCTCCGTTATGTGGAGGGAAAACTTATCCCCGAGGATCTTGCTTATTTCCTCCCTTGCGTCCTTATTCCCCGCATATATAACGGGGATGGGCAAGTTGCCCAGTCGCGCTTTCGGTTCAGCAGCGGAAAGCATCTCGGCGAGTTGGACCACATGGGTTATCGTCCCTCCGTCCGTCCCTCCCGCGAGGAGGACTATATCGGGGCGGATATCCCTTATCCTTTGAATGCGCCGAAAATCCTCCCTGCCGTCGTCGAGGGCTATGCAATCCACCACGATAGCTCCCGCTCCCAGGGCAGCCCTTTGTGCGCTCTCTGCGGTCATCGTTTTAACCACCCCCATAACCAACATTTGAAGCCCCCCACCCGCGGATGAGGTAGCAACGAAAGCATCTATCCCTTCCCTCTCATTGGAAGGGATGAGGAATCTGTCCCCCTCGAGGAGCTTCCGAGAGGTTAGTTCCTCCAATTCCCTCACCGAGTTGAAGACCCCGATCATCACATTGTCGAAGGGAGCTTCCACGGTAGTGGGCGCTTCCCCGCGGGCAACAAGATGCCATCCCCCATCCTCTTGGAAGAGGATGGCTTTCGTGGTGGTGGAACCGCAATCTATCGCTAATATAGAACGCGGTTTATCGGACACCTTAAGGATAAATTATAAGGAGAATATCCTAAAAAGCCACTGGTGGAGGAGGAAATAGAACCTATCTATGAGGAGGGACATCCTCGCCATGACCGTGCTACCGAACATGGCGCCAAGCCCAAGCATGATAAACCATCTTCCCCATTTGGAGAGAGCGCTAAGTGGCTGTTTTTCGTGCCTAACTGTGAAGAGGAAATAAATGATTATCGTAAGGAGGATGAAGGTGGAAAGGAGATTGTTAAAGCCGGTAGCAAAGGAGGGGGTGAATCTTAGGGAGCGGAAGGAGGCTTCTATCTGAGGGATATAGATGGCAGCAAAGCTCCTAAAGGCTAAGCCAGCGGAGAGCCCCATGAGGGTGGAAATCACCATCCTGGCCATCCAGGCGAGGCGACGAGAGTAGATGAAGTAGAAGAGGGCACCCACCACAAAGGCGAATATCCAATACCACTTGCCCTCCCTTATCATGGGGATCCACCATTTGGGATATAGTATATCCCTCCAGGTGATGAAGATGGTCCAGCCTATGCCCAAACCTATGAAGAGATGTTCGAAAAAGCGATAAACGGGATTTTCCCTATAGAGGATGGAATATATGCCCAGCGTAGCAAGGGCTGCTAAGGTCGTGACCAAGAGGGAGGAAGAGAAATCAGACATTCCTTCTCCTCCTCTCCGCCCAAAGGGCAAGGTTTCCCAGGATTATCAAGATGATGATGAGCAAATGCGCCATGGATTGGGACATCATCATTCTCAGAGCGGTTTTATCCATAGCCCTCACCAAGATCTCGTATTCCGCTGCCCCCTTCAATCCGGATAGCATCCCTACTAGTTGCCCCGAATCCAGGAAGGGATAGAGGTCAGGGGTGATGACGGCGGTACAAGCAACCACGAGGGGAACATCGTAGGTAGTGCGGAGGGTTATCCAATCCCCGTAGGAGCCTGAGCCAGTGACGTTAACGATGAGCCCTATATCCTTTATATCCTTTATCTTCTTACCGAGGGCTAGCTGGATAAGGGGCTTCTTCTCTATAATGTCCCGTTTGAATGTATCCTGGAAATTCCTCGCCATCTTGAGTAGAAGGGGAAGCCCCCCAGTGATGAAGCCCACATTCACCCAATCCTTCCCATACTTAGCCCCGTATCTCTTTGCCAACTGTTCCACAATATCCTCGGTTAGAGTGGGACCCTGCTGGTCGTAGCCGGTGATGACGAAGGGCTTTCGGGTCTTGAGGAGGTGTTCTACTATCGCCTTGGTTTGCCACATGCTTTCCCCCCTCGTAGCGGGACCCCAATCCATGGCGAGAAAAACGACTTTCCCCTGGGGAAGCTTTTCGATCGCCTCGTATGCGGACTTCGCTTGCGGTCCCACATAGAGGGGCATCGTTACCTTAAATAGGATGGGGAGGCTGAGGAGAACAGCTAAGGCGAGGTAAAGGTATTTTCTATCTATCCCCCTCAACCGCGCCAAGAACTCCATCTCATCTCCCTCCTAATTGCATTCCCCTCTCCAGGCTGAACCAGATGCGAAGCGCCATAGCCAACCCACCTATGCCTAAGCCGAAACCGATCGCCCTTTGGACCGACATATTTATCACCGTCATGAACCAATTGCTTATGTTCTCTATCCTCAGGGAGGATAAATATCCCTGTAGGGGTAGCCAAGAGGTCAACCACATTCCAAAGGGGATTTGCCCAAGCATGACGATTACCGCCGCTCCCATCATCAAGGCGGCGTCTATATTGGTGACCCGGAAAGCTCTGTAAGCAGCGGATACGATGTAGAAGGCTAATGTTGAGAACATAGCCATACCAAGAGGGATGTATAACCCATCGAAGAAGCAGGAGTAAACCTTCTGCGCCAGGGGAGAGGGGGCATACTCCTTCCAGAAAGCCACCCCCGCCATGCCCAATATTGCCCCGAAGAGGACCACGCTGTTATACCATCCCTTTCTCCTGGTCTTCACATTCTTCCAGTGAGCTACAAGGATGCTCACCACTCCCATAGGAAGGGTGAAGGCGCCCACGACCATCAACATGGAGCCAACGGGTTCCCTCCAGGGAGTAAGGAAGTTCTCCCCTCCCTTAGCGGGCAGGAGGAACTCCAGGAAATAGAAGAAGCCCGCGAAGAAGGTGAGGATGGTGATGAGCCTTCCTTTTGCGCGGGGAGAGAGAAAGATGTGGAGCAGGACGAGGAAGGTCACCGCCCCTACTAATCCCCCTATTATAGCCAGAGCAAGATGTAAAGGTTCCTTTACGGGATGGAAGAGCCTCATTTGAATAGCACCTGGAAGAAGTGCGCCATTTTACCTCCGATGCTGACCGCTATAACGCCCAACAGGGCAAGGGCGAGCAGGATCATTTTGGCTATATCCTGTCCTTTGATGGAGCCGAGAAGGATAGGCTCCTGGGAGATGTAAGTGCTGGCAGCATAATACTCCTCCCCAATGAGCGTATAATCGCAGGCAGCAACGAAGAAGGGGAGTTGAAGGGTAGCGGGGGTTCCTGCTATCTGGATGGCACCCACGGAATGTCCTTCTTCAGCGAGGATAAGGCTTTCCGCAGCGAAATCCCCCATGAAGAAATGGGCAGCTGTTCTCTCCCGGTTCATTATTCCCACCACGCCCGAGGCATAAGCGAATTGGTCGCTGGAGAGATAGATTATATTCGTGGGGTCGAAGGCTTCCGCCCTCCCCGCAGAACGGCAAGCCTCCTTATAGATTTCCTCGGTCAAGGGATATAGTTCGGGAGCGAAGAGGGGGACGATGACCCTCACCCCATATTGAGCTGCCTTCCTCACGATATACTGGAGGATAGCGAGCGCCTGAAAGGTTACAACGCCCAAACCTCCCAATCCCATGGAGAAGAGGATGGGACGCCCCATCTCCACCGCTCTTCCAATTGCCTCGTCGATGGCGGAGAAAGCGGCGATCCTTCTCAGGAAGAATTTCCGCCCTCCCCGGGCGAGAAGGATGGAAGAGAGTATGACGAACATCAAGACGAGTTCCAATACCGCTACCCCCGTAGAGGCGTGCTCCATCTATGCTTCCTCCAGTTTCCTTATCAATCTCTCCACTCCTCCCGGCTGGGAGAGGATCTGGGCGAAAAGGGAGATATTCTCGAAGCCCAAGAGGAGACCGAGGAAGGGAGTGGAGAAGTAGAGGACCTGGCTGACGAGGAAGGAAAGGGGCTTATGGGATTCCAAGAATAGAATGGCGGGGGCTTCCAACCCAAGCCTCTTTATCCTCTCTGCTATCTTATCTAAGAGTTGTTCCTCCAGT
>CAYVMD010000039.1:0-18317 GCA_964452465.1 uncultured bacterium | reverse complement strand
ATTCCGATAAGCATTGCTCTCATGAAGACCAAACAAAAAGCCCAATAAGGCAAAGAGGGTAAAATTCAGTTAGAACTTTCATCCACTCCTCAAAGGTTCCAAAGGAAAGACCGATGAGAAGGTCGCCCTCTCTTCGAGCGGACGGCCTTCTCGCCCTCCTTCGGAGGGGAGAAGGCGAAATAAAGAAGGCTTGTTTTGGGCTCTTTCCCAGCGCATTTTTACAAAGGATTTTTGGAGTAGGCTATCGTTATGGCAATGAAAGACTGAAAAGGCTTATGGGGCAAGAAGTTTGTCGTCTTTGAGGGACCGCGGTTGATTGTCAAGAGAAGGAGGGATCTTTAAAATGAAAATGAAAGGAGGTAAAAGATGAGGCTAAGAGCGTTGGTGATGGTTTTGGTGGTGTTAGTGATAGTAGCGGGAGTGGTTTGGTACCTCTGGGGAGGGCTTGCCCTGCGGGAGTTGGGAAGGAGGGAAGAGGTGCAACATTTAATGCAACAGATGCAGAACCTTCCCCAGCCGTTGGGCAATCCCCAGGCTAAAGTGGTGGTGGAGATAATCGCTCCTCCCTTCGCTTGCCATGCTCCTCAATTCATGGAATTGGGCAAGGAGATCCATCAAGAATTTGGGGACAAGGTCTACATCAAATACACCGTCTCCCCTCCGCCCGGCGTTGCGACTTGTTTGGGCATCGCGATAAATGGAAAGCAGGAATTCACGATAGAGGGACGCAAAGTGATCCTCCATGGACCCATGGCAAGTCCTCCTCCGGTGGCAAAGGGCGCCCCGGCGCCTCCCAAGGTAGCGGGACCCTACACCCTGGAGGATATCAAGGAGGCAGTAAAACAGGAGATAGAAAAGGCGTATCCTAAAGCGGGGAAGTGAATCGCCTTCGGGGAGTTAATTTCAAACTTCTTGCCCGATAGCAAGGAACTCCTACCTTCCCTTTGCTTCTGCCCCTTCCCATCTCGATGAAACATCGAGAAATCACCCTCTTTCCCCCACGCTAACCTGTGTCTTGAAGGTATGATTCGTTTCCTCCCAGCAAGACCACCCAAAGGCAGGGTAGGTGTATACGAGCAAAAACGCACCGCGTTTAGAAAAGAATTGAGGTGTGCTACCATTGTCAGCGTCAGCCTTAAAAAGGCTAATGACGCAAGAAGTTTTTCGTTATTTTACGATCCGAAAGCCGAGCGATTTATAGAGGTTAATGGCAATGGGGCGATAGGTTTGGGTGTCCAGAATAGCCTTTTTGAAGCCCTTCCTTTTGAGATAATGGAGCACCGCCAGGACGACCGCCTTCCCTAAGCCCTTCCCCCTTTGATCGCTCCTTACACCCACCCAGTGCACCCTGCCCACCACTTTCTCCTCGGGGGTATCGCGCCATCCCAGGGCACTTGCAACATACTCACCATCCTTCACTATGAAGAACAGACCTTCTGGGTCGAATTGGACCTTGCTTCCGAACTCCTCCTGGAACTTCTCCAGGGTCCAATCCGATTCGGGGAAAACCTCCCTCATGAGGGCAACCCATCTCTCCTCATCGCCGGGGCGAAAGGTGGTAAGGATGTAGCCCTCGGGCAGGGTGATCTCGGGGAGATCCTTCAAATCATCCCTCAGCATGGTGATGTTCTCCTCAGCCATAGCAGGAAAGATTTTAGAGATAAACCAAAGGCGAAGCAACATAAAACTTCTTACAAATAGGAAGGAAATGCTATGCCCCACTTATTGTTTACAAAGGAGTTTGGGTATATTATCATTGCGACAGCGTTGGACTGAAAAGGGCTTAAGGTGCGTGAGGTTTCTAAAAAGTCGGCAGTAATTGGGAGGTAGGAGCATGAATAAAAAGACAAACTCAAAAGAGGTAGGAAGGATAACGCTTTGGGTGGCGCTCTTAATCGCATTTTTGTTGCTAAGCGGATGTGCGAAAAAGGGAAATTCCCCTGAAAGAGGAACAATTGTCCCTGATGATGCTCCCCGATTTCCGTCAAGGGGATTCTTTATGGGGGTGTTGCCTACTACAGCCAAAGGGCAGTCGTTCGACGATGCCTATGCCCAGACTGCCCAGTACGCGGAGTTCGTTCCAGTATGGGGCAGACCTACTCCGTTTTACAAACTTGCCGATGACTTAAAGGGAAGTTGGGGGCGAACCTTCGTCAAACGCCTCATTCGTGATAAGGGGATGTTCCCAATAATTCATCTATCATTTATAGGCAGGGGGTTAACCCTTGTTACTCCACCGGGAATGAAAAACGCAACTTTGAGCAACCCTGCATGGAGAAGGGCATATAAGCAAGCGGTGCTCGAGGTAGTGAAATCCGCACATCCGCTATACCTATCGCTTGGAAACGAGGTAAACAGATGGTATGAAAAATATGGTGAAGATGGGCCAAACGGTTTCAAAAACTATGTGAGTCTATATGAAGAAATTTACGACGCGGTTAAGAAACTCTCACCTAAAACGAAGGTCTTTTGTGTCTTCGCCAGGGAGATCGTTTCCGAAAATCGGGAGGCAAACTTGGAAGTCCTTCGTTTGTTCAATCCAAACAAAATGGATTTATTGGTTTTTACAAGTTATCCCTATGCCACTGGGAAAACCGATCCCTCGATGATTCCCGATGATTATTATTCCAAGGCTGCGGATTACATGCCGGGGAAGCCATTTGGCTTCAGTGAAATCGCCTGGGCATCGCTTGATGCGCTGGGAGGAGAACAAGCCCAGGCGAATTTCATCATACAGGCAACAAGTCGACTCACTCGCGATAGGGGAATAGATTTACATTTGTTTGGTTGGTCATGGCTCCATGATTTAAACGAAAACGACGCGGTCGGCTTAATCAAGATTGACGGGACGGAAAAGCTAGGATACCGAGTTTGGAAAAGCATATCAGGGAGATAAAAAATCGTTTGTTAGAAACCCCAAACCTTGGCTTCTCGAGACTTGCCCTTCAGGTGGCTTAACAGCCTGTAAAGGGGGACAAAGTCTTTACAAGAAAATGGGGGTGTTATGATTATTTATGGAAGCAAGGGAGAGGTGAGGACGATGATGGGTAGATTTTTTAGAATGTGGATGATTTGCCTAGGATGTTCCTGGAACATTTGGGTGATGAACGCCGATGGCACACACCAAAGGCAATTGACGAAGCAGGGAGGGTATAATCCCCTTTGGTCGCGGATGGTTCCTTCATCATGTATCTCTATTATTGCCGGGCTTCCACAATAGGGAGGGAAGAAGGTGTCCGGATTTTCGGGGCTTCCCTTTCTCCCGATGGCTCGAAGGTAGCGGTAAATTTATACCTGGGAGGAGGTCTATATCAATCCCAATGGGACGGGATGGGAAGGGATAACCTCTTTCGCTTCCTCTCTATTCCTGAAGTTCTATAAGGACTTCGCTTGAAGCCCGGGAGGTGATCTTATTGTAGATTAACCCGCCGAAGGGGTTAAAATTAATGAGGCATGTTGGAAAAGCAAATAGGTCCCTTACGCTTTTGGTTCTTCGAGAGTTTTTTAGAATATGAAGGAATTTCCCATTTCGTTTCCGGTCGAAGGGGTGGATTTAGCGACCCTCCCTATGATTCCCTAAATTTGGCATTTCATGTGGGGGACAATCCAGAAAAGGTGGTTAAAAACCGCAGATTGGTTGCTCAGAGTTTGGGGATTCCTCTGAACAACTTCACCTTTGCCAAACAGGTTCACGGCGCTAATGTGGAGATCATCACCGAGGATTTGAGGGGACGAGGGGCAATCGAGCATGAGACGGCGATAGAGAACACGGATGCAATGATAACTGCGGTCCCCAATATCTGTTTGGTGGTTCTATCCGCCGATTGCGTTCCCATCCTGTTTTACGATCCCCGAAAGCGGGTTGTAGCGGTTGCCCACGCTGGGTGGAGAGGGACGGCACAATTGATAGCCAAAAAGACAGCGACGATCCTAAAGGAGGAATTCAACTGCCAACCCAGCGATATCCTGGTGGGGATCGGACCCTCCATAGGTCCTTGTTGTTATGAAGTGGGAAGGGACGTGATCTCTCAGATTGAGAGGGCTCTCGGCGATGGGGAAGGTGTGGTTGCCAGGGAAACAAGGGAGGGCAAAGGTTTTTTGAACCTTTGGGAGGCGAACAAAAGACAACTTCTGGAGGCGGGCATTCCGGAAGGCAACATAGAGATCGCCAAGATATGCACCTATTGTAACGCGGGGTTCTTCTTCTCCGGACGTTATCAGAAGGGAAAAACCGGAAGGTTCGGAACGGGGATCATGATCAGATGAAAACGAAACCGGGGGTTTAGCGCCTTAGATGTGTTGCTATTTCTCGCCTTAGGGCCCCTAATTGAAAAGGCAAGCGGAGGGAGGGGAATCCTACACCCTGGAGGATATCAAGGAGGCAATAAAACAGGAGATAAAAAAGGTGGCGAGGATGGGCCAAACGGTTTGAGGAAGTATAAACTCCTTCAAAAATACCCGAAATTCTGCAAAAGATGTTATAATAATATATAGAGAGGGAAAATTTTAAAGGAAGTGTCAGATGCTATGACAAAGGAGGCTATAGACAGAGCGATAGAATTCCTACAGGAGGGAATACCCAGACGAAAGGATTTTGGGGGGTAGATGGGTTATTAATAATAAGGCTGAAAGGCTAAGGGCGTAAGAAGTTTATGGATATAGGGAGGTTAGATATGGTATTAAGTGAGGCGGATACGAGGGCTAAACTTATTGACCCTGCCCTTCATAGAAAGGGTTGGACAGAAGACCTTATCCGGCGTGAAGAGACCGCTTGTGGTATTGATATTGTAGATGGTAAGCCAAGACGAAGAGAGCGAGGTAGAATAGATTATCTTCTGACAATAAAAGTAAAGCCTAACACTGAACCTCTTCCCGTTGCTCTAATAGAAGCAAAGAAGAGTAATGAACCCCCGGACAAAGGACTTGAGCAAGCAAAGAGATATGCTCGTTCAAACAATGTTCATTTTGTTTATTCCTCTAATGGGCATCTATTTGTAGAATATGACGGGTTTACCGGTAAAACTTCCGAACCCCGCAAGCTTGAGGAATTCCCCACACCTCTTGAACTTCGCCAACGCTATGAGAAAGGGCTGGGAATTTCCTTAGAGAGTGAAGAGGCAAAACCACTTCTGATGCCATATCCAGGTGGGGAGGCAAGCAGACGTTATTACCAAGATGCTGCTATTCGTGCAGCCCTTGAGAAGATAGCGAAAGGTGAAAAGCGGCTACTTCTCTCCCTTGCTACCGGCTCGGGAAAGACATTTATTGCCGTCCGTCTCCTAAAGAAGATTGCTGATGCCGGGCATCTTCGCCGCGCATTATTTCTCTGCGATAGAGATGAATTGCGTGAACAGGCACTTTCCGCATTTCAGGAGGTTTTTGGGGCTGACGCTGCGAAAGTGGAGACAGCAAACCCCCAAAAGAATGCTCGCATCTTAATCGCTACATATCAAACGCTGAATGTTGCAGGAGAAGATGAAGATGCCAAATTCTTCCTTGAGAACTATCCTGAAGATTATTTTAGCCATATCATTATTGACGAGTGCCATAGAAGTGCATGGGGCAAATGGAGCATCGTGCTGAGGAGAAATCCTTCCGCAATTCAAATAGGTCTTACAGCAACTCCCCGCTTTTGGGAAGGCGGGACAGAAGAAGAGCGAAAGGAAGACGAAGAGATAACAGCCAATAATCTTCGCTACTTTGGTCTCCCAGTCTACGAATATGATATGGCGCAAGGGATTGAGGACGGTTATCTTGCCGCATGTGAAATAGTGAGAAGGGAAGTTAATCTCGACCTTACAGGCATCAGCCGAAGTGATATTGAAGGCTTAGAACTAAGAGATGCTACAACTGGTCAACCTGTCCCCCTTCACGAGACTCGCGAATTTTACCCGGCACCGTCATTTGAGGACATTATTCAGTTACCAGACAGGGTCAAAATGATGTGCCGTGACCTCTTTGAGATGCTCCTTGAGACTGGCGGACCGCTTCAGAAGACGGTTATTTTTTGCGTCCGTGATACTCATGCAGATGCTGTTGCTGAAGAAATGAACAATCTCTATGCTGAATGGTGTCGCCAAAATGGTCAAAGGCGCCTTGACCCGTATGCCTTCAAATGCACCGCTGCAGCTGGAGGTGCTCATTACCTCGCGGATTTGCGTGGCTCGGAGCGAAGTCACTTTATAGCGACAACGGTTGATTTAATAACAACGGGCGTTGATGTTCCAGTCTTACGAAATGTAGTATTCTTTAGATATGTTCGTTCTCCCATTGCTTTTCACCAAATGATGGGGAGGGGTTCGAGAATACACATACCCAGCAATAAATTAATGTTCCGTGTCTATGATTACACAAATGCTACGCGTCTTCTGGGAAAGGCATTCGCAGTTCGTCCTTCACCAACCCGAGAAGCGAAAGAGTCCGAAAAAGTGAGAAAAGAAAAACCAATTCGCGTAGAAGGATTTGAGGTTTATATCAATCCTGCGGGAAGATATATCGTAGTATCTACAGGAGAGGGAAAAACCACAATGGTTACTGTTGAGGAATATAAACAGATGATAGCGAAACATATAGTTGAGAGGGCTAAAACAATTGCTGATTTTCGCTATTGCTGGATAAATCCAGAGGGGCGAAGAAGTCTTATTGATACGCTACCTGAGGATGGGCGGGGTGTGAAACTCCTTCGGGAACTATTGGATCGAAAAGAATGCGACCTTTATGATGTGCTGGCTGAAGTTGCTTATGGAATGAATCCTAAAAGCCGTAAGGAAAGGGTGGAAGCGTTCCGCTACAAACACCGTGAATGGCTTGAGAGTTTACCCAAGGAAACGGCAAATACCTTGCTTGCACTGGTAAGTCGATTTGAGATAGGTGGAACAGAGGAACTTGAGAATCCTTATATTTTTGAGGTTGGTGAAGTGAAAAAAGCAGGGGGGTTGGAAGCACTTAAAATACTTGGTGAGGCGAATAAGGTTATTTATGAGACAAAGGAGAGGTTGTTTGCACCATAAACAATGGCAGAGTGTGGAGGGGTTGCTGAGATGATGGAAAAATACAAACTTCCAGAAGGCTGGCGATGGGTAAGGCTGGGCGAGGTATGTGAAATAATTAAGGGAAAGAAACCCGAGTTATTCAAGGAAAGGACTTCAGATGACATGCTTCCTTATCTTACAGCTGAGGTAATTAGATCTGGAGTTACCTCTGCTTGGTGTAAAGTAAATGGGAAAAATTCTGTTTGTGTGAATGAAAATGAGATAATAATTATTACCGATGGTTCAAATTCTGGAGATGTTTTTGTTGGACATAAAGGAATACTCGCATCAACAATGGGAAAATTGAGAATTGATGAGACAAAGATTGTAAAAGACTATATTTACTTCTTTATAAAAATGAATTTCAAAAACTTAAACGAACCAAAAAGAGGTTCAGCAATCCCGCACTTGGAAAAAGAAATATTTTTTAATTTAAATATCCCTCTTCCTCCCATCCCCGTTCAGCGTCGCATTGCCTCGTACCTCAGGGAACTTATGCAACAGGTTGAGCGTGCCCGAAATGCCTGCGAAAAGCAGTTAGAAGCGGCAAAAGCCCTGCCCTCCGCATACCTGCGAGAGGTATTTGAAAGCGAGGAGGCAAAGAAGTGGGAAAGAAAGAGGCTGGGCGAGGTGTGTGAGGTAGAAAAAGGTAAAACTCCAAAGGAACATCACTATGCTACAGATGGAGTGAGAATTATTAAATATCGTGATATCATGGATAATGGTAAAATAAATTGGAAAGGTGGTTTTAGAAGCTTTGTATCTCGCGAATATACTCAAGATCTTAAAGTTTTACATCCTAACTCTACGCTAATTGGAGCTGATGCCCATGACCCATGTTCAATAGGGAAAAAAATAGCGTTTGTCGAGTCCATTCCAAAAGAAGTTGGAGAGTGCTATTATTCGGGAGAATTGATTGCCATTAATGTTAGGAACGAGAAAATGATCGACCATTACTGGCCTTTTTTATGGTTTAGATCTGGGGATGGATATCGAACTATTCAGAGGTATGTTGAAGGGGTTCATCTAAATAAAGGGCAAGCTATTCTAATGCCAATCCCCCTCCCACCTTTATCCGAGCAGCGTCGCATCGCCTCGTACCTCAGGGAAAAAATGGCTTATGTTGAAAAACTCATCACATCCATTGAAAAACAACTCGAAGCTATTAACGCCTTACCGCAGGCAATTTTAAGAAAGGCATTTAGAGGTGAGTTATAAAGATGTCATTACCTTTATCTGAAACCCACACAATACAGGAAATTGCTAAGCTTCTTTATTCTTTCCTTCCTGGGCAACCTCATCCTTTTGCAGATCAAAAAATTTCTTTTGCTGGTATTGCCTATGATCTTGGTCTTAAAAATTTTTGGACAGGCGGTAGTAAATTACCTTCCATTATCACTCTTTTAGAGAATACTTTAGAAAGAAAAAAAGATACTTTTTGCCGACTTATTGTAGAAGTTGTTAAGAGAGGGATTAAGTACCGAGTGGGTAAGGAGAAACCGATAACTCGTGAAGAAATTAAAGAACTTAACCAGCTCCTATTAAAACTTAATTTTAAAATCCCAGAATTATGGAAGAAAGATTTTTTAGATAGCCTTCCATCATTAAAGCAATCCGAGATTAGTAGAGAGGTACAGAAAGAGGAGAAAATTGATAAGCAGAAACAAAAAGAATTAATCGAAAAGTTAATAGAAATTGAAAAGTTACCCTCAAAACAGAGAGGATTCGCTTTTGAAAAGTTTCTATACGAGCTTTTTGAAGTTTTTGAACTTAAACCCCGCAGTTCGTTCAGACTGGAAGGAGAACAGATTGATGGGAGCTTGGAACTAGATGGGGAAACTTATCTTATTGAAGCAAAATGGGAAAGCAAACAAACTGGGCTACAGGATTTACTGGTGTTTCATGACAAAATAGCAGCAAAGGCTACCTGGACACGAGGTATATTCATCAGTTATAGTGGATTTACAGAAGAAGCTCTAAGAGCGTTTTCAAAATGGAGACCTGCAAACTTCATCACTCTTACTGCTCAAGACCTGTATTTCATTCTTTCTGGACATGGGGGTGTATATATAGATTTGGACGAAGCCATCAGAATTAAAGCAAGATATACAGCCGAAACCGGAAATATTGGGGTGTCCGTTTACGAACTGCTAATAACCAAGGGGGGAAAATAATATGCCTAATAATTTTCCTAAAATCACAACCCCACAATCTTTGAATGCCTACATAAAAGGCATCTGCGATATTATGCGCCGCTCAGGTAGAACAGGCGCTCTGCAGTATGTACCGGAACTTACCTGGATGCTCTTCCTTCGCATACTTGATGAACGAGAGGAAATGGAAGCTGAGCAGGCAAAAGCTGTAGGTGCTAAATTCACCCCATCCTTAGAATATCCTTATCGTTGGCGGGACTGGGCAGCACCTAATGGGAAGAAAAGAATAGAATTGCAGATGGGTACACTCGGCGCATTTATGTCCTTTGTCAACAACGAACTTATACCTCACCTTAGAGAACTCAAAAATAAACCAGGAGCAACTCCCCGTCAAAAGGTCATTAGTGAAGTTCTTTCTTCTACCGAAAGAACATACATAGACACAGAGCGCAACCTTCTTGATATCCTTGATAGAATTGACATGCTCTCTGTTAAGAACATCGACGAAACCCATATGTTCCCCATATCCCAGGTCTATGAAGGATTGCTTCAGAAAATGGGTGAAAAGAATAACGATGGCGGTCAGTTCTTTACACCAAGAGAGGTTATTCGTGTAATGGTAAAAGTAATCAATCCTGAGATTGGAGAAACTGTTTATGACCCCTGTTGCGGAACCGGTGGTTTTTTAGCCCAGGCATATCTATTTATGAAAGATAAAGCAAAGACAGCGGAGGACATAGAAATACTCAAAACAAGCACTTTTTACGGCAGAGAGAAAGAGAATCTCATATATCCAATTGCTTTAGCAAATCTTGTCCTTCATGGGATAGACGAGCCACACATTTGGCATGGAAACACACTCACCGGTCTTGAGGTTTATGGCGGGTTATTTTCAAATGCCCCAGCTCTTTTTGATGTAGTGCTTACAAATCCTCCTTTTGGTGGCAAAGAAGGGAAAGACGCTCAGATACGTTTTGCTTACAAGACAAGTTCAACTCAGGTGCTCTTCCTTCAGCATGTGATAGACAGCCTTAAGCCGGGTGGAAGATGTGGAATTGTGATGGATGAGGGGATTTTATTTCGCACAAATGAGAATGCTTTTGTTCAGACTAAGCGTAAGCTCCTTAACGAATGCAATCTATGGTGCATTGTAAGTCTCCCTCCCAGAGTTTTTATAAATGCAGGTGCGGCAAGTAAAACCAACCTCCTCTTCTTTACCAAAGGTGAACCGACAGAGGAAATCTGGTATTATGATTTATCCGACCTCAATATAACTAAGAAAGAACCCCTTACAGTTCAACACTTTGAAGAATTCTTCGAACTCTTACCAAAAAGAGGTATAAGTGAGCGTTCCTGGATTGTGCCAATAGAAGAGATAGAAAAAAGAAATTATGACCTCAAGGCGGTCAATCCCAATCGGAAAGATAAGGAAGACAAAAGAACACCCCAAGAATTGATCGCTGTTATAAAATCTCAAGCAGCAGAGATCGAAGATGCTATAAACCTTTTGGAGAGATGGGGAATATGAAATACGAGGATAAAATAGTCTATAGGTTTGGGGCCCTTGCCTTTTTCCTCTTCCTATCAAGCATATTCTTTCCCTTAACTTCCGCTTGCCAAAGAAGTTAGGGTATGTTATCATTATAGCAATGTAAGCCTGAAAAGGCTTAGGGCGCAAAAAGTTTATTGGGAAATCGATTTGGACTCTTTCCCTGATCCTATATCTTAGGAGTTTGTAACCTTCGTAACATAATGCCCTTCCTCGAATATGTTGCTATTTCTTCCCTTAGGGCTTATAATTAAAAAGGAAGCGGAGGTGGCGGAACGGAAGACGCGCTGGACTCAGGATCCAGTGGACGCAAGTCCTTGCGGGTTCAAATCCCGCCCTCCGCACCATTTCTAACCCCGTTTATTAAACTTCTTGCGTAATAAGAAGGAAGCCCTAATCTCCTTTCCCTATCAAGCATCTTCTTCATTTCCACGATATATCCCTCCCCTTACCTGATACCTCTTAATCGCTAATATCGTATGTTCTACCTTCTCCCCTCCCATCCCCATGAAACATCCCTAATTAAGCCCTCTTCTTTCCCCACCACAACCTGCGTCTTTAAAGTGTGTCTCCTCTTCCGACCCGAATAAAATACCCTCCTCTTCCCTCTATCTTTCGGCTTTCTCCTCTCCTGCTCCATAAGCCCAATAAGGCAAAGAGGGCAAGATTCGGTTAGAACTTTCATCAACTCCTCAAAAGCTTCCAAGGAAAGGCCGATGAGAAGATCGCCCTCTCTTCGAGAGGACGACCGTCTCGCCCTCCTTCGGAGGGGAGAAGGCGAAATAAAGAAGGATTGTTTTTGGCTTTTTCCCAGCGCCTTTTTACAAAGGATTTTTGGGGTAGGCTATCGTTATGGCAATGAAAGACTGAAAAGGCTTATGGTCCACGAAGTTTCTTATTCCCCTCCTTGGGAACGATCTTCTCCTTCAAGTGGAGGGGAACCATCGCCTTCAAGAATATGCCTTCGGGGAAGAACCTTTCCTCTAAGATCCTTCCCTTCTCGTAAATGAGGGAAAGAAGGTCTCCCCGGTCATAGGGTATCTCCACCTCCACCGTCGTCAGTTCCCGCTCTATGACCTCGGCGATCTTACCCAAGAGGCGAGAGATGCCTCGTCCATAGAGGGCGGAAACGAGGACCACATTGGGGAGAGAGGAAGGGAGCACCTGCATCAGTTGGCGCACATCCACCTTATCTATCTTATTTATCGCATAGATCATGGGCTTTCCTTCTACCTTGACCTCCTCCCGCAGTATGCGATTCACTGTGGTGATCTGCTCGAGCAGATGGGGATGAGAACCATCCACAACATGAAGCAGTATATCCGCCTCCCTTATCTCCTCCAAGGTCGCGCGGAAGGCGGTGACGAGATTAGGGGGAAGATCCCTGATGAATCCTACCGTGTCCGTGAAAAGCACCACCCCTCCCCTCTTCAACCTGAGCCTCCTGGTGGTGGGATCGAGGGTGGCGAAGAAGCGGTCATCGACATACACCGATGCCCTGGTTATGGCATTCAAGAGGGTGGATTTGCCAGCGTTGGTGTAGCCCACTAAGGCGACTACAGGGATATCCTCGCTCTTTCGCAGTTCCCTTCTCCTCGCCCTTTGCTTTCTTATTTCCTCCAGTTCCTTCTTCAAGAGGGCTATCCTATCCCTTATCCTTCGTCTGTCCACCTCCAACTTCGTCTCGCCGGGACCCCTCGTCCCTATACCACCTCCCAAACGGGATAGGAAGACGCCCCTGCCCGTCAAGCGAGGGAGAAGGTAGGTCAATTGGGCGAGTTCGATCTGCAGTTTACCTTCCTTGGAGTGCGCCCTCTGGGCGAAGATGTCCAGTATCAACTCGGTCCTATCCACCACCTTTATATCAAACGCTCTCTCCAAGTTGCGATGCTGAAGAAGGCTTAAATCACCATCGACGATCACCAGATCCGCCCCCACCTGTTTCAGATAACCTGCTATCTCCTCCGCCTTCCCCCTCCCTATGTAGTATAAGGGATCCGCCTCCTCCCTCTTCTGAGTTATTCGCCCTATCACCTCCGCCCCCGCCGAGATAGCCAACTCCTGCAACTCTTCCATACGCTCCTCCCACCCGTCGTTCTCCAACCCTATCAATACCGCCTTTTCGGCGGCTACGCTTCGTCGAGCTCTTTCCTGGAGTTTATCTATGCGCCTCACCTCGCCAAAACTCGCTTATCCTATCCACTGCTTCCCGCAGTACCCTTTCGGGCTCGCTGTGTTTCACCGTGAGAGCGATGCGGATATAGCCTTCCCCATGTTCCCCGTAGCCCACACCCGGCGTAACCACCACTCCCGCTTCGTTGAGCAGTTTCGCCGATAGATCGCTCGAGGAGTAGGGATCTGTAGGTACCCACACATAGAAGGTAGCAGGAGGCACTGGCACATCCATGCCCGCCTCCCTCAATCCATCCACCACTATGTCCCTTCTTTTCCTATATATCTCTCGCATCCGCTCGGGATGACCGTTGGGATGGGTAAGGGCGTAGCCCGCCACATCCTGGATAGCCATGAAGACGCCGGAGTCTATGTGGGACTTAAAGGAGGCGAGGGTATCTATTACCTCCCTCTTTCCCACGACGAAGCCCACCCTCCAGCCGGTCATATTGAAGGTCTTGGAGAGGGAATGGAACTCCACCGCCACATCCTTTGCTCCCTCCACCTCCAAGATGGAGTGGGGAGGAGAGGAGAAATAGATCTCGGAATAGGTGCAATCGTTGCAGACGATTATATCGTATTTTCGGGCGAATTCCACCACTTCCTTGAAGAAATCCAAGGGGGCAACCGCTCCCGTGGGGTTGTTGGGATAATTTAGGAACAAGAGGGCCGCCTGCTCTGCCACTTCCTCGGGGATATCATCTATGACGGGCAGGAAAGCGTTGGACCTGAGCAGGGGCATGAAGTGAGGGGTACCGCCCGCGAGGAGGGTGTTGTTCTTATAGACGGGATAGGCGGGATCGGGGAGGAGGACGAGATCGTCCTTCCTCCCTATATAAGCCCAGATCAGGTGAGCCAAGCCTTCCTTGCACCCGATAAGGGCGAGCACCTCTTCGGTATCGAGATCGACGCCGAAACGTTCCTTATACCACTTAACCACCGCTTCCCGGAAGATGGGTATCCCCTTGAGGGATTCATCGTAGCGATGATACTCGGGATTCTCCACCGCTATTTTCATCCTCTCCACGATGTGGGGAGGTGTGGGGATATCGGGGTCCCCTATCCCGAGATCTATGATGGATAACCCCTTACTCTCCGCTTCTCGCCGAGCGTTAACCAGTTGGGTGAACAGATAGGGAGGGATCCTCTTCAACCTATTGCTTCCCTTCATGGTCTCTCTCCTTTGCTCGTTAAATATTTACGGATGTCTATCTTCCCTATGAAGACTTCCTCCGCGGGACCGGTCAAAAAGACCTCCTTTTTATCCGGCCATTCCACGAGGACATCGCCACCTCGAAGATGGATGCAGGCTTTCCCAGCGGTAAGACCCTTCAGGGTGGTGGCGACGAGGGAGGCACAGGCGCCGGTCCCACAACCCAGCGTTTCCCCCACTCCCCTCTCCCACACCCGCACCTTCAATTCGCCCTCTCCTTTAACCTCCACGAATTCCACATTAACCCTATTGGGGAAGAGGCTATGGTTCTCGATGAGTGGTCCTATCTCCCCCACGGGGAAGCGATCCACATCGTCCACTAAAACGACGCAATGGGGATTGCCCATGGAGAGGCAAGAAACCTGCCACTTTTTCCCGCCCGCTCGCAATGTCTCGTTGAGGGGATCGCCCTCCCCCTTCATGGGTATATCTCGTCGGGAGAAGATGGGCACCCCCATCCCTACCTTCACCCTTTCCAACTTCTTTCCCTCGAAATACAGTTTCAGCCTTTTCACCCCTGCCAAGGTTTCTATCTCCAGATCCTTCTCCCTCCAGAGATCGTGTTCGTAGAGATATAGGGCGAAGCACCTTATGCCGTTTCCGCACATCTCCGCCTCGGAGCCATCCGCATTGAAGATGCGCATCTTGAAATTGGCGATCTTGGAGGGCAAAAGCAAGAGAAGTCCATCCGCCCCCACACCGAAGTGCCTATCGCACAACTTCTGCGCCAGAGTTGGAAATAAGTTCTCCTCGATCTTCTGGTTAATGCAATCTATAAGGACGAAATCGTTTCCCGTTGCCTGTAGTTTAGAGAATTCCAACATCTCCTACATAGGAATATACTACGAGAAGGGGAGATTGGCAAGCGCCACCTCGCTCATCTTCCCAGATCCACTCCTTGACGGCGCAATACCTCCTGCAGGGTTTTCACATTCACCTCCCGAGGAGTGCATCCTTCCTTGACCGCGAGGGCACCCGCACAGCCGGCGGATTGTCCTATCGCCATGCAGGTAGGCATGATGCGAAGCGACCCTTGCGCCTCCCTATCGCTGGAGATGCATCTTCCCGCCACGAGGAGTCCTTCCACCCCCTTGGGGAGGAGGCATCTATAGGGGATATCGTAATGATCGCCGGAGGGGGGAGCGTTCCTATACCATTCCTCCCCTCCCCCATCTATATCGTGAAGATCTATGGGATAGGAGCAGATGGCGATGACATCCTCGAACTTCCTTCCCGCTCTCACATCCTCGCCAGTCAAGATGTAATCCCCCAGGATCCTCCTCGTCTCTCGTATACCTATACGAGGGGCGGTATCTATTATGTAGGAATTCTCGAAGCCGGGGATGTATTTCTTGTAGAAGCGCCAGACCTCCCAAGCCTTCCTGCGCCCTATAAGCTCCGCCTTGGTGAGGTCCCAGGGATCGGTTCCATCTATTCCGGTTGCCATATCTATATTGACCGAGCCCTCCCCCTCCCTGATAGTGCTCCCCTTATAGGGGAGGGGCACGATGCCCTGATTGTGGCGAGTGCCTGGAAGGTCTATTTCTCCCGCCTCCACCGCCTTCCTCGTAGCCTCCTGCAAGAATTCCCGATCCTTGGGGACCCTTTCCTCGTCTATGCCTCCCACCCGGAAGAAAAGGGTAACCGCCTGGAGCCATCCATCCTCCCTTCCCTTCTGGAAGGGACATCCGGCGAAGAAGGCGATATCCCCATCTCCAGTGGCATCGATGGTCACCTGGGCGAGGATGGCGCCTTTTCCCGCCTTGTTAGCCACCTCCACTCCCCTTAATCTATCGCCCTCTAATAGAGCATCGCAGGCGAAGGTGTGGAGGAGAAGGTTCACACCTGCCTCCTCCAGCATGGTCTGCATCTCTATCTTCAGGGCTTCGGCATCGAAGGCTAACCCCTTGGCGAAGCCCTTCTCCTGGAGGCGGGAGAGGAGTTCGGAGAATATCCCGCTCATCCCCTTCGTCCACATGAAGGGTCCTACGAGCCCCGCTGTAGCCATCCCTCCTATGAAGCCCTGTTCATCTATCAATAGGGTCTTACAGCCCAACCTAGCGGAGGCAAGGGCGGAGGCGAAACCGGCGGGTCCACCGCCAACCACCAGGACCTCCGTCTCTGCCAGTAGCGGTAGGAAGTCCTTCATCTCGAAGCCTCCTTCCTAAACGAATTTTATCCCCCTGCGGAGGAGGACCTCCCGAAGGGATTGCTTCAGGAGTTTGCCCGCCTCCTTCCTTCGGGAGGGATGGACGAATATGGCGATCCGATAGGTGGTTTTCACAGCATCGAAGGAGATTACATCCTCCAGGGTGGGAGGGGTGAGGAGGAACTCACCCAGGTCAGCCCGGAGGAGAGCCTCCACCTCCTTCAATGCCTCCTCCAACCTCGCCACATCCTCTTCGTTGGGAAGGTTGATATCGGTGAAGAGGCGCAATCCTCCTCGGGAGTGGTTGCAGACCTGGACTATGCTGCTGTTGGATAGGATGAAAAGCCTGCCTTCCTCATCCCGAATGCGAGTGGTGCGAAAGCCTATAGCTTCGATGGTCCCGGAGATTCCCCCGATGGTGACGAAATCGCCCTTGCGGAACTGGTCCTCCACAACTATGAGGAAGCCGTAGAAGGCATCCCTGACGAGCGTTTGAGCACCCAAGCCAACGGCGATCCCCACCACCCCCGCTGCGCCCAGGATGGGGGTGGTCTTTATCCCCAGGATGTCCAGAAGCATGAGGAAGGCGAAGAAGATGAGGACGATCGCCAAAATATTGTTGAGCATAGAACGGATGGTATCGATGCGCTCCCCGGGGAGCGCATCGATCCTCGTCTCCAAGGGCTTGGTGAGCTTGTATATCAGGGCTTTCCCCACCCTGTAGAGGATCCAGAAGAAAAATACGATGAGGACGAACTTACCCGCCTTAACCAGTATCTGGGGAAGGGCGGATTGTATGTCCTGTAAGAGCCTTGCTCCCAATCTCTCCATTAAAGCGCTACTCTTTGGAAGAGATGACCTCTTCCTTCTCCCCTACCTCCTCCTGGTAGTCGCAACCCTCCCTAAGGCAGACCAATCTGGTACCTCCTCCCTTGGAGGTCTTCTCCCCTAAAAGGAACCCGCATTTGGGGCATTTGTTCGGCGTCGGTTTCAGCCAACTTACGAAGTTACATTGGGGATAATTGGAACAGCCGTAGAAGAGCCGTCCCCGGCGGGAACGCCTCTCCACTATTTCTCCCTCACAGCCTTCCATAGGGCACTTTATCCCCAGGGAAGGGGCGAGGGACCTCTTGTACCTACAATTGGGGAAGTCGGAGCAGGAGACGAACTTCCCATACCTACCATATTTGATCACCAAAGGCTTTCCACAGAGGGGGCATTTTTCCTCCATCTCCTCGGGCTCGAACCTCGTCCTTTCGATCGCCTGGAAAGCCCTCTGGAGGATTCGGGAGAAGGGAGCGTAGAACTCCTGCAGGACCTCCTTCCATTCCACCTCTCCCTTTTCTATTTCGTCCAATTCCTCCTCCATCTTGGCGGTGAAGGAGACATCCACTATCTCGGGGAAGTGCTCCACGAGGAGGTCGTTCACCCGAAAGCCGATCTCGGTGGGGACGAGTTGCTTGTTCTCCCTGCGCACATAATTGCGGTCGAGGAGGGTTTGGATTATCACCGCATAGGTGGAGGGACGTCCTATTCCCTTTTGCTCCAGGGTCCTCACCAAACTCGCCTCGTTATAGCGGGGAGGCGGTTGGGTGAAGTGTTGGCTTGGGACCAATTCTATGAGCTCCAGGAGCTCCCCTTCCTCCAAGGCAGGGAGGGACTTCTCCTCTCCCTTCGCTTCATAGAGGATGAGGAAGCCGGGGTACTTCACCACCCAACCGCTCGCTCGGAAGATGAAGTTCTTCGCCTCTATATCCACGGTAGTGCTATCGATTATCGCTTCCTTCATTTGGGAGGCTAAGAACCTCCTCCAGATGAGGTTGTAGAGTTTCAACTGGTCGGGGGTAAGGTAGGGGGCGAGCTTCTCGGGGGTGCGGTAGACGCTGGTGGGGCGGATAGCCTCGTGGGCATCCTGGGCTCCCGCCTTCACCTTGAACTGGCGGGGAGCAGGAGGAAGGGAATCCTCACCGAAAACCTCCTTTAAGAATTGCCTCGCCTCCTGGAGGGCGCTTTCCGCTATCCTCACCGAATCCGTGCGCATATAGGTGAT
>CAYVMD010000038.1:0-20453 GCA_964452465.1 uncultured bacterium | reverse complement strand
CTGTAGGTTGTAGAAGAAGGGTTTATGAGGAGCATAGCGCTTTATCATATCCTCCAAATAGGGAGTGACCTCCACCCAGAAGGCGGGATCATCGAAGCAGGGTTTGCGGATGAGGTAGCGCTTATCGTGGGTTTTGGTGTAATTATCCCAATCCTCCTGATAGAGGGGATGCCTGTTATGATGGAAGGCAAGCTCGGGAAGGAGGTTTTCTACATAAAACCCAAAACTATTCTGGACGAAAGGGGAGGGGTCGCGTCCTCTATAACATTCTTCCCCATCCACTCCCATTTCCCTCAGCCTTTGAAACCACAGCGAGATATCCTTAGGAACGGGATCGGTGCTCCACATTATCACCTTGTATTCCCTCCTTTCCCCTAAGGCGAGGGAGAGGAGGAAAAAGAGGAAAAGGAGGAAGGAGGTGAGGCTTCTCATTTTATCCTGTAGAGATGCACATCGTAAGGGCGAAAGGCATCCTGGAAGCGCCCCTTAACGATGTCTATGGTGCGGTTCTCCCCCAGGACCTCCGCCTTCTTCCCTGGTATGCCCCTGAGTTGGAATGTAGCAGTCGTTGGAGCGTTGCTCATCCCCACGGCGAAAAGATAGAAGGCGTTCCCATATTTCTTCGCCATCGCGTGCACGGGAACATCGGGATTGGAGGATCTTATCTCCACAACCTCCTCCGGGAGGGAGGGGCTATTTAGGACGGGCGCCAATTCTTTTATCTGTTCGTTGATAGCCTTCACCGTGGAGAGCATCTCCGGGTCCTCGAGGAGGGCTGCCTCGATGAACCTCGGCCGGAATTGGTGCACGAAATAAACTATTCCCCTCGCTCCATGGACGAGCGACATCCAAACCTCTGCCTTTACTTGCTGAGGCGTTGGTTTTCTCTCCAAATTGCTTATCCGCGTGCATTCTATAACATTCCAGATTATCTTCTCCCCATCCGTTGACCTGTTCCATCTCACCCAGGAATATAAGCGGTCAAGCCCCTTCGCCACATACCAAAGGAGATTCTCGTCGTTTAAACCTGCCACGGGGTAGACATCGTAGGAGATTATGTCCCCTCCCTTTACATAGAGGTAGTAGTGGTCAGAATGGAAGCCCGTGCCGTGTCCTATCCAGCGGTCGTTCGCTACCCCTTGCCCCAATCCGAGGTAGACGGGGCGATCGGGATCGTTCTTCTTCATCCTTTCGTATCGCTCTATTATCTCCTTGGGAGGAATGGGACCACCGTAGATAGGGTTCCCCTGGGCGTCTTTCCCTATCTCTTGAGCGTTATCCGGCTCATCCGGTTGGAGCCATCCCACGATTATGGGATCGTCCAAGTGGCGAAGACCTACCTCGTTTTGGTCGCATATAACCGGCATCCCTGCCTTGCGCAAAATCTCCAATTGCTCCTCCGTGGGACCCTGCCAAAGCCCGATGTAGAGGTTGAACCCCGCTTGCTTGAAGCGCTCAGCGTTTTTGGGGTTTTGTAGCCACACTCCAATGGGGAAGAAATTGGGATCCTTGGGAGGTCCCTTCTTCCATTTGGCGTAAGGGCTGGAGGGTTGATCCATTCTCTGGCTATGCAGAAGCATGATGCTACCCCACAAGAGAAATAAGCCTATGCCAATTGCACCAAACCAAGTTCTCATTTCACTCCCTTCCTTCTTTTCTGGAATTTATCACGAAGGAAAAGGATGGGCAAGTAGGGAAAGGAGAACACCTTCAATCACTTGCGTTCCCTCTCTTTAAAACGATTATCTGATAGAGGGGCACGGGGACCTCGATCTCCCAGTGCTTTCCCTTACGGATTACAGGGAGGGGAGCATCCCCCTTCAGGGGGGTAAGGACAACTTCAACGGGGAAATCTAATATCAATCGCGCCTTGGGCTCCTCCCTATCCAATTCGTTCCAATGTCCATTGATGTTGTGAAGGTGAAGGATTAGATCCTCTCCCTTTAGAAAGGCGCCAAAGTGGATGCCCGTGGACGCCAAAACCCTTATGGGAGGCGGCGCCAATCGGGTTATCCTTTCCATCAAATCTCCTACCAAACTTATCGGCTTTATGCTCCCTAATTCCAACCCTTCTCCTTCCTCCCTGAACCTAACCTCTCTTTCCCCGTTTTCTTTGAGCGCCACTATCTCCAAATCATCCAGCCAGAAGCGCCCCTTATTCCCCGCGCCATAGATCACCGCCCAGTCGCATGCCCGCCATCCATTTTCCTGGCAAGGGAGCTCCTCCCAACGATATTCTTTATCCTCGTATCTAACCCTTAGATCGAAATCCGCTGGTTTTCCTCCCTCGCTAAAGCGAAAATCCACTTCCATCTGTATCCATTGTCCCATAGGCAATTTTATCAATTCTTTTCCAATTGTGTAAAGCATCCCATCCTCGCTAATACCTATAAATGGACCATTTATGGGCGGTGAACTGCTCCTCAACTCTATCTGGACCCTTGCTCCTCCCAAGCGAAGAGCGAACCTCATTCTTCCTCCTTTATATAAAGGTAGCGAGAAGGCTCTATATCGCATTTCCATATCTGGGCAGAAGGAGTAGGGGGCAGTAGGACCATCGATGAACTCCAGGCATTTTCTGCCTTGGAAGGGCGATTCCTCCGTTGCTAGAATACTGGTATCCCCGCCAACCACCGGTTGCCAGACCACTGCTGAGCCGGGGAGATCGAATCCAGCCAGGAACACATACCCTTTGCCATACTGGCGCATTGCCAGGAGGGGTGCTCCCGTTGCCTTTTGCTTGTAGATGATTTGCCACTCCTTCTCCTTCAATTTGAGGGGAGCGACCATACGAGCGACCAGATTTATCTCCTTGCCCTCGGGTGTTTGTAAGGTCAAAGATGAAGGTTCGCCCATGCTGGGAGGATATAGGGAGGAAAATTCGAAGCCCAGTTCCTTTCCTAAAGGATTGGATTGCTTCCTCTCGCCCCATTCGTCGCACTCGCCAGCGCCGGGACCGAGGAAAAGCACTCCCCCTTTCTTCGCGAACTCACAGGCGGTTCTTGCCTGGGTGGTGGACACCGCGGGGGAAAGAGGGAGAAGGAGGATCTTATAAGGGGCGAGTTTTTGAGGAGTGAAGGTTTTATCATATATGTAGTCAGGAGGAAAGCGAAGGTCCACCAAGTCGCTCGTCCAGCGCAGTAAACTATTGAAGAATGGCTCTATCTCCCATCCTTGTCCCTCTACCTCCCTCCCGAAGTAAAAGGTTTCCGATTGCTGGGATACCCAAAGGGCGATGTAGGGGAAGGTTTTCCCACCTACGAAGGGCTGGGCTTTGTGGATGATGGGGGTGATTAGTTGGGCGGTGGCAGAGGCTTTATCAACATCTAAACTGCCCAGTCCATAGGAGGGGAAGCCCCCCGCGGTGAAGCAGGCTAAGGCGTGATGAAGAAGGTCATCCGCGCTATCCTCCGGCTTCGCGCCCAAATCGAAGGGACGCCAGACCTCCGACTGGGGTCTTTCGTATGCTCGGCAGAGGCGCATAACCGTGTCCACTTCATAGATGCCGGTTGCCTCCGAACCGGTGATTATATCTGCATCGTAGAGGTCCAGGGGAATGGCACTGTGCCAGGGGATGCGAGGGCGATGGTAATGGTTTACGACCACAATCGCTTGAGGATAGCGAGTGCGGATTTCCTTCGCTAATCTCCCTATATATTCCCCGAAAACTTTGTAGCGCCAAGCTACCCATTTTCGAAAGGTGGGATTGCTCCAATCCACCTCTGTAGGAAGGGAGAGCCCGGTCTCCGTGCGAAAGCGCTCCTGGCAGGAGGGACAGAAGCAGGTAAGGGGGAGGGGGCGCTCCCATATGGGCGTGAAGGCGGATCCATCGAACCAGATGCCATCCAGGTTGAACCTCCCGATCGCCTCGCAGGCTAAGTTAACGAGGGCATCGCCGTAGCCGGAGTTTATGCAACAGGTGATGTTCTTCTCCGCGCCCTCCGGCCAGGGAGTTAGGGAAACCTGGCGCCAATCGGGGTGGTTCTCCCATCCCGATTTGGAGAAGATAAGGGGGTACCAGGAGATAACGGGGGAGCCAAGACCATGGATTACCTCCACCCACTCCTTGAGGATCTCCTCGTAATCCTCCGCGAGGGGGTATGGGGAGGGGATGAACTTGGAGGGATAGAGGGGGCTACCCCAATAATCCACCACGCTTATCCAGCGGGCTTGGAAGCCCCCCTCTCTCAGTTCCCTCTCCAGTTGGAGGATCTTCCCTTCGCCCTTTACAAAGGAATAATGCTCCGCGACGCTCAAATTGGGGCGCCACTCCAGCCGAAACGCGCTTCTCGCATACCTCGTCTCCTCTATAGGCACCGCTTTTTTCACCTCCGTAGGTTGATCAAACACTGGGGTGCTCGCGATGAGAGCGAGACAACCGAGAAGGAAAGGTAGGAAAGGAACCTTCATTGTGCCCTCCTTTCGGGGATAAAACTTTCATCCTCCACGCCGAAACCTCCTTCAAACGAGTTCAGCTCCGAGGGGGCGGTTGCCTTGGGGGGTTCTATCAGAATAGCGATGGGCTTCTCGATAGAATTGGTCACCGGATACCAGAAATAGGCGTGGTTGCGCCGGAACACCGCATAGTCGCCTCCCCAGGAGAGGTGATAGCCCACAACCGCATCCCTAACTACATTGAATTCGACTATGGTGCCAACGAGAGAAGGGGAAGGATCCTGCTTGGTGGATTCTCCTTTTGTGCTCACGATCACTACCCCGTCGCTCCTGTTGCGGATGAAGGAATTGTGGCGGATCACATTGCCCAAACTTCGGGGGAATTCGATGGGCAGGGGGGCATCCCCGCTTATGACCAGTATCCCTTGGCTACATTCCTCGGTGCGGTTCCCCTCAACATAATTGAAGAACAGAGGGCTAAGTCCTCTATTCCAAGTTCGGGGCATGGAGGTGGCGAGGGTGGTGGCGTTGGAATAGATGTAAATGCCCGGTTTTCTTTGGCGAGCGGTGGTATTACCCGCGATGACATTCTCAACGCAGTAAATCCAAAGTTGGATCCCCGTCATGCCATCGGGAGTGTAATTGTCGACGATGAGGTTCCGGTAAAAGCCAGTTCCCACCACTACTACGCTTCCTTGCTTGGGTGGTTCCCGCCAGGGTTTGGCGAGGATCAGCTTATCCCCTTCTCGGCGAAGGATTCGACGCGTTTGCCCCTGTCCCGGACCGCTTAATATGGTGACGAAATACTGTCCGATGGACGGTTCCTCGCTTCCATCATCCACATCGGGGGGATAGAAGGGGGTTTCGTTGCCCTGGGCGTCATGCGCCAACTGTTCCCGGGTGACACTCCCCAACCTCTCGGGGGGAGTAGGGGGAAGGGATTTGGGAAGGGTTATGCTGGTGGCATCCGCGTCCGCTATGGGCCCATGGAACATTATCCTATAATTTCCCTCAAAGAGGATCATCTCCCCTAAATTTTGATCTTCTCCGGCAATGTTTCCGAACCTTGCTTGATGCGCCCCTACGCTGGCACCCCAACCCTTGGAAGGTTCGACGCCGTTTCCCGCTATCCAATTATGGAGGACCGAGCCCCTGCCCGTGGAGAGCCAGACCAAACGAACGGTGGTAGGACCGCCCGCCTCCGCCCCAGGCGGGCAAGCGATGCGGTTGTTCTCTATTATGCACTCCTCCACAACCTCGCATCTTCCCTCGATCGCGGCCTCCGCGTGGGCGCTTCCCAGGGAGAGGGGAACAAGGCGATTGTTTCGGATCTCGCATTGCCTCACCCCTCTAAGGGCAATGGGACCCCTCGCCCATATCTCGCTATCCCTTACCACGGAGTGGGATGCCCTTGTTAATTTAACCCCGTAATTCTCCCCGAACTTGCCCTCTATATCAGTGATCTTAACCCTCTCAATCCTGCAGTTATCGATCCATTGGAGAGGGTGCGTATGGGTTACGAGCACCCCTATGTTCACACGGGGATTCCCGTTCAAAGAGAGGTTTTCTATGCTCGCCCCATCTCCGCAGAGCCAAACAACTGCCCTATCGCCGGGCAATTTCCCCTCTTTAGTTTGGAACTTATACACGCTTTCTGCTTGAAGGACAACTACCTTATCGCTATCCTCCGGGAAAGAATTCTCGGAGGGCCTATAACCTTCCTCCAACGCAAACACGAAGGCGTCCATATTCATTCCTCCGCCCTTAACATTGCGCCACCGGATGATGTGTTCCCCTTGGGAAACCTCTATCTGGGCGCATCGTGACCATTTGAAGGTGGCGAAGGAACCCGTGTTGGGGAGGTTTTGAAGGGGAACTGGTTCGCCATCGTCCACTTGGAGGGTCATATTCCCGCTCACTCCCGGTTGACCCCAAGGGGACATATCGGTGGCGTAGCGCAACCAAACCCACCATTTCCCGCTTTGAGGGAACCTTACGCGATATTCTATAGTATCTCCGGGATTGTGAAGGGAATAGGGACCCTGCCCCCATCCCGCACCGAGGCTGGGAAGGGTAGCATCCCATTGCAGTTCCAAGCGCGTGCGATCGATACCTTCCCCCATTAGGGAAACCCCCGCGGGGATGCGCAAAGTGCTCCTTAGAAGAAAAGTCCCCTCGGAAAGTTTCAGGACCCCGCCTCCCTTTTTTGCCAGGTCATCCAGGAGAACTTGTAGATCGAGGTTGGGTTCCGGCTTTATGGGACCTACCATGTGATTGGAGGAAAGGGATGAAACCTTGACGGTTAGCCGGAGGGGTCCGCCCCAGGCGAAATCCCCACCTTTGCCTGCATGGACCCAGATTTGGTAATCGCCGGGCGCGATATCTTGGGGTAGACGAAAGGTTAAGGTATATTTCTTTGCTTCTTCTACCTCGAGCCATCTGCCCTTTTCGCCCTCGCGACAGAGATAGACGAAGGCGGTGGAACGGTCGGGGCGACGCGCTAAATCCCGTCCGAAGACGCGAATCCTTCCCCCTGGCTCTGCTGTGTCAGGATGACACCACCAGGGGTCGGGAACATTTAGGCGAATGGGGCGCGACCACCCCTTATCGTTGCCTATCCATACGAGGAAAGGTCCGTCGTTGGTGCTCTCGGGGAGGGTGAAGGCTAAGTATCTGCCATCGCAGAATTGCACCTTGGGCGTCCATCTCTGTCCGCCTTCGTTAGGGGACATCCCCCAAACATATATTTGGGGGGAGAGGTTATCGCCCACGAGGAATACGGTCTCGTCGGGACCCGCATCGGGGGTGTATTCGTAGACCAGGGGTGCTCCCTCGGGAACGACGCTTTCGCTAACCAAAGGAGGCGAGTAGATGGGACCAGGTGGGGTAGGGGAGGGTTGAGGTTTGAGCCATTCCATGGGAGGAACGAGTCTTTCTTCTCCCAAGACGCAACTCGCGCTTAAGAGGAACAAGAACAAGGCTTCCCAAAACAGGATGGCAAACTTCATTTTCCCCATCTTCTTTCTTACTTCACCACGGCAATTATATTCTCCCTAAAAAACAATTGAAAGGGAAACAAATTTCGTTGCTAAACTGTTTCCATGATTTTAGAATTATGGGAAATCAAAGGAAAGGAGGAGGCATTGCTATGGAGGAATATCTTTCCTATCTTCCCCCCAGGAAAGAATGGAGGGCGCGTTGGATTTGGTTGGATGATAGGACGGATGTGAAGAATCGCTATGCTTACTTCCGCAGGAGTTTTCAATTGAAGGAAAAGCCCGAGATAGCGATAGTAAGGATATCGGCGGATAGCAGGTATCAACTCTTCGTAAACGGAAAGAGGGTAGGGCGGGGACCGGCGAGATGCGAGCCCGAGTGGCAATATTACGATGAGTGGGACATCGCCCCTTATCTGATGGAAGGAGAGAATGTAATAGGAGCACTGGTGCATTTCATCGGGGAGAGCACCGCCTACTATGTGCCTGGACGCCCGGGCTTCCTTTTGGAGGGAGAGGTTGGTGGGGTTGTTATCGATACGGGAGCGGAATGGCGCTGTAGGGAAGGGGAATGGGATCCTTCTTCGCCTCGTATGTTGGGGCAACTCGGCTTCACCGAAATAAGGGATGGGAGGAAAACGCCAGTTGGATGGAGCGAACCTGGCTATGACGATAGCGATTGGCGCTCGCCCTACATCATCGGCAAACCACCCTGTGAGCCTTGGAGGAACCTCGTGCCCCGGGATATACCCGCCCAGCAGGAGGTGCCAAAGCCTGCAAAGGGCATAGCCAATAAAGGGCGCTTCTACGAACCAGGCGATATTCCTTTGGAGGGCAAAGCTGTAGGGGAAATCATGTACCTCAGGAGGCGAGAGAGCGGACCCATCGAGGATATCCCCTCCTTTGAGTTGGATGAAAGGGGCGTGCCATCCCCCTTCTGGTGCAATGTCCCTCAACCATTCCCTTCGGAGGGGATAGAACTGAAGGACGGCGAGTTCGTGGTCATGGACTTCGGGGAAGAGGTAACCGGATACATCCAGTTGGAGTTGGAGGCTGAGGAAGGGATGATCTTGGACATAGGACATGGGGAATACCTTTTGGGCACGGGAGTGCCCCGCACTTCTCTCTTTGGGCAGCTCTACGCGGATAGATACATCTCGAGGAGCGGGCGCCAAATCTACGAGACATTCGAGAAGAGGGGATTTAGGTATGTACTGGTGGATGTGAAGGGAGAAGGGAAGGTAAGGCTCTTGGGGGCAAAGGTCCTTTTCTCCACCTACCCTGTTAAGTGGTATCAGTTCGCCTGCTCCGATCCTCGCCTCAATGAGATATGGCGCCTTTCCGCCTACACTTTGCAGTTGAACATGGAGGATGGCTATACGGATTGCCCCTGGAGGGAAAGGGGGCAGTGGTGGGGGGATGCCAGGGTGGAGATATTGGAGAACTTTTATGCCTTTGGGGATCAGGCTCTTGCCCGCAAAGGGATGTTCCAAATGGCGCAGAATCAGGACAGGAAGGGGCGCCCTCGCGCCTTCGTCCCCACGAGGAACGAATGCTACATCCCCACCTGGACCCTCTGTTGGCCGATAAGCATGGTGGACTATTATCAGTACACTGGCGATGGGGAGACGCTTAGGAGGCTTTGGAAGCGCGTGGACATGGCGATGCGCTACTACGAGAGGTTCGCTAACGAGGGGGGTCTCCTTTGCAATGTGGATGAGTGGGTATTCATAGATTGGACGAATGTGGATGTAGAGGGATGTTCGGCAGCGCTTAACGCTTTCTACTATGGTGCGCTACGCGCTTGCGCTAAGATTGCTGAGATCGCAGGTGATGAGGAGGGGAAAAAGAGATATGAAGAGTTAGCGAGGAAGGTTAAGGAGTCCTTCAATAAAACCTTCTGGCTGGAAGATAAGGGTGCCTACTGCGACGCGATCAAGGATGGCAAGAAGAGCCCGGTCATAGGGCAACCGACCAATGCCTGCGCTATCCATTTCGGCTTGGCGGATGAGAAGACGGAGAGGATATTGGAGACCATACTTAACGATCCCAATGTTGTAAAGGTAGGTTCTCCCTACATGTCTTTTTATCTCCTGAATGCCTTGAGGCAGGCGGGGAAACACGATGAGGCATTGGAATACATTAGGTATTGGTGGGGCGTGATGCTGGAGGAAGGCGATACCGCCACGCGGGAAGTGTGGCAAATAGGACGGATAATGACGGGGGAAGGGGCAAGCAGGGCGCATGGATGGTCCGCTGCTCCCGCCTTCGACCTCCCTGCCTATGTGCTTGGAGCTCGTCCTCTCAAACCGGGTTGGGAGGAGGTGCTCATAGAACCCCATCCCAGCGGGTTGAAATGGTGCTACGGTGTCGTCCCCACTCCTCAGGGAGAAATCCGCATCCACTGGAAGCAAGAAGAGGGGAAGCCCTTCGAGATATCGGTGGAACTGCCCAAGGGAGTTAAGGCACTCGTCAAACTTCCTGACGGGAGGGAATTCAGGTTGGAGGGATAGGATATGAGGAATTGGGGGTGGTTAATGATGCTATTTCTATGGAGTGGGTTAGTGGTAGGACAAGGGAGGGGGTTCTATCTTTCCTATTGCCCCCATTCGCTGGTCATTTCTAAGGAGGGGGAGGAAACGATCCTCCCCCTCGCTATTCATAATCTAACCTCGAAGGAAAGGAAAGCCACGATCAGATGCTTGGGAGTCGGTTGCTCTCCCTTCGGTCGCGCAACCGACTCGGACACCGAAGCGAGGACCTTCCCCGCCCCTTTGGCGGCCGAAGTGAACATACCCCCTTATGAGGCTTGCGCGGTTTTTCTCAAACTGCCCGTTTCTCTTCCTTCTCAGTTGGAATTGGAAATAGAAAGCCAGGGCGAGCGAATCAATGCCAAAGTAGATGTAATAAGAGGAATGGATCTCTCTGCTTTGACTTGGAGGAGGAAATACGATCCCCAAAAGAAAGGCGAGAGGGAGGGATATTATCTCCCCTCCTTGGATACCTCGGATTGGCAACCTTTCCGTCCTCCTGCCCTATGGTATGAATTGGGAGATACCTGGTGTAGCGTGAGATTCAAGTTGCCGGAGAACATGAGGGGCAAGGCCCTTTACCTAATAATCGGGGCGATAGATGATAACGATGTAACCTATTTCAACGGCGAAAAGATAGGAGCCACGGTGGGGTGGGATGTCCTGAGGACCTACAAGATCCCCGCTAACCTGGTGAGGGAGGAGAACGTGCTTACGATGAAGGTGGAGAATGTAAACGCGGGGGGAGGATTGTACAAACTACCGATTTTAATAGCGGAGAAGCCTTTCCAATCTATCTCCCCTTGGCGAGTGGAGAACCTGGAACCACCCAAACCTCGTCCTATAGGAAAGCCCCAACCCATCCGTCCCATCAGAATCGAGGACGGACTTCTCGTATACCCCGACGGCAAGGAGGTAGCTCTTTGGGGGACGAATATCTATCCTCAATCTTGGTATCAATATTCCAATGTGAAGAAGTTGGGGCTGGATCCGAAGAAGGTTATAGACGAGGACTTCGAACATCTAACCCGCATGGGAGTAAATGTGATAAGGATGCACATATTCGAGAAGGAGATAGCGGATGAGAAGGGGGATTTGATAGAAAACGAGCACCTGGATCTTTTGGATTATGTCATCTATAAATGTCAGGAAAGAGGGATTTACCTCTTCCTTACCCCCATCGCCTGGTGGTGGAGCCCTGTTCAAATTCCTGGATGCTTTTCCGATATCCCCAAGGAGAACATGCCCTTCCGTGAGGATGTTATAGAGAAGACATGTCATTACTTCAGGGAGTTCCTTACCCGCAGAAATCCTTATACCAAAAAGATGTATAAGGATCATTTGGGGCTCTTCGCTTTGGAGATAATGAACGAGCCGGTTTACTTCACCTATGAAGAGTTGGAGGAAGGGAAAAAACCCGGGTCCGAGGAGCAAAGAGAGACTTGGCAAAGGTGGTGTGAGGGCAAGGGTATACCCCCGCGCAGGGAATATTTCCCCTTGTTCCGCTACGAGCGAGTATCGCATTGGCTGGCTAAATGTTATTTGGCGATAAGGAACGCAGGAGCGAAGCAGATAGTTTGTGCCCCCGGGTTTGGAGCCTTAGGGGAGGAGGACCTCTGCCAGGCGATCTACCTTTCACCCTGCGAAGGAGTAACATATGGCGCCTACCCTGGCGGCTGGGCTCAGATGAACGATTCCCGCGACATGTTGGAAGAGGTGGACGGCAATTATCGTTGGCTCGCCAATGCTCTCTCCGATTCCCGCTTTGCCCGTAAGGCAAGGCTCGTTTACGAGTTCGACGCTCCCGCCCTTCTTAGAAGCGTCTATGTTTATCCTCTAATAGCTTGTATGTTCAGAAGCCTCGGCACACAGGTGGCATGCCAATTCCAGTACGATACAGTCGCCACTGCGGAGTTCAACTCTGATTGGTGGAACCATTATCTCAATTATCTTTACACCCCCGGCAAGGCGGTTTCCTATATCATCGCGGGAGAAACTTTCCGTTCCCTCCCTCGTTTTTATCCTTACCCTTCCCCTTCTCTGCCCTTGAGGGAGAGGGTATTCGATGGCTTTGCCGTCTCCTTCCCCTATAATATTTCCTTGATGAGCAGGAACGACGCCTGGATGAACTCCAACGAAGCGAGTTGGCTTCCCTTACCCCTTCCTCGAAGTCCTAAAATCCTAATCGGGGTGGGTTCCTCCCCGTTTGTCAAATACGATGGAACAGGGCTCTACAGGATAGTTGTGGGGAAGAAGGAGATAGAGATCGAGGTAAACCCCGATGCGGAGATAAACCCCAAAGCGAACCCCATGGCTACCTCCCTGGAACAAACGTTAACCAGACTGGAATGGAGGGAACATTCCATGGAGATAAGGTTGGGTGGCAAGGTTTATAGATTGAAGGTGAAGCCGGGAACATATCGGATAAAAAAATAATGGAGAGGTGAGGAAGATGAATAAATTCCTCCTCTTGGCGTTTCTCCCTTCCTTCTTGGTTTGTTCCTTTCCGTGGGTGCTCAGGAATGATTATATCCTCTTCTCCTGGGAGGATGGTAGGTCGGAGCTTCGGGTGGATCCCAGCGGGAAGGGGAAATATAGCAATAACATTTTAAAGGGCTTTCTCTCCAACTGGTTCGTCCTTCCCCCAAAGAAGATAGAGGGTAAGAAGGATCAACTCTCCCTAAAGGGGTTGATCTACTGCGAGTCCTCCCGCATAGAAACGCGGGGAGAGTTCGCCGAGATGTTGGATAAAACGCTCGGGCAGAGCCTTAAAATCCCCAATGCTTTCATTAAAAGCATAGAGATTAGGGTTCCCACTTGGGGCTCCTCTGCATCCTCCTGCACTTTGACCTTAAGGAAGGAGGGTCCCTGGGGAGAGATAATCGCCCGGAAGAGATGCGAGAATGTTCCCGATAACTCCTGGCAGGGTTTTCACTTCCAAGCGCCCCTACCCCCGGGAAGGTATTACATAGAGATGTCGGAGCCGGAGGGAACCATCGGTTGGTGGAGCTTAAGGGATCGTTTCCCTCATGGGGAAGCCTTCACCAACGATACACCCAAGGGGGATGTGGACAGGGTTATCAAGATAGATGCTTTGATAAAGGTAGGTGACACGGATCTAACCTTTGCTTTAAGGGACAACAAGTTCGTTGCGGAAGCGAGGATAAACAACTTGGTGGACAGGTTATACCTCCCTTTGGACACCCTTTGGAAGAAGAGCGGGTATGATATCTCCTATAAAAGCGGGGTTTTGTTCCGGAGGTTCTTCACCAGCCTGGGGCAATATTATCCTGTGGAGCAATTGAAGAGGCGAGAACATAGCGATCCCAACCTTGCTCCTTGTGAATGGATAGAAGCCACGGGCACTCACAACTATGACCTCCGCTTCATCGGGGAGAACATCTCCCTCTCCTGGACTATGGAAGAGGATACTATGCATTTTCACTTCAGCATCTCCCCCGAAAGGAAGGGGAAATCTTCCTTCGCTCGATTCGAAATAGAGGTGAAAAGGCATTCTAATAAACTCCCCGGCTTCTTTCCCCGATTTAGCTCCTCCAATCCCCGTTTGGATTATCTCCTCAATAGGTTTTACTATGAGCGTGCCTTCACCTATCCACCCGGAAGCTCGGTAACTTGGCAGGAGTGGAACGCCCTCATCAGGAATTGGACCTGTTCCCCTTTGAAGGAAGGCGAAAGAAGCAGTATAGAGGGCACGAGGATGGATCCAGATGGATATGTTTGGACTTGGGGGGATTTGCGAGGTTGGCCGTTCCCCGATCCCTCTCGCTACGATACTCGCCACTTCGATACTTGCGCTAAATTGATCCTCGCTTCTTGGCGCTGGTTCTGTTGGACGGGAGACGAGGAATTCCTCAAAAGCCAGATCGGCAGGTTGAGGCTGGCGATGAATTATCAATTGGAAGAATTGCAGGGGAAGAACGGCATAATCATCACCAATTCCAAGGATATAACGGGGAAGGACGGTTCCCTGGGTTCTAATTATTGGGATATCCTTCCCTTTGGACACAAGGACGCCTACTGCAATATCTACTTCTTCGCGAGTTTGGAGGCGATGAAGCAGATAGAGGGATACCTCGAGAGAAAGGGTATAAGAGGAGAGAGGGAGGATCTCAAGCGTCCCCCTTCATTCTATGAGGAAATGCAGAGGAAAGCGAAAGAGGAGTATGCTCGTAACTTCTGGGACGAAGAGAAAGGGAGGTTCATAGGCTGTATAGATATAGATGGAGTGCCCCATGATTATGGCTTTACATTTCTCAACACCGAGGCGTTATTTTATGGCTTAGGGGATGAGGAAAAGGCGAAAAGGATATACCACTGGATGGAGACGGAGCCAACATCTTCCGGACTCCCCGATACCTATACCAAATGGATCTTCGCCCCTCGTTCCAATACTATCCATAATCCAATGCGCCGTGAGCCGCAGGAGCCTTATCCTAGTTGGTGGTTTTTGGGTTGGAACGGTACCCCCTATGGCGATCAATGCCAGGATGGAGGAGCCATTCTTTACACTTCCTTCTATGATATAATGAGCAGGATCAAGTATTTAGGGGCGGACAACGGATACAAGCGCCTGTGGGAGATATTGGAACGCTACTCCCTTCCCGACAAACTGTGCGGCGGTCCTCCCCTTTGGAGGGGGGAGATCCCTCAACAAGAGAACCCAGGGCAAGTGGGAACGGATCTTCCCTTCCCGGAAAGCGGGCTCGTCCCAACGGTATTCCTCTATGGCTTCATGGGGATTGATGCTCAAATAGAGGGATTGAAGATAAGACCAAACCTTCCCTCGGAATTGAAATTCGCTAAGGTGGAGAACCTATGCTATAGGGGACTTCCCCTCACCATAACCGTGACCAAGGATTCGGTGGAGATAATGTGTAGGAAGAAGGGTTATGAGTTCCATATTAAGAAGGAATTGAAACCTGGGGAAACCTTCGTCTTCAATTCCCTGCCCGGAGGAAAGCCTTTCCCTTCCCGGGAAGGGGCTAAGCGGGACGAGAAGTGGAAGGCTCAATGGATATGGAAGGGGGGCAAGGAAAACGAGCCCGGGGAATGTTGCTTTAGGAAAACCTTCCGCCTGGAAACCTTTTCTGAAAAGGCGTTCATCTACATAACGGCGGATAACGAGTATGAACTCTATGTAAATGGCAAATTCGTGGGGAGGGATAAAGAATGGAGGAATGTGGAGCGTTACAATGTGGGTAACTTCTTAAGAAAAGGGCAAAATGTTATAGCGGTGAGATGCTACAACGAAGATGGACCTGCGGGGTTACTGTTGCAATTGGAAGTAAATGGAGAGCCTCTTATCTTCACCGATGCTACTTGGAAGGTAGGAGATAGAGCTAATGGCTGGGCAAAGGAGAACTTCGACGACATAGGTTGGGAGCAGGCTAAAACTTTGGGCTATCCGCCAACCTTGCCCTGGGGACCGATGAAGAAATGAAGAATAGAATATATTGCTTCCTTCTCTTCTACTCATCCCTGAGTTTGGGGCAGGTCTTGGGGCATTTCTCTCAGGTACCCGAGAAGGGGGAAGGCTTCATCTGGAACCTGCATTATAGCGTCTATGTGGAGCGTGGGTTCAAAGTATTTGCCATCCTTCCTCGGTTGAATAAGGAAGGAAACTTTGGAGAGAGCGAATATGATGGATTTTGGACGCTACTTATAGATGGGGCGGAATTCCTTTATCCCCATTTCAAAGAGCCCAAGGAGGGCACCCAGATAATAAAAAGCGGGGAGAACCATATAATAGTAGCGAAACGAGCAAGCACGGATCGCTATGAAGCCACCCTGCTCTTGGAAGCTTGGTTAGGCTATCCCTATCTTCGCATTTGGGCGGAGGTCAAACCCAAGACCACTCTTCGGGTTGAATATGTTTTGACCGGCTATGAGTGGGTGAACGAACCTGCTCCTGATAATTGGGAGTTACCATTGAAGGGGGGAATCGTTCAAAAGAGGTCGAAGGGCATAATCGTGAGGGGAGGGGAGCTCTCAAAGGGATGGGTGCTCTTTTGGAGCAAGCCTTACTATGCGAATGCCCTTCTCTTTTCCCAGCCTCCTCTCCATATAGAAAGGGACGAGAGAGGCATCCGTATATCTTTTTCTCAGGAACTCCTTCCCAGCAAAAGATATGTCCTTCCCTCCGTTTGGCAAGTCGTCCTCCCTCTCTCGTCCTCCTTCGACGAGGCAGCCGACTTGCCCAAGCAAGTAGATCCTTCCTTTATGGACCTCATATGGCGAAGCGCCCTCGCCAATCCAAAGGAGATAAGCACCCATTTCGGGGAGGACAAGAAGGGGACTTTCGTAGCCTATAAGGCTTCTTTTTCCCCCCTGCCGAACTCCTTTGGCGTGAAACCTTATCCATTGATACCTGTTCCTCCCACCCTTTTGCCCTTTATAAAACCTCACCTTTCTCTACCTTCTTATTTGGGGGATATTGGATATGTGGAGGGCAATTCCCTCCTCGTGCATCTCCCCCTTCCCCCTAACTTCCTTCGCCTCAATGTAGATTTCCCTCCCTTAGGAGAATATAAAGAATTGGTGGAGAGGTATGTGGAGGAGATACTTAGTGCCCAGAACGCGGACGGGACCTTCTCCTTTTGTTTGGGACGTCCCTTCTACGACGGCTTGACCCTTTCCGTCCTGGTGCAGATATACCCCATCCTTTCTCCTTCCCTGAAAGAAAGGACGAAAAAGGCGATCCAAATGTGCCTCGAGCATTGGTGGGGGCGAATAAAACGAGATACCAAATGGGGGATCTATTACTTCCCCGAACCCCCACCCGCTTTACCCCTCATCGATTATCCCGAGATAACTTCCACCCTCCTTTATCCCACCGCTTCCTACCTCCATCTGATTGATAGATCTTATCTTTCCAAGATCCTAAATAAAGCCATCCTCTTCGTGAAATCCCTCCCCAAGGCATACGATTGGACAGGTTCCGCCTATGCTAATCCTGGGCCGGACTACATCCATATAATCGTGGAGTCCACGATTGGTGGATATCTCGCCTATGCTTCCCTTTATCACATCCTGAAATTGGCGAAAAGGGAGGAATATCTTCCCGAGCTCAAAGCCAGGGCAGCATTTGCCTTCCAATCTATGTTGCTGTATAAGCATTTTCCCATTTATGGAGAGGACGGGATCGCCTCGGAGATAAAGGGGGATGGCGTCAAGATAAAGATCGAGATCCCTTGGGATTACACCATGTTTACTTGGTTTTCCTTTATCCCCATTCATTACCTTCCCTCGCAGGATGTTTACAACCTGTGGCATGTGTTGGAGAAGGAGAAATGGTGGCTTTATTATGAAAGGAGCCCCCAACGAGCCTATGATTATGCCCATTTGATAGCCCTTCATCGATTCAGAAACAAGTCGGGCGAGGAGGTTAAGTCCTATTTGATGTATTTCGCCGACAAGCCATTTACTTATGAGAATTTCGATTGCGTGCCGGTATTTGCGGCGATTGCCTATCCTTGGTTGGGTGTGCGGGAAAAGTAGGGATTTGATATAATTGAAGCATGCTGCTAAAGGGATATCTCTTTTCAGGAGTAAGATGTGGTTTAAAGGAAAAGGGCTTAGATTTGGGATTGATCTATTCCTCTTCACCCGCCCAATGCGCTGCTGTTTTCACTAAGAACGCATTTAAATGCGCTCACATCCTCGTGTGCAGACCCAAGATAAAGGGCAGTATAAGGGCAATAGTGGTCAACGCCGGAATAGCCAATGCTGGCACGGGCGAGGAAGGGGTGAGGAACGCTAGGGAAATGTGTAGGGAGGTAGCGAGAAATCTGGGGATAAACGAAAGGGAAGTGTTAGTGGCATCGACGGGGGTTATTGGTCAACAAATACCTATGGAAAAGGTCAGGGAGGGGATAAGAAAGGCATGTGAGGAATTGAGGGAAGAGGGATACGAGGACTTCGCAAGGGCGATAATGACCACCGATACCCACCCTAAGGTGGTAAGTAGGGAAGGGGATGGGTTCGGGCTATTGGGGATAGCAAAGGGTGCGGGGATGATCCACCCCCAAATGGCCACTATGCTTGCCTTCCTCCTTACCGATGCAAGCATTGGGAGGGAGGTTCTCTCTCAGATGTTGAGAAGGGCGGTTGATGTATCTTTTCATTGCCTCACGGTTGACGGAGACACTTCCCCCAACGATTCCGTCTTCCTCTTGGCGAACGGTGCGAGGGGGGAGTTAAGCGAACTCTTCTCCTTTGAGGAAAAATTGAAGGAAGTTTGTGTCGAGTTGGCGAGGATGATCGCAAGGGATGGGGAAGGAGCTACGAAACATGTGATCATCAAAGTTAAGGGAGCGCGTAGTCCCGAGTCCGCGAGGAGGTTGGGGAGGAGGATCGCTACTTCCCCCTTAGTGAAGACCGCTTTGTTTGGCAACGATCCCAATGTGGGGCGGATAATGTCCGCACTAGGTAGTGGGGGAGTGAGAGTGAACATGGATCGGGTGAATGTATTCATCCAGGGGGAAGAGGTGGTAAGGGGAGGGGTAATTTTGGATTTCCCCAAGGATAAATTGAAGGAAAAGATGTCTGCGAAGGAAATAGATATAGAAATAGAGTTGGGAATAGGGGAGAGCAAATCGGAGATCTTCACCTGCGATTTTTCCTATGACTATGTGCGAATAAATTCTCAGTATACTACCTAAGTTTCCCGCTGATTCTTCATTGGTCTTGCGAAAGGCAAGATTGAAATGCTAAACTGCTATGGAATGCTTCTTTTTGGGGAGAATAAAGATGGAGGATATTAAAAAGAGAGCGGAAATCCTGACCGAAGCACTACCCTATATAAGGAAGTTTTGGGGTAAGAAGATGGTGATCAAATACGGAGGGGCGGCGATGGAGAACGCCCAATTAAAGGATAGCGTGCTAAGCGATATCCTTCTCCTCAACTATGTAGGAATGAAGGTGATATTAGTCCATGGGGGAGGGAAGGAGATATCCCAATGGATGGAGAAGTTGGGCAAGAAGCCCCAATTCGTAGAGGGTAGGCGAGTTACGGACGAGGAAACCCTGGAGATCGTGGAGATGGTTTTGGCCGGAAAGACCAACAAGGATCTCGTGGCAAGGCTTTGGAAGTTAGGTGGGAAGGCGGTGGGGATATCGGGGAAGGATGGGGAGTTGATACTGGCTAAGCGGAAGGAGGGGTTGGGAGAGGTAGGAGAAGTGGAGAAGGTGAATCCTCGTATATTGGACATTCTTATCAATGAGGGCTATATCCCGGTCGTTTGCTCGGTGGCCATGGATGAGCACGGCAGGGGATTGAATGTGAATGCGGACATGGTGGCTGGGCATATCGCCCGTGCGGTATCTGCAGAAAAGTTGATAATATTAACCGATGCGAGGGGGGTTTTGGAGGATGAGAAGGATGAAAATACCCTGGTCTCCTTTATCGCATTCTCTGCCCTTGATGCATTCATCCAAAAGGTGGGTGGAGGGATGAAGCCGAAACTGGAGGCTTGTAAGATAGCCCTTTTAAGTGGAGTGAAGAGCGCCCATATAATAGATGGAAGGTTGCCCCATTCCCTCCTTATGGAGATATTCACCGATGAGGGTTTAGGAACGATGATAGCAAAGGAGTGAGGTGCACATGATTCGGAAAATATTACTCTTGATTCTTTTTCCCATGCTTGCTTCGAGTTTACTGATCGATGATCCCTCCGAGCCCTTCGATTATTTCGCTTATCCTACAACAGCGATAGGGGTGAAGGATAGCAAATACGCCTTCGAGGTTACGCCCGAGGGATACATATTTTCCGGTAGAGCGGAGATGGCTTTCCTTTGGGGTCCAAACATCCAACCCTTGGAGAGAAAAGTGAAAACCCTATATAAAGGTTATCTCCCCATAGTTCAATATTCACTTTCTCAGGATAACTGCCTTTTGTCGTTCCAACTCTTCGCTTACAATCCTTTCCTCGATCAAGATAACCCATTGGCATTCGCTGAGGTCTCCATACTCAATAAAGGGAACAAGAAGAGCCAAAACATATTCTGGATAGGGATAAGGTTCATGGGGCCGGGACACAGGGTGGCGAAGGAGGATTTCTTCCCCGCTATCTCCTATACTTACAGCGGGGGAAAGGTCTTTAGGAATGGGAAACTACTCTGCATAGTGCCTCTTGCTGATATAGTTCAACAGAAAGAGGCGAAGAACCCCTCCGATTTCGGGCTTTTGCTCGGCTATAATCTAAGCCTTGCCCCAGGAGAGGAAAAGCGTTTGGTCTTCCAGATGTTCAATCTCCCTGTGGAGCCCGCAATTGGGGAAGAATTCCTCAAAGGAAGTACCCTTGCTTCACGAGTCAGGGAGCAAGTGATAGAATTTTGGGAGGGCTTATTAAGGAGAGGGAGTTGGTTGGATGTCCCGGAGAAGAAGGTGGTGGATACATATCGTTCCAACTTGGTCTACCTTTTTCTAGCGAGGAGCAAGGAAGGAGAAGATTACTTACAGAAGGTCAACAAGTGCCAGTATGATGCGTTTTGGCTGAGGGATGGAGCATTT
>CAYVMD010000037.1:0-20519 GCA_964452465.1 uncultured bacterium | reverse complement strand
CTTTTGCTACCAGAGTGGGCGATATCGGACAGTGCAACCTGCACGGGCTCGGCGATCAGAAAGAAGGTCCAGTGGGGAGGGGAGCCATACTTATCGAGTTGAGGGGACTCAAACCCCGGATTTTGCAAGGATATTATCAAGGCGAAAACCGCCAGCATTTTATTTCCCCCCTTTCAAGCGAGGGCTTCATCGAGCATGACGAGGTAATTCTCCAGGGGGATGTAATTGGGGATGGAGTTGCCCGAGCCTAGGGCGAAGCGTCCCAGGGGAGCGCAGGAATCTACTATATGGCGCACATACTTCCGCAACTCGGAGGGGGTTGCAGAGGCGAGCACATTCACATCCACTCCCCCCAGAGAGGCTATCCTTGTGTGATACTTCTTGTGAAACTCCACGATGGGGATGATCACATCCTCGAAGGAATGCTTCCCATCTATCTTAACATCTTCTATAAGGTCCTCCATGATCGGTTCCACATTTCCACAACTATGGAGGAAGTAGGGGAGACCACGCTGATGTGCCATCTCGGCGAAGCGCTTATGCCAGGGCAGGACATATTTGCGGAGGAATTTGGGGTGAATAAGGGTGCCGGTGCGGAAGCCCATGTCGTCGCCCGGGAATATGGCTATCAAGTTGTTTAACTTGAGGAGTTTCTCGTAATACACCTCCATCAATTCCCCCAACTTGTTAGCCACCGCCTCAACCAACTCCGGATTATCGTATAGGGCATAGGAAAGACCCTCATAGGACATGATCCAACTCAGATGTTCGTATACACCACCGGAGTGGGAGGCTATAAGCCCCATTCCTTCTGGGAGGTGGGAATCTATGTATTCGTAAGGGAAAAAGTCCACCTCATCCAAAGTAGGCCACCTATACCTCTCGAAATCCTCCCAGGTCATTATCGCTCCCTTATGCTCATCCACCCAGGAGCGCAGCCCATAACCTTGAGGGGCGGTATCGGGGGCGAAGATGTGGCGTTCTTCGAAGGGGTAGCCTATCTCCAATTTCACAAATTCATATCCCATCCGATACCAGAATTCTATAACATTATCCCAATAAGCCATCTGGGATTCCCGATCGCCGGGAAGGGGGTCCACCCACTTTCTCCCTATCATTTCCTCGAGGATGGGGCGCATGATGACGGGGTCGACTATGTATTCCACGAGGGGTGGTCTGTCTCGCTTTTCCTCTCCCAGAAGGTAGCGGATGAAGCCCTTTGCATCCGGCTTGGGATTATCAAGGGGAACTCTATACCCCATATCATTTCTCCTCCTTTTTCAGATTGTTATATAGAAGTAGGGCGATGATCGTCTTCGCATCCTCGATCTCCCCCTCTTCTATCATCTTCAGGAGCTGAGGCAAGGGGAAGCGTTTAAGGGAGAGGATCTCGTCCTGGTCGGGGCTCATCTCTCCTGGGGATAGCTCCTCCGCGAGGAAGATGTGGATGCGCTCGGTGGAATAGCCAGGAGCGAGGAAAACGGAAGCCAACTCCTGCCATCTCCCCGCCACATACCCCGTCTCCTCTTCCAGCTCCCTTTGGGCACAGATTAAGGGTTCCTCTTGGGGATCCAAGGTGCCTGCTGGAATCTCGAGGAGGACCTTGCCTGCGGGAAGGCGGAACTGGGATACGAGGAGTATCTCCCCCGAGGGCAAGATAGGAAGTATAGCGACCGCTCCCCTATGTTGCACCACCTCTCGTGTGGAAACCACCCCGTTGGCAAGCTCTACCTCAGCAACCTTTAAGGTGAGAAGCTTCCCTCTGAAAACCTCCTTCCAATTGATTATCTTTTCCTCCATCTCAATTCTCCACTTTCACCTTGAACTCCAACTTCCATAGCCTCTTATCCTGCCCAGGGATCCTCTTCTCCACCGCGTAGAAGGTGAGCGTATGGGGACCATTCGGGAAGGAGGTAGTGTCCAAATTAATGAGGAAGGTTTTCCCCAAAGGGTTTCTCCTCGAGGGAGTGGTGGAAACGAGAGGAGGTTTGTTATCCATGCTCACGGCTACTCCCGCTATGAGATCCTGGGGATCGTAGACATTGAGGGTAAGGGTGGTGTTACCCTTTAGGACGGTGTCGTTGCCGATGCTCAAAGCATCGATGGAATGCCTTTCCCCCACCCATTTGTAGATATGGTGGAGGGTCTCGTCCTCGATGAGGATGAACCTATATCCGCGGGGGTTACCATCCGGGTTGGGATTTTCATCTCCCCACCAGGAGCCACAAAGCCCTCCTGTGCAGATGGTGGGAAGCCCAAGGAAGTTCAATACGAGATTTTGGTGCAGATGTCCGAAGAAAATCCCCTTCACCTTATAATTTGAGAGCAGTTGGAAGAATTTGAGGTAATCGGGCGACATGGGGAGTGCGTGGCTGAAGACGAGGGTGGGCATTCCCTTGTGGAAATCCAGATCCTTTTTAAGCCACTCTATTTCCTCATCGGATATCGCCTCCTTATATTGCCCGGGCTTCTCGCCGGGGAGGGTAGCATCCAAGAGGACGAAGTGCCATCCGTTGTAATTGAAGGAGTAGTGGGTGGGACCCAGGAACCGTTGGTAGGCGCCCTTGTTATAGAGGGGGTGGTCGGGAGGAAGGGAGAGGGGGTGCTCATGGTTGCCGGGGAGGGGGAACAAGGGAATTCCAAGGGCTTTGAGGGGGTTGACCATGAGATCGAGGAAGAGTTGATAAAGCTCCTCCACACGTTCTTCGGATTTAACTCCCAGGGTGTCCATGACTAAGTCCCCCGTAGCAACTATGAAGGAAGGCTTGCTCTCGTTCGCTTCTTTAACGAAGGTGTCTACATCCCTTCTGCAATTGTCCTTTTCTATGACATGGATATCGGTGACATGGATTATTAGGAAGTTCTTTCGGGGCTCTATTCTATAGAGGGGAAAATCCACCCGGGGGTTTTCCCTGCTTGCGCGCTTATAGAATCGATCGGTGAAATAACCTGAGGGGAAGGAGACGAATATTAGGGGCTCGTCGCTGGAAGTGGAAAGGAGGAATTGCCCTTTGCGGTCCGTTATCGCTGTCTCCCTTCCATCGCTCACCAAGACATTGACCAACCCCTTTTCGCCTTTATCCATGATTCCGTTCCTATTTGCATCCAGGAATACCACTCCCTCCACCTGCAGGGCGAAGAGAACGACGAGGGGGAGGAAAAGCAAGATAAGGAGTTTTTTGCCCGGACCTCTCATGTCTCATTCTCCTTTCCGGAATTATTTAGTTTATTATACGAGGAAGAAAGGGCGAGTAAAACATTTTTCATCCTTATCGCTTATCCTCCGCCTTGTCAAATGTGAGGAGGCAGAATTTTTCAAAGAGATTATTTTAAGGAAGCGCGTTGCCTTGACATAGGGCGGCGGAAAGGTTCAAAATTGGAGCGAAATGCCATCTGGTGGTTCTCCTTGGAAGGATGTGGGGGCTTATAGCACCGTTGGGATAACCATGGTTATTCTCACGGTGGGAGGGTACTTTTTGGGCTCTTTGGCGGATGATAAATTGGGCACTTATCCCTTCCTCACGATTTTAGGGCTATTTATTGGGATAGGGGCGGGATTTTACGAGTTATACCAGTTAGCCAAGAAAGCATGAAAAACTTCGGGCTCTTTTTCCTCTTTACCTTTCTTTTGCTTCCCATTCTCCTTGCGCCCTTTGGTGCGGAGAAATCCCTCGGAGCAGTGGCGGGGCTTTCGTTCGGATTCTTAGTCGTATCCTATATGCACTGGTTGGTTAACATGGTGCTAAAAAAGGGACAGAAGGTATGGCTTTGGAGCGTTGCGCCTCGGCTACTTTTCCTCGCCGGGGTTGTTTTCCTTCTCCTTAGGTATCAACCCGCCTCGATGGTGGCTTTTTGTTTTTCCTTTGCTATAATTATTTTTATACTCCTTATCGCTTATGGCTTAGAAGGTTGAAATGGAGAAGGAACATTCTCTTATTTACATTCTGCTTAGTCATCATCTAAGGCTACCCTCTTGGGTAAGCGACTCCGTAATAATGGCGGGGATAGCCGTAATGCTCGTCGCTATTTTCGCGATTTCGATAAGGAGGAGGCTCTCCCCGATCAAGCCCTCTTCCCTTCAGGCGGGTGTGGAGGTGGGAGTGGAGGCTTTGGAGCATTTGGTGAAGGATAACATCGGGGAGGAAGGCGAGAAATACCTGCCTTTCATTGGTTCTCTATTCATATACATCCTGATCCTAAACCTATTAAGCGTAATTCCGGGCTTCGTTCCCCCCACGATGGACCTCAATGTAACCCTTGCCTTAGCGGGAGCGACCTTTTTAATGGTCCAATATAGCGGGATAAAAAAGAGGGGATTTATCGGTTATTTGAAGCACCTTTCAGAATGGCATCTCTTCGAGGGTTTACCTTGCTATTTTCTCCCCCTTGCTTTCCTGGGAGGGTTCTTCTTCGCGGTACTTCACACCATAAGCGAGTTCGCTAAACCCTTTTCTCTGGCCTTGCGACTTTTCGCCAACATGTTTGGAGAAGAAACCCTGGTTTTATCCTTTGTTATCCTCTCCCCCCTAATCCTGAAGGTTTTCCCTATTCCCCTCCATTTTCCCTTCCTTCTCTTTCACATGTTCATCGGTGCCCTACAAGCATTCATATTTACCATCTTATCGACGATTTATTTAGCGATCGCTACCGAAGATTGAAGGAGGTGTAAAATTATGAGTTATTTCATCGCTATAGCTATAGGAGTCGGGTTCGCTGTGCCTCTAGCGGTTTTGGCTGCCTCCATAGCGCAGGGGAAGGCTATAATCTCCGCCCTTGAATCTATCGCGAGACAACCTGAGGCAGCGGCTCCTATAAGGACTACCTTGATCATTGGTTTAGCCCTTATAGAGTCCTTGGTCCTCTATGTCTTGGTTATGGCGATGGTCTTCCTCGCTCCTAAACTGCCTCCCACTCCTGAGATATTGAAGCTGATCGGCAAATAATTATGGAAACTTTGGGGATAAACCTACATACCATACTCGTTCAATTAGCGGGTTTTGTCGTTGTTTACCTCCTTTTGAAGAAATTCCTCTTCGTTCCCCTGAAAAGGGTAATGGAGGAAAGAAGGAGGGAGACGCTGGCGAGGGTTACTTCCTTGGAGGAAGAGAAAAGACGCCTCGAAGTTATGAGGGAAGAATTGGAGAGGCGCCTACAAAGCATATATGAGGAAAAGCAAGAGCTCCTTCAGAAGGAACTGCAGAGGGCGCAGGAGATGAGCCAAGAGATCCTCAATGAGGCAAGGGAGGAGGCGGAGAGGATAAGGCACAAAACACGGAGGGATATGGAGTTGGAACGGGAAAAGATGTTCATCTCCCTAAGGGAGGATGTGGTTAAATTAGCGATATCGATCGCGGAAAGAGCTCTGCGCGCCTCACTGGACGAGAAGAAGCAAAGGGAATTAATAAATAAACTATTGGAAGATTTGGAGCATGGGGATAGCAACCAGATACGCCACCGCTTTTCTTGAGGTAGCGAGCGAGGAGGATATGGATTCCCTCCAGGAAGCAAACAAGATATTGGGGGAGAAGGACCTCCTTCGCTACCTCTCCCTTCCTGCCTTCCCCCTTTCTCAAAGGGAAGGGATGCTTTTCTCGCTTTGCCCTCAAATTAGCGAGAAGGCGCGCCTATTCCTTACCCTCCTCCTAAGAAAGCGAAGGATAAACCTCCTCCCCGAGATCATCGATGAGTTGCATCGCTTAAAGATGCAAAGGGAGGGTTTGGCTATCGCCAAGGTTACTTCCCCCCTTCCCCTTCAGGAAGAGGAGAGGAAGAGGCTATTGGAAATACTGGAGAGGAAATGGGGGAAGCGTGTCATCCTTCAGGAACAGGTGGACCCTTCCATCCTGGGTGGGCTTATTGTGGAGATAGAGGGAGATATGCTCGACGGAAGTTTGAGGGGATTTTTACAGAACCTTCAAAATAGCCTTTTGGAGGTCTCGAGGAGATGAGCATAAGACCAGAGGAGATCACCTCCGTTTTGAAGCAGATGATAGAAAAGGCGAATATAGAAGCGGAGATAAGGAATATCGGGATAGTAACCGAGGTGGGGGATGGAGTGGCAAGGGTTTGGGGGCTAACCGATGTCATGTATGGGGAATTGGTGGAGTTCCCCAAGGGGATTTATGGTTTGGCGCTTAGCTTGGAGGAGGATTCGGTAGGGTGTGCCCTTCTGGGTCCCGATGAAGAGATAAAGGAAGGGGACATGGTTAAGACTACCGGGAGGGTGGTGGAGGTACCGGTGGGAGAGGAGCTTTTGGGGAGGGTTATAAATCCCCTTGGGCAGCCTTTGGATGGGGAGGGTCCCATCCCCTACAGGAAGACTCGTCCTGTAGAAGTTCTTGCCCCTAGCGTCGTCGACCGCCAACCAGTGAAAGAGCCCCTCCAAACCGGCATAAAAGTGATCGATGCCCTCATACCCATAGGGAGGGGGCAAAGGGAATTGATAATAGGAGATAGGCAAACGGGGAAAACCGCCATCTGCATAGACACCATAATAAATCAGAAGAAGGAAGGCGTTTATTGCATATATGTTGCTATAGGGCAAAAGGCATCCACCGTTGCCCAGGTGATAGATAAGTTGAAGCAATTCGGGGCGCTGGATTACACGATAGTGGTTGTTGCCTCCGCCAGCGATCCTGCTCCCCTCCAATACCTTGCCCCCTATGCGGGTTGCGCTATCGGTGAGGAATTCAGGGATACGGGGAAGCACGCTCTCGTCATTTATGACGATTTAACGAAGCACGCTTGGGCATACAGAGAGATGTCCCTTCTCCTCAAACGTCCTCCCGGGAGGGAGGCGTACCCTAGCGACATATTCTACCTCCACGCCCGTCTCTTGGAAAGAGCGGCGAAATTATCTGACGAGATGGGTGGAGGATCCCTGACCGCTCTCCCCATTGTAGAGACCCAATTGGGCGACATATCCGCTTACATTCCCACCAACCTCATCTCCATCACCGATGGGCAGATCTATCTGGAGAGCGATCTTTTCTATGCGGGAATTAGACCAGCGGTCAATGTAGGTTTATCCGTCTCCCGCGTGGGGGGATCGGCGCAGATAAAAGCGATGAAGCAGGTGGCAGGGCAATTGAGGCTCTATCTCGCCCAGTATAGGGAATTGCAAGCATTCAGCCGGTTCGCGGCAGACCTCGACAAAGCTACTCAGATGCAGCTTTCCCGTGGCGACAAATTGACCCAACTCCTCATTCAACCCCAATATCAACCAATGCCCGTAGAACAACAGGTGGTCGTGCTCTATGTTGGCACTCGCAATTATCTGGACGATGTCCCCACGGAGAGGGTAAATGAGTTCGAAAGGGAATTTCTCAAATTCATGGAGACCAAGTACTCCCACATCCCCAGGAGGATCAAGAAGGAAAAGGAGATAACACCAGAGGTAGAAGAAGAACTTAAAAAGGCAATAGGCGAGTTTAAGGAGATGTTCTTCCGTGCCCAAGGTCAGCCTCAGAGAGCTTAGAAGAAGGATAAGAGCGATAGAGGGTATAACCCAGATAACCAACGCCATGAAGATGGTGGCGCTCGCTCGTCTCCAAAAGGCGAAGAGATATTACTCCGCTTCCCTTCCCTACATCGAAGCGGTGACGAGCGCCACTGAAGAGATCCTTTTCCCTTTCCTAAAGCATCCTTTCTTTCAACAGAGGGAGGTAAAAAGAGGAGGGATAATCGTGATAACCTCGGAGAGGGGGCTTTGTGGTGGTTTCAATTTGAACATATTTAGAGAGGTGGAGAGCCTTAAGAGGAGCCTTCCTAATTTTCTCCTCTTCGTTGTAGGAAGGGTAGGACAACGTTATTTTCGGAGACTTGCATATCCAATAAAAGGGGAGTTCCCCTCCTCGTTCCCTCCTGGGATGGGAGATGCCCTGCCCCTCGCCCAAGCAGGAATGGCTTCCTTCCTCTCAGGCGAGATCGATGTCCTCTATGTTGTATATACCCACTTCAGAGAAGGGGGGCTCTTCCTCCCCGTGGCGCGTCGCCTTCTTCCTTTGGAGAACAAAGCAAAGGAAAGGGATTTCATCTTTGAGCCCCCGGCGGAGGAACTTTTGGAATATCTTCTCCCCCATTATATAACCGTGCTCATATATAGAGCGCTATGGGAGTCTACATTAAGCGAGCAAACAGCCAGGGCTACATCTATGGATATGGCGACTCAAAACGCGCAAAGCCTTCTCCAAGACCTCCGCATAGAGTACAACAAATTGAGGCAGGAACTTATAACCAACGAAATATCGGAGATAGTGAGGACGAAACGGGCATTGGAGGAATGATATATGGCTAAAGGGAAGGTCGTTCAAATCTTCGGTCCCATTTTAGATGTGAAATTCCCCAGCAACGAGGTACCCTCTCTCACCAATGCGCTCATTCTGAGGGATCCCGTGAATGGTTTGGAAGTAGTGGCGGAAGTGGCACAGAATCTGGGGGACGGAGTTGTTCGTTGTATCGCCCTTGGACCCACCGAAGGGCTTTACAGGGGGGTAGAGGCGGAGGATACTGGTGCCCCCCTGATGGTTCCCGTTGGGAAGGAAACTTTGGGCAGGGTTTTCAATGTGAAAGGGGAACCCATCGACAAATTAGGGGAGGTACAGACTAAGGAAAGGCACCCTATCCACAAAAGTCCCCCTTCGCTTTCGGAGCAGTCGACGGAGATCGTTCCCTTTGAGACCGGCATAAAGGTGATCGACCTTCTCTGCCCCTTTCCTAGGGGGGGCAAGATAGGGCTTTTCGGAGGAGCAGGTGTGGGGAAGACGGTGATCCTGATGGAGTTGATAAGGAATGTGGGGGTCGAGCATGGGGGAGTATCCGTCTTCGCAGGTGCTGGGGAGAGGACAAGGGAAGGCAACGATCTTTGGTTGGAGATGAAGAAGACGGGGGTTTTGCAGAGGGCGGTCTTAGTGTTTGGGCAGATGAACGAGCCTCCGGGTGCTCGCTTCCGGGTAGCCCTAACTGCCTTAACGATGGCCGAATACTTCCGCGATGTGGAGGGGCAGGATGTGCTCCTTTTCATAGATAACATCTATCGTTTCATTCAGGCAGGTTCGGAGGTCTCAGCGCTTCTGGGGAGGATGCCCTCCGCGGTAGGGTATCAGCCCACCCTTGCCACGGATCTGGCTGCCTTGCAGGAGAGGATAACCTCTACTAAGAAGGGCGCGATAACCTCCGTGCAGGCGATATATGTCCCCGCCGATGACCCCACCGATCCCGGTCCCGCCACCGCTTTCTCTCACTTGGACGCTTTTATCTATCTGGATAGACAGTTAGCGGAGATGGGCATTTATCCTGCAGTCGACCCCCTTGCCTCTGCCTCTCGCATTCTGGAGCCCTCCATCGTAGGGGAGGAACATTACAGGGTGGCGAGGGAGGTGCAGGCAATCCTCCAAAGATACAAGGAATTGCAGGATATAATTGCGATATTGGGGATGGAAGAGTTGTCGGATGAGGATAAGATAATCGTCAACCGGGCACGAAGGATCCAAAGGTTCCTATCCCAGCCCTTCTTCGTAGCAGAGGCGTTCACAGGAGTGCCGGGCAAATACATAAAGAGGGAGGATACGGTGAAGGGCTTCAAAGAGATAGTAGAGGGCAAGTGGGATCACCTGCCGGAGATGGCGTTTTACATGGTGGGCACGATAGAGGAAGCGGTGGAAAAGGCAAGGTCATTGGGGGTGGCGGTTTAATTGGCAACTCCCTTCAAGTTATCGATAATGACGCCCGAGGGGGTAGTCTATGAAGGGGAAGTTGCCTCCCTCGTCTTCCCAGCGGAGGAGGGCTATTGGGGAGTTTGGGCAGGGCATATGCCTGCCATGGTGAAGTTAAAAAGGGGGAAGGTGAGGGTGAAGGAAGGGGGAGGGAAGAAGGAATGGGAAATAAAGGGAGGATTTGCCTGGGTGGAGAGGGACAGGGTTCTCCTTATGGTGGATATCTAATTTCACTCGAAGAGGGCCCTCGCTTCCTTCAACATCTCCCTTATCGGCAGTTTGTAGGGACAGCGCTCCTCGCAAACGCCGCATTCGACGCAGGCATCCGCCTTGATCGCCTGGGAAGCATACATGTTTCTCCCCCTCTCCACCAACTGGAAGCGCGTCGCATAGAGCAGGGCTTTCAGGATCCCTGGTATATCTATCCCCTGAGGGCAGGGAAGACAATAGCCACAGCCTCGGCAGAACGGCTCCCTCAACATTTCCTTTAATCTCTTCAGCATCGTCTCCTCTTCCTCGGTTAGGGCGCTCATCTCCTCTCCCGCCTGCACTGCCTCTTCCACCTCTTTAGGCGTCCCCAGTCCAGGTATAACGCAGGAGACCTCGGGGAAGGAGAGGCAGAATTTCACCGAGCGGGATACCATCTCGACGGAGCTGGTAGCTCCCACGAGCTTCTGGATATCCGCTTCAGCGCTTACGAGGGAGCCGCCCCCGTAAGGCTTCATAACGATGAAGCCCACGCCTCTTTCCTTGCAAATGGGAAGGAGGTTGGCAGCGGACGATTGTTCGAGGAAATTCAAGGGAGCCATGACGGTAGCGAAGGGGTATCTGTTCAAGGCTTCGATCAATATGTGGGGTCTATGTCCCGTTATCCCTATGAACCTTATCTCTCCCCTTCGCTGCGCCTCCTCCAAAGCGGATAAGGCTCCATCTTTCTGGAAAACCCTGTCCAAAGTTTGCATGTCATCTACGCTGTGGATCTGGTAGAGGTCTATATAGGGGGTGCGGAGGTTCTTCAGACTTTCTTTTATGTGGCGCTCCGCCTCCCCTTTGGAGCGTAGGTGGGTCTTTGTGGCATAGAAGACCTTGTCTCTCACATCCTTGAGGGCGACGCCTATCTTCTCCTCGCTCGTAGCATAAGCGCGAGCGGTATCATAGAAGTTTATCCCCAATTCGTAAGCCCTCTTAACCGTCTCCACCGCTAAATCGAAATCCTTGTTTATTATGGGAATCCCCCCAAAACTTACCGCTGTAACCTCCATGCCAGTTTTTCCCAATGGACGCTTCTGCATAACGGATCACCTCTTATGTGGTTTCCCGCAGGATCTTCGCTGCTTCCTCCGGGGAAACCGTGTTTATATAGATCCCGCTTCCCAGCTCGAAACCAGCAGGAGTGTTTAAGCGGGGGATTATCTCCAAATGCCAATGGAAATCCTCGGGAGAAAAGCCCTGTAGGGGCATCTCATGAAGGGTGTAATTGTAGGGTGGATTGTTTAGGGCTTTATCGATCCTTCCGAAGACCTCCTTGAGGAACCTCCCATACTCCTCTATCATATCCTTGCCTTCCTCGGCGAAGGAGGGATGGTGGCACTTGGGGATTATCATGGTCTCGAAGGGGTATTTGGAGGCAAAGGGCTCGAGGGCGAGGAAATGGGGGCTCTCTGCCACGACCCTTTCCCCGAAGTTGAGCTCTTCCCTAACCATATCGCAGAAGGGGCATCTCTCTCGGAAGTTTCTATACCTTCGAATGCCGTCTATCTCCAATTTCACTTCATAGGGGACGAAAGGAAGAGCTATGAGCTGGGAATGGGGATGGACAAGCGAGGCGCCAGCCCTCTTCCCTTCGTTGCGGAATATAAGGATGTAAACGAAGCGAGTGTCTCTCTTGAGATCGAGGATGCGCGCTTTATAGGCTTGGAGGAACCGAATTATCTGGGCGTCTTCCATTTGGGGAATGCGCAGGTTGTGAATGGGAGTTTCCACAATGACCTCGTGGGCACCCACCCCATCCATATAATCGAACATCCCCTTGCCCAATCTCTCCGTGCTCCCTTCGATCCTAAGGGCGGGGAATTTGTTGGGCACTACCCTCACTAACCAACCTGGGGAGTTAGGTGGATTGCCATCCCTTAAGGCGAACACCTCAGGGGGAGTGAGATGCTCGTTGCCCGGGCAGAAGGGACAATTGGGCTCACGGGGAGGAAGGGAAAGGATTTCCTCTTCTCCCCGAAAATCAAAGGGACGGGATTTCCTCTCCGTGGCTATAATCACCCATTCTAAGGTTATGGGGTCCTTTCTAAGCTCCGACATATCTCCTCTACAACCTTATAACTTTCCCTTTATCGGTTGCACTGAAATCCTCGCAACCTTCTTTATCCTTCGAGATCAAAATCTTCTCAGATTTACCGTTAACCTTACTGCAGTAACCTTTATTTATATACAATTGGCTGGGGCAGAAATAACGGCAATCCTTGCAGGTAGGCATGGGCACTCTATGCTTTTCTTGCACTTTCTTGTCCTCCTTCGCTGGGATTGTTCGGATATCTCGCTTGCAGAACCTCGCCGTCGTAAGAAGGGGCGATTTCCCCGCCAGGGGGAACGAGTAGGAATTCCTCTTTCCATTCGCCTTTAAGAAAATGGGCGAGTAGTCGCAGATCGCCCTTCAATTCCTCATATTCCCAGTTGTTTTCTTTTGCTAAATCCTTCACATAGTTTTTCCCTTCGTCTTCATCCAACAACCCCATGCTCACGAAAACCGCCCTTTTGTAATTCTTCCGCCATCCCTCCATTACTTCCCTAAGGTATCTGGCGTTATCCTCACCATATTTCTTAACCAACTCCTCCCACTCAGGGGAAAGATCGAAGGTGGTTGATTCTATGTTAGCGCTTTTCTTCTCCTCTCCCCTTCGCTCCAGCCAGCCCAGGAAGTAGTAGTAAGTGCCGGGAGCATTGTGGAATTGTTGGAGATAACGCTCGTTGGAACCCAGGACAAGGGCTATGCAATCGTGGACACGGGGGATCACTATTGGGATCTCTCGTGCTTTCACTCCCACAAGCCCGTTACCACAGAGTCCATAGCCAAGCAGGATATAATCATAGGGATTTTCTACCTCATCTATTCGCTTTTGGATCTCAGCGGAGAGTAGATGAGGGGTATCGTGAAGGCTCTTCGTTACTAACTCCAAATCTATTATTTGGGGCGAGGAGCCCGCCAGGGTGTATAGCTCCCTCGCTAGGACCTCGCAGGCGATAACCTTCAATCTCATGGGTTATATTTTACATCGCTCCGGAAGCGATGTCAAAAACAATAAGGGGATTGGGTAAGATGTTTCGTTTTTCATCCCTCGGGAGCTCTTTATTCCTTGGTTCCGACCAATGCTCTAACGATGTCTACTTTAACCTCGTCTTGCCTCCCGGATTCTTTGATTTCATTCGCTGACCTGACAGCCTGTTCGAAGTCCTCGTCCTTGCTTGAAACCTTAGCAATATTCACCCAGCATTCCACTCGTTCATCGGGGTCTTTCATTTCGCTCGTTAACTTGCGAGCCTGTTCGAAATCCTCTTCCTTGCCCGAAGATTTAGCAATGCATATCCCAACCCAGGCTCGCGGGAGAAAAGGCCCTTGTATCTTACGATCTCGCTGGACATCTTGCGAGCCTCGTCGAGCTCCTTGGCTTCGGTTAAACCTTCTGCAATATTTTGCAGAAGCAATTCCCGGAGCAAGGGTTCTTCGATTTCGTTCATCGCCTTGCGAGCCTGATCAAAGTCTTCATCGTTGCCGGAAGCTTTACCAATCTCCACCCAGGCCCGGACTCGCCAATGGGAGTCTTTGATTTCCGATGCTATCTTGCGAGCCTACTCAAGGCGGTCTTTCCACCTTTGCCCTGGGGCAACTTCTTACTTAGCATCGTATTGCTTTGCAACGAGAGCAACTCTCAACACCGCCATCACCGCTAAAGAACGACTTTGCCTACCTTTGCCTTTCTTCACCTCTGCTTTTATTAAACTCCTTGTGCCGTAATGATGATAACGCGCCCGAGGTTTTTGGTAAGGATGCGAAACCAGAGTTGAGGTATTGGTTTAGAATCGCTATAATTAAAAAGAGGTGTTGTGAGATGTCCGGACATTCTAAATGGCATAATATCAGGGTAAAAAAGATGAAGATGGACGAAAGGCGGGGGAAATTATTCTCCAAACTATCACGGGAGATAATGGTGGCAGCCAGAATCGGCGGACCCCTCCCGGAGGCGAATCCTCGCCTTCGTCTTGCCATTTCCAAGGCAAAAGAAGCGGGCATGCCGATGGAGAACATAGAGAGGGCGATAAAGAAGGGAGCTGGCGAGGTGGAGGGAGCTCGCTTCGAGGAGGTCACCTATGAAGGTTACGGACCCGCGGGGGTTGCCCTCATCATAGAGCTCCTCACCGATAACAAGAATCGAGCGGTCCAGGAGCTCAGATCCACACTCTCCCGCTATGGTGGCACTCTGGGAGAGGCAGGTTCCTGCTCTTGGCTTTTCGAGAGGAAGGGCATCATCCTCGTGCCAAAGGAGGAGGATGAGGAGAAGGTTTTTTCCCTCGCCATAGAGGCAGGTGCGGAGGATGTGCGCACCGACGACCCCGACAACTACGAGATTATCACGGTTCCCACGGACCTGGAGGATGTGAGGCGAGCCTTCGAGGAAGAGGGCGTCAAGATAGCCTCAGCGGATCTCACCCTCCTCCCCAAGACGACGGTGAGGGTAGAGGGGAAAGAGGCTATGACCCTGCTCAAATTGTTAGAAATGCTGGAGGATCTGGACGATGTCCAGAAGGTCTATGCCAACTTCGATATACCCGACGAGATATTAGCCACCGCCAGTCAATGACTCTTTTCCTCCGTGGATAAACATAGTAGGGCGAAAAAGGCGCCGAGAACGGGACGGGCACGAAAGCCCACTACTTTGCCGGTCTGGGTATCATACCAATCCGTGAAGGGCACCTTATCCGGGCTTTCCTGCAGGAAATGAACGAGGGAATGGAGGATCCTTTCTCGGGCAGAGGGATCGACGCTCATAAAGCCTATCCAGGATAGCCAGTCCGCCTTAGTATAACTAAACCTGTCATCGAGGGGTATTCCATATCTGTTCGATTTCCCGAGGTAGAACTTCACTTCCCTCTCGATTATCTCCCTCGGGAAGACATCCAGACCGCAAAGGAGGGGGTAAAACATGTTGTATTTGAGGGACCAGGTTTCGGGCTGACCATAAACCCTGCTCAGATGGTCCTTTGCATCCGCCTTTTCCAACCAGAAGGAGAGCATTTCCTTCCCCTTGCTTTCGTATTTGCTCGCTATCTCCTTCTTACCCACCATCTCGGCGAGGCGGGCGAAGGCAAAAACTCCCCCTATTGCTTTACCCGCTAAATTGACATTTAGGGCTAAAGGACCCGTGAAATCATCGGTGCACAATTGCTCCTCCGGCTCCAATCCCTTCTCCACCAGGTAATCTGCCCAGCGCTGGAGAAGGGGGAAGTGGTAGTTTACGAAGGCGATGTCGTTCGTCCTCTTAGCGTAGGCCAAAACCATCAAAAGCATGTTCCCGCTTTCCTCCACTGGCATGGGCGCGCCATAGGATTGCTGGAGGGCAATAGGATAGCGTCCCAAATCGTGAGGGGCGAAGGGATCTTTCCAGGCGGGGCTTTCGCTGACCTCCAAGAGCGGCTCCAACTGCATCTTCAAAAGTTCGGGATTGAAATACAAGAAGAAGGGAGAAGCGGGGAAGATAACATCCGTCGTTTGGATGAAACTACCACTGCTTATCTCCTTCATAAACATCACCGTTTTCTCCCCCTTGAAGACGATCTCGCAGGCGCCTAAAACCTGGCGGTAGGTGAGGGAGAGCAGAAAGGCGTAATCCTCTCCCCCCGTCCTCTTTGCCTTCTCCAGAAGATCCGCATCGAAGGATTGGGAGGTGCTGGCGATGGCGGGTAGGTTATCCCAGGAGAAGGAGAGCATCTCCTTCCAATCGGCGAAGTAACGACGCCATAAAGGCTGGTAGATCTCGCCAGCATAGGAGATCGCCTCCTCCCTTATGTGTCCGATGAGGAAGGAAACGGATTTCCCCTTGCTCCCCACCTTGCCTAGATCGCAGGCATAGGCGAAGACCGGCCAGCGTTCATTGATGGGACGCGGTTGGCGCCAATCCATCCTATTGGAGAGCTTTCCTTCCGTTAGGAACTTACCTCTCACCACATCGTCCGCCCCGCTTTCCCAACTGGTTGCCTCCCTTGCCGACCAGATAGCGAACCCCCAATTTGGATACTCGTTGATCTCCCGGAACACCTGAGCCTCCGCCGGCTTCACACTGAAGAACCGTATCCCCTTTTCGAGCTCCCCACCCTCCCAGACCACGGGGCGGGATGCTTCACCATCCGCCCATTCCGCCGAGATATCAAAATACAATTGAACCTCGTGCTCCCTACCATCGGCGGAGCTTATCTCACCTATCAGGTAGGTTAGGGGAAGGCTTAAGGTCTTGTAATCCTTCGGAAGGGTGGGGGTTAAGAAGGTTAGGGATAGACCGACATTGCCATCGCTGAAGTGATAGATAGTGCGAGTGGGGAGGACCGTTACTGCTTTCTGGGGAAAGGCGGGGATCCCTTCCCTCACTATACCCATGAATTTGTATGCCTTGCCATCCACCCTAATCATTCCCGTGATAGCCTTTATCGCTCCCGTCCAATGCCTTGCCCAATCGTCGTAGAGGTTATTCGCAAATTGCCAAACATTGAGGTAGGGATCCTTCACCACGAGCGGAACAGCGGGCATGCTCATCGTTAGAGCCCCTATGCCCAAGAGGGAAATGCCGACCTTGTTCATTCCGGGTTCTCCTTTCGGAAGGAATTTCTAAAGGGATAATTTTGAGCATCCAACAACAGGGCTAAGTAGATCGTCCAAATGGACATGTTGCTGTAATAATCGGAGCCCCAGCATTCCTCCCCTGTGGAGGAGAGATAGTTGAAGTAGATGTCCCAGGGGCTTTTCCTGTTCAGGGCGATGTTCCTATATGTCTTCTCGCCGGCGAGGAGCCCTTTATCCCTCTCTCCCGCCATTATAGCGGTGCTAACATAGGCGAACCCCTCCCCGGGCGAGATGCCATCGGAGTGATGATACCGTCCGGTCTCGTCGGGCTTGCCATTGGGTAGAACCCCGTTCACCACTCCATAGGAGCTCGCTTGGCAATTCAGGGCACATATCCACCTCACGGCGGAGAGGATCTCCTCCCTCGGTAGGATCTCCCCCAGATCGCAAAGATAGGCATACCATTGCCCCACGAGTTGATTTGCGAGGCAGGTCTCCGAGGTCTTTTCGTTGCTATATAGATTGAACCACCTACCATTCCACAATTTCCTCCTGAACTCCGCTCGCGCTCCCTCGAACCACCTTTTAGCATACTCCCTCATCTCCTCATCCCCCATGAGATCTGCCATCCTTTCCATCGCTTTGAGGGCGGATAGGAGGATGGTGTTGACATAGGCGGAGACCCCGTGCCATTCCCATGCATCGTAATATTGGTTGGCGAGCCCGCCCGGCTGGGGATCCTCCTCTATGAGAAAATCGCCGTTTTTGTCCAATGTTCGGGCGAATAACATCGCCTTCTTGGCGGAGGGATAGACCTCCTTAAGGAAGGTGAGATCCTTAGTGTAGAGGTAATCACGCCACGCCATGAGCACGAACTCGGTGGAAACGATGGGATGCTGAAGATGAAAGACGGGGGCGGAGAAGGTATCCTGCATACCGAAGCAGAAGGGAATTTCCCCGTCCTCCTTTTGAAGGCGGGCGAATTCCCTCATTACCTCCTTCTCCAGTTTTGGGAAGAAAAGGAGGAGTGGGAAGGAGCCATTGAATCGGCAGACGAGGGTTTCGTTTATGGGACAGCCGGTGAAGGATTCGCTTAGGGAGAACCTCCCATCCTCGATCCAAAGGGAGTTCTTCACGATGGGGTAGAGGCCGTTAATTAGGGCATCCTTTAACCAATTAGGCAGGAGGGGAGAGGAGTAGATCTCGTCCTGCCATTCCACGATCCTCTGGAGGAGGACGAAGCGCTTATCGAGGGCATATTCCGCGATCTCCCTCGCCCCCTTGAACCGTCTCGCATAATAGTGCCCCAGGCGATTCCCTGTCCTATCCACATAGTGGGGGAAGAACCAGGAAAGCGCCATCCAGGTCTCTTCCGCCTTTCCTCTCTCCAATTGCGCCTCTACCCACATAGAGGCTTCCTTGTCCTTTATGTCCCTTCCGATTTTATACCCTGGAGGAAAGGCGAGGGCGTATTCGCCCCGGGACGAGGAGAAAAGGATACCTTGGGGGAAGGGGATTATCCGCCACTCCTCTCCTCCCAAGGGGAGGAGCCTCCCCTCCCTCATCCTTTGGTGGCATTCCATCCAACTTCCCAGAAAATAATGGCTATTGTCGAATCCCTTGACGATCCCCCATAGCTTCCCATCCGCCCTCCCTATCTTCAGAGCATCGTCCCCACCGTAGCCTATGTTCCTTTCCGCTTCCTCTATGCCTCCCACATCCAAGTTGGCGAAGAAGGAGAAGAGCAGGTCTTTAACGGGGTGGGGGGAGATGTTCTTGATGGAAGTTTCCCGCCAAAGGACGCCATCTTGGAGCATGGAGATTATCGTGACTTCAAGCCGACCATCCTCCGTTTTTAAGGTGCTTCTTGCCGCTCTTCCATTCTCTGCTACCTCCACTTCCCTTAGGGGAACCAGGTTTTCCTTTCCTATCCCGCCTGGTAGATAATATGTCCCGCAACTACCCTCCTCCCACCTAAGGGAATAGAAAATGGCGGCAAGGTGCCCCTTATCTTCATAAGGGAAGGTGAACTCCAATCCTTCCTCCCAATTGAAGGCTCCCCAATCGTTCACCTTTAAGGAGGTCCTCCCATCGCTTATCCTTTCCCCTTTTTTGTCCCCTTTAAATTTGAAGGATGGAGGCAGGAGAGTGGGGGATTCGTTTTCCCCCAAGTAGATGGCGCAGATCGTTTTCCACTCTTCTCCTGGCTCAAGCGCATCCTTCTGCCAACCAAGGGTGCCGGCGAGGTTGCCTGTCTTTTGGTTCTCTTCAACCGCCCAGGATATGCCAATCTTCAACCGAGTAGATTTATGGGGAGAAGTAAGGGAGAAACGGAAAAGGGCACAGGGGATGGAGGAGGTTAACTCGTCGTTCTTTATGAAGGGCGAGAAGGCGCGCAGGGACAGAGAGAAGGGAAGTTTCTCATCCTCGTAGAGGATATCCGCTATCGGGAAATGCCCCAGAAAGGTGATCCTCCGGATGTTCTCCCTATTGAGGGACATCCTTCTGCCATCTATCTCCAAGAAGAGATATGAAGATGGGGAAACGGGGGAAGGGGTAAGGAAATTGTTCTCAAGGGTGGATTTCCCGAAGGAGCCGTCGCTCATAATCTCTATGTAGCCGGTTCCCAACCCACCCAATGGCATTCCGCTCCTTGCGGATCCATTTTCATAGGGCACTGCCACGAACCTTTGATTGTTTATATGGAATTCCTGGAAATCCAAGGACATACAAACACCTCCCAATAGGAGCAATGCCAACCACTTATTCATGATTCATTTCTGCGGGGGGAAGCAAGGAGAGAAAGGTAGGACGCTCACGCCACCTTGCGTCGGCGGAGGAAATCTATCGCCACCGCCCCCATTATCACCCCTCCTATTGCTACCTGTTGCCAATAGGCGGAAACATTGAGCAAAACCAAGCCGTTGCGCAGTATCCCCATAAAGGCAGCGCCTATTAAGGTGCCTATCACCGTTCCCTCCCCTCCGCTGAAACTCGCTCCCCCGATTATCGTTGCTGCGATGACATCCAATTCCGCTCCCAATCCGCTATTGGGTTGAGCGGAGGAAAGGCGAGAGGTGAGGACTATGCCCGCTAAGGCGGAGAGGAGCCCGGAAAGGGTATATACGATCAATTTCACCTTGTTCACCTTTATGCCGGAGAGGAAGGCTGCTTGCTCGTTCCCTCCTATGGCGTAGATATCCCTTCCCAATATCGTGTTGCTCAGGATGACATGCCCAATGGCAACACAGGCGAGCATCACCACCACGGGCATGGGAATCCCCCCAATGCTCCCTTGCCCCAGGAAGAGGTAGGATTTGGGCAACTCTATTATCGGCCATCCTCCCGTTATGACATAGGTTAATCCCCGCGCGATGCTCATCATCCCCAGGGTGGCGACGAAGGGAGGCATCTTCACACCTATGATGGCTATGCCACTTATGAAGCCACAGGAAGCCCCTACTACAAGACCGAGGAGAATAGCAGGACCCACTCCTATACCTTTCTTCATGGATAAGGCGGTTATGCAACCTGCCAAGGCGAGGACGCTACCCACCGAGAGATCTATCCCCGCCAGGATGATAGTCATGGTCATCCCCACCCCCATTATGCCTATCATGGAGAACTGACGAGCAACGGTAAGGAGGTTCTCCGCGGTGAGGAAGGTCTCCCTCCTCATAATGGAAAGAGCGAGGAAGACGAGGACGAAGGCAACCCCCGCCCCCGTCTCCCTCCTTCTCAAAAGATAGGTGAGAAGGCCCATAATACTTTACTGGGGTTGCTCGAACTCCGCTATGTTTTCCTTAGTTACTACCGTTATGCCCGTATCTATATCGGGCACCTTTTCCAATTTCCCCGATTGGGCGAACTCGTAGAGCTTCTTTATAGCAAGGTAACCCATCAATTTCGGCTTTTGGGCGATTGTCGCTTGGATGACTCCCTCCTTGATGAATTGAACCGTCATAGGA